>NZ_LMEK01000025.1:829509-867189 GCF_001426595.1 Variovorax sp. Root434
CACAGGGCGTCGGGTGCTCCCCGCAGCGAAATAAAGGAGGAGCGAAGCGGGGGACATTCGCGGAGGGGAGTACCCGGCGGCCTGTGCACGCGCCCCGAAAGACAAGACAAATGGAACAAGAAATGACACAAGCCCAAGGCGCCCTCGCAGGCATCCGAGTCCTCGACATCTCCCGCATCCTCGGCGGCCCCTACTGCGGCCAGATCCTCGGCGACCATGGCGCCGACGTGCTCAAGGTCGAGCCGCCGCAGGGCGACGACACGCGCACCTGGGGCCCGCCGTTCAAGGAAGGCGTGGCTTCCTACTACCACGGCCTGAACCGCAACAAGCGCGTGCAGCACCTCGACTTCTCGACCGAAGAAGGCCGCGACGCACTGCTCGCTTTGGTGGGCGAGGCCGACGTGCTGATCGAGAACTTCAAGACCGGCACCATGGAGCGCTGGGGCATCGGCTACGAAGAACTGTCGAAACGCTTCCCGCGCCTCGTATGGTGCCGCGTGTCCGGCTTCGGCGCCGACGGCCCGCTCGGCGCGCTGCCGGGCTACGACGCCGCCGTGCAGGCCATGACCGGCATCATGAGCATCAACGGCGAGGCCGACGGCGGTCCGCTGCGCGTGGGCCTGCCGGTGGTCGACATGGTGACCGGGCTCAACGCCGTGATCGGCGTGCTGCTCGCGCTGCAGGAGCGCAATCGCAGCGGACGCGGCCAGTTCGTGGAAGCCGCGCTGTACGACAGCGGCCTCTCGCTGCTGCACCCGCATGCGGCCAACTGGTTCATGGACGGCACCGCGCCGCGCCGCACCGGCAACGCGCATCCCAACATCTATCCGTACGACGCACTGGCCACCGGCACCGACCCCGTGTTCGTCGCGGTCGGCAACGACCGGCAGTTCGCAAGCCTGTGCCGCTGCATCGGCCTGCCCGACTTGGCGGACGATCCGCTCTACCGCACGGCCGGCGCGCGCTCGGTGCACCGCGACGGACTCAAGCAGCAGCTCGAAGCGGCGATGGCCGTGTTCGACGGCCGCGCACTCGTCGAGCAGCTGATGGCCGCCGGTGTGCCCGCCGCGCCGGTGCTGCCGGTCGATGCCGCGCTCCAGCACCCGCACACGCTGCACCGCGAGATGGTGGTCGAGATGCCCGGCGGCTACCGCGGCATCGGCGCGCCGGTCAAGCTGAGCCGCACGCCGGCAAGCTACCGGCATGCGCCGCTCACGCCGGGCGAGGCGTTCCTTCCACTGGACGACTCAACGCAACAGTGAAGATCGCCCGCGGCCGATGCCGTAGTACGCGATGCCCGCGGCTTCGGCCTCGGCCGCGTCGTAGAGATTCCGGCCGTCGAAGATGGCCGGCGTGCGCAGCTCCTTCGCAATGCGCACGAAGTCGGGCCGGCGGAACTCCGGCCACTCCGTGACGAGCGCCAGCACATCGGCGCCGCCCAGCGCCTCCTGCGCCGTGGCGCACCAGCGCACATCGTCGCGCTCGCCGACGAGGCTGCGCGCATTCGGCATCGCCGCCGGGTCGTAGGCCTGCACGCGCGCGCCGGCCGCCCGCAGGCGCTCCAGCAGCACGAGGCTGGGCGCGTCGCGCATGTCGTCGGTGTCGGGCTTGAAGGCCAGGCCCCACACGGCGATGGTCTTGCCTGCGATGCGGCCTTCGAAGTGGTGCACCATCAGATCGAACAGCCGGCCCTTCTGCGCGTGGTTCGTCGCCTCGACCGCCGAGAGGATGCGTAGCAGGTGACCCTCGCGTTCGGCCGCATGCGTCAGCGCCCGCACATCCTTCGCGAGGCACGAGCCGCCATAGCCCGCGCCGGCCTGCAGGAAGTCGGGCCCGATGCGGCGGTCAGCGCCGATGCCGCGCCGCACCGCCTCGATGTCGGCGCCCGCATGCTCGGCCACGCGTGCCATCTCGTTCATGAAGCTGATGCGGGTGGCGAGCATGGCGTTGGCCGCGTACTTGGTCAGTTCGGCCGAGCGGCGGTCCATCACGAGCACCTGCCTGGGGTCGTGCACGAACGGTGCGTAGAGCCGGGTCAGCAGGTCGACGGCCTGGGGGTCTTCGCTGCCGATCACCACGCGGTCGGGCCGCCGGCAGTCGCGCACGGCCGAACCTTCGCGCAGGAACTCCGGGTTCACGGCCACCGCGATGCGAGGCGCAACACCGCGCCGCGAAAGCTCGCCGTTCAGCACGGCCTCGACCTGCGCCGCCGTGCCCACGGGCGCGGTCGACTTGCACACGACCACCGCCTCTCGGTCGCGGTGCCGCCCGATGCCGGCCGCCACCGCGATCACGTGCCGCAGGTCGACCCGCCCTTCTGCATCGGCCGGCGTGTTCACCACGATGAAGAGCACGTCGCCGTGCAGGCAGGCCGCGCGCTCGTCGGCAGTGAACCGCAGTGTTCCGGCGGCCAGGCCGGCGACGACCAGCGCCTCCAGACCGGGCTCGTGCAGCGGCATCAGGCCGCGCTGCAGGCCCTCGATGCGAGCCGGGTCGGTGTCCGCGCAGAGCACCTCGTGGCCCGCCTCGGCCAGGCAGGCGGCGAAGCCCAGGCCCACGTAGCCGGCGCCGAAGATGCTGACCTTCATGGGCGGGCCCATGGCGCCCGACGCTGGTGGAGGGCGCGGTTGTGAGATAAAAGCAGGATGCAAGCCTTCAAAACAAATGTCCGGACAGGAAAATTCGATGATGCCCGATGAAGTTGCCGCGCGATGCGCGCTGGTCCTGGAGACCAACAACCTGCGCGGCGGACCCGATGCCGAAGCCAGGGCGGGCAGCAGCCTGCAACGCCTGGTCGCCCTGCTGGCGAAGCAGAAGCTGCCGCTCGGCGCGCTCGCTCAGGTGGTCATCACGCACGACGGGCTGAGCCCCGCCACCTGCGAGGCCGTGAGCACGCTCGCGGGCCGACCGGTCGACTTCGTGCGCATCGACGCGAGCACCGGCTACTACGACGCCAAGAACGCCGGCTTCGCGGCCACCGATGCGCAGCGCTGCTCGCACGTGGTGTTCGCCGACGCCGACTGCCTGCCCGACGACGACTGGCTGCTGCAGATGCTGCTGCCCTTCACCCGGGCCGATGCCCCCGCCGTGGTGGCCGGCCGCACCAGCTACGCCGCGAACGTGGTCGGCACCGCGCTCACGACCATCGACTTCATGTACTTTCCCAATGCCGGCCACGCCGGCGCCACGAGCAACTTCTACGCGAACAACGTGGCCTTCCGCCGCGACGTGTTCGAAGAGCACAGCTACCAGGCGCTCGACGGCGTGTACCGCGCGCACTGCCAGGTGCTGGGCATGCGGCTGAAGGCGGCCGGCGTGCCCATCCACTACGCCGCGGCGGCCCACACCGAACATCGCCTGCCCGACACGCGCGCCGAGGCGCTCAAGCTGCGCTGGATGCGCGGGCAGGACACGTACTCGCTCACGCCGCACCTGCTGCGCAGCTATGTGTCGCCGCGCTGGCAGTGGCTCGCGAAGAGCGGGCCGATCGGGCCGCTGTGCGTGCTGTTCACGCGGCTGGGTTTCAGCATGAAGGCGCTGAACCATCAAGACCTGCCGCCGCTGCGCGGACTGCGCTGGCTGGCGGGCGTGGCACTCATCCTGGGCTTCTCGGCCGTCGACATGCTGGGCGCGTTCGCGCGCGGCATCGGCTGGCACACCACGGGCCGCACCAACGCCGACGCACAGGCGCTTTCGTATCACCGGCCCTGATTGCCGCTGTCCAGAAGAACAACAACCAAAAAACCATGCACATCCTCTCTTCGCTTTCCGTTCGCCGCGTGACGCTGGGCCTCGCGCTCGCGGGCGCCTTCACCCTCGCCAGCGCTGCCGACTTCACTGGCCGCGGCGTCTTCAACTTCAGGTCCGAAGCCGGCTGCCCCTTCGCCGCGCTCGCGGGCGCCGGCAACGACTGCAACCGCCTCGCCCTCGACGACGCCGACACCCACGCCGCGCTCGACCTCGCGGCGCACACCATCCGCTTCGCCAGCACCCGCAGCTACCCCGAGAAGACCATCGTGGGCGACGTGCTGCTGCAGGGCTCGGGCCGCGCGCGCGACGGCCAGCGCGTGCCGCTGACCTTCCACGCGCTGCTGAGCCGATCGGGCAGCGAATGGTCGGTGAGCAGCCATGCCCACTCGCCGGTGAGCGGCGAGTTCGACGACATCCGCATCGACCCGTACAAGGTGACGGTGAACGAGCCCGGCACCGAGCGCGTGATGCTCACCGCCGAGCAGATCGTCGGGGCGCTCGCCAAGCCCTCGCTGACCGCGCGCCTGGCCAACGTGCTGGTGCAGGTCGACGACAACCGCGCCGATGGCGCAAAGGATGCCGACATCACCATCGGCCTCGGCCTGAGCAAGGCCTCGAAGTCGGTGGCGCGCGCACGCTTTCGCGCGCCGGGCGCCAAGGGGCGCGAGCTGGCCGAAGCCATGCAGCAGGGCGACTGGACACTGGAGCTGCAGGCCCTGAGCGGCCAGATTCCGCGCCAGGTGGTACAGCGCGACCTGTTCCTGTACGGGCTCGAATCGCAGTCGCTGCTTCAGCCGCTGCTGCAGCGCGGCTTCCACAAGAACGAGAAGCTCGTGCTCGGCGCCATCAACGGCAAAGGCTACGTGCGCTACGACGGCCAGCAGCGCGAGTTCGCGGGCGCCGACGCCGCCGCGCGCGCCTTCCTGCAGGACAGCTTCATCGGGCTGGTGCTGGGCTGGCAGCAACAGCAGCAGCCCGCGAAGGCCAGGGCCAATGGCCGCTGACCCGGTCGGCGCTGCGCCCGGCTTCGACTGCCTCGCCCCGCCTTCGTTGCGCGGCTGGCCCGCCCTGCAGGCGCGCCTTGTGCATCACGTCAAGCGCGCTGCGCTGCGCCAGCTGCATGCGAGCAATGCGGGCGAGATGCTGCTGCTGCGCTTCTACCTCGTGGGGGAGGAGTCGTCCGAGCAGGCGCTGCAGCGCGAGCTGCGCATCGCCCCGCCCGAGTGGCTGGTGCGCCAGCTCGACCAGCACCTGGCCGACGAGCAGCTGCATGCGCGCCTGTTCGCCGAAGCCATCGTCGAGCGCGGCGGCAGTGCGCAGGCCGCCGCATCGCCCGAAGAGGCGCCGCGGCCCGACTGGTTCAGCCGCCGCAAGCTCGCGCGCTGGCAGGCGCTCATTCGCCGCCATGCACCGCACTTCGCGCACGGCGGGCTGGTGCCGGCCTATGCCATCGGCCTTGCGGCCGAGCAGATGGCTTCGCGCATCCTGCAGCGCCATTGCGCGCTGATCGGTGAGCAGCATGCGCTGCATCCGCTGCTGTCGCGCGTGCTGGCCGACGAGGATCGCCACATCCGCCTGTGCAGCCACACGCTGCAGCGCTGCGTGGCCCCGCATGAGCAGGCGCGGCTCGTGCAGCTGATGCGCGAGGTGCGCGACACCGAGCGCGGCTTCGGCATCACCGGCGCGGCCGGCATGTGGCTCGCCGGCGTGGCGCTGCGGCTGCGCCCCGGCGCGGCGCGGCCCGTCCGGCACCACGCCTGAGCGATGCCACCGCGCATCCTCTACCTCGCGACCGCGGACGCGCGCGGCCACCTGATGCGCGCGCAGCTGCTCACGCATGCGCTGCGCACGGCCGGCGCGCAGGTGCAGGTGCTCACCACGTCCGACGAAGGCGCACGCTTCCTCGCCGGCTTCGGCATCGACGCGCCCGTGCTCTCGCACCACTACGCGGTGCAATTCGACGCGCAGCAGAACATGCTGCGCCGCGAGACCGACCGCAACGTGGCGCACTACATGTTCCGGCCCGAACGCATGCTGCGCGACGTGTGGCGGCTGCGTGCGCATTTCCGCGATGCGGACCTGGTGGTGAACGACTCGTTCCACCCCGCGCTGCTGCTGATGGGCTGGCTGCCGTTCTGGCGGCGCAAGGTGGTGCACGTGTACGGCGCCAGCCTGCGGCGCGCGCTCGAAACCAACTTCAAGGGCCGCATGCCGGGCGCCGTCGCGAAGCTGTTCGGCGGCATCGTGGCGTGGCAGATCGACCGCAGCCTCGCGCGCATCGAGCACGACTTCGCGTACGGCGAGCCGCAGCACGACGGGCATGGCCGCCACCGGCTGGCCACGCCGGTCGCGGTGGTGGACGCGGTGGACCGCAGCGATGCCGCGGAGCATGCCGCCGCCGTGTACCTCAACCCGCATTTCAGGGAGCCGGCATTGGCCGACGGCCTCGAACAGGGCCTCGCCGACGCGGGCCTGCCCGCGCACTTCGTCGGCGAAGGCTATGCCCACCGGCCGCACTGGCATGCACGCGACGAGCGCTGGATCGAGGCGGCCGCGCACAGCGCCTTCATCGTCTCCGCGCCGGGCATGGCGGCGCTGTCCATCGCGGCGGTCTACCGCAAGCCGATCCTGCTGCTGCTGACCGACCAGCCCGAGCAGGCGATCAACGCGGGCCGCGCGGCGCAACTCGGCCTGGCGCACCGCGTGGTGGTGTGGCGCGGCGATGCGCCGAAGTTCGCGCGGGCCGTGGCTGCTGCGGCCGGCGAGCTGCGCGCCACTGCGGCGGATGCATCGGATGCCGCCGAGGGTCGCCAGGCCGCCATCGACCGGCTGCAGCATTGGGTCGCGCTGCTGTTGCGCCTGGCGGGGGCGCCGGCTACCCGGTGACCCCGCGCGCCGAATCGACCAGCGCGCGGAATGCACGCGTCATCGCGCGCACCGGGGACATCTCGGACCACCGTGCGAGCCTGGCCTGCGGCGGTGCCGAGATCACGCCCCGGCCCATGCGCAGCGACACCTGCAGCTTCCTGAGCGTGAAGGCCGGCCGCACCGCGCCCCGGCGCGCGCTGCCGCCGGGCCCGGTGCCGGCGACGACGAATTGCAGTACCAGGCACTTGCGCCCCGCTACCGGGTGGATCTCGAACACCAGGCTGCGCCGCCGCGCGCCCGTGACGCGCTGGCCGGGCAGCACCACGCCGTCGAACATGGCGTGAACGCCGGTGGCCTTGGCGTTGCTGCGGTAGTCGATGCGCACCTCGACGCGGTGCGGCCGCGGCTGCGGCAGCGCGGGCAGCGGCACGACCAGGCAGGCCAGTTCGCCCTCGCTGCGCGCGCCCTCGCCATCGAAGCCCGACCAGCCGTGGCTCAGCCAGCTCATCGCGGGGCTGCCGGGGTGGAACAGGTAGGAGCGGCCCGGCTGCAGCTCGGCCACTTCCGGCAGGCCGTGGGCCTGGTCGTCGAGACCCCAGCGCAGCAGGTAGGCGCGATCGATCGCCGCCACCGGCCAGGCCGGGAAGAGCTTCGGCGCGGCATCGCCGTTGACACCGCTCATGCCGCAAGCCGCGGCCATGAAGTCCATCGACCCCAGAGCGGCGCCCACCGGTATCCAGTCCGTGCAGGCTGTGGGCAGCAATGCGGCCGCGTTGCGGTCGGCGCGGATCAGCGCGTGGGCGGGCTTGCGGAAGTAGCGCGCCTCGGTCAGCACGCTCGACGACAGGCTGGCGGCGAAGTGCACGTTGGCCGCCGACAGCAGCGCGTAGGTGTTCCCCTGCGTCCACGCCGCGTTGGGAATGGCGCGCGCGATGGGCGCCAGGTCGTGCAGTGCGGGTTCGTAAGGGTGCGGCTTGATGACCAGCAGGTCCACGCCGTTCGCCAGTTCGCGCAGCGGCGCGATCACGCCGGCCGGGTGCATGGTGCGCCCGCCGCTGACCAGTGACAGGTCGACCAGGCTCTGGCCGAAGAACAGCCCCACGCGCAGGCGCGCATCGAACAGCGAGGCCGCGCCGTGGCGCGCGAAGCGGCCCTTGAGCGCGCTCGCGTGGTTCCAGAACAGCTCTTCGTCCACGCGGCGCGCCAGCAACGCGGCCCTGATGGCCGGGTCGTTGGTGCGCGCGCAGAAGTGCAGGTGCTCGGTGAAGCGGCGCGGATCGATCTCGATGTCGAGGTAGCTCGCACCGCTGCGGTCGATGAAGTGCTGCAGTGCGGGCGTGAGGCCCCAGCCGATCACGAGGCAGCCGGGTTCGAGCATCGGCAGGCCTTCGCATCCGGCCAGTGGCAGCAGGTCGGCGATGCAGGCGCGCGCCCAGCCGGCCGGGGTGCAGGGAAGTTCCAGCCCCGCCATGAGGCGCGCGACGTCGATGTCGCCGCCCTCGGACAGCGGCGCGATCTCGCGCACCGGCAGGCCCAGCCGGCCCAGCGCGGTGTCGAAAAAGCCCCGCAGGAAGCGCCGGTTGGCCGCGTGGTGCTGAAGCCCGTTGGCAGGAGAGCGGAAGAAGTCGTCCGCAAGAATGACTTGATGGAACCGGCGAGTGATCATGGGCCTCGGGAGGACCGGCCTGCCCTTTTGCAAGCCGTCTCGCCGACCTTTTCTGTGCGATGCGCCAATCTAGGCAGCGACTCTTAGCCCGTCGTGAGAAAGACACCGCGCCTGCGCAAAGCTGGCGTAAAGGGCAAGCCTTGCAGGCTTCAGTCCAGCGACAGGTTGAGGTCGCGGATCAACGGATGCCAGCGCGCCGACTCTCCCTGCAGCAGCGCCGCGAACTGCGCGGGTGCGTCGCCCACGGGCTCGACGCCGAACTCGGCGAGCTTGCGCTGCACGGTGGGGTTGTGGATGGCGCTGGCGACCGATCGCTGCAGCCGCGCCACGATCTCGCCCGGCGTGTTGGCGGGCACCACCAGCCCCATGAGCGCGGCGGCCTCCACCTGCGGCATGCCAAGCTCGGCAAAGGTCGGCACACCGGGCAGCTGCGCGAGGCGCGTGGGATGCGCCACCGCGAGCGCGCGCAGCTTGCCGCTCTGGATGAAGCGGCGTGACGCAGCCAGGTCGCACATCATCACCGGCAGCTGGCCGCCGGCCACGTCGGCCAGCGCAGGCGCCGCGCCACGATAGGGCACGTGCACCATCTGCAGCCCCGCCTGCCGCTCGAGCAGTTCCATCGCCAGGTGCTGCGGGCTGCCGGTGCCGGCCGAGGCGAAGCTGACCTTGCCGGGAAAGGCCCGCGCATCGTCGATGAAGGCTCGCGCGTCCTTCACGCCGCTGGACGGGCCGACCAGCAGCACCATCGGCAGCCGCCCCAGCAGGGTGACGGGCGCGAAGTCGCGCGAGGGGTTGTAGCTGAGGTTGCGGTACAGCGCCGGGTTGAACACCAGCGTGCCGTTGTCGGCCGACAGCAGCGTGTAGCCGTCGGCCGGCGCGCGTGCGGCCTCGACAGCGCCGAGCGCGGTGTTGCCGCCCGCGCGGTTCTCGATGGTCACCGGCTGGCCCGCGTCGATGGCGAGCTGGGAGCCGATGGTGCGCGCGACGATGTCGGCGCCGGCCCCGGCGGGGTACGGAACGATCCAGCGGATGGGCTTGGCGGGATAGGCCGACTGCGCCTTCGCCGCGCGGGGCAGCGCCGCCGCCGCAAGGGCGGCCACGGCCAGGAAATGCAGCAGCAGCGGGCGGCGAGTCATGGGCGGGGCGTCTCCGGCTCGATGTTAGGCCGGGTTCGGGCGGCCCTGCTGGTCTCGAGGCCTTGCCGCGCCGCGCCTCAGGGGGCGACGGGATTGCCGGGCGTGCCAGCTTCGCGCAGCGAGGCAGGCGCAGCGACCGGCGTGCGGTAGGTGACGTTCACGGCCGGCGCCTGGGGCTCCGGCGGCGGCCGTGCGATTTTGACGAGAGGCGCCCTGGCCGCCGTGGCGGGCGTTGCGGACGCGATCGGCGGCACGGGCTGGACGGGCTGGGCGGTTGCAGGAGCCGGTGCGGCGGCCACCGCGCCCGGCGCCACGGTGCCCGCCGGCGCCACCTTGGGGTCGTAGAGCACCGTGCCCTTGCTGACCCCCGCGCCCACCGCCCCCACCCCGACGCCCACGCCGGCCGAGCCCGACACCTGCCCGCCGTTGTTGACGGCCACGCCGGCGCCGAGCGGACCGAAGCCGGTATTGAGCCCCACCGAGAAATTGCCGTCCTTGGTGGCGCCCAGCCCGAGCGAGAGCCCGGGCACCAGCGGAATGCCGATGTGATAGTGCGAACAGCCGCCCGTCAGAAGCAACAGCAGCGCGGCCGGAACGACCGCCGCTGCGCGAAGGACGCGCGGCCGGGTGTTCACACCAGCAGCGCGTTGACGCGCCTCACGTACGCGGCGGGATCGGCCGGCAGCCCGCCTTCGGCGAGCAGCGCCTGGTCGAACAGGATGTTCGCGAGGTCGTCGAAGTGCGAGGAGCCTTCGAGCTTCTTCACCAGCGGATGCTCGGCGTTGACTTCGAGCACCGGCTTCAGCTCGGGCGCGGGCTGGCCGGCTTGCTTGAGCATGCGCGCGAGCTGCGTGCTCATGCCGCCGTCCTGCACCACGAGGCAGGCCGGCGAGTCGACCAGGCGCGTGGTCACGCGAACGTCCTCGGCCTTGTCCTTGAGCGCTTCCTTGAGCTTCTCGAGCATGGGCTTGAACGACTCGGCGGCTTCCTCGGCGGCCTTCTTCTCGGACTCGTCCTGCAGCTTGCCGAGGTCGACCGCGCCCTTGGCCACGCTCTGCAGCGGCGTGCCGTCGAATTCGTTGAGGTAGTTCAGCGCCCACTCGTCGACACGGTCGGTCATGAGCAGCACCTCGATGCCCTTCTTCTTGAAGACCTCGAGCTGCGGGCTGTTCTTCGCGGCGGCGAGCGTGTCGGCCGTGATGTAGTAGATCGCGTCCTGGCCCTCCTTCATGCGCGCCTTGTAGTCGGCGAAGCTCACGCTCATCGCATCGGTGGTGGTGGAGGCGTAGCGCAGCAGCTTGGCGATGCGGTCGCGGTTGCCGAAGTCTTCGCCCAGGCCTTCCTTGAGCACGGCGCCGAACTCGGCGTAGAACTTGGCGTACTTGCCCGATTCGTCGGCGGCCGCAACGGCGGCTTCGGCGGCGGTCGGCGCGTTCTTGTCGACCACGTCGGTCACGGCCTCGGTCGGCTCGGGCGCGGGCACCGATTCGCCCGAGCCCACGTCGATCTTGCCCTCGCCGCTCTCGGGCGCGGTCTTCTGCTTCTTCGCCAGGTCTTCCAGCATGCCGAGCACGCGCTTGGTGCTGCCTTCGCGGATCGCCTTCACGTCGCGGCTTTCCTGCAGCAGTTCGCGGCTCACGTTGAGCGGCAGGTCGGCCGAGTCGATCACGCCCTTCACGAAGCGCAGGTAGCTGGGCATCAGCGCCTCGGCGTCGTCCATGATGAAGACGCGCTTCACGTAGAGCTTCACGCCCGCGCTCTTCTCGCGGTTCCACAGGTCGAACGGGGCCTTGGCCGGGATGTAGAGCAGCTGCGTGTACTCGGTGCTGCCTTCCACGCGGTTGTGGCTCCAGGCGAGCGGTGCCTCGTAGTCGTGGCTGATGCTCTTGTAGAACTCCTCGTACTGCTCGGTGGTGATGTCCTTCTTGGGGCGGCTCCACAGGGCGTTGGCCTTGTTGACGGTTTCCCACTCGCCGGTCTTCACCATGTCGCCGGGCTGGTCGTTCTCGCCCTCTTTCCACTCTTCCTTTTCCATCAGGATGGGCAGGGAGATGTGGTCGGAGTACTTGCCGACGATCTGCTTGATCTTCCAGGCGTTGAGGTATTCGTCGGCGTCATCGCGCAGATGCAGCGTGATGCTCGTGCCGCGCGCGGCGCGCGTGATGTCGGCCACCTCGAAGTCGCCGGCGCCGCCGCTGGCCCAGCGCACGCCCTGGTCGGCCGGCAGGCCCGCGCGGCGCGATTCGACCGTGATCTTGTCGGCCACGATGAAGCCCGAGTAGAAGCCCACGCCGAACTGGCCGATCAACTGCGCGTCGGCCTTCTGGTCGCCGCTCAGGCGGCTCATGAAGTCCTTGGTGCCGCTCTTGGCGATGGTGCCGAGGTTGTCGATGGCCTCCTGGCGCGACAGGCCGATGCCCTTGTCGGTGATGGTGAGCGTGCGCGCGGCCTTGTCGAACGACAGGCGCACGTCGAGCTCGGGCTGGTCTTCGTACAGCTCGGGATGGTCGAGCGCCTCGAAGCGCAGCTTGTCGCATGCGTCCGATGCGTTCGAGATCAGCTCGCGCAGGAAGATTTCCTTGTTCGAGTAGAGCGCATGCGTGACGAGGTGCAGCAGTTGCGCGACTTCGGCCTGGAACGGGAGTTTGGTGTTGGAGGAGTCAGCCATGGGGAAAAAAGATATCGAACAAAAAATTCTAAGTCCAGCCGCCAGGATCGGGCCGGGCTCGCCAAATTCGTGATCTGGGGCCTGTGCCCGGGAAAACAACAGGCTCCTGCGAACGGCCTACCGCGGCTGCGACTCGACTTCGCGCGTCCAGCGGTCGATCAGCCGCTTGCGCTCGGCCGCCTTTCCGTACTTCTCGAAGTCGTACTTGATGAGCTTCACGTCGGCCATCGAGGGGATGCGAGGGTCCGGCTTGAAGGTCTTGTTGGCCGGCGACTGCAGGCTGCCGACGGTTCCGCCGATGGCCTGGCCCGCCGGGCTCATGAGCCAGTCGTAGTAGCGCTTCGCGTTCTCCTTGTTGCGCGCGCCCTTGACGAGCGCGATGCCGCCGACCTCGTAGCCCGTGCCTTCGCAGGGCGCAGCGGTCTTCACGGGAAATTTGTCGTAGCGCCAGCGCTCGAAGCCGAAGATGAAGCTCACGCCGATGGCCACTTCCCCCTTGGCCACGTTGGGCGCCTGCGCCTGCCCGCTGCGGGTGTAGCTGGTGACGTTGCGGTGCAGCTTCTTCAGGTACTCGAAGGCCGCGTCCTCGCCCATCTGCTGCACCAGGCCCGCGATGATGGTGTAGGCCGTGCCGCTGGAGGCCGGGTGCGAGATCTCGATCTCGCCCTTGTACTCGGGCCTCACCAGATCGGCCCAGCACTTCGGCTCGCGCAGCTTCTTTTTCTTCAGCAGGTCGGTGTTGAAGCCGAAGCCGATGGCGCTCGTGTAGAAGCCGCCCACCATGTTCTGCGACAGCGCGTACTGCCGCACCGCCCAGTCGTGCAGGTCGTTGATGTAGGCCGGGCGGTAGGGTTCGAGCAGGCCCTGCTCGGCGGCCTGCAGGAACGGGTCGCCGGTGCCGCCCCACCAGATGTCGGTCTTGGGGTTGGCGGCTTCCGCGCGCAGCTGCGCGCCGATCTCGCCGGTGCCCTTGTGCGCCTGCTGCACCTTGATCCCGGTCTCGCGCGTGAAGGCGGTGGCGGCCGCCTCGCACCAGCCGGCGTCGGTGCTGCACAGCGCGTTGACGGTGCCTTGCGCCGCGGCGTTCGGTGCGCCCAGGAGAGCCGTTGCCGCAATGCATGCGGCAGCGGCGATGTGTCGGATGGGGTGCATGCGCGGATCTCCTCGTGGTTCTTCGAAGGCGCAGGATAGCGCCCGCGGGCGTTCAGCGCGCGGCCAGCAGCGGCGGCAGGTGCTCGGCCAGCCAGTCGGTCACCACGCGCGTCTTCAACGGCAGGTAGCGGCTGCGCGAGCGGATCACGTGCAGCGCGAAGCCGAAGGGCTGCGGCTCGTCGAACACGCGCACCAGCGTGCCGGCCGCGAGCGCATCGGCCGCGAGCCAGGCCGGCAGGCGCGCGAGACCCATGCCGCCGACGGCGGCCTCGAGCAGCACCTCGGCGCTGTCGCAGCGCAGCCGCGACGGCGGCGTCAGGTCGACGAGCCGGCCCCCGGCATCGTGGAAGCGCCAGGACGAAACGTGCCCGTCGCGCGCATAGAGCACGGCCTCGTGCGGTTCCTTCATCAGGTCGCCGATGTTCGCGGGGCGCCCGCGCTCGGCCAGGTAGGCCGGCGCGGCGCACAGTGCCATCCACTGCGTGCCCACGGGCCGCGCGACCAGCTCCGCGCTGTCGGCCAGTTCGCCGCTGCGGATCGCGAGGTCGAGCCCCTCTTCCACGAGGTCCACGCGCCGGTCGTTGAACGCGAGTTCGAGCGACAACTGCGGATGTTGCCGCGCCAGTGCCAGCAGCAACGGGCCGATCTTGAGCCGGCCGAGCATCGCCGGCATGCTGATCCGCACGACGCCGGTCGCGGTGCTGCGCGCCACATCGGTCAGCGCCTGCGCCGCATCGAGTTCGTCCAGCACGCGCCGGCAGCGCTCGTAGTAGCCGTGGCCTTCCTCGGTGAGGCTCTGGCTGCGCGTGGTGCGCAGAAACAGCCGCGTGTTCAGCCGCGCCTCGAGGCGCGCGATGCTCTTGGCGACCGCCGAGCGGGTGACATGCAGGCGCTGCGCCGCCAGCGCGAAGCTGCCGGCCTCGACCGCCGCGACGAACTCTTCGATGCCTTGGAGACGTTGTCCCATTGGATACTTTCAAGCACCAGTGAAGAGAAAATTATCCACCACCGGATACCTTCCATCCTCAATAGCATGGCGGCTCCCTGTCATTCGTGGGGCCTTTCAATGCAAGAACCCGACACCCTGCGCCGCTGGCAACTGCCCCGGCTGGGCCGCACCCACCTCGCACAAACCGAAGCGCCGATGCCCACGCCGGGCGCGGGCCAGATCCTGGTGAAGGTCGGTGCGGTGGCGCTCAACTACCGCGACCTGCTGATGATTCGCGACGGCATGGGCATGCCGCTCGACCTTCCCTTCACGCCTGGCTCCGACATGGCCGGCACCGTGGTGGCCGCCGGCCCCGGCGTGACCCGCTTCGCCGTGGGCGACCGCGTGATCAACACCTTCTGGGGCGGCTGGATCGACAGCCACTGGCACGCCGACACCACGCTGCTGGGCGGCCCCGGCCCGGGCATGCTGGCGTCGCATGTGCTGATCGACGCGGCCTGGGCCGTGGCCGCACCCACCACGCTGAGCCTGGCCGAAGCGAGCACGCTGCCGTGCGCGGGACTCACCGCTTGGTTCGCACTGGCCGAGACCGGTGGGCTGCGCGCCGGCGAGACCGTGCTGATCCACGGCACCGGCGGTGTCGCGCTGTTCGGCCTGCAGATCGCGCGGCTGCATGGCGCGCAAGCCATCGTGGTCACGGGCAGCGAGGACAAGCGCGCACAGGCGCTCGCACTCGGCGCCACGCACGTGCTGGCGCGCGACGATGGCGACTGGCCCGCCGAAGTGCGCCGGCTCACCCACGGGCGCGGCGCAGATCACGTGCTCGAACTCGCGAGCGGCCCCAACCTCGACCGCTCGCTGCAGGCCGTGAAGCAGGGCGGGCGCGTGTCGATCATCGGCATGCTCGGCGGAGAGACGCTGGGCGCTTCGTTCTACGCAATGGTGCTGGGCCGCGTGACGGTGCAGGGCATCGGCGTGGGCCACCGGCGCGCGCTGGAGGACCTGGTGCGCGCCGTCGACGCGAATGCACTCAAGCCGGTGATCGCTGCGCGGTACGGGTTCGACGCACTGCCCGCCGCGCTCGATCACCTCGAACGCGGAGCGTTCGGAAAGGTCGTCGTCACGCTCTGAACGCTCTGAAGACAAGGCCTTTCGAAAACGCACCACGATTGCGAAATTGCACAAAAACCGAGCCATCCGTGAATAGGTCGCACTAGTGCAAAAGACGTGCTCGACGCCCCCTCCGGCCGTTCCTAGAATCCGCCCGCGCCTGGGCTCGTGCCCTGCGCGTTTTCACAACTCAAAGATGGAATTTATGGAACACAGTACCTACAAGAAATGGTCCGCGGAGTTCATTGGTACTTTCTGGCTCACGCTCGGAGGCTGCGGAAGCGCAGTTCTGGCCGCGGCCTTCCCGGGTGTCGGCATCGGCCTGCTCGGAGTCTCTCTTGCCTTCGGCCTCACGGTGGTGACGGGGGCCTATGCACTGGGCCCGATCTCGGGTGGGCACTTCAACCCGGCGGTGTCGATCGGCCTCGCGGCTGCGGGCCGCTTCAAGGCCTCGCAGCTCGCGGGCTACATCGTGGCGCAGGTGCTCGGCGCCATCGCGGCAGCCGGCGTGCTCTACCTCATCGCCACGGGCAAGCCGGGCGCGGACATCGGCGGCTTCGCCACCAACGGTTTTGGCGAACACTCGCCGGGCAAGTACGGCATGACGGCCGCGCTGCTGTGCGAAGTGGTGATGACAGCCGTGTTCCTGATCGTGATCCTTGGGTCCACCGCCAGGCGCGCGGCCGGCGGCTTCGCGGGCCTTGCCATCGGCCTGTGCCTCACACTGATCCACCTGATCTCGATCCCGGTGACCAACACCTCGGTCAATCCGGCACGCAGCACGGGGCCGGCCCTGTTCGGTCCGTCCTATGCCGTGTCGGAACTGTGGCTGTTCTGGGCGGCACCCATCGCGGGCGCCATCATCGGCGCAGTGATCTACCGCGCACTGCTCAGCAGCGGCAGCGACGACTGATCGTCGTCAGTGGCGGCGCTGCAGCTTCTTCTTCAGCTGCCGCTGCCCGACTTCACCATCGGCAGCGAGGTCGATTGCCCGATCGGCTCGGTGCCGGTCGCATGCGACGCCGCATAGGCGCCCGCCTGGACGTCGGCCACCGGCAGCGTCGAGGCCATCGCGGGTGCACTGGTCGACTGGCCCACAGGCTCGGTGCCGCTCGGACGGGCCGCGGCCATCGCGCCGGACTGGACTTCGGGATTCTCTGGCGAGTTCATCTGCAGCGGATGGAAGTCCGAGCCATCGGTGGTCTCGGCCGATGCGGTGACGGCGCCCATCGCGGCCAGCGCAGCGAAGGAACCGACGGCGAGTAGCTTGAAAGAAATGCGCATGACTTGCTCTCCTGAGGACAGGTTGTCTCCGGTCACCCGGCACGCGCGAACTGCGCGTGGCAGGACCTGAACGCACTCTAGGCAGCCAGACTGAGGCGAAGGTGAGCGATGTGTTAGCGGCGGGTGAGCGGCGCGCTGCCCGCTACGCCGCCGCCGAGGGCAGGTGCACGCGCGCCATCAGCCCCGGTCCATCGGCGCGATTGCACAGCTCGATGCGCAGGCCATGCCGCTCGGCCGCCGTGCGCGCGATCGCGAGCCCCAGCCCGCTGCCGCCTGCCACGGCGCCCGGCACGCGGAAGAAGCGGTCGAACACGCGGCCGATCGCGGCCGGCGGAATGCCCGGGCCGTTGTCCAGCACGTCGACCACCGCGTGGCCTTCGGCCTGGTGCAGCTTCACGTCGACCACGCCGCCTTCGGGCGCATAGCGCAGCGCGTTGTCGATGAGGTTGTCGAACACGCTGCGCAGCTCGGCCGCGGGTGCGAACACCACCGCGGCGATGCTGCCCTCGAAACCGATGTCCACGCGCCGCGCGTCGGCCAGCACCATCAGCTGGCTCACGCTTTCGCGCAGCAGCACCTCGACGTCGACGCGCTCGCGCGCATCGCCGCCCTGCGGCGCGTCCTGCCGCGAGAGGTGCAGCAGCTGCTCGATCAGGTGCTGCGCGCGCGTGACGCCGGCTTCGAGCTGGTTGAAGCGCTCGGTGGCCTCGCCGGCCGGCACGTGCGCGCGCAGGTTCTCGATCTGCAGGCCGATGGCGGCCATCGGCGTGCGCAGCTCGTGGGCCGCGTCCTGCACGAAGCGCCGCTGCGTGGCGAAGGCGCTGCGCACGCGCGACAGCAGGTTGTTGAAGGCGCCCACCAGCGGCGCGATCTCGTCGGGCACGCGCGCGAGCGACAGCTCGGTGGGGCTGCGTTCGTCCTGCGAGGCCACGTCGCGCGCCACCACACGCAGCGTGCGCGAGGCGGCCGACACGATGATCCACAGGATCAACAGCGCCAACGGCAGCAGCAGCGTGATCGGCAGGCCTTCGAGCAGCGCGCGGCGCAGGGCGCGGCGGCGGCGGTAGTCCTCGTTCTGCAGCACCTGCACGCGCGGCTGGTCGGCGCGCGTGCCGGGCGGCGCGGTGAACACGCGCCAGGCGGAACCCGCGTGCGTACCGGTGTTCACGTCGCCGAAGCCGGGCTGGGCCTGCAGGGGCACCGCGAGCACGGGCCATGAAGTGGCGCGCAGCGTGCGGCCGTCGGCGCTCCAGATCTGCACGATGAAGGCGCCGCGCGAGAAGGCCGCCTCGCCGTTCATCGGGCGCGGCAGCTTCGCCGGATCGCTGCCCGCGTACGACTCGGCCACGAGGCGCATCTGTTCGTCCAGCGCGTTGTGCACGAGGTTGCCGTAGGCCACGAACGAGAACCAGGCCGTGAGCATCGCCGCCCCCAGGTGCAGCGTGACGAGCCACAGCAGCAGCTGCGTGCGCAGCGAACGCGGCCGCCACCAGCGGCCGGTGCCGCGCGAAGCTCCGTTCATTGGCAGGGCAACCCGTCTGCCTGTACGCGGAACACCGTGGAACCGGCTTTGCCGGGCCACCGGTGTTGCCCCCGGTAGGGGGTTGGCGAAGCGACACGAAGTGCGCGAAGCCTGGGGGCGAGCATCATCATGCCGCGACGCGCCAGCCGAGCCCGCGTACGTTGCGGATCGATTCGGCGCCGAGCTTGCGGCGCATGCCGTGGATGAGCACGTCGATCGCGTTGCTCGTGACTTCCTCGCCCCAGCCGTAGATGCGGTTCTCGAGCTGCTCGCGCGAAAGGATGGCGCCGGGCCGCTCCAGCAGCGCGTGCAGCAGGGCGAACTCGCGCGCCGTGAGCGCCTCGCGCGCACCGTTGGTCACCACCTCGCGCGTGGTGAGGTCGAGCTGCAATGCACCGCTGCCGACCAGCGAATGCGCAGCGCCGTCGCGGCGCCGCACCACGGCGCGCATGCGCGCGAGCAGCTCGCGGAACTCGAAGGGCTTGAGCAGGTAGTCGTCGGCACCGAGGTCGAGGCTGTGGATGCGGTCGTCGAGGCCGTCGCGCGCGGTGAGCACCAGCACCGGGGTGGCGTCGCCGCGTTCGCGCGCGCGGCGCAGCACTTCGGTGCCGTCGTGCTTCGGCAGCCCGAGGTCGAGCAGCACGCAGGTGTAGCCGCCATCGCCGAGCGCGCTCTGCGCCAGTTCGCCGTCGCGCACCCAGTCCGCGGACCAGCCCGCGCCCTCGAGCGCCTGCTTGAGGCTGCGCCCGATCATTTCATCGTCTTCCACCAACAGCACGCGCATCGCGGCAACTCCTTCGGCCGCAAGGTAGCACGCGACCGGAATGATCGGAAGTGCCTGCGCCGAGGCGCAGCGTAGTGGCGCAGAGTTACGCGGGACTTAAAGCCCCCGTCTTGCCCCCTCTCCCTCGGGGAGAAGGGGCAAGACCGCGCACGGCATGGTGTTCTCCCTCGCCATCGGAGGTGAAGGCCAGCAGTTTCAAGGCCTCTTCCTCCACACCGAGGCAGTCGGCCTTGGACCAGCGCGTGAAAGGCTCCAGCACCACGGTCGCGGTGTTCTTCGCCCGCTCGATCTTCCAGACACCCGCCACGAACCCATCGAGCAGCACCGTGCCGCGCACGATGCCGTTGACGGTGAACACGCGAGCCCGGTGCGCTTCGCTCAGCACGCGGCTGCGGTCGGCGTGCGCAAGCAGCAGGTTGTCCCACTCGGCGACGAGGCGCGGCGGCGCGGGCGTGTCGGGGTCGGGGCGCGGCGCGCGGGGCAGGTCGAACAGCTCCTGCCCGTCTTCGCCGACGAACACGCGCAGCCGCGGCCGCAGGCGCTCGGCCACCGCCTTCCAGCCCGTGAGGCCCGACCATGCGCCGGCATCGGCCTGCGTGGCGGGGCCGAAGGCGGCGAGGTAGCGCAGCAGCAGATCGTCCTGCGTGGCCGGAGGTGCCTCGACGTCGCCCAGCCAGTCGCCCAGGGGCTGCAGCAATGCACTCTGGTGCGAGTTCCAGCTGCCGGCCGGCGGCAGGTGCACCAGCGGCAGGTTGTTGCGGATCAGCGCGGCGAGCGAGGCGGTCTCGCGGCCCTTCCATCGCATGCCGAGGGCCTGGCCGAGTTCGGCGCTGGTGCGCGGTTTCTCTCCGAGCAGCGCGCGCCCCGCCGCCACCACCGCCGCGCGGTCGAGGCCTTCGAGCGCGCGCTTGTGGTTGCTGCCCATCAGGCCGCGCTGGTGAACAGGCTCCAGCAGCGGACGCCACGCCAGCGCATCGTGCGCGGTCATCAGGTGCAGGGTGGAGCGCATCGTCGACAAGCGCACGATGCGGCGCCTGCGCATTGCCTCGGCCAGCTGGTCGCGCTCGAAGCCTTCGAGCCGGCTCCAGAGGCCGATGTAGGGCGGGTTGGGTGCCTGCGCCTGCAGCCCGGCAAGCCGTTCGACGGCTTGCACTGCCGTGAGCTTTCGCCGCGCCAGCAGCATCTGCCGCGCCAGCGTGGCGCGGTTCAGCGCGCGCAGGCTCAGAATTTCTCGTGCGGCCCGAGGTAGCGCCATTGCCCCACCGGCAGGTTGCCGAGCATCACCTTGCCGATGCGCACGCGCTTCAGCCCCACCACCTTCAGGCCGACCAGCTCGCACATGCGGCGGATCTGCCGCTTCTTGCCTTCGGTGAGCACGAAGCGCAGCTGCTCGGGGTTCTGCCATTCGACCCGCGCCGGCTTCAGCGCCTGGCCGTCGAGGCTCAGGCCGTGGCGCAGCTTCGCCAGCATGGCCGGTGGAAAGACCGCCTGCACGTTGGTGGTGACGGGATCGTCGTCGTCCATGCGCACCAGCTGGCCGGTGGGCGCGGGCTGGCCCAGGCCGTGGTAGGCCACGCGCACGAGGTATTCCTTCTCCATCACCGAGTCTTCGCCGATCAGCTGGCGCGCGATGCGGCCGTCCTGCGTCATGACGAGCAGGCCGATGGAGTCGATGTCCAGGCGCCCGCACGGCGCGAGGCCGCGCAGCTGCTGCGGGCTGAAGAAGAAGCGCGCGTTGTCGTCGGCCCAGCGGTTCTGCGGCGTGAACAGCGTGACCGCGGGCTCGTGGCCGTCTTCGGCCTGCCCGCTCACGTAGCCGATGGGCTTGTTGATGAGGATGGTGACCTGGTTGGCCTGCTGGCCCTTGGCCGCCTTGTCGATCTCGATGCGGTCGGACGGCACGACCTTCACGCCCATCTCGGCCGGTTTGCCGTTGACCTTCACCCAGCCGTTGGCGATCCATTCGTCGGCCTCGCGGCGCGAGCACATTTTCAGTTCGGCCATGCGCTTGTTGAGGCGCACGGCACCAGTGGGGGGAGTGGAGGGCTCGGTCATCGGAAGGCTTGATCAATGTGCGGCACCGATGCTATCCTGAACGCAAGCGCGAGTTGATCGCGCCCTTTTTGGGGGATTCCCAAGTGAGCACACGCAAGTACCAGTACGCCATCGTCATCGGGCGTTTCCAGCCCGTCCATTTCGGACACCAAAGACTCATCGAAGAAGGCCTGCGCGCCGCCGATCGGGTCATCGTGGTGGTCGGCTCCGACCGCAAGCCACGCAGCGTCAAGAACCCCTTCACCTTCGACGAGCGCGAACGCATGGTGCGCGCCTGCCTGCGCGGCACCGAGCAGATGCGCGTGAGCGTGGTGGGCGTGGGCGATTCGCCCTACAACGACCAGATCTGGATCGCGTCGATCCAGTCGGCCGTCGAGAAGCTGATCCAGCAGGATGGCCATGCGCCGGCCAAGGCCAAGGTCGCGCTGGTAGGCCATCTGAAGGACGCATCGAGCTACTACCTGAAGCTCTTCCCGCACTGGGAATTCGCCGGCCAGAACAGCGTGGAGACCCTCAACGCCACCGACGTGCGCAGCCTCTATTTCGACCCCGAGAACCGCGGCCAGCTGGCGCGCGCCGACCTGCCCGACGACACCGCGGCCTTCCTCGAGCAGTTCGCAAACACCGCCGACTACGCCGAGCTCTGCGAGGAGCGCGCGTTCCTCGCCGACTACCGCGACAAGTACCGCTATGCGGGCAGCAGCTTTCCGCCGATCTACACCACGGTCGACGCCATCGTGGTCGAGGCGGGCCACATCCTGCTCGTGCAGCGCAAGTTCCATCCCGGCAAGGGCACCTGGGCGCTGCCCGGCGGCTTCGTCGGCCAGCACGAGCGCCTGCAGGACGCGGCCATCCGCGAGCTGAAGGAAGAAACCCGGCTCAAGGTGCCCGTGCCCGTGCTCAACGGCAGCATGAAGGCCAGCCATGTGTTCGACGCGCCCGACCGCTCGCAGCGCGGGCGCACCATCACGCACGGCTTTTTCTTCGAGCTGGCGCACAACCAGTGGACGGGCCTGTCGGAGGTGCGCGCCGACGACGATGCGGCCGAAGTGCGCTGGGTGCCGATCGCAGAATTCCTCGACATGCAGGAGCGCATCTACGAAGACCACTTCTTCATCGCGAATCATTTTTTGGGTGGCCTGGGCAAGAACTGAACGACCAGGCTTTGTCAGCAAGAACGGCCCTGGTTGACGGGGCCAACGTGAAAGGAGCTTTCACACATGAACCGCAATCTCACCTCCACGCCCCTGGGCAACAACCTGCTGCTTCGCACCGACTCCTACAAGGTGTCGCACTGGATGCAGTACCCGCCCGGCACGCAGACGGTGTACAGCTACATCGAATCGCGCGGCGGCATCTTCAGCCACTCCCTCTTCTTCGGCCTGCAGGCCTACCTGCGCGAATACCTGCAGACGCCGGTGACGCTGGCCGACGTGGAGGAAGCCGCCGCACTCATGGCGGTGCACGGCGAGCCTTTCAACCGCGAAGGCTGGCTGCGCCTGATCGAGAAGCATGGCGGCCTGATGCCGGTGCGCATCCGCGCGGTGCCCGAGGGCAGCGTGCTGCCGGTGCACAACGTGCTCGCGACCATCGAGAACACCGACCCAGAGTTCTTCTGGGTCACGAGCTTTCTCGAGACCGAGTTGCTGCGCGCCATCTGGTATCCGACCACGGTGGCCACGCTCTCGGCCGCCGCGCGCACCACGCTGCTGCGGTATCTCGAGGCGACCTGCGACGACCCGCAAGGGCAGATCGCCTTCAGGCTGCACGACTTCGGCGCGCGCGGCGTGTCGAGCCTCGAATCGGCCGCGCTCGGCGGCATGGCCCACCTGGTGAACTTCATGGGCACCGACACGCTGGCCGCGCTGGTGGCCGCGCGCCGGTATTACGACTGCGACGTGGCGGGCTTCTCGATTCCCGCCGCAGAACACAGCACCATCACGGGCTGGGGCCGGGAGCACGAAGCCGACGCGTACAGCAACATGATCGACCAGTTCGGCAAGCCCGGCGCGACCTTCGCGGTGGTGAGCGACAGCTACGATATCTTCAACGCCTGCGCACGCATCTGGGGCAGCGAGCTGAAGGCGAAGGTGGTGGCCTCGGGCGCGACGCTGGTGGTGCGGCCCGACTCGGGGGACCCGGCCGAGACCACGCTGAAGGTGGCGCAGATCCTGGCCGAGCGCTTCGGCACGACGACCAATGCCAAGGGCTTTCGCGTGCTGAACAACGTGCGCATCATCCAGGGCGACGGCGTGAACCTCGACTCGCTGCGGCTGTGTCTGTCGAACTTCTTCCACAACGGCTTCTCGACCGAGAACATCTCCTTCGGCATGGGCGGCGGGCTGTTGCAGCAGGTCAACCGCGACACGATGCAGTGGGCGATGAAGTCTTCGGCCATGCAGGTGAACGGCGAGTGGCGCGATGTGTACAAGTCGCCGGTGGGCGATGTGGGCAAGGCCTCGAAGAAGGGGCGGCTCGCGCTGGTGAAGAACGCGCGCGGCGAGGTGCAGACATTGCGCGAAGAAGCGCTCTCGGCGGGGCAGAGCGATCTGCTGCAGACGGTGTTCGAGAACGGCCGCATCGTTGAGAGCACTACGTTCGAGGCTGTTCGCGAAAGGGCTGCGGCGGGGGTGAATCAGTTCATTACCTCTCGGGCGGTGTGCACAGGCCACCGGGTACTCCCCTCCGCGAATGTCCCCCGGCCTGCGGCCTCCTCCTTTATTTCGCTGCGGGGAGCACCCGGTGCCCTGTGCACGATGGGCGCGGCCGTTGTGCTGGCCGATCAAACGCGACGCTGAACGATCACGCTGGCGGGGTGCCTTGCGCAGCGAAATAAAGGAGGAGCCGAAGGCGGGGGACATTCGCGGAGCAAGGTACCCCGTCGGCGTGATCGCGCCCCAGATCCCAAGACCTCTGCACCAACCGCACAGCAAGTGCCACATGGCATCGCCATAATCCGCGCAACTTCCGGAATTCATGACCAAACTCCTGATCCTCAGCGTGAGCGCCGGCAACGGCCACGTGCGTGCAGCACAGGCGCTTGCCGCCACCGCACAGTCCCTCGCCCCGCCCTGCACAGCGGTCCACATCGACGCGATGGCCCACGTGGCCGGCGGTTTCCGCAAGGTCTATACCGACTGGTACATCCAGCTCGTGAACCGCGCACCCGAGCTGTGGTCGTACCTGCACCAGCGCACCGACAGCACGCCGCACCACGCGCCCTCGCAACGCCTGCGCCGCGGCATCGAACGGCTGAGCACCGGCGCCCTCGTGAAGGAGATTCGCCGCGAGAAGCCCGATGCCGTGGTCTGCACGCACTTCCTGCCGGCCGAGCTGCTGATGCGCGAGCGCAACCGCGGCCGCATCGACTACCCGGTGTGGCTGCAGATCACCGACTACGACCTGCACAACATGTGGCTGGTGCCGGGCATGGCCGGCTACCTGGCCGCGACGGAAGAGGTGGCGTTTCGCCTGCGCGCGCGCGGCATTCCCGCAGACCGCATCCACGTCACCGGCATTCCGGTGATGCCGGCGTTTTCCGAACCCGATGTGCCGGCGCTCGCGCGCAACGCCTGCGTGGCGGAACTCGGCCTCGATCCTTCGCGGCCCGTGCTGCTGATGGCGTCTGGCGGCGCGGGGGTCGGCGACCTGGCGAGCATGGTGGAGCGCGTGCTCGGCCTTGGCGGTGAAGGCAACTTCCAGGTCATCGCCGTGGCGGGCCGCAACGTGGAAGCGCACGGCAAGCTCGAAGCGCTGGCCAGGCGCTACCCGGGCCGCGTGGTGGCCATCGGCTTCACCAACGAGATGCACAAGATGATGGCCGCGGCCGACCTCGTCGTGACCAAGCCCGGCGGCCTCACGGTGTCCGAGTGCCTGGCGCTCGGCAAGCCGATGCTGCTGATCTCGCCCATTCCCGGGCAGGAAGAACACAACGCCGGCTTCCTGATGGAGGAAGGCGCGGCCTGGCTCGCCTACGACGCCATCGGCCTCGACTACAAGGTGGCGCGGCTGATGGCCGACCCCGCCAAGCTTGCGCACATGGCCTCGCGCAGCCGGGCGCTGGGCAAACCGCAGGCCGCGCGCGCGGTGCTGCAGCACGTGCTGGCTGCGCCGGCGGGAACGACGGCGTGAGCGGCGCCGCCGAAAAGACGGGCGTGGCCCGCACGCTCGGCTATCTCGCCTGGGTGGTCGTCATGGCCTTCTTCTTCGCCAACGCCGAGATCCAGATCGAAGGCGGCGCGGGCTGGGCCACCTCGCTGCCCACTTGGCGCATCGAGAACAGCATCTGGCTCGACCTCTTCTGGGGTGGCCGCGCGATGACGGGCTACCACGCCTGGGTGTTCACCTTCATGGCGCTGGTGTTCTTCTCGCCGCTGGCCTTCAACGGGCGCTGGACGTGGCGCGACGTCGGGTTGGCGGTGGCGGGGCTCATCGTGTTCTGGGTGTGCGAAGACTTCCTGTGGTTCATCATCAACCCGGCCTTCGGCTGGGCGCGCTTCAATGCGGTGGATGCGTTCTGGCACAAGCACTGGGTGTGGGGCGCGCCGGTCGACTACTGGGGCGGGCTCGCGGTGGCGGCGCTGATCCTGGGGACGCGGCACTGGGGGCGCGAGAAGAAGAAGCAATGACGAAGAAGCACAAGACAGCAGCAGCAACAGCGGAAGAAGGCATCGCCGACCCGCGCCCCGGCCACTGGGCCGACCCGCTGGACGAACTACAGGTCGAGAACCTGCACCGCATCACGCCCACGCTCTACCGCAGCGCGCAGCCGCGGCGCGCCAACATGGCGGCGCTGCAGTCGCTGGGCATCCGCACCGTGGTGAGCTTGCGCTCCTTCAACGACGACAGGAAGGTGTTCGCGGGCACCGGCATCCGGCTGGTGCGCGTGCCGATCAACACCTGGTCCATCGACGACGCCAAGGTGCTGCGCGCGCTGGTGGCGATCCGCGAGGCCGGGAAGCACGGCCCGGTGCTCATTCACTGCATGCACGGCGCCGACCGCACCGGCGTGATCGCGGCGGTCTACCGCATGGCGGTGCAGGACTGGGACAAGGACAGCGCGCGCCACGAGATGCTGCGCGGCGGCTACGGCTATCACACGCTCTGGCGCAACATTCCGCGCTACATCGAACGGCTCGACCCGGTGAAGATGCGCCACGCGCTGGCCCATGCGCCGGTGGTTCCCGTGGTGTCCTGAAGGCGCCTGCAGCTTTCGCACCGCGCTCCTATACTGGCCGCCCCGTGGCCACAGGCCATCTGCGAACCGTCTGAAAAGGGGCCTCCCATGGCACTGCAAATCCGCTCCCTCATCCGCGCCAACGGCGAACTCGAACTCTCGCTGCACGACGACCCGATCCCCGAACCGCAGGCCCACGAAGTGGTGATCCGCGTCGAGGCGTCGCCATTGAACCCGTCGGACCTCGGCCTGCTGTTCGGTGCGGCCGACATGAGCACGGCCAAGGCCTCGGGCACCGCCGAGCGCCCGGTCGTCACCGCCACGGTGCCCGAGCGTGCGCTTCCCGCCATGGCGGCGCGGCTCGGCGAATCGATGCCGGTCGGCAACGAAGGCGCGGGCGTGGTGGTGAAGGCCGGTTCGTCGCCGGCTGCGCAGGCGCTGCTCGGCAAGACCGTGGCGGCCATCGGCGGCGCGATGTACTCGCAGTACCGCTGCCTCGCCGCTGCCCAGTGCATGGAACTGCCCGAAGGCACCACGCCGGCCGAAGGCGCGTCGTGCTTCGTCAATCCGCTTACCTCGCTGAGCATGGTCGAGACCATGCGCATGGAAGGCCACAAGGCGCTGGTGCACACGGCCGCCGCGTCGAACCTGGGCCAGATGCTCAACAAGATCTGCCAGAAGGACGGCATCGCGCTCGTCAACATCGTGCGCAAGCAGGAGCAGGAAGACCTGCTGCGCGGCCTGGGCGCGAAGTACGTGTGCAACGCGACCTCGCCCACCTTCCTCGAAGACCTGACGCAGGCATTGGTCGAAACCGGCGCCACACTGGCCTTCGACGCCACCGGTGGCGGCAAGCTCGCCGGGCAGATCCTCGGCTGCATGGAAGCCGCGATCAACCGCACGGCCAAGGAATACAGCCGCTACGGTTCGACCACGCACAAGCAGGTGTACATCTATGGCGGCCTCGACCGCAGCCCGACCGAGTTCGTGCGCAACTTCGGCATGGCGTGGGGCATGGGCGGGTGGCTGCTGTTCCCGTTCCTCGGAAAGCTCGGCGACGAAGGCACCAAGCGTTTGAAGGCGCGCGTCGTCGCGGAGCTGAAGACTACGTTCGCGAGCAAGTACACGCGTGAGGTTTCGCTGGTCGAGGCACTGCAGCTCGATGCGATCGGGGTTTATGGGAAGCAGGCTACGGGGGAGAAGTTCTTGCTGAATCCGAACAAGGATGTTGTTGCTTGAACGCTCACGCCGACGGGGTACCTTGCTCCGCGAATGTCCCCCGGCCTGCGGCCTCCTCCTTTATTTCGCTGCGCAAGGCACCCCATCGGCGTGATCGTTCAGAGCACTGGTTGATCGGCCGCGAATCAGCACCGTGCCCTGTGCTCAGGGCATCGGGTGCTCCCCGCAGCGAAATAAAGGAGGAGGCGAAGCCGGGGGACATTCGCGGAGGGGAGTACCCGGTGGCCTGTGCACGCGCCCTGAACGCACGCACCCGAGAGCTAAACAACCAGCCGATACCCCACCGCAGTTTCAGTCAGCAAATGACGAGGCTGCGCCGGATCGACTTCGAGCTTCTGCCGCAGATGCCCCATGTAGATCCGCAGGTAGTGGCTCTGCCCGGTGTGCGACGGGCCCCACACCTCGCGCAATAGCTGGCGTTGCGTCAACACGCGGCCTGCATTGGCGACCAGCACCGACAGCAGGCGGTATTCGGTCGGCGTCAGATGCACCTCGGTGCCCGCACGACGAACGAGGCGCGCGGCACGGTCGAGTTCGATCTCGCCGAAGCGGAACAGCGCCTCGGGCGTTGCTTCCTCGGTGCTGGCGGCGCGTGGGCGGCGCAGGTTGGCGCGCACGCGGGCCAGCAGCTCGCCGGTGCCGAAGGGCTTGGTGAGGTAGTCGTCGGCGCCGGCGTCGAGGGCGGCGATCTTGTCGGCTTCGTCGGTGCGTGCCGACAGCACGATGATCGGCACGGCCGACCAGCCGCGCACGTCGCGGATCAGCGAAACGCCATCGCCGTCGGGCAGGCCGAGGTCGAGCACCAGCAGGTCGGGCTGGCGCGTACCGGCGGCGGCGAGCCCGTCGCGCACGGAGCCCGCTTCGTGCACCACCCAGCCCTCGGCCTCGAGCGCGCCGCGCACGAACCGGCGGATCTGCGGCTCGTCTTCGATCACGATGGCGGTGGGAGAAGGCATGGGTTCAGAGTTGAGCTTCAGCAGGCTCGGGGGGCTCGCGGCGCGGTAGGGTGACGGTGAATTCTGCACCGCCGTCGCGCGCATTTTCCGCCGTGATCTCGCCGCCGTGTGCGCTCACCACCGCCTTGCAGATCGCCAGGCCCAGGCCCACGCCCGGCGTGGCCGACTCGGCCTCGCCGCGCGTGAATTTGTCGAAGAGCTTCTGTTCGCGGCCCAGTAGCGCGGCGGGCAGGCCGGGGCCGTGGTCGCGCACCGTCAGCACCAGCACGCCAGGCTCGGCACGCGCGCCGACCACGATGGGCGGCGCGCCGTACTTAGTGGCGTTCTCCAGCAGATTGACCAGCACGCGCTCGATCAGCACCGCGTCGAACTCGACCAGCGGCAGGTCCGGGTCGAGCGCGGTCTGCACCACGGTGCTGCCCAGCGACGTGCGCGCCGCGCGGATGGCCGAGCCCACCACCTCCTCCACCGACTGCCAGTCGCGCCGCAGGTTCACCGCGCCGCCGGCGATGCCGCTTTCGAGCCGCGCCATGTCGAGCAGGTTGCTCACCAGCGCATGCAGCTCGTGCGCCTGCGCGACGATGGCGCGCGCGGCGCTGGCGTGCTCCTCGGGCGGCAATGTCTGCAGCGACTCGGCCAGCGCGATGAGCGCGGTGAGCGGCGTGCGCACATCGTGCGAGATGGCGCCCAGCAGCGCGTTGCGCAGCCGCTCCGATTCCATCTCGACCACGGCCTGCTGCGCCACCTCGACGTAGTGCACGCGCTCCAGCGCGATCGCGATCTGCCGTGCCAGCGTGTCGAGCTGCTGCGCCTGCTCGGGAATGAGCAGCCAGCGCGGCTGCGCGGGCGAGAGCGCGAGCACGCCGCGCACGCGCATCGGCGCCTGCAGCGGCACGTAGTGCCAGGGCTGGGCCGCGAGCGTGGCGGTGGCGAGGCCGGCGCTCTGGCCGTGGCGGAAGGCCCAGTCGGCCACCTGCGGATCGAAACCCTCGGGCGCGTCGGTGGGCATCACGAGCTGGTCGGCCGCGTCGGTCACGAGCACCAGCGCATCGCCGCCGAAGTGCCCGCGCACGGCAGCGGTGCCGAGCATGACCACCTGCGAGGCTTCGAGCGCGGCCGACAGTTCGCGTGTGAGCTCGAACAGCGAACGCGCGCGCCGCTCGCGGCTGGTCGACACGCCCGCCGCGAAGCGCAGCCCCGCGGTGAGCTGCCCCACCAGCAGGCCGACGCCGAGCATGATCGCGAAGGTCAGCACGTACTGAACGTCGCTCACCGCGAACGACATGCGCGGCGGCACGAAGAAATAGTCGAAGGCCGCGACGTTGAGCAGGGCGGCCAGTGCCGAGGGCCCGCGCCCGAAACGCATCGCCACGCCCACCACGCCGAGCAGGAACACCATGACGATGTTCGACAGCTCCAGCACGCCGACCAGCGGCGTGCACGCCAGCGTGAGCGCGATGCTGGTGGCTGCCGCCCATGCATAGCCGGGCCAGTGGATGGGCGCCTTCTCGTGGTCGTCGCTGTCGATGCTCGCGCCCTGCAGCGGCGCGCGCGACAGGCGGCGCGAGCTTTCGGCGGGCGCCACTTCCATGATGTCGAGCGCCGGCGCGCGCTGCGCCAGCGAGCGCGCGAGCGGCACCGCCCTCGCGGGCCACCAGCGCCGCCAGCCGGCCTCCGGCTGCGAGCGCCCGAGCACCAGCGTGGCGCAGTTGAGCCGCCTTGCCTGCTCGGCGAGCTGCTCGGCCACGTCGGAGCCGGTGAGCACGGCCGTGGCCGCGCCCAGTTCTTCCGCGAGCTTGAGCACCGCGAGGATGCGGTCGCGCTCCGCCGCGGCCAGCCGCTGCAGCCGGGGCGTCTCGACGTACACCGCGTGCCAGCGCACGTTGAGCTGTCCCGCGAGCCTCGCGGCAGTGCGCACGGTCTGCGCCGCGCCCTCGTGCGGGCCGACGCACGCGAGGATCGCGCCCGATGTGTTCCAGGCCTGCAGGCCGGGGCCCTTGCCGTTTGCGCCCGCGCCGCCTGGGCCCGACTGCTCCACGCGCCAGCCGCGCACGTCGTCTTCCACGTGCTCGGCGGTGCGCCGCAGCGCGATCTCGCGCAAGGCGATCAGGTTGCCCTTGCGGAAGAAGTTCTGCGCGGCGCGCTCGGCCTGCTGGGGCAGGTAGACCTTGCCGGCCGACAGCCGCGCGGTGAGTTCGTCGGGCGTGACGTCGACCAGCACCACCTCGTCGGCCTCGTCGAGCACGGTGTCGGGCACGGTCTCGTGCACGCGCACGCCGGTGATGGCGCCAACGGTACCGTTGAGGCTTTCGAGATGCTGCACGTTGAGCGCCGACCACACCTCGATGCCGGCGGCCAGCAGCTCCTGCACGTCCTGCCAGCGCTTGGCGTGGCGCGAGCCGGAGGCATTGGTGTGAGCCAGTTCGTCGACCAGCAGCACGGCGGGCTTGCGCGCGAGCGCGGCGTCGAGGTCGAACTCGGCGAGCGTGCGCCCGCGGTAGTCCAGCTCGCGCAGCGGCAGCGCCTCCAGCCCCGAGAGCAGCGCGGCGGTCTCGCTGCGGCCATGGGTCTCGACCACGCCGATCAGCACGTCGCGACCGGCGGCACGCTCGCGCTGGGCGGCGCTGAGCATGGCCCATGTCTTGCCGACGCCCGCGCTGGCGCCGAAATAGATGCGCAGCTTGCCCCGCTGGGCGCGCGCCTCGTCGCTGCGCAGCTGCGCGAGCAGCGCGTCGGGATCGGGACGGAGCACTTCGTTCATCGGCGGCACAGGTTAGCGCATCGGGCCGTCCTTGCGGCGCGAGCGCTGGTGGCGCCGCGCGGTGCGCGACAGCACCCACCAAGCAAAGCCCAGCGGCACGAACAGCGCCGCCATGGCCAGCAGCGCCATCAACAGGTCAGTGACCATGGCACAGGCCGCAGCGCGCGAGGTGCTCGCGCCAGCTCACGAGCCGCCCGATCTCGCCCGAAGGCACGCATTCGGGGTGTTCTCGGTAGGCGGTATAGGCCATGGTCGGTTTCTCCTCAACGCGGAGCCGAAGGACTGAAGGAACCCGAAGCAGCATCGAGCGCGATGTTCAGCGCCAGCACGTTGACGCGCGATTCGCCCAGAAGGCCCAGCAGGGGCTTCTGCGTGTTCTTGTCGATCAGCAACTGGATCTGCGCGAGCGGCATGCCGCGCACGCGCGCCACCCGCGCCGCCTGGTACTGAGCGGCGGCGGGGCTGATGTCGGGGTCGAGCCCGCTGGCCGAGGCCGTGACCAGGTCGACGGGCACCGGCGCGGTGTTGTCCGGATCGGCCGCGCGCAGCGCTTCCACGCGCGCCTTCACCGCATCGGTCAGCGCGGGGTTGAGCGGACCCTGGTTCGAGCCGCCCGAGGCGCTCGCGTTGTAGGGCTGCGGTGCAGTGGCCGAGGGGCGGCCCCAGAAGTGCTTCGGATCGCTGAAGTTCTGGCCGATGAGCTTCGAGCCCACCGTCTTGCCGTCGAGCTCGACCAGGCTGCCGCCCGCTTGCGCGGGGAACACCGCTTTGGCCGCACCGGTAACGGCCATCGGATAGATCAGACCAGTGAGTGCGCTCAGCAGCACGAAGAGCACGAGCGCGGGGCGGACGATGCCGCCGTTGTTGTTTTCCATGATGAAGAACTCCTCAGACCAGGTGGACTGCAACCAGCAGCCAGTCGATCAACTTGATGCCGATGAAGGGAACCAGCAGTCCGCCCAGGCCGTAGATGGCGAGGTTGCGGCGCAACAGCGCGGCGGCGCCCACGGGCCGGTAGCGCACGCCCTTGAGCGCCAGCGGAATCAGGAACACGATGACCAGCGCATTGAAGATCACCGCGCTCAGGATCGCCGACGACGGGCTCGTGAGCCGCATCACGTTCAGCGCACCCAGTTGCGGGTACGTCGAGATGAAGATCGCCGGGATGATCGCGAAGTACTTCGCCACGTCGTTCGCGATCGAGAAGGTGGTGAGCGAGCCGCGCGTCATCAGCAGCGCCTTGCCGGTCTCCACCACCTCGAGCAGCTTGGTCGGGTTGGAGTCGAGGTCGACCATGTTGCCGGCCTCCTTCGCGGCCTGCGTGCCGCTGCCCATGGCCACGGCCACGTCGGCCTGCGCGAGCGCGGGCGCATCGTTGGTGCCGTCGCCGGTCATGGCCACGAGGCGGCCGTCGGCCTGGTACTGGCGGATCAGCGCGAGCTTGTCCTCGGGCGTGGCTTCGGCCAGGAAGTCGTCGACGCCCGCTTCGGCGGCGATGGCCGCGGCCGTGAGCTTGTTGTCGCCCGTGATCATCACGGTCTTGATGCCCATGCGGCGCAGCTCCGCGAAGCGCTCCTTGATGCCGGTCTTGACGATGTCCTTGAGTTCGATCACGCCGAGCACGCGGTTGCCCTCCGCCACCGCCAGCGGCGTGCTGCCGCGGCGCGCCGCTTCCTCGGCCGCGCGCAGCACCTCGGGCGCCATGCTGCCGCCGAGCGCTTCGACGTGGCGGCGCACCGCATCGACCGCGCCCTTGCGCAGCAGGATGGCTTCGGTGTCCAGGCTGTTCGCAGCGGCCGGCAGATCCACCCCGCTCATGCGGGTCTGCGCGGTGAAGGGAACGAAGTGCGTGCCTTCGACTGCGGTGGCGTCCAGCCCGTCGCGGCGGGCCAGCTCGACGATGCTGCGGCCTTCGGGCGTTTCGTCGGCGAGCGAGGCGAACATCGCGGCGCGCGCGAGGCGTGCCTTCGGAATGCCCGGCGCCGGCAGGAACGAAGTGGCCTGGCGGTTGCCGTGCGTGATGGTGCCGGTCTTGTCGAGCAGCAGCACGTCGACGTCGCCCGCGGCTTCCACCGCGCGGCCCGAGGTGGCGATCACGTTGGCCTGCATCATGCGGCTCATGCCGGCCACGCCCACGGCCGACAGCAGGCCGCCGATGGTGGTCGGGATCAGGCACACCAGCAGGGCGACCAGCGCGGTGAGCGACACCACGGTGCCCGCACCGGCGGCCTCCACGCTGAATACCGAGAACGGCAGCAGCGTGACCGTCACCATCAGGAACACGAGGGTGAGCGCCACCAGCAGGATGGTCAGCGCGATCTCGTTGGGCGTCTTCTGGCGCTTGGCGGCCTCGACCATGCCGATCATGCGGTCGAGGAACGACTCGCCCGGGTTCACCGACACGCGCACGATCAGCCAGTCGGACAGCACGCGCGTGCCGCCGGTCACGGCCGAGAAGTCGCCGCCCGATTCGCGCACCACCGGTGCCGACTCGCCGGTGATGGCGCTCTCGTCGACCGAGGCCACGCCTTCGATCACCTCGCCGTCGAGCGGGATCACATCGCCCGCTTCGACCAGCACGACATCGCCCTTGCGCAGATTCGGTGCCTGTTCAGGCAGCCACTGCGCGCCATGGTGAGGCTCATGCAGCTTCTTGGCCCAGGTGTCCTTGCGCAGCCCGCGCAGCGAAGCGGCCTGCGCCTTGCTGCGGCCTTCGGCCAATGCTTCGGCGAAGTTGGCAAACAGCACAGTGAACCACAGCCAGATGGTCACGGCCAGCACGAAGGCGGGCTTCATGCCGGTGTCGCCCGGGAAGCTCAGCGCATGCAGCCAGAGCAGCGTGGTCAGGATGCTCCCGATGTAGACGATGAACATCACCGGGTTGCGCCACTGGGTGCGCGGGTTGAGCTTGGCGAAGGCGCCCCACAAGGCGGGCTTGACCAACGCCGCATCGAACAGCGAAAGAGAGGTTTTGGTATTGGCAGTCATGGTGCGCTCCTTCTTATTTCCAGAGCACGAGGTGTTCGACGATCGGACCTAGAGCCAATGCCGGCACGTAGTTGAGCAGGCCGACCAGCAGCACGGTGCCGATCAGCAGCGAAACGAACAGCGGGCCGTGCGTGGGCAGCGTGCCGCTGGTGACGGGCAGGCGCTTCTTGGCCGCGAGCGCGCCGGCCACGGCCAGCACCGGCACGATCATCGCGAAGCGGCCGAGCCACATGGCCAGCGCAAGCAGGCCGTTGTAGAAGGGCGTGTTGGCCGACAGGCCGGCGAAGGCGCTGCCGTTGTTGTTGGCGGCCGAGGTCAGCGCGTACAGAATTTCGGAGAAACCATGCGCACCGGTGTTCGCGATGCCGGCCTTGCCCGCGCCCGCGATCACCGCCACCGCCGTGCCGGCCAGCACCAGGATCGGCGTGACCAGGATGGCGATGGAGATCAGCTTCATCTCGCGCACCTCGATCTTCTTGCCGAGGTACTCGGGCGTGCGGCCGATCATGAGACCGGCGATGAACACCGCGAGCATTGCGAAGATCAGCATGCCGTACAGGCCCGAGCCCACACCGCCGAAGACCACTTCGCCGAGCTGCATCAGCACCAGCGGCACCATACCGCCCATCGGGGTGAGCGAGTCGTGCATGCCGTTGACCGCGCCGCACGAGGCGGCCGTGGTGATGGCGGCGAAGAGCGAGGAGGCATCTATGCCGAAGCGCACCTCCTTGCCTTCCATGTTGCCGCCGGCCTGCAGCGCGCCGTGCATCTGGTCGACGCCCAGCGATGTCAGCAGCGGGTTGCCGGCCTGCTCGGCGGGCGTGATGACGATGACGGCGACGACGAACATCACCGTCATCGCCGCGAGCACGGCCCAGCCCTGGCGCATGTCGCCCACCACGTGGCCGAAGGTGAAGCACAGCGCAGCCGGGATCAGGAAGATCGCGATCATCTGCAGCAGGTTCACCAGTGCCGTCGGGTTCTCGTACGGGTGCGCCGAGTTGGCGTTGAAGAAGCCGCCGCCATTGGTGCCCAGCATCTTGATCGCTTCCTGCGAAGCGACCGGGCCCATGGCGAGCGTCTGCGTCTTGGTGGTGGCGTCTTCCATCACCGGCTGGCCCTTGTCATCCTTCAGCGGCTGGCCGTCGGCGCCGTTCTTCGGCTGCTGGAAGGCGGTGGTCTCCAGCGTGCTCGCTTCCTTGTAGCCGTCGAAGTTCTGGATCACGCCCTGGCCGACGAAGACCACCGCGAGCACGAACGAGATCGGCACCAGCACCCACAGCGTGATGCGCGTGATGTCGGCCCAGAAGTTGCCCACCAGCCCCTTGCCGTCGCCGCGGCGTGCGAAGCCGCGCACCAGCGCGAAGGCCACCGCGATGCCGGTGGCGGCGGAGAAGAAGTTCTGCACCGTGAGCCCGAGCATCTGCGTGAGATAGCTCATGGTCGACTCGCCCGCATAGCCCTGCCAGTTGGTGTTGGAGACGAAGCTCACCGCGGTGTTGAAGGCCGAGTCGGGCGACACGGCCCCCATGCCGGCGGGGTTGAGCGGCAGCCATGCCTGCAGGCGCTGCAGCGCGTAGACAAAAATCGCGCCGATGGCATTGAAGGCCAGCAGCGCGAAGGCATAGCGCAGCCAGTGCATCGACTGCTCGGGCTTCGTGCCGGCGAGCTTGTAGAAAGGCGCCTCGACGCGCTGCATCCAGCGCGGCACGCGCTCGTTGCACAGCGCGGCAAGGAACTTGCCGACCGGCCAGGCGAGAACGCCAAGCACGGCCAGGTAGAGGGCCAGCAGGCCCCAGGCGGAAGAAGTCATTTCAGAATTCCTCCGCGCAGATCAGCGCGAACACGAGGTAGGCGAAGAGAACCACGGCGATCAACGCGCCGAAGCCATAGAGAACTTCGAGGCTGATCACGATGACGCTCCGTCGGTCTTGTTCGATGGCTTCGGCGCGTCGAGCCTGTCCAGCCCGACCACCATGGCCCCCACCACGGCCCACAGCGCCAGCAAGGCGCCCATCCAGACGATATCCATTCAACTGCTCCTGGAGCGAAACACAAGGCCTTCAGTCTCGGCAGCAGTGCGTAAAAACGGGGAACAGAGTCAGCGGCGGCGCATAAAGAAAGCGTAAAAGCACACTGCCCTGCGTGGCTTGGGGTCATTTGCGCCAAGCCTCGACAGCGGCGTCGCGTCACTTAATAATCAAAATGACCACTTTGATTAATCTCATGCCAGCCTCAGTCGCCGGGCCCGCGCCAATGCCGCACCAGCCGGCAGACCGCATCCTCTCCACGCTCAAGACGCGCGGTGCGCTCGGCATTCCCGACATCGCCAAGGTCCTGAACGTCACGGTGGAGGCGGTGCGCCAGCAGATGGCCAAGCTGCAGGCCGAGGGATGGGTCGACGCCGAGAGCCGCTCCAGCGGCCGCGGCCGGCCCACGCAGATCTGGCGGCTCACGGGCGAGGGCCACAAGCGCTTTCCCGATACGCATGCCGAGATGACGGTGCAGATGATCAGCGCCGTCATCAGCGTGTTCGGCGAGAAGGGCATGGACCAGCTCATCGCGGCGCGCGAAGCGGCCATGCGCGCCAACTACGCCGAGGCCATGCGCGGCGCGCGCAGCCTCGAGTCGCGGCTGGCGCGGCTGGCCGAAATTCGCAACCGCGAAGGCTACATGGCCGAGTTCCGGCCCGACGAACAGGGCCCGGGCGACGGCTTTCTGTTCATCGAGAACCACTGTCCCATCTGCACTGCGGCGCGGGCCTGCACGGGCTTCTGCCGCAGTGAACTGCAGTTGTTCAACGAAGTGCTGGGGCCGGACGTGGCCGTCAGCCGCGTCGAACATGTGCTGGCAGGCGCCAGAAGATGCTCCTACCGCGTCGAACCCAAGGCGAATGCCTGAACCTTTTTTTCAACAGCCACAAGGAAACCACGATGGAACACAAGCTCCCACCCCTGCCCTACGCCCTCGACGCACTGGCGCCCGAGTACTCGCAGGAAACCCTCGAATACCACTACGGCAAGCACCACAACGCCTACGTGGTGAACCTCAACAACCTGCAAAAGGGCACCGAATTCGAATCGATGACGCTCGNAGGAAACCCTCGAATACCACTACGGCAAGCACCACAACGCCTACGTGGTGAACCTCAACAACCTGCAAAAGGGCACCGAATTCGAATCGATGACGCTCGAGGAGATCGTCAAGAAGTCCAGCGGCGGCATCTACAACAACGCCGCGCAGATCTGGAACCACACCTTCTTCTGGAACTGCATGAAGCCGCAGGGCGGCGGCGCTCCGACCGGCGCCCTGGCCAAGGCCATCGACGCCAAATGGGGCAGCTACGACGCGTTCAAGGAAGCCTTCGTGAAGTCGGCCGTGGGCAACTTCGGCTCGGGCTGGACGTGGCTGGTGAAGAAGGCCGACGGCTCGCTGGACATCGTGAACATGGGCGCCGCGGGTACGCCGCTGACCACCGGCGACACCCCGGTGCTGACGGTGGACGTGTGGGAGCACGCCTACTACATCGACTACCGCAACCTGCGCCCGAAGTTCGTCGAGACCTTCCTGGCCAAGCTGGCGAACTGGGACTTCGCGGCGAAGAACTTCGGCTGAA
>NZ_LMEK01000026.1:0-245884 GCF_001426595.1 Variovorax sp. Root434
GCCAGCCAGGTGGTGACGGTGACGATCACCGGGACCAATGACGTGCCGGTGATCGGCGGCGTCGCCAGCGGCGCGGTGACCGAGGACGCTTCGGCGCCGAACCTGAGCACCAGCGGCGCGCTGACGATTGCCGATGTCGATGCCGGTCAGTCGAACTTCGCATCCCAAGCGAGCGCCGCGGGCAGCAATGGCTATGGCAACTTCACGCTCGCAGCCGATGGCAGCTGGAGCTACACGGCCGACAACAGCCAGGCGGCGATCCAGCAGTTGGGTGCAGGGGAGTCGATCAGCGACAGCTTCACTGCAGTCTCGTCCGATGGAACGGCCAGTCAAGTGGTGACGGTGACGATCACTGGGACCAACGACGTGCCAGTGATCGGCGGCGTCGCCAGCGGAGCGGTGACCGAGGATGCCTCGACGCCGAACCTGAGCACCGGTGGTGCGCTGACGATCGTCGATGTGGATGCAGGACAGTCCAACTTTACAGCTCAGCCAGGCACCGCGGGCAGCAACGGCTTCGGCAGTTTCACGCTGGCGGCCGATGGCAGCTGGAGCTACACGGCCGACAACAGCCAGGTGGCGATCCAGCAACTGGGTGCAGGGGAGTCGATCAGTGATAGTTTCACGGCTGTGTCGTCCGATGGAACCGCCAGCCAGGTGGTGACGGTGACCATCACCGGCACCAACGACGTGCCGGTGATCGGCGGCGTCGCCAGCGGAGCGGCGATCGAAGACGCTTCGACGCCGAACCTGAGTACCAGCGGCGCGCTGACGATTGCCGATGTCGACCAGGGTCAGTCGAACTTCACGTCCCAGGTTAGCACCGCCGGCAGCAACGGCTACGGCAGCTTCACGCTCGCGGCCGATGGCAACTGGAGCTACACGGCCGACAACAGCCAGGCGGCGATCCAGCAGCTGGCCGCAGGTCAATCGATCAGCGACAGCTTCATCGCCGTGTCATCCGACGGTACAGCCAGCCAAGTGGTGACGGTGGCCATCACTGGCACCAATGACGTGCCGGTGATCGGTGGGGTGGCCACCGGCGCGGTGACCGAGGATGCCTCGATGCCGAATCTGAGCACCAGCGGTGCACTGACGATTGCCGATGTCGATCAGGGCCAGTCCAGCTTCGCAGCCCAGGCGGGCGCCGTCGGCAGCAACGGCTACGGCAGCTTCACGCTCGCGGCCGACGGCACTTGGACCTATGCGGCCGACAACAGCCAAAGCGCGATCCAGCAGCTCGGTGCGGGTCAATCGATCATCGACAGCTTCACTGCAGTTTCGTCCGATGGGACGGCCAGCCAAGTGGTGACAGTGACGATCACTGGCACCAATGACGTACCGACGATTGGTGGTGTGGTCAGTGCTACGGTGCAAGAAGACGTTGCGGTGTCCGGTGGCAGTCTCACGGCCAGCGGTGCGCTGACGATTGCCGATGTCGACCAGGGCCAATCGAACTTCGCGCCCCNCGGTGCAAGAAGACGTTGCGGTGTCCGGTGGCAGTCTCACGGCCAGCGGTGCGCTGACGATTGCCGATGTCGACCAGGGCCAATCGAACTTCGCGCCCCAAGCGAGCATTGCCGGCAGCCATGGCTATGGCAACTTCACGCTGGCGGCCGGTGGCAGCTGGACCTACGCGGCCGACAACAGCCAGGCGGCGATCCAACAGCTTGGCGCAGGTCAGTCGATCAGCGAGAGCTTTACTGCAGTCTCGTCCGACGGCACCGCCAGCCAGGTGGTGACGGTGACAATCACCGGGACCAATGACGTGCCGGTGATTGGTGGTGTGGCCAGCGCTACGGTGCAAGAAGACGTTGCGGTGTCCGGTGGCAGTCTCGCGGCCAGCGGCGCGCTGACGATTGCCGACGTGGATGCAGGCCAGTCGAACTTCGCGCCTCAAGCGAGCACTACCGGCAGCAACGGCTACGGCAGTCTCGCGGCCAGCGGCGCGCTGACGATTGCCGACGTGGATGCAGGCCAGTCGAACTTCGCGCCTCAAGCGAGCACTACCGGCAGCAACGGCTACGGCAGCTTCACGCTGGCGGCGAATGGCAGCTGGACTTACACGGCCGACAATGGCCAAGCGGCGATCCAACAGCTGGGCGCCGGTGAATCGATCAGCGACAGCTTCACCGCCGTGTCGTCCGATGGGACGGCCAGTCAAGTATTGATGGTGACGATCACCGGGACCAACGACGTGCCGGTGATTGGTGGTGTGGCCAGCGGCGCGGTGACCGAGGACGCTTCAACGCCGAACCCGAGCACCAGCGGTGCGCTGACGATCGCCGATGTCGACCAGGGCCAGTCGAACTTCGCGCCTCAAGCAAGTACTGCCGGCAGCAATGGCTACGGCAGCTTCAACTTGCTGGCTGATGGCAGCTGGACCTACGCGGCCAACAATGGCCAAGCGGCGATCCAACAGCTGGGTGCAGGTCAGTCGATCAGCGAGAGCTTCACTGCAGTCTCGTCCGATGGAACGGCCAGTCAGGTGGTGACGGTGACGATCTCCGGCACCAACGACGTACCGACGATCGGTGGCGTCGCCAGCGGCGCGGTGACCGAGGATGCCTCGACGCCGAACCTGAGCACCAGCGGTGCGCTAACGATCACCGATGTCGACCAGGGGCAGTCGAACTTCGCGCCTCAAGCGAGCACGGCCGGCAGCCATGGCTATGGCAGTTTCACCCTGGCGGCGAATGGCAGCTGGACCTACGCGGCCAACAATGGCCAGACGGCGATCCAACAGCTTGGTGCAGGTCAGTCGATCAGCGAGAGCTTCACCGCGGTGTCGTCGGATGGCACCGCCAGCCAGGTGGTGACGGTGACCATCACCGGCACCAACGACGTGCCGGTGATCGGCGGCGTCGCCGGTGGCGCGGTGAGCGAGGATGCCTCGACGCCGAACCTGAGCACCAGCGGCGCGCTGACGATTGCCGATGTCGATCAGGGGCAGTCGAACTTCGCGCCCCAAGCGAGCACGGCCGGCAATCATGGCTACGGCAGCTTCACGCTGGCGGCGAATGGCAGCTGGAGCTACGCGGCCAACAACAGCCAGGCGGCGATCCAACAACTGGCCGCGGGTCAAACGATCAGCGACAGCTTCACTGCAGTCTCGTCCGACGGGACCGCCAGCCAGGTGGTGACGGTGACGATCCCAGCGCTACGGTGCAAGAAGACGTTGCGGTGTCCGGTGGCAGTCTCGCGGCCAGCGGCGCGCTGACGATTGTCGATGTGGATGCGGGCCAGTCGAACTTCGCGCCTCAAGCGAGCACTACCGGCAGCAATGGCTACGGCAGCTTCGCATTGGCAGCCGACGGCAACTGGACCTACACGGCCAACAATGGCCAGACGGCGATCCAGCAGCTGGCCGCAGGTCAATCGATCAGCGACAGCTTCACTGCAGTCTCGTCCGACGGGACCGCCAGCCGGGTTGTGACCGTGACCATCGCCGGCACCAACGATGCCCCCGTACTGAATGCTGCCGCGACCCCCGCCCTGGCGTCGGTCAACGAGGATGCCGGCGCACCGGTCGGGGCCGTCGGGACGCTCGTATCGAGCCTGGTGAATCTGAATCCGCCGGCCGGCGGCCTCGACAACGTGACCGATGCGGACAACGGCGCCATCACCGGCATCGCGTTGTCGGGGGTGAATGCCTCCAACGGAAGCTGGTGGTATTCCACCAATGGCGGCGCCAGCTGGGCAGCGGTGGGTGCTGTGTCGGACGCGTCCGCGCTGCTGTTGGCCGCGGACGGGAACACGCGTGTCTACTTCCAGGCGAACTCGAACTTCAATGGAACAGTCGGCAATGGCATCACCTTCCACGCCTGGGACCAGACGAGCGGCACGGCGGGCACCACGGCCAGCACCGTGACGAATGGAGGCAGCTCCGCGTTCTCGAGCGCCACCGACACGGCGAGCATCACCGTCAACGCGGTGAACGACGACCCGGTCGCCGCGACCGACAGGGTCATCGTGTCCAGCAGCACGCTGGTCACGCTGTCGACGAGTTCGCTGCTCGGCAACGACACCGACATCGACGGTCTTGCCTTGACGATCACAAGCGTCAGCGGCGCGGTCGGGATTTCGGGCCTGACCCTGGACGCCACCAACGGCACGATCAGCTTCACTAGCGGTAGCACGGCGGGCGCCGCGGCCGGCAGCTTCCAGTACACCGTGTCGGACGGGGCCGGCGGCACCGCCACGGCAACGGCGACGATCGACGTCATGGCCGTGTCCAACGGCAACGGCGCCGACACGATCGATCTCAGCGCGGCCGGCACCTACCAGGCCTCCTACATCGATGGCCGCGGCGGCGCTGACAACCTGACCGGCGGTGCGAGCGGTGACGTCTTCATCGGAGGAAGCGGCAACGGCGCCGACAGGCTGCTCGGGTCTTCCGGCAACGACCTCCTGATCGGCGGCGACGGCAACGACACGCTGTCGGGCGACGCTGGCAACGACGTGCTGCGTGGTGGCGCCGGCAATGGCGACACGATGGACGGCGGCGCCGGCAGCGAAGACCTGCTCGACTTCTCGGACGGTACCGTGGCAGTCAATTTCACGCTCGTGCAGAGCGCTGGATTGACCAGCATCGCCAACGACACAGGTGGTCTCGGCCAGAACGACAAGTACCAGAACATCGAAGGCGTGATCGGAACGGACTTCGCCGACACCCTCACCGGCAGCGCCTCGAACGACATCATCCGCGGTGGCGCCGGCAACGACACGCTCGATGGGGCAGGGGGCACCGGTGACCTGCTCGACTTCTCGGACGGCACGGCCGGGCTCACGTTCACGCTGACGCAAAGCAGCAGCACGACGATCTTCAATGCCAGCGCCGCCGGGCTCGGCACCGACAGCTACAGGAACTTCGAGGGCGTCATCGGCACGGCCTTCGCCGACACGATCACCGGTTCGGCGTCGAATGACCAATTGCGTGGCGGCGGCGGCAACGACGTGATCAACGGCCTTGCGGGCGACGACCGCATCGTCGGTGGGGCCGGCGCCGACATACTCACCGGCGGCGCGGACAACGACACCTTCGTCTTCGACTCGGCACCCAACGCGGTGGATTCGATCACCGACTTCGACGCGTCGGGATCGGCGGCGAGCGGCGACCTGATCGAGCTGTCGCGCGGCACCTTCACGGCCCTCACGACTGCGAGCGGAAGCACGCTGTCGGCGGCCGAGTTCGCGTCCTTGAACGGCGGTGGCGCGGGAGATGTGGTGGGGGCGGGCGTGCACGTGATCTACGACAGCGCGACGGGCAACCTGTATTACGACGCCGATGGCCTGGGCGCTGCCAACCGCACGCTGGTGGCGACGTTGACGCTGAGCAATCCGGCCGACACCTTCGACAGCAACGACATCAAGGTCGGCCTGTGAGAAACCGCCCGCCGCCCGCAGGTGCGGGCGGAGGCACAGGAGATAAATCGACATGAAGCCTCTTCTCCAGCTTCTCGAGCGGCCGCTTCTTTTCGTTGCGGGCTTCTCGTTCTTCGTGAACCTGCTGCTGCTCGCCCCCGCGCTTTTCATGCTGCAGGTTTTCGACCGCGTGCTGACAAGCCAGAGCCGGGAGACGCTGCTGGTGCTGCTGATCGGCGTCGCCGTGGCGCTCGGCCTGATGCTGATGCTGGACTACCTGCGCAGCCGGCTGCAGGGCGTCGCGGGCAATCTGATCTCCGATCAGCTGTCTCCAGTGGTGGCCAAGGTCATGCTGGCCCGCACGGCGAGGCGCGCCGAGCGCGTGCCTTCCGAAGGCTTGCGCGACGTCGCGGCGCTGCGCAGCCTGTTTTCCGCCCAGGGCCTGCTGGCCCTGTTCGATGTGCCATGGACATTCGTCTATGTCGCGGTCATCTGGATGGCGCATCCGATGCTGGGTATGGCCGCCGCTGCCGCGTCGGTGCTGATGCTCATCCTTGCCGTGGTGAACGACCGCATCACGCGCCGCGACATCGAAGCCCTGCAGAAGGACGCCGCCAGGGCCACGCGCTACCTCGAATCCTCGATGCAGAACGCGGAGCTGGCGCAATCGCTCGGAATGGGGGAGGCGGTGATCGGGCGCTGGCGGGACCTCAACGCCGCCGTCGCCGCGCGGCAGGGGCCGACCGCGCGCAAGTCGGTGGCGATGGCTGCGCTCACGCGCACCACGCGCCAGGCGGTGCAGGTCCTGTTGCAGGCACTGGGCGCCTACCTCGTCATCACGGGCGAAGGCACGCCGGGCATCCTGGTGGCCTGCACCATCCTGCTCGGCCGGGCGCTGGCGCCGGTCGAACAGGTGGTGGGGAGCTGGCGCGTGCTGGCCGAGGGGCGCCTCGCCTTCGCGCGCCTGTCCGAGGTGCTGGGCGCCGCCGAGCGGCAGCCGCAACGCATGGCGCTGCCGGCACCGAGTGGCCGCCTGTACGCGGAGGGCCTCGTGTTCCGGCCGCCGCAGGGCGAGCGGATGATCCTCGCCGGCGTGTCGCTGAGCCTGGAGCCCGGCGAGTCGCTGGCCATCACCGGCCCCAGCGGCGCCGGCAAGTCGACCCTGGTGCGCCTGTTGACCGGCCTGTGGCGGCCGCATGCAGGTGTCGTACGGCTGGACGAGGTCGACCTCGCGCAATGGCCGCGCGAAGAACTCGGCCCCTGGCTCGGCTATGTGCCGCAGGATGTCGAGCTTTTCGCCGGCACCGTTGCCGACAACATCGCGCGGCTGGGCGAGGTCGATGCGGACAAGGTCGTACAGGCGGCACAGCGTGCCGGCGTGCATGCGCTGATCCTGGCGCTGCCCGAGGGCTACGACACCGTCGTCGACAACATGGGCGTGATGCTGTCGCCGGGCCAGCGCCAGCGCATCGCGCTGGCACGCGCGCTCTATGGCAACCCGAAACTGCTGGTGCTGGACGAGCCCAACTCCAACCTGGACGGGGCAGGCGAACTGGCGCTGGGCGAGGCCTTGAAGGCGCTGCGCGGGCAGGTCACGGTGGTCGTCGTCACGCACCGCAGCGCGCTGGTGCAGCACATGGACAAGCTGCTGGTGCTGGAGGCCGGCCGCGTCAAGCAGTACGGACCGGCGGCGGAGGTGATGCAGACGATCAGGCGTTCGGGCCAGAACACGGGCAGCGCCCAGGTGGTGATGATGCCGTCGCGCCCTGCGGAGAAGGTGTCATGAGCGCCGCGCCGGGCCGCCCCAAGCAAGCTCGCACCGCAGTGCGCAGCACGGAGGTTGTGCGATGAATCACACGGCGCATGCCATCGCGGCCAACGACCCTCTGGCGCTGCATGTGCGCGAAGCGCGCCGCCTGATGCACTGGGGCCTGGCCGTGCTGGTCTTCGGATTTCTGCCGGCCGCCGCGTGGCTGGGCTTCGCACCGCTGTCGTCCGCCGTGGTGGCGCAGGCCCATGTGAAGGTGGACCTGAACCGGCGCCCGGTGCAGCATGCCGAAGGCGGCATCGTGCGCGAGGTCCTGGTGCGCGACGGCCAGCATGTGCGGCAGGGCGAGCCCCTGCTGGTGCTGGGCGACGTCTCGGTCGATGCCGACAGGAACCGGCTGGACCACCGCGTCAAGACCGAGCGCGCCAGCCTCGCGCGGCTCGACGCGGAGCAGACCATGGCGCGCGCGATCACCTTCGCTCCCGACGTGGTTGAGACCGCGGAAGCCGACCCGCGCCTGGCAGCGCAACTGGACAAGGAGCGCGCCCTGTTCGATGCGCGGCGCGATGCGCTGGTGGGGCAGGTGCGCCTGCTGCGTTCGCAGCGCGAGAAGGTCACTGAGGAGATCGTCGCGCTGCGCGCCCAGATCTTGCAGGCGAGCGAGTCGATGAAGTTCCAGAAGAACGAACTCGAGACCAACCGCAAGCTGCTCAAGGACGGCTTCATCTCGGCCACGCGCATCGCGCAGCTCGAAGGCACCGTGGCCGACTACGGCGTGAAGATCGAGGAGCGGCGCGCAGAGCTGGCACGCGCCGAGCAGCGTACGGTCGATGCCGATCTGCGCATCCGCTCGCTCGAGAGCGACTACCGCCAGCAGGCAAGCGACCAGCTCAAGGTCACGGCGGCGCGGCTGGCCGAGATCGAGCAGGAGCGGCGCAAGTCGGCCGACGCCTCGGCGCGCCAGGTGATCACGGCGCCGGCCAGCGGCGAGATCATCGATCTGAAGTATTCGACGCCCGGCGCGGTGATTCCGCCTCGCGAGACCATCGCCGACGTGGTGCCGGACGACACCCGCCTGGTGACCGATGCGCGCGTCCGCCCCGAGGACATCGGGCGGATTCAGCGCGGGCAGCCGGCCGACATCCGGTTCACGGCATTCAAGTACCGCACCACGCAGTTGGTGCACGGCAAGGTGGTCTACGTGTCGGGCGACCGCCTGATCGACCATGCGACCGGCGCTCCCTATTACTCGGTGCTGGTCGAGGCCGACCCGGCTTCGCTCGCGACGGCGGGAGACCTGAAGCTGCTCGCCGGCATGCCTGCCGAAATCTACCTGCAGGGAGAGGGGCACACCGCGCTCCAGTACATGGTGGAGCCGATCACCCAGGTGCTGCGCCGCGCCGCGCGCGAGCGTTGATGCGCGGTGGCCCCGTGTGGGGCGGCGCTGGCGCAGGGGGCAAAATGCGGGCATTCGCCGTACGCGCCTTGCGCTTGAAAAATGTTCCGCTGCTTCGGCGGGACCTGAAGCGGCAAGTCATCGTTATCTATGGACACTGAACGCACCTGGGCGTGACCTGCTCGGTTTAATCGAGACAGTTTTTCCTAGAAGACGGCGGGTTGCAGTTCTTTGCGGAGTTCGAGTTTGAACTCCGCCGGGGTCAAGTATTGCAGGCTGCTGTGGGGACGTACCTCGTTGTAGTGATTGCGCCAGGCTTCGATCAGGACAGCGGCTTCGCGGCGCGAGCGGAACCACTCGATGGACAGGCACTCGTCGCGGAACTTGCCGTTGAAGCTCTCGTCGGTGCCGTTCTGCCAAGGTTTGCCTGGGTCGTTGAGCACAGTGGCGATGCCGGCATGCGCGATCCACTCCAGGATGGCCTGGCTGACGAACTCGGGCCCGTTGTTCGAGCGCATGAACAGCGGCGCCCCGTGCAGGCTCACCAGGCGCGACAACACCTCGATGACGCGCTTGGAGCGAATGGCCCCGGCCACATCGATGGCCAGGCATTCGCGGGTGTATTCGTCCACCACGGTCAGGCATTTGATCTGCTGACCACTGGCCGTGGTGTCGAAGACGAAGTCGTAGGCCCAGACCATGTTGGCCTTGAACGGCGTGTGGATGCGCGGGCGCACCGAGGCGATGCGCTTGCGTGGCCGCTTCCCGGGGCACCAGCAGGCCTGCCTGGCGCCATAGGCGATGTGTGCGTGACCAGCTCAGCTCGAAGCCGCTGCGACGCAGGAACACGCGAATTCGGCGATAGCCGTAGCGCGGATACTGGGCCGACAGTGCCTTCATCGCCGCGAGCACCGGCGCATCCTTGGCAGGCAGGCGCAGCTCGTAGCTGGGCGTGGCGCGTGACATGCCGATGACCTTGGGCATCTTGGGTACTTCGATGCGGTGTGCAGACTTGTCGGTGAAGCGGCGAGCGTGGAGAGACATGACACGCGCCGATACGACGCGAAGTACACAGAGCGAGGCCTATCGACCTAGCGGGCGCAGCTCTGACGGATGCGGGGGGCGGGGCGGCCCGGGGTGGCGCAAGCCGAATGGCAAATGCGCGAGCTGGCGGGACTGATGTCTGGTGTACTTTGTGGCTCGAATCGCTAACTGCCGCTCACAGGAGTACGGGCCGGCCGGATCGATGCAAGCGCTTGGCGTCATTCACACGGGCTCGCGTGATGCAGCCCTCGGCATGGTCGTTGATCAGCCCCGTCGCTTGCATGAACGCATATACGGTGGTTGGACCGACGAACTTCCATCCCAGCTTTTTCAAGTCCTTGGACAAGGCTTGTGATGCCGCCGACGTCGAAGCGCTTTGCGGCTCTGACAACTTCGCTGGGCTCGGCTCATAGCGCCAGAAGTAGGTGGCCAGCGACCCTTCGCGTTCTGCCAGCAGCTCGGCCATGCGCGCGTTGTGAATCACGGCCTCAATTTTGCCGCGGTGGCGCACGATACCGCTGTCACCGAGCAATCGTTCGACGTCGCTTTCTCCGAAGCGAGCGACGCGCCCAAAATCGAAACCCGCGAAGGCCGCTCGGAGGTTCTCTCGCTTGACCAAAATGGTTCGCCAGCTCAGACCCGACTGAAAACTTTCGAGACAAAGCTTCTCGAACAGGCGTTGATCATCGGTGACCGGGAATCCCCATTCTTCATCGTGATAGCGAAGAAACTCGGGAGCAGCGGCACACCAGCGGCAGCGAGGCCGCCCATCGGGGCCTTCGAGCGTAGAGACCATTTCAGGCGCGGTCCACAAGGAATTGCAGACGTCCGTCGGCTCTGTTCGGTGCGAACTCCGCAATCTCAACTCTGACCACGTCTTCTTTCACAAACGGATCGCGCGCCACGCGTTCTTCCAGCGCCTCGCGTGTGGTGCCATGTGCGATTACCAGGCCGCCTTGATTGCCCGAGAGACTGCCCGTCATGAGGAAGACGCCTTCCTCAAAGCCCTCATCGATCCATCGCTTGTGCTCTGCCATAAGGCGAGGCGCCTGATCTTTGCGGGTTGAAAACTTGAGGAACACACAGAACATGAAAGCCCTTTCTTGGTGAGACGACTAGATTGCACAAACGGGGGCGGTTGTCCTTATGCCGCGCAGGACGCCACCCACGCACTCATGAGGTCGACTTCGTGTTGAACAAATTCTTTGCTGCGTAGCGACTGCGCCAATACGGCCACTCCCTGGCTGCGCGCCAGGAGATGCAATGCGAGAGCATCGGCGTCCGCCTCTCGGCCCATTTCCTGAAACTGCTCTCGCAGCCACACGCGGAAAAGCCCCAGGATGGCATTGGCCTCGCTTCGCCCTGGGTGCCTGAGCTTGGCTAGCTCTGTACTCAAGGAGCCGACCGGGCAACCGTGGCGCATGATCTGGGTCTGATTGCGCACTAGCAATTCGCCGAACAGGCAGACGCGCTCTGCCGGGCTTTTGCCCTCTGTCTCCCATTGCTGCAACATCGCTCTCGTGCGCTCTTCCCGCAGAGCAATCACTGCAGCAAGAATCTCGTCCTTGGCCTTGAAGTGATAGTAGAAGTTGCCGCGAGAAATCTTCACGGCATCCGCTATGTCCGCAAAGGACGTGTGCTCGAAGCCGCGCTCGTAGAACAAGGTGTCCGCAGCCTGAATGATGCTGTCGCGCGTTGGCATGGGTGAAATAGGACGGTTGACCTAGTGCGCGAGAAATGTAGGGCGACCGTCCTATTTTGTCAACGGGAACGATCGGCGGCGGTGCCTTCAAATTGGGGCCGGCAGTTGATCGCTCACGATGGCAAGCTGCCAACGAACTCCCCCCGCGCGGGGTAATCGTTCTTGATGACGAAATCGAGCGCCTGTACCAGTTCGCCAAAGTTCGGCCTGGCAAATGGCATCGACTGCACCGAGGACCAGTAGAGCGTCCCGTCGGGGCGTACAAGGAACACGCCGGGCTCTGAGAAAAGATCAGGCTCCTCAATTCCGATTGAAGTCTTGCCCCGCGACGTGGACAGGAACAACCCCCAGGCGCGTGCAGTTGGAAGCGAGAGCCCGTACCCCACGCGCAGACATGTCGCTCCGATTTTCTTTGCCATTTCGCGCGCGCGGTCCTCGCCGTCACTGCTTAGCGCGAGGACGTTCACGCCACGCGCGGCAAAGGCGTCGATCTTGCTCTCCAGCTCGCGCAGATACATGGCGCAGACCGGGCAATGGAGGCCGCGGTAGAAGCACAGCAGCGTGAATCGATCCGGCACTTCCTTTGCCAGGTCAAAGGAGCCGTGAGCGAGGGTCGGAACCGCTAGGGAGGGAACGGGTTGTCGGGGCATCAGCATGCTCATTCCTTTCTAGATTTGACACGATGGGGGAAGCATGTCAGATTTGAAGCAATCAAAACTCCGAATTGCATGATCTAAAGTACGATGCCATGACTTCGCCTGCTCACCTCGACCGCCTGAGTGCATTTCTAGCCGCCTTTCCCCTGAAGGTCCGCCCGGCTGAGACCCATGGTCGCGCCCAAGCGCCTGCTCACCTGTTCCTGTTGGCCGGCGATGGTCCCGGATCTCGCCGGATCGCCTTCTGCAGCACGGCAGTTCTGCGTCCCAGCTCGCCGGGGACCGTGCTGATGGGGGCGGTGGTGGAATTTGGCGGAGTTTCAAATCCTCTGCTTCGGTCCCTGCCGTCTGAAGTGGCGCTCGAGACACGAGACACTGAACCGCTTTGGGCGTTGGCTCAACACCTGCTCGCTGAAGTGGCGGTGCCGCGTTGCGGCGGACCGGCAGCGCTTGCGCGGTTGGGTGAACTCTTGGTCCTGATGGTTTTGCGCCAAGCGATCGACCGCGGAGCCACTGAGCCGGGCTTGTTGGCGGGATTGGCTGACCCTCGCATACGGCACGCTGTCGGTGCGCTGCTTGAGCAGCCCGCGCGAGCTTGGCGAGTAGAGGAACTGGCCGAGGTCAGCGCTCTGTCGCGCAGTCAGTTTATGGTTTCCTTCCGCCGTACGTTAGGAATGACGCCGGGAACCTTTCATACCGCGTGGCGGTTGACCCTTGCTCGCCGCCGCTTGCAACAGGGCCAACGCGTCAAAGCAGTTGCAGCATCGAGCGGCTATGCCAGCGCGGCTGCCTTCAGCCGGGCATACAGCCGAGCTTTCGGCCTTGCGCCTGCCGCGGAGATCAGCGCGTCGTAGGCACTTCGTTCAATTGCGCGCAAGGCAGCCCGCCGACGCGAATGGTTATGCATCATCACCCGCGCCATCTTGCCCCTCAACGCCCTCAGCCTGTTCAGTTTCCAAGGTGAGTTGGCTGGTATACCCAGCTTGGTCGATCGTGTGACGCACGCTGGCCACGATCCATGGCGTCTCGTCGATCTTCCGCTTGTAGCCGGCTGCGCGCGCGGGCCGCTGCGGCGTGATGTCGGCGCGGCCGTAGGCGAGCGTGATCTCGAAATCGAAGATCCCGCGCTGAATGCGCAGCCACTCGGCGCGCGCCGTGGCCAGTGCGTCCGCTTCGCTCGCGAAGGTCGTGCGCAGTTCCTTCGCGCGGCCGCTCAGGCCGGCGATGACGCTGCTGCGGCGCCCGGTCTTGATGTTGTTCCACCAAGCCTTCACGCCGCTGCTGTATGCGTCGCGATCTGCGTGGCTCCGGTTGCGATGGTCGCCGTCCTGGGCGGTGAGGTCGTCGTGCAGCGAACTGGCAGAGGCTGCGCGACGTCAAGCTAGGAGTGGAAAGAGGGACCGCCTCGGGCGTCAGGTTGCATCGAACGTCGTTGCCGGACTTCTCGCCCGGGTGCTTCATGTCGCACACCCAGATGTCCGGATGCGCTTCGTCCAAGTCCTCGAACGTCTGCCGGGTGATCTCGTCTTGGCGCCGCGTGCTGAAGATCGCGTAGGCCACGATTTCCTGCATGGGAATCGAGCCCTTGCGGCGGTTGCCGAAGAGCGTCATGAGCTTGTCCAGTTCGTCGAGGGTGGGGCGCCGATCGCGCTGTCTGGACTTCGATGTGAGGCCGAGTGCCTTGCAAACCTTGCGCGCGTCGCTGATGACCTGGGCATCAAGCTGATGGCCCCAGGCGGGCCGAGCCAGCTGGTAGACCGCCGAGATGTGCGACAGGTAGTTGTCGGCCGTTTGCGGGAGCACGCTGAGGTCTTTGGCGAACTGCACCCCAGTCCGCGCTGGTGATGATCGAGCCGCGCCGCTTGGCCAGGCTGGTAGCCGCCACCGCGTTGAGAACCTGGGCCTTGGTCTTGCCGATGCCTTTGCGGTACTCGGCGACGTACTTCTGGATGGTTTCGGCGAACGTGGGGTCGGGCGCCTTAAGTTTTGCCAGTGCGCCGGGCTGGGCCAGTTCGGCCTCCCGTGTTTTTATCCAGAGCCGAGCGGCTGGCTCGCGATCGAAAGTCTCGGTCTCGCTGTGAACGACGACGCCGCCTTCCTTGATTCGGATGCGGGCCATGTGCGCTACGCTCCCGTCCGCGCGCTTGCGTTTAATGATGCTGCCCAAGGTGGCCCCTCAAGTTGGTACACGCCAAATTTGTGGCAGAAATGTACCAGCGACGGCCCCAAAATGGCGCCAAACGACATCGAATGACACTGAAAGAGAACAGCGGCAACCCCGCGCCAGGCCTTGATTTTCCTCGGATTGACCGTGTTTCCGAGGCTATGCGCGTCTCCGTGGCGCCGATGATGGATTGGACGGACCGCCATTGCCGGTACTTCCATCGCCTGCTGTCGCGCCACGCATTGCTCTACACCGAGATGGTGACGACCGGTGCGCTGGTGCATGGCGACGTGCCCCGGCACCTGCGTTTCCACGCCGAGGAACATCCGGTCGCACTGCAACTCGGCGGCAGCGAGTCGGCGGACCTGGCGCACTGCGCGAAGCTCGGCGAAGAGTGGGGCTACGACGAGATCAACCTGAACTGCGGCTGCCCGAGCGAGCGCGTGCAGCGCGGCGCTTTCGGCGCCTGCCTGATGAACGAGCCGCAACTGGTGGCCGACTGCGTGAAGGCGATGGTCGATGTGGTGAGCGTGCCCGTCACGGTCAAGCACCGCATCGGCATCGACAAGATCGAGAGCTACGAATTCGTGCGCGATTTCGTGGGCCAGGTGAGCGAGGCGGGTTGCCAGACTTTCATCGTGCACGCGCGCAATGCGTGGCTGAAGGGGCTGAGCCCGAAGCAGAACCGCGAGATTCCGCCGCTGCGCTACGAGCTGGTGCACCGGCTGAAGCACGAGTTTCCGTCGCTGCGGTTTTCCATCAACGGCGGTATCTCGGCCAACGCGCAGGTGCACGAGCACCTGCGCCTGCTCGACGGCGTGATGGTCGGGCGCGAGGCGTATCACAACCCCTGGTGGCTGGCCGAGTGGGACGCGGAGTTCTTCGGCGCCGAAGCGCAATCGCTGACGCGCGAAGAGGTCGAGTCGCTGATGTGCGACTACATGGCGCGCGAGGCGGCCGAGCATGGCACGCAGTGGTGGTCGATCGCGCGGCACATGCTGGGCCTGCGCAATGGCTTGCCGGGCGCGCGCCGATGGCGCCAGGTCTGGAGCGATCACCGGCTCAAGACGCTGCCTGCGCACGAGGTGATGGCGATGGCGCGCGAGCCTGTCGCACAAGCTGCCTGAAGCCCCGCGCGCATCGCACGCTTTCCCCAAAAGCAGGCCCGCCGCGGCTTGCGGCCTTTTGTTGAAACAGTGTTCCGAAATCGCTACTTCACGATAAGTGGCGCGTCAACCGTTTTTTGCTGAAAAATGAGGAGCATCAGGGACATAAAAAGGTTTGGATAAATGAATGACGCGGTTGGCGGCAAAGAAGAAGTAAGTGCGCTCGCCAGGGGCCTGGCTCTCCTCAGGGTCATCGGCATGGCATCGGCACCCATAGGCAATCGCGAACTGGCTGACACCACGGGCATCCCCAAGGCCACGGTGTCGCGGCTCACCGCCACGCTGGTGAGTGCGGGGTATTTGCGACAGTCGCAGGACAGCGAGCGCTTCAGCCTCGGCCCGGCGCTGCTCGACATGAGCAGCCGCTACCTGCGCCAATTCGACCTGCGCACGGTGGCGCGGCCGCACCTGGCGGCGCTGTCGGAATCGGCCGGCGTGAGCGTGCACATGGGCGTGCGCGACGAACTCGACATGCTCATCATCGATTCGGTGCGGCCGCGTTCCATGGTCATCAGCTCGCGCATCGAGGTGGGCACGCGCATGACCATCGCCACCTCGGCCGCCGGGCGCGCCTACCTGGCGGCGTTGCCGGCGCAGGACCAGGCCGAACTGCTGGCGCAGATCCGGGCCGAGAGCGGGGAGAGCTGGAGCGCCGTCGAGCCCAGCCTGATGGCCGGCCTCGACGAGTACGTCCGGCTGGGCTACTGCGGCTCTTTCGGCGAATGGAATCCGCACATCCACGCCATCGCCTTCGCACTGCAGGGCCCGCGCGGCGAACGCTACTCGGTGAGCTGCGCCGGCCCCGCCTACCTGCTGCCCAAGGACACGATGGTGGCGCGCATCGCGCCGCTGCTGCTGGAGACGGCGCAGCGTCTCGCCGGGGAAGCGGGAACCTCGAACCAGGAATGAAGGGCGCCCGGCCCTGATTGCTCAGCTTTGGCACGCAGCCCCGGCCGCGTTCCAATGCGCCATGGAGGTGTTCCTCGCTGGCGCGGCGCCGCGTTGACAGGTTTCAGTTCGCGGCTTCGAGGCCGTTCTGGAAGTGCTCGCGCATGCGGGCCATGGCGGCTTCCGCGTCGCGCGCCTCGATGGCGGCCATCACCGAGCGGTGCTCCGCCAGCGACTCCGCAATGCGCCCCGCCTTCAACAGCGAGTTGTGCCGGTTGAGCTTCATCACCTTGCGCAGGTCGGCCACCATCTGGTCGCGCCACTTGTTGTTGGCGATGGCCAGCAATTGCATGTGGAAGCGCTCGTTGATCGCGAAGAAATGCTCGCGATTTCCAACCGCGGCTTCCAGCTCGGCATGCAGCGCCTTCAGCTCCGCACGCTGCGCGTCCGTGGCGCGCTCGGCCACCACGCCGGCGGCATCGCTCTCCAGCAGCGAGAGCAGGTGGTAGACGTCGGCCAGGTCCTGCTCCGACACCTCGGTTACGTACGCGCCACGCCGCACCTTCATCGTGACCAGACCCTCGGCCGCCAGCACCTTTAGCGCTTCGCGCAGCGGGGTGCGGCTGATGCCGTATTCCTCGGCCAGCTTGAGTTCGTCGATCCAGCTGCCGGGCTCCAGCTCGCGGCGAAAGATCCGCTGGCGCAGCAGCTCGGCCACCTCTTCGTAGAGGGCGCGGGGGGTGAGGGTAACGGCGGACATGGGCCGGACTGTACTGCAAAAATGGGGTTTGAATTAATAATTATGGATCGGTTAGACTCGCGGCCGGCTTGCAAATCCGTGCAGGCGAATTTGCGAATACCCTGAAAGACCCTGCGAACGGCCCCTTCATGAGCAGCACACCCGAACCCTCTTTCAAGCCCGCCGATCTCGAAGCCTGGGCCAAGGCCGCTGCCAAGTCAGCGCCGGGCGGCGACGTGAATGCGCTGAACTGGATCACGCCCGACGGCATCGCGGTGAAGCCGCTGTACACCGCGGCCGACCTGCAGGGCCTGAAGTACACCGACACGCTGCCCGGCTTCGAGCCCTACCTGCGCGGCCCGCAGGCCACCATGTACGCGGTGCGCCCCTGGACCATCCGCCAGTACGCCGGCTTCTCCACCGCCGAAGAATCGAACGCCTTCTACCGCAAGGCGCTGGCCGCCGGCGGGCAGGGCGTGTCGGTTGCCTTCGATCTGGCCACCCACCGCGGCTACGACAGCGACCATCCGCGCGTGACCGGCGACGTCGGCAAGGCCGGCGTGGCGATCGATTCGGTGGAAGACATGAAGATCCTGTTCGACCAGATCCCGCTGGACAAGGTCAGCGTGTCGATGACGATGAACGGCGCCGTGCTGCCGGTGCTCGCGGGCTACGTGGTCGCGGCTGAGGAGCAGGGCGTGGCGCAGGACCAGTTGAGCGGAACCATCCAGAACGACATCCTCAAGGAGTTCATGGTCCGCAACACGTACATCTTTCCGCCCGCGCCGAGCATGCGGATCATCGGCGACATCATCGAGTACACGGCGCAGAAGATGCCCAAGTTCAACTCGATCTCGATCAGCGGCTACCACATGCAGGAAGCCGGCGCCAACCAGGCGCTCGAACTCGCGTTCACGCTGGCCGACGGCAAGGAATATGTGAAGACCGCGCTGGCCAAGGGCCTCGATGTCGACGGCTTCGCCGGTCGCCTGAGCTTCTTCTGGGCCATCGGCATGAACTTCTACCTCGAAGTGGCGAAGATGCGCGCGGCGCGCCTGCTGTGGTGCCGCATCATGAAGGAGTTCAACCCCAAGAACCCCAAGAGCCTGATGCTGCGCACGCACTGCCAGACCTCGGGCTGGAGCCTCACCGAGCAGGACCCGTACAACAACGTGGTGCGCACCACCATCGAGGCGATGGCTGCGGTGTTCGGCGGCACGCAGTCGCTGCACACCAACGCGCTCGACGAAGCCATCGCGCTGCCCACCGAGTTCAGCGCCCGCATCGCGCGCAACACGCAGCTCATCATCCAGGAAGAGACGCACATCACGAACGTGATCGACCCCTGGGCCGGCAGCTACATGATGGAGAAGCTCACGCAGGACATGGCCGATGCGGCCTGGGCCATCATCGAAGAAGTCGAAGCGATGGGCGGCATGACCAAGGCCGTCGACAGCGGCTGGGCCAAGCTCAAGATCGAGGCGGCCGCCGCCGAGAAGCAGGCGCGCATCGACTCCGGCAAGGACGTGATCGTGGGCGTCAACAAGTACAAGCTCAAGAACGAGGACGCGATCGACAGCCTGTCGATCGACAACGTGAAGGTGCGCGACCAGCAGGTGGCGCGGCTGCAGAAGATCCGCGCCTCGCGCGACGCCGCCAAGGTGCAGGCCGCGCTCGATGCGCTCACCGCGGCCGCCGAGAACAACACCGGCAACCTGCTCGCGCTCAGCATCGACGCCGTGCGCCTGCGCGCGACGGTGGGCGAGATTTCGGATGCGCTCGAAAAATCATTCGGCCGTCATCGGGCCGACACGCAAAAGGTGACCGGTGTGTACGCTGCTGCCTACGATTCGGCCGAGGGCTGGGAAACGCTGAAGACCGAAATCAACGCCTTCGCCGAAGAACAGGGACGCCGTCCGCGCGTGATGATCTCCAAGCTCGGGCAGGACGGACACGACCGTGGCGCGAAGGTCGTTGCCACGGCCTTTGCCGACCTGGGTTTCGACGTCGATATGGGTCCGCTGTTCCAGACGCCCGAGGAGTGTGCGCGGCAGGCCATCGAGAACGACGTGCACGCTGTCGGCGTCAGCACGCTGGCCGCCGGCCACAAGACGCTGGTGCCGGCCATCATCGACGAGCTGAAGAAGCAAGGCGCGGACGACATCATCGTGTTCGTCGGCGGGGTGATCCCGCGGCAGGACTACGACTTTCTCTACGAGGCCGGCGTCAAGGGCATCTACGGCCCGGGCACGCCCATTCCCGCCAGCGCCAAGGACGTGCTGGAACAGATCCGCGCGGCGGTCTCGGCCTGAGAAGCGACGTGGGCGATCTCTTGTCGCGGCTGTCGCTGCAGCCGGTGGATTCCAGCGATTTCGAAGCCATGCTGGCCTTGCGCATCGACGCGATGCGCCCGAGCCTGGAGCGCGTGGGCCGTTTCGACCCAGCGCGTTCGCGCGAACGCCTGAACGCGGGCTTCGTGGTGCCCTACATGCACCACATCGTGCTCGACGGCGACCAGCGCATCGGTTTCGTCACGCTCAAGCCCGAGGGAGCCGATGCGCTGCGCCTCGACCACCTCTACCTGCGCACTGGCTTCCAGGGGCTGGGCATCGGCGAATGGGTGCTGGAGTGGGCCAAGTCGCAGGCGCGCGAGCAGCATCTCGACATCAAGCTCACCGCGCTCGTGCAGAGCGACGCCAACCGCTTCTACCTGCGGCACGGCTTCGTGCTCGAAGGCGAGGAGGGTGTCGACCTGCACTACCGCTGGCGCGTGTCCCCGGAGGACGCGTGCTGAACACCGTGCAGGCGCTGGAAAGCGCGGTCGTCGATACGTCGGGCATGTCGCAGCGCCGCGCGATCGCCAAGGCGATCACGCTGCTCGAATCGACCCGTGACGACCACCGCGCGCAGGCCGATGAATTGCTCACCGCGCTGTTGCCGCGCACCGGGAATTCGTTTCGCCTCGGCATCTCGGGCGTGCCCGGTGTGGGCAAGTCGACCTTCATCGAGACGCTGGGCCTGCTGCTGATCGGCAAGGGGCATCGTGTGGCGGTGCTTACCATCGACCCGTCGTCCACCGTGTCGGGCGGCTCCATCCTCGGCGACAAGACGCGCATGGAGCACCTTTCGGTGCACGAGCGCGCGTACATCCGGCCCAGCCCGTCGAGCGGGACGCTCGGCGGCGTCGCCGAGAAGACGCGCGAGGCGATGCTGGTGTGCGAGGCGGCAGGCTACGACATCGTGATCGTCGAAACCGTGGGCGTGGGCCAGAGCGAAACGGCCGTGGCCGGCATGACCGACATGTTCGTGCTGATGCAGCTGCCCAACGCCGGCGACGACCTGCAGGCGATCAAGAAGGGCGTGATGGAGCTGGCCGACCTGGTCGTCATCAACAAGGCCGACATCGACAAGGACGCTGCCACGCGCGCGCAGGCGCAGATCACCTCGGCGCTGCGCCTCTTCGGCCACCAGGGCAACCCGGACCACGCGCATGCGGTGCACGACGCGCACAGCGGCACGGAGGTGCGCTTCTGGCTGCCCAAGGTGCTGCAGCTCAGCGCGTTGGCAGGCACGGGCGTCGACGCCTTCTGGGACGCCGTCACGCAGTTCAGGCAACTGCAGACCGCCAACGGCAGGCTGGCGAAACGCCGAGAGAAACAGGCCACCGCGTGGATGTGGGAACGCATCGACGCCGGGCTCAAGCACGCCTTCAGGCATCACCCGCAGGTGCGCGAGCTGCTGCCCGAGCTCACGCAGCAGGTGGCGCAGGGCACGTTGCCCGCATCGACCGCGGCGCGCCAATTGCTTGCGGCGGCCGCCATCACCGCCAGGCCATGACACCAAACAAAATTCAGGACCACAGCTTCGGAAGCACACCATGCAAGAACTGATCGAACAACTCGAAAAGCGTCGCGCCCAGGCGCGTCTCGGCGGCGGGCAGAAGCGCATCGACGCGCAGCACGCCAAGGGCAAACTCACGGCGCGCGAACGCATCGAGCTGCTGCTCGACGACGGCACCTTCGAGGAGTGGGACATGTTCGTCGAGCACCGCTCGGTGGACTTCGGCATGGCCGAGCAGAAGATCCCGGGCGACGGCGTGGTCACCGGCTACGGCATGATCAACGGCCGCCTCGTGTTCGTGTTCAGCCAGGACTTCACGGTCTTCGGCGGCGCGCTCAGCGAGGCACATGCCGAGAAGATCTGCAAGGTGATGGACCAGGCCATGAAGGTCGGTGCACCGGTCATCGGCCTCAATGACTCGGGCGGCGCGCGCATCCAGGAGGGCGTGGCCTCGCTCGGCGGCTATGCCGACGTGTTCCAGCGCAACGTGATGGCCTCGGGCGTGGTGCCGCAGATCAGCATGATCATGGGCCCCTGCGCGGGCGGCGCGGTGTATTCGCCCGCCATGACCGACTTCATCTTCATGGTGAAGGACTCGAGCTACATGTTCGTCACCGGCCCCGAGGTGGTGAAGACCGTGACACATGAAAGCGTCACTGCCGAAGAACTCGGCGGCGCCGTCACCCACACCACGCGCAGCGGCGTGGCCGACATGGCATTCGAGAACGACGTCGAGGCGCTGATGATGCTGCGCCGCCTGTACAACTACCTGCCGCTCAACAACCGCGAGAAGCCGCCGGTGCGCCTGGGCAACAACGGCCAGGGCGATCCGGCCGACCGGCCCGACTATTCGCTCGACACGCTGGTGCCCGACAACCCGAACAAGCCCTACGACATCAAGGAGCTGATCCTCAAGGTGGTGGACGACGGCGACTTCTTCGAGCTGCAGCCCGACTACGCGAAGAACATCGTGATCGGCTTCGCGCGCATGGAAGGCCAGACCATCGGCATCGTGGCCAACCAGCCGCTGGTGCTGGCGGGTTGCCTCGACATCAAGTCGAGCATCAAGGCTGCGCGCTTCGTGCGCTTCTGCGACGCCTTCAACATTCCGGTGGTTACCTTCGTCGACGTGCCTGGCTTCATGCCCGGTACGGGGCAGGAGTACGGCGGCATCATCAAGCACGGCGCCAAGCTGCTCTACGCATATGCCGAATGCACGGTGCCGAAGATCACCGTCATCACGCGCAAGGCCTACGGCGGCGCGTACGACGTGATGGCTTCCAAGCACCTGCGCGGTGACGTCAATCTCGCCTGGCCACGTGCCGAGATCGCCGTGATGGGCGCGAAGGGCGCGGTGGAAATCATCTTCCGCGAGGACAAGAACGACCCCGAGAAGCTGGCCGCACGCGAAGCCGAATACAAGGCGCGCTTCGCCAACCCGTATGTGGCCAGCGCCCGCGGCTACATCGACGACGTGATCCTGCCGCACGAGACGCGCAAGCGCATCTGCCGTTCGCTGGTGATGCTGCGCGAGAAGAAGCTCGAGAACCCGTGGCGCAAGCACGGCAACATTCCGCTCTGATTCGCATGCGCAGCTACTACCCCCGGTTCCGCGAGGGAGCGGACCCTGGACTTGTCCCCAAGCTCGGTGGCCTGCCCTGGGGCCTGCCCCGGCGCTTGTGGCCCGTCTGCCGCGAATGCAACCGCGCAATGAGCCACCTGGCGCAATTGCCGACCGATGGCGAGGCGCTGCCGCTCGCGGAAGGCGAGGTGCTGTTCCTGTTCAAGTGCGAGTGGGACAGCATCTGCAGCTTCTGGGAGCATGACGCAGGTGCGAACGCCGCGTTCGCCGTGCCACGCACCGAACTGGGCGCAGGGCCGACCGCACCGCCTGCGGACTCTGCCGACGGCCCGCCTCCATTGCTGCGCGAAATTGCCATCGCAGGGTGGCGCGCCGATGACGATGGCGCTCCCGCGGAAATGGAGGAGGCCTTCTACGACTATCAGACCCATTTCGATTTGCCGCAGGAGGTCGCACATCCCCACGACTGGGCGAGCGCATGGCGCACGAAGAGCGGCGGCGTGCCTTACTGGACGGCCAACGGCGCGCAAGGAATGCCCGCAGGACGCCTGCTGCTGCAGATCGACAACTGGATCGATCTGGTCGATGGCGGCGGCGGCGAAGTGGCGAACTTCTGTTCCGACGGCACGGCATACGTGTTCGTCGATCGCGCGCAAGCGCAGCCGGTTTACTCGATGTTCATCAACCGCTGAGATCCCGCGGAGACCCTAGATGTTTAAGAAAATACTTATTGCCAACCGCGGGGAAATCGCCTGCCGCGTCATCCAGACCGCGAAGAAGATGGGCATCCTCACCGTCGCCGTCTACTCCGATGCCGACAAGGAAGCCCGCCACGTCGAGCTGGCCGATGAGGCCGTGCACATCGGCGCCGCGCCCAGCCGCGAGAGCTACCTGCAGGCCGACCGCATCATCGCGGCCTGCAAGAAGACCGGTGCCGAGGCTGTGCACCCAGGCTACGGCTTCCTCTCGGAGAACGAAGCTTTCGCGCGCAAGGTCGAGGAGGAGGGCATCGCCTTCATCGGGCCGAAGCACTATTCGATCGCTGCCATGGGCGACAAGATCGCCTCGAAGAAGCTCGCGAACGAGGCCAACGTCAACACCATTCCGGGCTGGAACGACGCCATCGAGACGGCCGAGCGCGCCGTCGAGATCGCGAAGGACATCGGCTACCCGGTCATGATCAAGGCCTCCGCCGGCGGAGGCGGCAAGGGCCTGCGCGTGGCCTTCAACGACAACGAGGCCTTCGAGGGCTTCACCTCCTGCCGCAACGAGGCACGCAACAGCTTCGGCGATGACCGCGTGTTCATCGAGAAGTTCGTCGAGGAGCCACGCCACATCGAAATCCAGGTGCTGGGCGATTCGCACGGCAACGTGATCTACCTGAACGAGCGCGAATGCTCCATCCAGCGCCGCCACCAGAAGGTGATCGAGGAAGCGCCGTCGCCCTTCATCTCCGATGCCACGCGCAAGGCGATGGGCGAGCAGGCGGTGCAATTGGCCAAGGCCGTGAAGTACCAGAGCGCGGGCACGGTGGAGTTCGTGGTCGGCAAGGACCAGAGCTTCTACTTCCTCGAAATGAACACGCGCCTGCAGGTGGAGCATCCGGTCACGGAGTGCATCACGGGGCTCGACCTGGTCGAGCTGATGATCCGCGTGGCGGCCGGTGAGCAGCTGCCGCTCACGCAGGAGCAGGTGAAGCGCAACGGCTGGGCCATCGAATGCCGCATCAACGCCGAAGACCCGTTCCGCAGCTTCCTGCCTTCGACCGGCCGCCTCGTGAAGTTCCAGCCGCCCGCCGAGACCATGTTCGCGAGCGACACCGAGCACCTGAACGGCGTGCGCGTGGACACCGGCGTGTACGACGGCGGTGAGATCCCGATGTACTACGACTCGATGATCGCCAAGCTCATCGTGCACGGCAAGGACCGTCAGCATGCGATTGCCCGCATGCGCGAGGCGCTCAACGGCTTCGTGATCCGCGGCATCAGCAGCAACATCCCGTTCCAGGCGGCGCTGCTGGCGCATCCGAAGTTCGTGTCGGGTGACTTCAACACGGGCTTCATCGCCGAGCACTATGGCAAGGGCTTCCATGCGGAAGATGTGCCGCACGCCGATCCGTCGTTCCTGGTTGCGCTCGCGGCCTACGTGCACCGCCGCTACCGCGCGCGCGCATCGGGCATCAGTGGGCAGCTCGAAGGCCACGGCGTGAAGGTGGGGGAGCAGTTCGTGGTGGTGGAACTGGGGCCGGAAGGCAAGCACGTGCACCATCCCGTCTCGGTCACCGACTTTCACGGGAAGACCGGCGCCAGCGTCGTGGCCGTGGGCGGGAACAACTACAAGATCGACAGCGGCTTTGCGCTCGGCGCCATCCGTGTGCAGGGCACGGTCAACGACCGGCCCTTCACCGCGCAGGTCGAGCGCGGGGCCGGCAAGAACCCGCTGGCGCTGCGCGTGTCGCACGACGGCACGCAGATCGAGGCGATGGTGCTGTCGCCGCTGGGCGCGCGTCTGCTGGAGCAGATGCCCTACAAGGCGCCGCCGGACCTGAGCAAGTTCCTGATGTCGCCGATGCCGGGCCTGCTGGTCGAGGTGTCGGTGCAGCCGGGGCAGCAGGTGCGGGCCGGCGAGAAGCTGGCCGTGATCGAGGCCATGAAGATGGAAAACGTGCTGTTCGCTTCGCAGGACGGCGTGGTCGGCAAGATTTCGGCGGGCAAGGGCGAATCGCTCGCCGTCGATCAAATCATTCTGGAGTTCAACTGATGGGTGCCGACGACTTGCAACAGACGATCACGATGCACCGGCCCGCCAAGGCCGCGGCGCCGCAAGGCCCATGGTCCGTCGAGGCGATCCAGGCGCTGCTCGACAAGCCGCTGATGGACCTGCTGTTCGAGGCGCAGACGGTGCACCGCGAGCACTTCCCGGCCGGCGACATCGAGCTGGCCACGCTGCTGTCGGTGAAGACCGGTGGCTGCCCGGAGAACTGCGGCTACTGCCCGCAATCGGCCGAGTTCGATACCGGCGTGAAGGCGCAGAAGCTCATGGAGGTCGACGAGGTCGTGCGCGCCGCGCAGGCGGCCAAGGACGCCGGCGCCACGCGCTTCTGCATGGGCGCCGCATGGCGCGCGCCCAAGGACCGCGACGTGGAGAAGGTCGCCGTGCTGGTCGAAGCCGTCAAGGGGCTGGGCATGCAGACCTGCGCCACGCTCGGCATGCTGGAGCCGCATCATGCGCACCAGCTCAAGGCCGCGGGCCTCGACTACTACAACCACAACCTCGACACCGCGCCCGAGTACTACACCGACGTGGTCGACACACGCACCTACCAGGACCGGCTCGACACGCTGGCCCATGTGCGCAGCGCCGGCATCAGCGTGTGCTGCGGCGGCATCGTCGGCATGGGCGAGGCGCCGGTGCATCGCGCGGGGCTGATCGCGCAGCTGGCCAACCTGAACCCGTACCCCGAGTCGGTGCCGATCAACAGCCTGGTGCGCGTGCCCGGCACGCCGCTGGCCGATTCGGAGCCGGTCGATCCCTTCGACTTCGTGCGCATGATCGCGGTCGCGCGCATCACGATGCCAACCGCGCGCGTACGGCTGTCGGCCGGGCGCCAGCAGATGGGCGATGCGGTGCAGGCGCTGTGCTTCATGGCAGGTGCGAATTCGATCTTCTACGGCGACAAGCTGCTGGTTACCGGCAACCCCGACGTCGAGGCCGACACGGTGCTGCTGCGCAAGCTCGGGCTCAATGCGCGGCAGGTGCAGGAGCAGCCGGAAGGTTGCGCGGCATGAGCACCAACGCACGCCCCTTCAAGGTGCTGGGCATCCAGCAGATCGCCATCGGCGGCACGGACAAGCTGCGGCTGCAGAAGCTCTGGGTCGACATGCTGGGGCTCGAAGTCACAGGCACCTTCAAGAGCGAGCGTGAGAACGTCGACGAAGACATCTGCGCGATGGGCGCGGGGCCGTTCAAGGTCGAGGTCGACCTGATGCAGCCGCTGGACCCCGAGAAGAAGCCCGCCGTGCACACCACGCCGCTCAACCACGTGGGGCTTTGGATCGACGACCTGCCCAAGGCCGTCGAGTGGCTCACGGCGCAGGGCGTTCGCTTTGCGCCCGGCGGTATCCGCAAGGGCGCGGCCGGTTTCGACATCTGCTTCCTGCATCCGAAGGCGAACGACGAGTTTCCGATCGCGGGCGAGGGCGTGCTGATCGAGATGGTGCAGGCGCCGCCCGAGGTGGTGGCCGCCTTCGGCGCGCTCGCCGCTACGCGTTGAGCACTTTCCTGATCGGCGGCTTCACGTCCGAACGCCGAGGCGGCAGCATCGGCTGGTGCTCGCGCGCCGGGTTCAGGATGATCGAGGTCGCCGTCTCGGTGAGGATGCAGAACTTGGTGACCACCGCATCGAGGTGGCTCACGTCGATCACCGCGATCTCGAGAATCCAGCTGTCGTCTCCGGTCACGTTGTAGGCATTGACGCATTCGGGCGTCTGCTGCACCAGTTCGACCACGCGCGCGTAGTCGGCGCGGCCCACGCGGATGATCGCTCGGATGCCGTAGCCGAGCTTGCCCAGGTTCACCGTCGCGCGGTAGCCGCTGATGACGCCCGCGGCCTCGAGCTTCTTCACGCGCTCGGTCACGGCGGGCTGGCTCAGGTGCACGCGGCGGCCCAGTTCTGCCATGGTCAGGCGTGCGTCGTTCTGCAGTTCGGCGAGGATGCGGGTGTCGTGGGCGTCCAGCGCGGGGTTCAAGGAAAAGTCCATGCAACTCCTTTAAATCGACGGTTTGGCGAAGGCAGAACCATGAATCTCGCATGGCTGCCGGGAGATCGCTTTCATACCATGACCGGCATCTCACACCAAGAAGAAACACCCTCCACATGCCGACCCTCGCTTCTCCCGCCCAAGCCGCACCCATTGCCGCGCGCCCTGGGCTGCCGCCGATGCTGTGGCTCTGCCTCGCCGCCACGTGGGTGGTCTGGGGCTCGACCTACCTCGCGATCAAGTACGCCCTGATCAGTTTTCCGCCGTTTCTGCAGATGGGCTCGCGCTTCCTGTTCGCGGGCGTGCTGCTGGCGCTGTGGATGCGCTGGCGCGGCGCGCCGTGGCCATCGCTCGCGCAGTGGCGCAATGCCTTTGTCGTCGGCGCGCTGATGCTCGGCGGTGGCATGGGCGGCACGGCGAATGCCGAGGTGTCGATCGGCTCGGGGCTGGTGGTGGCGTTCATCGCCGTAATCCCGCTGCTGATTGCGCTGATGAACCTGATCTGGGGCGTGAAGCCGTCGCGGCTGGAGGCCGCCGGCATCGCGCTCGGCCTCGTCGGCGTGCTGATGCTGACGCGGGGCAGCGGTTTCCGTTCCTCGCCCGAGGGGCTGATCGCCATCTGCATCGCCTGCGTCTGCTGGTCGCTGGGCAGTGTGCTGAGCCAACGCAGCCTGCCGCTGGCGCCCGGCGCGATGGGCTTTGCGAGCGAGATGCTTTGCGGCGGCCTGGTGCTGATGGGGCTCGCCACGATGTCCGGCGAAACGATGAGCTGGCCGCTGCAGCCCGAAGCTGTCGCCGCGTGGATCTACCTCGTGGTGTTCGGTTCGCTGATTGCCTTCAACGCCTACATGGTGCTGCTCGCGAAGGCGCCTGCTGCCCTGGCCGCGAGCTACACCTTCGTCAATCCGGTGATCGCGATGCTGCTGGGCGTGTGGATCGCCAACGAGACGGTCACTCGCTTCGAGTGGTACGCCGTGGCCGTCGTCTTGGCTGGTGTGCTGCTGATGCTCTTCAAGCGAAGAGCATGAAACTCGATTTCCGGTAACACCGCGGAACCGGCTTTGCAGGGCCGCAGGTGTTGCCCCCGGAAGGGGGTTGGCGGAGCGACACGAAGTGCGCGAAGCCTGGGGGAGAGCTTTGCTATGCGCCGGGGCGGCGCCACACCGCAAGCGTAGCCGCGAGCAGCCACATGCCGGCTGCGCAACCGCGGTTCATGGCCTTGAGGCCGCGCTGCGAGAGAAAGCGCACGGCCTGCGTGCCGGCCGACGCATAGGCCAGCATCACGCAGGTGTCGAGTGCGACGAACACCGTGCCCAGCAGCAGGTACTGCGGGCCTTGCGGCTTCGCGATGTCGATGAACTGCGGCAGGAAGGCAGCGAAAAACAGCACCGTCTTCGGATTCGACAATGCCACCGCGAGGCTGCGCATCAGCGCCACGCGGCCCTGTGGCCGAACCTCGAGCGGCGACTTGGCCAGCGCGGTGCCGAGGTCGGTGGCCTCGCTGCGCCACAGCTTGATGCCCAGCCACACGAGGTACGCCACGCCGGCGATGCGGATCGCGTTGAAGAGCCACTCCGAAGCCGCGAGCAGCGAGCCCAGCCCGAGCGCGACGACGGCGATCAGCGTGACGCTGCCGAGCGACGCGCCGGCAATGCCCCAACTTGCACGGCGCATGCCGCCTTCGATGCCGTTGGACAGTGCCAGCAGCATCGTCGGTCCCGGAATCAGGGCCAACGCGAGCGAGGCGACGACGTAGATGAGCAGGGTGTCGAGTGTCATGGCTTGGTGGTGGTGGGCGGACGTTGTCGTTGTTGCGAAGCGGCGCGGGCACGCGCCAGTGCGGCTTCGACGATGGCGCGCTTGCGGGCGCCGGCGTCTTGCAGGGCTTCGGGCTCGGGCGCCTTGTCGGCCAGCCGCGCGTCGGTGTTGCGGTGCCGGCCATGCACCTCGTAGCGGCGCCGCGCGCTGGCAGCCTGTTCAGTCGACCAGGCCTGCCAACCACTGAGGCCGGGCGTCTCGACTTCGAGCGAGATGCAGTCGACGGGGCAGACCGGAATGCACAGCTCGCAGCCCGTGCAGTGGGCTTCGATCACGGTGTGCATCCGCTTGTTGATACCGACGATGGCGTCGGTGGGGCAGGCGTCGAGGCACAGCGTACAGCCGATGCACCAGGCTTCGTCGATGACCGCCATGGCGCGCGGGCCTTCGGTGCCGAATTGGGCATCGAGGGGAAGGGCGGCGCGGCCGGTGAGTTGCGCGAGCCGCTCGATGCCTTCGGCACCGCCCGGCGGGCACTGGTTGATGCCGGCCTCGCCGTCGGCCACGGCCTGGGCGTATCCTGCGCAATCCGGGTAGCCGCACCGTGTGCACTGCGTTTGAGGCAGTGCGTCGTTGATGCGTGCGGCGAGCCCGTCCATGGGGTGAAGCTGCGCGCGCTTCAGCGCGCAGTCGGCCTCTTCTTTACAGCCACGCTCGCGGCCTTCTTCACTGGAACTTTCTTGGCCGCGACGGCGGCTGTCTTGCGCTCGGGCTTGATCGTGTCCTCGGCTGCGAGGCCGCCGCGGTTGCCGGCACGGCTTTGCGGCTGGTCGTTGGCTGCGATGAACTTCAGCACCTTCGGATAGACCAGTTCACGCCAGCGGCGGCCGCTGAAGATGCCGTAGTGGCCCGCGCCCTTGACTTCGTAGTGCTCACGCTTGTCGTCGGCGATGCCGGTGCACAGGCTGTGCGCGGCTTCGGTCTGGCCCGAGCCCGAGATGTCGTCGAGTTCGCCTTCGATCGTGAGCAGGGCGGTGGAATGGATGTCCTGCGGATGCACGCGCTCCACCTGGCCCTTGGGGTTCTTGACGTCCCAGGTGCCATTGACCAGGTTGAACTCCTGGAACACGGTGCGAATGGTCTCGAGGTAGTAATCGGCGTCCATGTCGAGCACGGCGTTGTACTCGTCGTAGAACTTGCGATGAGCCTCGGCACTGGCGTCGTCGCCCTTGATGAGGTCCTTGAAATAGTCGTAGTGGCTGCTGGCGTGGCGGTCGGGGTTCATCGCCACGAAGCCGGTGTGCTGCAGGAAGCCGGGATAGACCTTGCGGCCTGCGCCCGGGAAGCCCTGCGGCACGCGGTAGATCACGTTGTTCTCGAACCACTCGAAGCTCTTGTTCATCGCGAGGTTATTGACCGCGGTGGGCGACTTGCGCGCATCGATGGGGCCGCCCATCATGGTCATGGTCAGCGGCAGCTGCTCGCCGCGGCTGGCCATCAGCGAGACGGCGGCCAGCACCGGCACCGTCGGCTGGCACACGCTCACCACGTGGCAGTTGCCGTATTCGGCCTGCAGGCGGCGGATGAACTCCTGCACGTAGTTGATGTAGTCGTCGAGGTGGAACTCGCCTTCCGACAGCGGCACGAGGCGCGCGTTCTTCCAGTCGGTGATGTAGACCTTGTGGTCCTGCAGCATGGTGCGCACGGTGTCGCGCAACAGTGTGGAGTAATGGCCCGACAGCGGCGCCACGATCAGCACCACGGGCTGGCTCTTGAGCGTCTTGAGAATGTGCGGCTCGTCGGTGAAGCGCTTGAAGCGGCGCAGCTCGCAGAACGGCTTGTCGAGCTCGACGGCCTCCTGGATCACCACATCTTCACCGTCGACCTTCACCGACTTGATGTTGAACTCGGGCTTCTCGTAGTCCTTGCCGAGCCGGTAGAGCAGGTCGTAGCCGGCGGCCATGCGCTGGGCCATGGGCACCTGGCCCCACACGGCGCCCTGGCCGTAGAGCTTGGAGGCCGCCTGGGCGAAGTCCGAGAAGGGCTCCATCAAGGAACGCTGGGCTTCGTAGAGTTGGTAGAGCATCGCGGGTGTTGGAGTGGAATGTTGCGGTGCAATATATCAGCGCCATCGGCAGGGCGCAGGGGGCCTTACCCCTACGTAGATCCCCGGCCAGGGCCGTTTTTTCACCAAATGTGAAGGAATTGTCGTGAAACGAATTCCCTCACATCTTGCTGACGGTCAGATGACCTTGGCAATCGACGCGCAGACGTAGTCGATGTTCTTGCTGTTGAGCGCGGCCACGCACATGCGGCCGGTGTCGGTGCCGTACACGCCGAACTCATTGCGCAGGCGCACCATCTGGTCCTTGGTCAGGCCCGAGTAGCTGAACATGCCGATCTGCGTGGTGATGAAGCTCATGTCCTGCTTCACGCCGGCGGCCTTGAGGCCGTCGACCAGTTTCTGGCGCATGGCCTTGATGCGCACGCGCATCTCGCCCAGTTCCTTTTCCCAGAGGGCGCGCAGCTCGGCGTTGTTGAGCACCGCAGCCACCACGGCGCCGCCGTGCGTGGGCGGGTTGCTGTAGTTGGTGCGGATGGCGATCTTGAGCTGCGACAGCACGCGGCCCGCTTCTTCCTTGCTTTCGCACAGCACTGACAGGGCGCCCACGCGTTCGCCGTACAGGCTGAAGCTCTTCGAGAACGAGGTCGAGACGAAGAAGGTGAGGCCGGCATCGACGAACTTGGCGACGGCCGCGCCGTCTTCCTTCAGGCCGTAGCCGAAGCCCTGGTAGGCCATGTCGAGGAAGGGCACGAGGCCCTTGGCCTTGACGGCGGCGACCACCTGGTCCCACTGGGCCGGGGTGATGTCGTAGCCGGTCGGGTTGTGGCAGCAGGCATGCAGCACGACGATGGTGCCGGCCGGCGCCGCGTTCAGGGCGGCCAGCATGCCGTCGAAGTTGATACCGCGCGTGGCCGCGTCGTAGTAGGGGTAGCTTTCGACTTCGAAGCCCGCGTTGGTGAACAGCGCGCGGTGGTTTTCCCAGCTCGGGTCGCTGATCAGCACCTTGGCGTTGGGGTTGAGCTTCTTCAGGAAGTCGGCGCCGACCTTCAGGCCGCCGGTGCCGCCGATGGCCTGGATGGTGGCGACGCGGCCCGAGGTGACGGGTTCGCTGTCGGCGCCGAAGACCAGCGCCTTCACGGCGTTGTCGTACGCGGCAATGCCGTCGATCGGGAGATAACCGCGCGCCGTAGGCGCTTTCATCATGTTCTGTTCGGCCGCCTGCACGCACTGGAGCAAGGGCAGCTTGCCGTTGTCGTCGTAATAGACGCCGACGCCGAGATTGACCTTGTTGGGGTTGGTATCGGCTGCAAATTGCTCGTTGAGGCCGAGGATCGGGTCGCGCGGTGCCATTTCGACCGCGGTGAACATAGACATGGAAAGGTCCTTTGGGATGAAAGCTGCGCTGCAACCGGAGGAGGCTTTATCCTTTCCGGTTGCCTTGAATTTTACCGGCGCGAGCGCCACCTGTCGGGAACAGCCATGCCAGAGAACAACGAAGCCATAGCAGACCTGAAGAAACTGGACCCGATCGGCCCGGCGAAACAGGGGGAATTCGTCCGCTATCCGGGCTCGCCCTTCGAGCTTTTTCAGCCCTATCCGCCAGCCGGCGACCAGCCGACGGCCATCGAGGGGCTGGTCGAGGGCGTGATCGACGGCGAGGTGTTCCAGACCCTGCTGGGCGTGACCGGCTCCGGCAAGACCTATACCATGGCCAACGTGATCGCCCGGCTGGGCCGCCCGGCCATCGTGTTCGCGCCCAACAAGACGCTGGCGGCGCAGCTCTACAGCGAATTCCGCGAGTTTTTCCCGAAGAACGCCGTCGAGTACTTCGTCAGCTACTACGACTACTACCAGCCCGAGGCCTACGTGCCGCAGCGCGACCTGTTCATCGAGAAGGACTCGTCCATCAACGAGCACATCGAGCAGATGCGCCTGTCGGCCACCAAGAGCGTGCTGGAGCGGCGCGACACGGTGATCGTGGCCACGGTGAGTGCCATTTACGGCATCGGTACACCCGAGGATTACATGGAGATGCGGCTGATTGCCCGCGTCGGCGACAAGGTCGGTCAGCGTGACCTGATCTCGCGGCTGATCCGCATGCAGTACCTGCGCAACGAGCAGGACTTCGCCCGGGGCACCTTCCGCGTGCGGGGCGACACCATCGACGTGTTTCCGGCCGAGCACAGCGAGCTGGCAATCCGCTTCGAACTGTTCGACGACGAGATCGAGTCGCTGCAGCTCTTCGACCCGCTGACGGGGCGCATCCGACAGAAGGTGCCGCGCTTCACCGTGTATCCGTCGAGCCACTACGTGACGCCGCGCGACAAGGTCATGGCGGCGGTGGAAACCATCAAGATCGAGCTGGGCGAACGGCTCAAGGAGCTGGTGGGCGCGGGCAAGCTGGTCGAGGCGCAGCGGCTGGAGCAGCGCACCCGTTTCGACCTCGAGATGCTCGCCGAGATCGGCCACTGCAAGGGCATCGAGAACTACACCCGCCACCTCTCGGGCGCTGCGCCGGGTGAGCCGCCGGCCACGCTGACGGACTATCTGCCGAAGGACGCGCTGATGTTCCTCGACGAGAGCCACCAGATGATCGGCCAGCTCGGCGGCATGTACAACGGCGACCGGGCGCGCAAGACCACACTGGTCGAATATGGTTTTCGCCTGCCGAGCGCGCTGGACAACCGCCCGCTCAAGCTCGAGGAGTTCGAGACCCGCATGCGCCAGTGCATCTTCGTCTCGGCCACGCCGGCACAGTACGAGAAGGACCATGCCGGCAATGTGGTCGAACAGCTGGTTCGGCCCACCGGGCTGATCGACCCCGAAGTCGAGGTGCGGCCCGCCACGCACCAGGTGGACGACGTGCTGGGCGAGATTCGCATCCGCGTCGAGAAGAACGAGCGCGTGCTCATCACCACGCTGACCAAGCGCATGGCCGAGCAGCTGACCGATTACCTGGGCGACAACGGCGTGAAGGTGCGCTACCTGCACAGCGACGTGGACACCGTCGAGCGGGTGGAAATCCTGCGCGATCTGCGCCTGGGCACCTTCGACGTGCTGGTGGGCATCAACCTGCTGCGCGAGGGGCTGGACATTCCGGAGGTGTCGCTGGTGGCGATCCTCGACGCGGACAAGGAAGGCTTCCTGCGCGCCGAGCGCTCTCTGATCCAGACCATCGGCCGGGCGGCGCGGAACCTGAGCGGCAAGGCCATCCTGTACGCCGACCGGATGACCGATTCGATGAAGAAGGCCATCGACGAAACCGAGCGCCGCCGCGCCCGGCAGATCGCCCACAACGAAGCCAATGGCATTACGCCGCGCAGCATCGTCAAGCAGGTGCGCGACCTGATCGACGGCGTCTACAGCGAGAAGACCGGCAAGGAAATGGCCAAGCTCGACCTGGAACGCGCCAAGGTCGAGGACATGAGCGAGAAAGACATCGCGCGGGAAATCAAGCGGCTTGAAAAGCAGATGCTGGAACACGCCCGCAATCTCGAATTCGAGAAGGCGGCCCGGGTGCGCGACCAGCTGGCGCTGCTGCGGGAGCAGGCATTCGGGGCTTCGGGCGGCGACAACATCGCGATCCTGCCGCAGTAGGCCGACCGCGCTAGTTCGGAGGTTCGCATTCTTCAAGCGAACCGCGCTGGGGTTTACCCCAGCGGGGTTCAGGGCCTTCTGCTATACTTGACCGAAATACTCAACAACAAAAAAAGAACTTCGCGATGAAGGACCGACTCCCACCGGCTGGTTCACCAGCGTCAGGGATCGGGCAGGGCGGAGACGAAGTCACCGCGGTCCAGGCCACGGTGTCATTTCAACGGTAAGCACTTGAAGGAGCTTGCGATGCGTCTCACTACCAAAGGCCGTTTTGCGGTCACAGCAATGATCGATCTGGCGTTGCGTCAGAACACCGGTCCGGTCACGCTGGCTGCGATCAGCCAGCGGCAGCAGATTTCGCTGTCGTACCTCGAGCAGCTGTTCGGCAAGCTGCGCCGCCACGAGCTGGTCGAGTCGACCCGCGGCCCCGGCGGCGGCTACAGCCTCGGTCGCAAGGCTGCGGATATCACCGTGGCCGACATCATTGTTTCCGTCGATGAGCCTATCGATGCCACCCAGTGCGGCGGCAAGGAAAACTGCCTGGGCGAAGCCGGCCGCTGCATGACGCACGAACTCTGGGCCTCGCTGAACCAGCGCATGGTCGAGTTCCTCGATTCCGTCACCTTGCAGAAGCTGGTCGACGACCAGATCGCCAAGGGCGTGCAGATCGAGAACAAGCCGGTCGTCAAGCGTGCCATCTCGGCCCAGCCGGTGGTCAAGCCGATTCGCGTGAATGCGCCGAATTCGGTGTTCGCCCTCGGCAACGCCTTCGCCAAGTCCTGAGACCTGATTTCCGGCGGCGCCTCCGGGCGCCGGCACGAGCAGCCCAGATCAAAAAACAACCCCCCACGCCAGCACGAGCCAGCCATGGACGTAACTCCTCATTTCCCGATCTATCTCGATTACGGCGCGACCACGCCTGTCGACCCGCGTGTGGTCGACGCCATGATTCCCTGGTTGCGCGAACATTTCGGCAATCCGGCATCGCGCAGCCATGCCTGGGGCTGGGAGGCTGAAGAGGCGGTCGAGAAAGCGCGTGGCCAGGTGGCTGAGCTGATCAACGCAGATCCCCGCGAAATCGTGTGGACCTCGGGTGCGACCGAGTCGATCAACCTCGCACTCAAGGGCGCGGCCCACTTCTACAAGGGCAAGGGCAAGCACCTGATCACGCTGAAGACCGAGCACAAGGCCGTGCTCGACACCATGCGTGAACTGGAGCGTCAGGGCTTCGAGGTCACTTACCTCGACGTCGAGGAAAACGGCCTCGTCGACCTCGAGAAATTTAAGGCGGCGATTCGTCCCGACACCATCCTGGCCAGCGTGCTGTTCGTGAACAACGAGATCGGTGTGATCCAGGACGTGGTTGCGCTGGGCAATGCCTGCCGCGAAAAGGGTGTGATCTTCCACGTCGATTCGGCCCAGGCCACCGGCAAGGTCGAGATCGACGTCACGAAGCTGCCCATCGACCTGATGAGCCTGGCTTCGCACAAGACCTACGGCCCCAAGGGCATCGGCGCGTTGTACGTGCGCCGCAAGCCGCGCATCCGCCTCGAGGCGCAAATGCACGGCGGTGGCCACGAGCGCGGCATGCGCTCGGGCACCTTGCCCACGCACCAGATCGTCGGCATGGGCGAGGCCTACCGCATCGCCAAGCTCGAGATGAAGGACGACATCGCCCATGCGGCGCGCCTGCAGAAGCGCCTGCTCGACGGCCTGAAGGATGTCGAACAGGTCTTCATCAACGGCGACCTCGAGCACCGCGTGCCGCACAACCTGAACATGAGCTTCAACTACGTCGAAGGCGAGTCGCTGATCATGGGCATCAAGGGCCTGGCGGTGTCGTCGGGTTCGGCCTGCACCTCGGCCAGCCTCGAGCCGAGCTACGTGCTGCGTGCCCTGGGCCGCAGCGACGAGCTGGCCCACAGCAGCCTTCGCATGACCATCGGCCGTTTCACGACCGAAGAAGAAATCGACTACGCCATCTCGACCATCAAGCACAACGTCGCCAAGCTGCGCGAGCTGAGCCCCCTGTGGGAGATGTTCCAGGACGGCGTCGACATCAGCACGATCCAGTGGTCGGCACACTGATACAGGGCAGCCCAAGGCTCCACGATTGAACAAAGTTTGAGAGGTACACCATGGCATATTCTTCCAAGGTCATCGACCACTACGAAAATCCCCGCAACGTCGGCTCCTTCGAAAAGGGCGACGATTCGGTCGGCACCGGCATGGTCGGCGCACCGGCCTGCGGCGACGTGATGAAGCTGCAGATCAAGGTCAACCCCGAAACCGGTGTGATCGAAGACGCACGCTTCAAGACCTACGGCTGCGGCTCGGCCATTGCCTCGTCGTCGCTCGTGACCGAATGGGTCAAGGGCAAGACGCTCGACGAAGCGGCTGCGCTCAAGAATGCGCAGATCGCCGAAGAGCTGGCGCTGCCGCCCGTGAAGATCCACTGCTCCATCCTGGCCGAAGACGCGATCAAGGCCGCCGTGAGCGACTACAAGGCCAAGCACGGCGTCAAGACCGCCGAGTCCGCTGCCGAGGCCGTCCACTGACATGGCCGTTACGCTGACCGAAGCCGCTGCGCGACACGTCACCCGCTACCTCGGCAAGCGAGGCAAGGGCGTGGGCGTGCGGCTGGGCGTGAAGACCACGGGCTGTTCGGGCCTGGCCTACAAGCTCGAGTACGTGGACGAGTTCACGCCTGAAGACGTGGTGTTCGAAGACCACGGCGTGAAGGTGCTGGTCGACCCGAAGAGCCTGGCCTACATCGACGGTACGCAGCTCGACTTCGTGCGCGAAGGTCTGAATGAAGGCTTCAAGTTCATCAACCCGAACGAGCGTGATCGCTGCGGTTGCGGGGAAAGCTTTCGCATTTGATGCGTCGTCGCTGAGCGCGACCACAGCCGCCACCATGTCATGTGCTGGCGGTTTTTTCTTGCCATGAACCTGAACGACACCGACTTTCAACTGTTTGCCGTCCCGGCGACTTTCGCTCAGGACCGCACTGCGCTCGACGCGCGCTGGAAAGAACTGCAGCGCGAGGTTCACCCGGACCGCTTTGCCGCGCAGGGGGCCGCGGCGCAGCGCGTGGCCATGCAATGGTCGGTGCGCATCAACGAGGCCTACCAGCGGCTCAAGGACCCGATCCGCCGCGCCAGCTACATCTGCGAATTGCACGATGCGCCGCTGAACACCGAGAACAACACGGCGATGCCGGCGGAATTCCTGATGCAGCAGATGGAGTGGCGCGAGGCGCTGGACGACATCGACAGCACCGCCGCGCTCGACAAATTGCTGGTCGAGGTCGAAGCCGCTCGCGCACGCGCACTCTCGTCCCTCGACTGGCTGATCGACGAAAAAGGCGACTATCCCGCCGCCGCGCAGCAGGTGAGAGCCCTCATGTTCATTGAGCGCTTCGGACAGGACGTCGAAGCCAAATTCGATCAATTGGGACAATAAGGGCATGGCTCTTCTTCAGATTTCCGAACCCGGCCAGGCGCCCGACCCGCATCAGCGCCGCATCGCCGTGGGCATCGACCTTGGCACCACCCATTCGCTGGTGGCCGCGGTGCGCAACGGCGTGGCCGAATGCCTGCCCGACGACCAGGGCCGCGTGCTGCTGCCTTCAGCGGTGCGCTACCTTGAAGGCGATCGCCGCCAGATCGGCTTCGACGCAGCGGCCGCGCGCGCGCAGGACCCCGCCAACACCATCACCTCGGTCAAGCGGCTCATGGGCCGCGGCCTCGCCGACATCGCGAACCGCGACGCCATGTCGTACCGCATCGGCGGCGACGATGGCGGCATGGTCAAGGTGCAGACCTCGGCTGGCGAGAAGTCGCCCGTCGAAATCAGCGCCGAGATCCTGGCCACGCTGCGCTTCCGCGCCGAAGACACCTTCGACGACGAGCTCTACGGCGCCGTCATCACCGTGCCGGCGTATTTCGACGAAGGCCAGCGCCAGGCGACCAAGGACGCCGCGCAGTTGGCCGGCCTCAACGTGCTGCGACTGATCAGCGAGCCTACCGCCGCCGCCATCGCCTACGGCCTGGACAACGCGAGCGAAGGCGTCTACGCGGTTTACGACCTGGGCGGCGGCACATTCGATATTTCGATCCTGCGGCTCACTCAGGGCGTGTTCGAGGTGATTGCCACGGGCGGCGATTCCGCCCTCGGCGGTGACGACTATGACCATGCGCTGGCCGGCTGGGTGCTTGCCCAGACGGGCCTGCACGCCGGCAGCGATGCCGACAAGGCGGCGTTGCTGGTTGCCGCGCGGGCCGCGAAAGAGGCGCTGACCGATTCGGAATCCACTGTATTCCGCGCAGAAGTGGCAGGCGCAGCCGCCAGCCTCGAGCTGACGCGCGAGCAGTTCTACACCGCCACCCAGTCGCTCACCGACCGCACCATCGCCGCCGTGCGCAAGGCGTTGCGCGATGCGAAGCTCAAGTCCGACGACCTCAAAGGCATCGTGCTGGTCGGCGGGTCCACCCGCATGCCGCAGGTCCGGCGCGCCGTTGCCGATTTCTTCGGCCGCGAACCGCTGGTCAACCTGAATCCCGACGAGGTCGTGGCTCTCGGCGCCGCCATCCAGGCCAACCAGCTGGCCGGCAACAACGGTGCGGGCGAGCTGCTGCTGCTCGACGTGATCCCGCTGTCGCTCGGCATCGAGACCATGGGTGGGCTGGTCGAGCGCATCGTGCCGCGCAACCAGACCATCCCGACCGCGATGGCGCAGGACTTCACGACGTATCAGGATGGCCAGACCGCGTTGGCGCTGCACGTGGTGCAGGGCGAGCGCGACCTCGTGTTCGACTGCCGCAGCCTCGCGCGCTTCACGCTGCGCGGCATTCCGCCGATGGTGGCCGGCGCGGCGCGCATCCGCGTGACCTTCACGGTCGATGCCGACGGCCTGCTCAGCGTGAGCGCGAAGGAGCAGGGCAGCGGCGTCGAAGCCAGCGTGGCGGTCAAGCCGTCGTACGGCCTGTCGGACGACCAGATCGCGACCATGCTGCAGGAAAGCTTTTCCACCGCGCAGCAGGACATGCAGGCTCGCGCACTCGTGGAAGCACGCGTCGATGCCGACCGCATGCTGCTCGCCACGCAGAGCGCGCTCGACGCCGACGGCGACCTGCTGAGCGTTGAAGAGCGCGCGGCCATCGACGCATCGATGGCGCAGTTACGTGAGGCCGCCAAGGGCAGCAACGAGGCCGCCGCCATCGACGCGGCCACCAAGAAGCTGGCCGACGACACCGAGGCCTTCGCCGCCCAGCGCATGAACGCGGGCATTGCGCGCGCGCTTGCAGGGCGCAAGGTCGAATCTCTCTAGAACAACAACATGCCCACGATCAAGATCTATCCGCATCCCGAATACTGCCCGCAAGGCGCCGAGATCACCGCGCCGGCCGGCACCTCGATCTGCGAGGCCCTGCTCGACAACGACATCAACATCGAGCACGCGTGCGAGATGAGCTGCGCGTGCACCACCTGCCACGTGATCGTGCGGGAGGGCTTCAATTCGCTCAATGAGGCAGAAGAGGGCGAGGAAGACCTGCTCGACCGTGCCTGGGGCCTGGAGCCGCAGTCGCGCTTGAGTTGCCAGTCGATCCTGGCACAGGAAAATGTGACGATCGAGATTCCCAAGTACTCGATCAACCACGCCAAAGAGAATCACTGAAAGAGCCACCGCATGTCGCGCCAGATCGTCCTCGACACCGAAACCACCGGCCTTTCCGCCGAAAACGGCGACCGCATCATCGAACTCGGCTGCGTCGAGCTCTTCGCCCGCAAGCTCACCGGCAACGACCTGCACATCTACTTCAACCCCGAGCGCGAGAGCCATGAAGACGCGTTGAAGGTTCACGGCCTGACGACCGACTTCCTGCGCGACAAGCCGAAGTTCGCCACGCTGGCCAACGACATCGTGGAATACCTGCGCGATGCCGAGCTGATCATCCACAACGCGGCCTTCGACGTAGGCTTTCTCAACAAGGAGTTCGAGCGCGCCGGATTGCCGCCGCTGCGCACCTTCGTCGGCGAAGTGACCGACACGCTGGCCATGGCCAAGCAGGTCTACCCGGGCAAGCGCAATTCGCTGGATGCGCTGTGCGACCGCTTCGGCGTCGACCGCTCCAACCGCACCTTCCACGGCGCCAAGCTCGACGCGCAGCTGCTGGCGGACGTCTACATCAACCTCACGCGCGGCCAGGATGCGCTGCTGATCGACGTGGCCTCGAACGAGCCCGCGCAAGGCACCGCCGTGGTGGCCATCGACCTGAGCCAGTTCGAGCTGCCGGTGATCATGGCGGCCGAGCACGAACTGACCGCGCACGAGGCGGTGTTGGTGCAACTCGACAAATCGAGTGGCGGTCGCACGCTGTTTCGGGAAAACAGCTGAAAAGCTATGGCATAATCTGAGGCTTCGCACAACGCGATACGTTTTCAAGACGCTGAAGTCAAACAGCAGCGTTTCGGGCGGTTAGCTCAGGGGTAGAGCACAGCATTCACACTGCTGGGGTCGGAGGTTCGAAACCTCCACCGCCCACCAAATCAAAAGCGACCTGGATTTCCAGGTCGCTTTTTTGTTGCGCGTTTTCTTCTGGATCCACTGCGCGCCGAACGGGTCGGGGGTTCTGCGGCATGCCGCGGCGTGCGGCACATGAACTGTCGGTCCGCACCGACGGCAAGTGCAGCCAAGGGCCGTTTGAACTTTCCATGTCGGAGTTCTAGAACCAATGGGAAAGGAGCGCCACCATGGCCACCCATCCCGACCTTCCGACACCTGTCACACCGGATCTGCCCGTCGAGCCCGACGAAGGGCCGAGCACGCCGCCCGACGAACCCACCGATCCCGAGCCGCCGCCCTCCGTAAAGTGATTCCACACGCGGGCCGCGCTAAGCTCGCGCGATGGAAGAAATTGATTGCGCCGTCATCGGCGCCGGTGTGGTGGGGCTGGCAGTGGCGCGCGCCTTGGCGCTCGACGGCCGGGAGGTGCTGGTGCTCGAATCCGAAGGTGCGATCGGGACGGGCACGAGTTCGCGCAACAGCGAGGTCATTCATGCCGGCATCTACTACCCGCAGGGCTCGCTGAAGGCGAAGCTTTGCGTTGAAGGGAAGGAGTTGCTGTACGCCTATGCGGCGGAGCGCGGTGTGCCGCATCGGCGCTGCGGCAAGCTCATCGTGGCGACATCGCCGGGGCAGGCGGACCAGCTCGAAGCCATTCGGGTCAAGGCTGCGGCGAACGGTGTCGGCGACCTGGCGATGCTGACCGCGCAGCAGGCCGTCGCGCTGGAGCCGCAGCTGCATTGCGTCGCGGCGCTGCATTCGCCAAGCACCGGCATTGTCGACAGCCACGCCCTCATGCTGAGCCTGCTCGGCGATCTGGAGAACGCAGGCGGCATGCTGGCGCTGAAATCGGCCATCATGCGCGCCGAATGTGGCGCTGGGGCTGTTGTCCTGATCGCGGAGGACGGCACGGCGTTGCGTTGCCGTAGCGTGGTCAATGCGGCAGGTCTCGGTGGCCCGGCGTTGGCGCGGTGCTTCGAGGGCCTGCCGCCTTCGGCGGTGCCCGTGGAGCACTTTGCCAAGGGCAATTACTTCACTCTGTCGGGGCGTGCGCCGTTCGGGCGCCTCGTCTATCCCGTGCCCGAGCCCGGCGGATTGGGCGTGCACCTCACGATCGACCTGGGCGGCCAAGCCAAGTTCGGGCCTGACGTGCAGTGGGTGTCCTCGCCTGACGACTTGGTGGTGGACCCCACGCGCGGCGACGGTTTCTATGCCGAGGTGCGCAAGTACTGGCCCGCGCTGCCCGACGGGGCCTTGATCCCGGGCTATGCAGGGATGCGGCCGAAGATCTCGGGCCCGGGCGAGCCGGCTGCGGACTTCATGATCGACGGACCCGACTCGCATGGCGTACAAGGGCTGGTCAATCTCTTCGGTATCGAGTCGCCGGGCCTCACGAGCAGCCTGGCCATCGGGCAGCACGTTGCGCGCCTGCTGGCGGATGAATGAAGCGCGCTCGTGCGCAATGAAGTGGCATCTCGCATCAAAGTCTGCACATCTGTCGCGCCCGAGGGCCTTTTGTGCCTGTAACATGACAGGACGCCATCGCTGGCGTGAAAGCCGCCGGCGCGGTGCCGGTGTCATCAATGGAGGAAAGATTCCAATGAGTGCATCCCAAAATCTTGAAGCAGCGGCCGAAGACATCGCAAGCGACGTGCGCGGCGTGCTGGCAAGCAAGGACCTGGATTCGGTTCCCCACATCAAGGCGCTGCGCCAGCGCATCGACACCAAGCTGGCCATCGCACGCGAACTAGCGGCCGAGAAGAGCAAGCTCGCCGCCAAGAAGGCCCGTGAAGCGGCCAACTCCGCCAACGCCTACGCCCATGACGAACCATGGCAGATCGCCGGTGCTGCACTGGCTGTCGGCGTGCTGGTGGGCCTGCTGCTTGGCCGCCGCTGACCTGAGCATTCGCCGCCGCAGCATCGTTCCCCCGGACATGGCCGGAGCCAGCCCATGAGGCTGTCGTCCCTGTTCGGGCTGAACGCCCGGATTCGGCGGCTGCGCATCGCCGCCGCCGAAGGCGCGCTGGCGGCCGAAGACCGGGTGCAGCTGCTGCGCATGGCCTGGGAGGACGAGAAGCAGCGCCTCAAGCTGTTGCTTGTCTTCAGTCTGGCCGTGCTGGGGCTGACCACGGTCACGGTGGCTCTGCTGTCCGTGGCGGTGGTGGTTCATTTCTGGGAAACGCCCCACCGCATCGTGGCCGCATGGTCGGTGGCGGGGGTGTGGATCGTGCTTTGGCTGGCGGCCGCCATCGGCTTGCTGCTGACGCTGCGCAACGCATCCAACAGCTTCGTGCCGGCACGCCGCGAGTTCGAACGCGACTGGGCCTGGGTCCAGGACCGTTTCGGCCTCGGCAAGGATCCTGAGCAGGACGAAGAGGCGCCGCGCCCCCCGCGCCCCGCCACGCGCGAGGAGCTGCTGGCGCGCATGGAGCGTCAGCGCGAGCGCATCGCGACATTGCAGGGTGGACGCGAGCAGGCGCAGCCGGCCGGCGGTTCAGGCGAGGGCGAAGCGCCTCCGCCCAACGAATCGGCGGCTGCCGCGGCACTGCGCATCGCGCGTGCGCATCCGGTGGCCACCGGCGTGGTTGCCGCGGCCGCCGTGGTGTTGATCCGGCCAAAGCGCCTGCTGCGTTGGGCCGCGGTCATCGCGCCAATACTCTGGCGCATGCGCTGAAAGAGACGAAGAAAAAAGCTCAGGCCTGGCTGCGATCCCGCAGCAACGCCTGGGCGGCTTCGCGCACCAGCGTGGGGCCGCGATAGATGAGGCCGGTGTAGATCTGCACTACGTCCGCACCCGCGGCGATCTTGGCCTTGGCATCGGCCGCGCTCAGGATGCCGCCGACCCCGATGATCGGAAAACCCGACCCGAGTGCCGCGCGCAATTGGGCGACAACGCGGTTGCTGGCCTCGCGCACCGGCGCACCCGACAGCCCGCCCGCTTCATCCGCATGCGGCAGGCCCTTGACCGCATCGCGCGCGAGCGTGGTGTTGGTGGCGATCACGCCGTCCATGCCGTGACGCTTCAGCGTGGCGGCGATCACCGCGACCTGGGCCTCGTCGAGATCGGGGGCGATCTTCACGAACAGCGGGGAGCGCTTGTTGTGGCGCGCGGCCAGCGCCTCGCGCCGTTCGGCGACTGCGCCGAGCAGCGCATCGAGCGCCTCGTCACTCTGTAGCGTACGCAGGTTGGCGGTGTTGGGGCTCGAGATGTTGATCGTCACGTAGTCGGCGTGCGGGTACACGCCGTCGAGGCAGAGCAAGTAGTCGTCCACCGCGCGCTCGATCGGCGTGGCGGCGTTCTTGCCGATGTTCAGGCCCAGCAGCATCGGCGACGTGGTGCCTCTGCCGGCCTTGCGGAAACGCGCCTTCTGCACATTGGCCAGGAAGGCGTCGAGCCCTTCGTTGTTGAAGCCGAGCCGATTGATCAGCGCATCGCGCTGCGGCAGCCGGAACATGCGCGGCTTGGGGTTGCCCGGCTGGGCCTTCGGAGTCACCGTGCCGACTTCGACGAATCCGAAGCCCATGGCGGCGAAGGCGTCGATGCAACGTGCGTTCTTGTCGAGCCCGGCCGCCAGGCCCACGCGGTTCGGAAAGCTCAGGCCGGCGAGCTGGACCGGATCATTCACGCGCGGTGCCGAATAGGCGCAGGCCAGCGGCGTGTTCTGGGTGCGTGCCAGGCCGTCCAGCGTGAGTTCGTGGGCGTGCTCGGGGTCGAAACCGAACAGGAAAGGGCGGGCCAGGCCGTAGAGCGAAGAGGGCATCAGCAGGGGCATCGGATAATTCTGAACTTCTATGAGCCAAGGATTCTCCGCGATGACCGCACCCGCCACCCCAACCCCTCTTTCTCAGGACGAACTCAAGGCCCAGGTCGGCCTTGCCGCGCTGGCCTACGTGGTCAAGGGCGAGATCGTCGGCGTCGGCACCGGCTCCACGGTGAACAAGTTCATCGATGCGCTGGCCACCATCAAGGACGAGATCAAGGGCGCTGTCTCCAGCTCGGTAGCCTCGACCGAGCGCCTGCGAGCACTGGGCATCGCGGTGTTCGACAGCAACGAGGTGGAAGAACTGGCCGTCTACATCGACGGCGCCGACGAAATCGACCACCGCGGCTTCATGGTGAAGGGCGGCGGCGCCGCGCTCACGCGTGAAAAGATCGTGGCGGCGCAGTCGCGCAAGTTCATCTGCATCGCCGATGAGTCCAAGCTGGTCGATGCGCTGGGCGCGTTTCCGCTGCCGGTGGAGGTGATCCCGATGGCCGCGCGCCGGGTGATGCGCCAGTTTGCAAGCATGGGCGGCATCGCCCAGGTACGCGAGAAGGACGGCCTGCCGCTGGTTACCGACAACGGTCAGCACATCGTGGACGTGACTGGCCTGCGGATCACCGATCCGCTGGCCTTCGAGTCCGAGGTGAGCCAATGGCCGGGCGTGGTGACGGTGGGCGTCTTCGCGCACCAGAAAGCCGACGTGTGCCTGCTGGGCACCCCGACGGGCGTGAAGACGATGCAGTTCGCCTGACGATTCGCGGCCGCCAGCGCGGCCTGGGTCAGAACTTGATGCCGGCCGGGTTGCTCGGGGTCGGTTCGCTCGAGGTGGGAGGCGGCGACGCGGGCTGCGCAGCCGGTGCCGCAGGGGCCCGGGTTGCGGGCGCTGCCTGTTGCGCGATCAGTGGCCGCGCCAGGCCGTTGCGGTAGCCCGCGGGCAGGCTGTTGCTCTTGGGATAGCCGGCCGCGTCGAGGTACTGCGACCACTCGGCATCCGAAAAGCCCTTGAGCTGCTGCGACCCGATGGTCAGCAGCGGCAGCGAACTCTGGCTGCTCAGGCGCTGCAGCGCCTGGACTTCCTCGTTGCTCTTGACGGTCCGCTCCTCGAACGGGATGCCTCGTGTGACAAGCAGCGAGCGTGCCGTGCTGCAGGGTCCGCATTCGTCGCTGCTGTACAGGGTGACGGGGTAGCGCTGCGCCACTTGCCGCAGTTCGTAGGGCAGGCCGGCGTTGGGGGGCGTGGTGACGCCGCCTTGCGGCGCCGAAGCCGCTTCGGTGCTGGCGGTCGGGGCGCGATCTGAAAAGGTGACCTTGCCGTTCTTGTCGACTTGGCGGTAGATGGGCTGTGCCATCGCGCCCGCGGCAACGAGCGCAAGGGCGAGGCCACTCAGGCGATGCAGTGAGAATTTGTAAATCGGATGCATCGCCCGAGTATCGCAAGCTTCAGCGCCGCATCAAGCGGGCTGGGGCTCCGCCATGCCTTGGTGTCGCAGCAGCGCATCAAGCTGGGGCTCGCGGCCGCGGAAGGCCTTGAACGAATCCATGGCGCTGCGGCTGCCGCCGGCCTCCAGGATGGCCTGGCGGTACTTGCGGCCGGTCTCGATGTTCGGCTCGCCGTCGGCGCCCACGGTTTCCTCGAAGGCCGCGTAGGCGTCGGCACTCAGCACCTCGGCCCACTTGTAGCTGTAGTAGCCGGCCGCGTAGCCGCCCGAGAAGATGTGGCTGAAGGTGTTCGGCGTGCGGCTGAACGGCGGCGAGGGCATCACGGCCACCTCGGCGCGCACCTTGCCGAGCAGCGCCATCACGTCGCCGGGCTTGGCCGTGGCCGCGTGGTACTCGGTGTGCAGCAGCATGTCGAACAGCGAGAACTCGATCTGGCGCAGCGTCTGCAGGCCGCTCTGGAAGTTCTTGGCGGCCGTCATCTTGTCGAAGAGGGCGCGCGGCAGCGGCTCGCCGGTGTCGACGTGGGCGGTCATGTGCTTGAGCACGTCCCACTCCCAGCAGAAGTTTTCCATGAACTGGCTCGGCAGCTCGACCGCGTCCCACTCGACACCGCTGATGCCCGAGACGTCGCGCTCGTTCACCTGCGTGAGCATGTGGTGCAGGCCATGGCCGAACTCGTGGAAGAGGGTGGTCACGTCGTCGTGCGTGAGCAGCGGCGGCTTGCCGTCGACGCCGCTGGCGAAGTTGCACACCAGCTGTGCGACCGGCGTCTGCAGCACGCCGTTGTCGGGACGCAGCCAGCGGGCCCGCACATCGTCCATCCAGGCGCCGCCGCGCTTGGCGGCGCGGGCTGAAGGGTCGAGGTAGAACTGGCCGACCTTCTGGCCGGCGCGTTCGATGCGGTAGAACTCGACGCTCGGATGCCACGTGGGCGCTGAATCGCGGCGGATCGACACCTCGAACAGCGTCTCGACGATCTTGAACAGCCCGGCCATGACCTTCGGCGCCGGGAAGTACTGCTTCACCTCCTGCTCGCTGAAGGCATAGCGCGCTTCCTTGAGCTTCTCGCCGATGTAGCTCCAGTCCCAGGGTTGTGGATCGGTGATGCTCAGTTGCTCCGAAGCGAAGACCCGCAGGTCGGCCAGGTCGCGCTCGCCATAGGGCTTGGCCTTGGTGGCGAGATCGCGCAGGAACTTGACGACCTGCTCGGGCGATTCGGCCATCTTCGGCACGACCGAGAGTTCGCCGTAGTTCCGGTAGCCCAGCAGCTTCGCTTCTTCCTCGCGCAGCGCGAGGATCTCTGTGATGAGCGCGGTGTTGTCGAAGGCGGCATCGCCGAATTCGCTGGCGCGCGTGACGTAGGCGCGGTAGAGCTTCTCGCGCAGCGCGCTGCTCCTGGCGAATTGCATCATCGGCAGGTAGCTCGGCATCTTGAGCGTGAGCTTGTAGCCTTCCTTGCCCTCGGCTTCGGCGGCTGCGCGAGCGGCGCTCACGACGTCCTCGGGCACGCCCGCGAGCTCGCCCAGCGGGGCGTAGTAGGCGAAGGCATCGGTCGCGTCGAGTGCGTTCTCGCTGAACTTCTGGCTCAGCTCGGCCTGGCGCTCCTGGATGTCGGCGAAACGCTTCTTGGCGTCGCCCTGCAGTTCGGCGCCGCCGAGCACGAAGTTGCGCACGGCATTCTTGTGCGCCTGGCGCTGCTCGGGATTGAGCGTGGCCGGATCGATGGCCTTGTACTTGGCGTACAGGCGCTCGTCGGAGCCCAGGCGGGTCCAGAACGCGGTGACGCGCGGCATGGCCTCGTTGTAGGCGGCGCGCAGCTCCGGCGTGTCGGCCACGGCGTTGAGGTGGCCGACGGCACCCCAGGCGCGGCTGAAGCGTTCGGAGGCCACGTCGAGCACCCTGGAGATCGCGTTCCAGTCGGCCGGGAATTCAGCCGCCGTCACCGTCTGCAGCGCGGTTTCGGCATCGGCCAGCAGGGTGTCGACCGCGGGCGATACATGCTCGGGCCTGATGCGATCGAACAGCGGGAGATCGGTGAAGTCGAGGAGTGGGTTGTTCGTGGTGGCCATGGAAATCACTTGGCGGCGCGTTCTGCAGCTTCAAGGGTGTTGACGAGGAGCATGGCGCGGGTCATCGGGCCGACGCCGCCCGGCACCGGGGTGATCCAGCCAGCCACTTCCTTCACGCTGTCGAAATCGACGTCGCCGGCCAGCTTGCCGTCGGCCTTGCGGTTCATGCCGACGTCGATGACCACCGCACCGGGCTTCACCATGTCGGCCGTCAGGAGATCGAGCTTGCCCACGGCCGCGACGATCACGTCGGCCTGCCGCGTGATGGCGCCGAGGTCTTGCGTGGCGCTGTGGCAGATGGTCACGGTGGCGCTCTTGGCCAGCAGCATCATGGCCATCGGCTTGCCGACGATGTTGCTGCGGCCGATGACCACCGCGTGCTTGCCGCGCAGGTCGTAGCCGATGGATTCGAGCATCTTCATGCAGCCGTGCGGCGTGCAGGGCCAGAAGCCGGGAGCGCCGGTCATCAGTGCGCCGGCGCTGGCGACGTGGAAGCCGTCGACGTCCTTGGCGGGCGAGATCGTCTCGATGACCTTCTGGCTGTCCATGTGCTTGGGCAGCGGCAGCTGAACCAGGATGCCGTGCACCTTCGGGTCGTCGTTGAGGGCGCGGATGCGGGCCAGCAAGTCAGCTTCGCTCAGGTCGGCGGGGTAGGTCTCGAGCGTGGCCTGCAGGCCGGTCTCGGTGCTGTCGTTGACCTTGTGCTTCGTGTAGACCTGGCTCGCCGGATCGCTGCCCACCAGGATGATGGACAGTGCCGGGTTCACGCCGCGCGCCTTCAGCGCGGCGGTGCGGCCGGACACCTCGGCACGAATGGTTTTGGCGAGGGCGTTGCCGTCGATCAGTTGGGCGGTCATCGGTTTCGATTTTCCAAGTAAAAACGCCCGCTTGCGCAGGCGTGGGGGACATGCATTGCTATCGGGGGGATAGCTTCTAGGCCTTGGCCGCGGGTGCAGCCTGTCCGAGGGCGATCTTGAGCAGATCGGCCACGGTGTTGGCGTTGAGCTTTTCCATGATGTTGGCGCGATGCGCCTCGACCGTCTTGATGCTGATGCCGAGGTCGTCGGCGATCTGCTTGTTCAGGCGGCCGGCGACGATGCGTTCGAGCACCTGCGCCTCGCGGCCCGTGAGCTTGGACAGCAGCGCATCGCGGCTGGCCGATTGCTGGTGCTGGGTGAAGGCGCCGCGCGCATGTTCGAGCATGCGCTCGACCAGCGTGACGAGCTCTTCGTCGTTGAAGGGCTTCTGGATGAAATCCATTGCGCCCTTCTTCATGCTGTCGACCGCCATCGGCACGTCGCCGTGGCCGGTGATGACCACGATCGGCAGCGGGGAGCGGCGTTCGATCAGGCGATCCTGCAGTTCGAGGCCGGTCATGCCGGCCATGCGGATGTCGACGATCAAACAGGCGACTTCGCGCGGGTCGTATCGGGAGAGAAAGGATTCGGCGGAATCGAAGCAGCGGACTCTGTAGTCCTTGCCCTCGAGCAGCCATTGCAGCGAATCGCGTACGGCTTCGTCGTCGTCGACGACATAGACCGTGCCCTTCTTCGGAATCAAACTCATGCAGGTACCTTTGCCTCGTCGCTAGCTACGGAACTGATAGCGTCCAACACCGGAATCCAGAAGGAAAAACGGCATCCGATCACATCCGGGCCATTGTAGATGTTCTCCGCCTGCATCCGCCCGCGGTGCGACTCGACGATGGTGCGGCACAGATTGAGCCCGATGCCCATGCCCTCGGGCTTGGTGGAGAAGAAGGCTTCGTAGAGCCGGTCCATCACTTCCGGCGCGAGGCCCTTGCCCGTGTCCTGCACCGAGAACTCGATGGCATTGTGGCCTTCGATGACCTTGGGCAGCACGCGCAGCTCGACGCTGCGGCGCGCCAGCGGGCGCTCGGCGATGTCGATGGATTCGGCCGCGTTCTTCAGCAGGTTGACCATCACCTGCTCGATGAGGATCGGGTCGACGCGCACCACCGGCAGCCGCGCGGCCACGTAGTGGTTCAGGCGCACGTTGCGCCGGCGCAGCTCGATGCCTGCCAGCTCGACCGCCTCGCTCACCATGGTGGCCACGTCGGCTGGCGTGCGGTTGGGTTCGCTGCGCTTCACGAAGGAGCGGATGCGCTGGATGATCTGGCCCGCGCGCTGGGCCTGCTTCGACGTCTTCTCGAGCGCGGCGAGCAGCGCGTCGTTGTCGATCGATTGGCCCTTGATGCGCGACATCATCCCGTTGCAGTAGTTGGTGATGGCGGTCAGCGGCTGGTTGAGCTCGTGGGCCACGCTGGAAGCCATCTCGCCCATCGTGATGAGTCGGCTCGCAGCCTGGGCCTTGTCGGCCTGCGCGGCGGCCTGCTCCTCGGCGTCGCGGCGCGGCGTGATGTCGGTGGCGATCACCAGTTGCGCGAGGCGGCCGTCGACCCATGTCAGGTAGCGCGAACGCACTTCGAGCCATTTGCCGAGGTGCGGCACGAAGATCTCGTTGTTGGCCGCCTGCGCCGCGGTGAGCGTGTCGATCGGCAGGCCCGCGTACGGATCGACGTCGTCGAGGCCTTCGTCGTGCGCATTCGAGGCTGGCACACCTGCCTGCGCGACCATGCCCAGATGGCCCACGGTGTCGGAGCCGAACCAGAGCCGGTACAGCTTGTTGGCGAACAGCAGTTCCTCGCTGCCGATGGGCGCGACGGACACGGCCGCATCGAGCGCTTCCAGCACGGTGGTGAAGCGTTCGTACGATGCCGACAACTGCTCGCGGATGCGCGTGGGCTCGGTGATGTCGGTCATCGACGTCATCCAGCCGGTCTGGTGGCCGCGCGCGTCGATCAGCGGCGACACGTAGAGCCGGGCGTTGAACACGCTGCCGTTCTTGCGCTTCACGCGCACCTGGAAACCGCCGGGCAGGGCACGGCCGTGCAGCTCTTCTTCCAGGCGCTCGTTCATCACTTCGCGGTCGGATTCGAGCCAGTAGGGGAAGGGCGGCGACTGGCCGACGAGTTCGGCCTCGCTCCATCCGGTCATCGCGCAGAAGGCGGCGTTCACGTAGGTGATGCGGCCCTGCAGGTCGAGCACGCGCATGCCGGTCAGCATGGAGTTTTCCATGGCGCGGCGGAAATTGGTTTCCGCGACCAGCCGCTGCTGCGCCTGCAGACGCCGCCGCGTGTGCCGCCAGGTGCCGATCAGCATCCAGCTCGTGAGCACGCTGAGCGCGCAGACCAGCCAGAACAGCCCGTTGCCGACCACGCCCTGCGAGGTGCGGTAGGCCTGCGCCCGCAGCACCAGCGCATTGCCCACCGGGGACACCGGCACTTCGTATTCGTTGGTCCGCTCGCTCCAGGGCAGCAGGCGCGTGCCGCCTTCCTTCAGGGTGGTGGTGTTGCCCGCGATCGCGCGGCCCTTGGCGTCGAGCAGCGACACCGCATAGCGCGCCTGCACTTCGGACGGCATGCCGTAGCGCAGCAGGCCGTCGACCGAGAACTCGCCGAGCACCACGCCCGCGAACAGGCCTTGATCGAAAAGGGGGATATGCAGCTGCAGCATCGCAGGGGGGTCGCCCCCGGCCACGGGCTGCGAATACACCGGCTGGCGCAGCTCGCGGGCCAGCGCATAGTTGCTCTCGATGTCGCCGGGACGCAGCACGTCGCCGATCAGGTGCTGCTGGGCCGGATGCACGCTGGGCGCCGCATAGCCGGCCTTGAAGCGGCGGCGGTCGTCGATCCAGGTGATGGTCTGCAGCTCGGGGAACTGGCTCACCAGCGACTCGGCGCGGCTGGTGAATTCGACCGGGTCGATCTCGCGGTTGGAAGCGTCGCGCGCGATGCGCATCAACTGCTCCTGCCGTTCCAAAAGCCGCAGGCGCATGCGCTGCTGCGCGTATTCGACGTCGCGGCGCACCGACTCCTGCTCGCGCTCGACTTCCTCGGTGCGCAGGTACCAGAAGGCGGACACGATGGCGGCAAGAAACAACAGCACGGCCGCCATCGGCGCGAGCATGGCGACCGCGTCCTGCAGCACCGGCGTCTGCCGGCGCCACCACCTGCGCCACCAGGACAGGAGCGAGGCATTCACGGCACTGCGGGCAGCTGCCAGCGGAGAGGGAAAGGGCATGGTCCGAGTTTAGGTGAAGCCCTTCGGAAACGACGGCAAAGCAACGTCGGTCTGGGCTTGCGCGCGGTTTTGCGCAGGGCAAACGCGAACTGAAAATATCACATTAAGAAATTGCAACGCACTATTTGAAATCTCGATGTTTCTATGCGAAACTCCGCCGCGTTCGCTGCACAGCGCACTTAAATTACAGCCACAGCCCTAAAAGGAGAGACAAGCATGTCGGCAAATCCCGAGAACCTGTTCGGCTCGGCCGCAAACGATGCGGACGCCCAGGAGACCCGTGAATGGATGGATGCACTGTCCTCCGTCATCCAGAGCGAGGGTCCGGAGCGGGCCCACTTCCTTCTCGAGCAACTGCTCGAACATGCCCGCCAGAACACGGTCGACATGCCGTTCTCGGCCAACACCGGCTATGTCAACACCATCGAGCCCTCGCAGGAGGCCCGCAGCCCCGGCAACCTCGAGATCGAACAACGCCTGCGCGCCTACATGCGCTGGAATGCCATGGCGATGGTGGTCAAGGCCAACCGCATCCACCCGCCCGAAGGCGGCGACCTCGGCGGCCACATCGGATCCTTCGCCTCGCTGGCCAGCATGTTCGGTGCCGGTTTCAACCATTTCTGGCACGCCGAGAGCGAGAGCCACGGCGGCGATCTGCTCTACATCCAGGGCCACGTCTCGCCCGGCATCTATGCCCGCGCCTACCTCGAAGGCCGCCTCTCCGAAGAGCAACTGCTCAACTTCCGCCAGGAAGTGGACGGCAAGGGCCTGTCGAGCTACCCGCACCCCAAGCTGATGCCGGAGTTCTGGCAGTTCCCGACCGTCTCGATGGGCCTGGGGCCGCTGATGGCGATCTACCAGGCGCGCTTCCTCAAGTACCTGCATGCACGCGGCATCGCCAACACCGAGAACCGCAAGGTCTGGGTGTTCTGTGGCGACGGTGAAATGGACGAGGTGGAATCGCTGGGCGCCATCGGCCTGGCGGCGCGCGAGAACCTCGACAACCTGATCTTCGTCATCAACTGCAACCTGCAGCGCCTGGACGGCCCGGTGCGCGGCAACGGCAAGATCATCCAGGAACTCGAAGGCGAATTCCGCGGTGCCAACTGGAACGTCGTCAAGCTGATCTGGGGCAAGGGCTGGGACGCCCTGCTCGAAAAGGACCATGACGGCGCGCTGCGCAAGATCATGATGGAGTGCAACGACGGCGACTACCAGGCCATGAAGGCCAACGACGGCGCCTACGTGCGCAAGAACTTCTTCGGCCGTGACCCGCGCACGCTGAAGATGGTCGAGCACATGACCGATGACGAGGTCTGGAGCCTGCAGCGCGGCGGCCACGACTCGCAGAAGGTGTACGCCGCCTTCCATGCCGCCCAGAACCACAAGGGCCAGCCCACGGTGCTGCTCGTCAAGACCGTCAAGGGCTTCGGCATGGGCAAGATCGGCGAAGGCAAGAACACGGTCCATCAGACCAAGAAGCTCGGCGACGAAGACATCAAGGCCTTCCGCGACCGCTTCAACATTCCGATTCCCGACAGCCAGATCGCCGAGCTGCCGTTCTACAAGCCGGCCGACGACACGCCGGAAATGCGCTACCTGCACGAGCGTCGCAAGGCGCTCGGCGGCTACCTGCCGCATCGCCGCGCCAAGGCCGACGAGAGCTTCACGGTGCCCTCGCTCGACACCTTCAAGTCGGTGATCGAGCCCACGGCCGAAGGCCGCGAGATCTCGACCACGCAGGCCTACGTGCGCTTCCTCACGCAGCTGCTGCGCGACAAGGCGCTCGGCCCGCGCGTCGTGCCCATCCTGGTGGACGAGGCCCGCACCTTCGGCATGGAAGGCCTGTTCCGCCAGATCGGCATCTACAACCCGCACGGTCAGCAGTACACCCCGGTCGATAAAGACCAGGTCATGTACTACAAGGAAGACAAGGCCGGCCAGATCCTGCAGGAAGGCATCAACGAAGCTGGCGGCATGTCGAGCTGGATCGCGGCGGCCACGTCGTACAGCACGAACAACCGCATCATGGTGCCGTTCTACGTGTACTACTCGATGTTCGGCTTCCAGCGCATCGGCGACCTGGCCTGGGCGGCCGGCGACATGCAGGCCCGCGGCTTCCTGCTGGGCGGCACCTCGGGACGCACCACGCTGAACGGCGAAGGCCTGCAGCACGAAGACGGCCACAGCCACATCCTGGCCAACACCATCCCGAACTGCGTGAGCTACGACCCGACCTTCGCGCACGAAGTCGGCGTGATCCTGCATCACGGCCTGAAGCGCATGGTCGAGAAGCAGGACAACGTCTACTACTACCTGACGCTGCTCAACGAGAACTACGCGATGCCCGGCCTCCAGCCCGGTACCGAAGAGCAGATCATCAAGGGCATGTACCTGTCGAAGCAGGGCCCTGCGCTCAAGGCCAAGGCACCGACCGTGCAACTGCTGGGCAGCGGCACCATCCTGCGCGAGAGTTTTGCCGCGCAAGAGCTGCTCGAAAAGGACTGGGGCGTGTCGGCTTCCGTGTGGAGCTGCCCGAGCTTCAACGAGCTCACGCGTGACGGCCAGGACGCCGACCGCTGGAACCTGCTGCACCCGGACCAGACGCCGCGCGTGCCCTTCGTGGCCGAGCAGCTTGCGCCCACCACCGGCCCGGTGGTCGCCTCGACCGACTACATGAAGGCCTACGCCGAGCAGATCCGTCCCTTCATCCCGAAGGGCCGCAACTACAAGGTGCTGGGCACCGACGGCTTCGGCCGCAGCGACTTCCGCAACAAGCTGCGCGAACACTTCGAGATCAACCGCCACTACATCGTGGTGGCTGCGCTCAAGGCGCTGAGCGAAGATGGCACCGTGCCGGTGGCCAAGGTGGTGGAAGCGATCAAGAAGTACGGCATCAATGTCGACAAGGTCAACCCGCTCTACGCCTGACCCTCAACAATCAACGAACGAAACGGCGCCTCAGGGCGGGAGACAAACGATATGGCAGCAGTGGAAGTCAAGGTGCCGGACATCGGCGATTTCGATGAAGTCGCGGTGATCGAGGTGCTCGTGAAGGTGGGCGACACGGTCAAGGCCGAGCAGTCGCTCATCACGGTGGAGTCGGACAAGGCATCGATGGAAATTCCGTCGTCGACCGCCGGCGTGGTCAAGGAGCTGAAGGTCGAGGTCGGCAGCAAGGTCAAGGAAGGCTCGGTGGTGCTCGTGCTCGAGGCCGAGGGAGCGGGTGCTGCAGCAGCCCCGGCGCCCGCGGCTGCTCCGGCAGCGGCACCGGCTCCTGCGCCGGCCGCAGCGGCCCCCGCGCCGGCTGCTCCCGCGGCAGCCCCGGCGACCTCCGGCCCGGTCGAGGTCAAGGTGCCCGACATCGGCGACTTCAAGGACGTCGCCGTCATCGAAGTGCTCGTGAAGGTGGGCGACTCGGTCAAGGCCGAGCAGTCGCTCATCACGGTGGAGTCGGACAAGGCCTCGATGGAAATTCCGTCATCGGCTGCGGGCGTGCTCAAGGAACTCAAGGTCAAGGTGGGCGACACGGTCAACATCGGTGACCTGATCGCGGTGCTCGAAGGCACTGCAGGGGCTGCTGCTCCGGCGCCGACCCAGGCAGCGGCTGCCGCACCGGCAACCGCAACCGCCAGTGCACCCGCACCGGCTGCCGCATCGGCGCCTGCAGCCGCCGCCGCTCCGGCTCATCAGCCGACGGTCGCCCCCAGCGCCAGCCTGCCGCACGCATCGCCCTCGGTGCGCAAGTTCGCGCGCGAACTCGGCGTGCCGCTCGAAGAGGTCAAAGGCTCCGGTCCCAAGGGCCGCATCACGCAGGAAGACATCCAGAGCTTCACCAAGGCCGTGATGAGCGGTCAGGCCAGCACCAAGGCCTCGGCGGCCAAGGCACCGGCCGGTGGCGGCGACGGTGCTGCACTGGGCCTGATCCCATGGCCGAAGGTCGACTTCACGAAGTTCGGCACGGTCGAGCGCAAGGACCTGTCGCGCATCAAGAAGCTCAGCGGCGCGAACCTGCACCGCAACTGGGTGATGATTCCGCACGTCACCAACAACGACGAAGCCGACATCACCGAACTCGAGGCCTTCCGCGTCTCCACCAACAAGGAGAACGAGAAGTCGGGCGTGAAGGTCACGATGCTGGCCTTCGTCATCAAGGCGGTGGTCGCGGCGCTGAAGAAATTCCCCGAGTTCAACACCAGCCTGGACGGCGATCAGCTCGTCTACAAGCAGTACTACAACATCGGTTTCGCGGCGGACACGCCCAACGGCCTCGTGGTGCCGGTGCTCAAGGATGCCGACAAGAAGGGCATCCTGCAGATCAGCGCCGAGATGGGCGAACTCGCCAAGAAGGCGCGCGACGGCAAGCTCGGCTCGGCCGACATGCAGGGCGGCTGCTTCTCGATCAGCTCGCTGGGCGGCATCGGCGGCACGCACTTCACGCCGATCATCAACGCTCCCGAAGTGGCCATCCTCGGCCTCTCGAAGGGCCAGATGAAGCCGGTGTGGGACGGCAAGCAATTCGTGCCGCGCCTGACGCTGCCGATGTCGCTGTCGTACGACCACCGCGTGATCGACGGCGCCCTGGCTGCGCGTTTCAACGCCTACCTGGGGCAAGTGCTCGCGGACTACCGTCGAATCCTGCTATGACCACGGTAGTGGCCGTCCGCAAGGGCGGCCAGGTCACGATGGCAGCCGATTCTCTGGTGACCTTCGGCGACACGCGGCTTTCGCACCGCGCCGAAGCCAACCAGAAGATCTTCACCGTCGAGGATGCGGCGGGGCAGAGCCTGTTCGCGGTGGCTGGCGCCGCCGCGCATTTCCTGGTGCTGCAGCACGCGCTGGCCGCGCAGCCGCGCGAGCAGTTGCTGTTCGGCAGCAAGCACGAGATCTTCCGCACCTTCACGATGCTGCATCCGGTGCTGAAGGACACGTTCTTCATGCAGACCAAGGAAGACGAGCACGAGCCCTACGAGTCGAGCCAGTTCACGATGCTGATGGTCAACCAGAGCGGCATCTACGGCATCTACAGCTACCGCGAGGTGTTCGAGTTCAAGGAGTTCTGGGCCATCGGCTCGGGACGCAGCTTTGCGCTCGGCGCCATGCACGCGGCCTATGACATCAAGTCGCGCAACTCGCGCGACGTGGCGGAGGCGGGCATTGCCGCCGCCTGCGAATTCGATCGCAATTCGGCCCCACCGGTCGACGTTCTCACACTCAAACTGAAAGTGTCCAAATGAGCGAACAACAAATCAAGGTGCCCGACATCGGCGACTTCGACGAAGTGGCAGTGATCGAGGTGCTGGTCAATGTAGGAGACACGGTCAAGGCCGAGCAGTCGCTGATCACGGTCGAATCGGACAAGGCCTCGATGGAGATTCCGTCGTCCGCTGCCGGCGTGGTGAAGGCGCTGGCCGTGAAGGTGGGCGACAAGGTCAAGGAAGGCTCGGTCGTGCTGACGTTGGAAGTCGACGGTGCCGCTGCGGCAGCGCCTGCACCTGCTGCGCCCGCGCCTGCTGCTGCTCCCGCGAGCGCCGCCGTGCCCCCACCCCAACCCTCCCCCAGCGGGGGAGGGAGCAAGCCTGCGCCGGTGTCAACGTACGGCGGCAAGGTCGACGTCGAATGCGACGTGATCGTGCTCGGTGCCGGCCCTGGCGGCTACTCGGCCGCCTTCCGTGCCGCCGACCTCGGCCTGAAGGTCGTGCTGATCGAGCGCTACGCTACCCTCGGCGGTGTGTGCCTGAACGTCGGCTGCATCCCGTCGAAGGCGCTGCTGCACGTGGCTTCCGTGATGGACGAGGTGAAGCATTTCGCCGACCTCGGCGTGAGCTTCGCTGCGCCCACGGTCGACCGCGCCAAGCTGCTCGGTCACAAGAACAAGGTGGTGGGCAAGCTCACAGGCGGCCTCACGGCCATGGCCAAGATGCGCAAGGTGACGGTGCTGCGCGGCGTCGGCAACTTCATCGATCCTTACCACCTCGAGGTGGAAGAAACCTCCGGCACGAGCTGGGACACCACCGGCAAGAAGCAGACCGTCAAGTTCCGCAACGCGATCATCGCGGCCGGCTCGCAGTCGGTGAGCCTGCCGTTCATGCCGAAGGATCCGCGCGTGGTCGACTCGACCGGCGCGCTCGAGATGGGCACCGACCCCAAGCGCATGCTGATCCTGGGCGGCGGCATCATCGGCCTCGAAATGGGCACGGTGTATTCCACGCTCGGCGCGCGCCTCGATGTGGTCGAAATGCTCGACGGCCTGATGCAGGGCGCCGACCGCGACCTCGTGAAGGTCTGGCAGAAGATGAACACGCCGCGCTTCGACAACATCATGCTCAAGACCAAGACGGTCGGTGCCGAGGCCACGAAGGAGGGCATCAAGATCACCTTCGAGGGCGAGAACGCGCCGAAGGAACCGCAGGTCTACGACCTCGTGCTGCAGGCCGTGGGCCGCAGCCCGAACGGCAAGAAGATCGGCGCTGAGAAAGCCGGCGTCACGGTGAGCGACCGGGGCTTCATCCCGGTCGACATCCAGATGCGCACCAACGTGCCCCACATCTTCGCCATCGGCGACATCGTGGGCCAGCCCATGCTGGCGCACAAGGCGGTGCACGAGGCGCACGTGGCGGCTGAAGTCATCGCCGGCGAGCAGAAGGGCGACAAGGAGTTGTCCAGCGCCGCCTTCAACGCCCGCGTGATCCCCAGCGTCGCCTACACCGACCCCGAAGTGGCGTGGGTCGGCCTCACCGAGGACCAGGCCAAGGCCGAAGGCATCAAGGTCAAAAAGGGGCACTTCCCCTGGACGGCCTCGGGCCGCGCCATTGCCAACGGCCGCGACGAGGGCTTCACCAAGCTGCTGTTCGATGCCGAAACGCACCGCATCCTCGGCGGCGGCATCGTCGGCACGCATGCCGGCGACATGATCGGCGAGATCGCGCTGGCCATCGAGATGGGCGCGGACGAGATCGACATCGGCAAGACCATCCACCCGCACCCGACGCTCGGCGAAAGCATCGGCATGGCGGCGGAAGTGGCGCATGGCACCTGCACGGACCTGCCGCCCGCGAAGAAGGCCGCATGACCCAGGGCGCAATCGAGCGCCCATGAAAAAATCCCGCTGAAGCGGGATTTTTTTCGTCCTGACTTGGAGGGGTCAGTTGCCGGTGTTGGCGAGAGCCGCAGCCTTGACTTCTTCCGTCGGTCCGCCGAGCACGCGGCGGGCGCCGTCGAAGCGGTGTTGCCAATAGCTTCCGTTCATGTCTTCCACGCGAACCTGGGCGCCGGAGCGGGGCGAGTGGATGAACTTGCCTTCGCCGACGTAGATGCCGACATGGCTGAAGGCGCGGCGCATGGTGTTGAAGAACACGAGGTCGCCGGGCTTGAGCTGGCTGCGATCGATCTTCTCGGTGGCGGCGGCTTGCTCTTCGGCGCGGCGCGGAAGCATGTGGCCCACGGTCTGGTTGTACATGGCGCGAACGAAGCCGCTGCAATCGAAACCCGATTCGGCGGTGTTGCCGCCGCGGCGGTATGGAACGCCGAGGAAGCCGATGGCGGTCACCACGAGATCCGAAGTGCGTTCGGTGACGGTCTGGCGAACCTGCTTGAGCTGTCCGATGATGCCCTTGTCGGCGAGCATTCGTGCCAACTCGTCATCGGTCTTGTCTTGTTGGGGGGCCGCATGAACAGCGACGGCAATTAGAAGGGACGCGGGAAGGACGAAAAAACGCATGGCGCGTAGGATATTGATGACGCGCGGTTATGTCAATTTAAACAGAATTAGCGAATTCATCTGTAAGTCATTGATTTACATAAAAAATTTCAATCCAATCAAAGAAAAAATGTAACGGCGAACGTTTATGGCCCATAAGCGGTTGACCGTGAAAGGGCCCTCGGACCTCGGGTTGATCGACGCTCTTGCTGGGTTCAGTCGCTATTTCTCGTCAAGATCGCTTCAACTTCACGGAAAATCCATGAATTTGCCGCGCTTAACACTTTCTGCTTCTCTTTGTCTCTGGACATTTGTCACGGTAATCGGTTTCTGCGCCACCGCCGCGGCGCAGATGAGGCCTGAAACGGTGGCTACCGGTCTTGAAAACCCGTGGGGCATCGCATTCCTTCCGGGCGGCCGTTTCGTGGTGACGGAGCGGCCCGGCCGCCTCCGGCTGGTCGGTGCCGACGGGAAGATCGCGGCGCCCATCGCGGGCTTGCCTCCTATCGCGGCGGGCGGGCAGGGCGGCTTGCTCGACGTGCTGGCCGACTCCGACTTCGAGAAAAACCGCACGCTGTACTTCTGCTTCTCCGAACCCGATGCCGGCGGTTCGGCCAACAGCACCGCGCTGGCCCGCGCCAATCTGTCGGCCGACGGCACGAAGCTCGAGGAGCTGAAGATCATCTTCAGCCAGCAGCCCAAGGTCGCGAGCCGCAACCACTTCGGCTGCCGCATCGTAGAGGCGCGCGATGGCACGCTGTTCCTTACGCTGGGCGAGCGCTTCAGCCGCAAGGAAGACGCGCAGAAGCTCGACAACCACCTGGGCAAGATCGTGCGCATCGGCAAGGACGGCACGGTGCCCAAGGACAACCCCTTCGTCGGCAAGGCGGGCGCGCTGCCGGAGATCTGGAGCTACGGCCACCGCAACGGGCAGGGCGCCACGCTCGCGCCCGACGGCCGCCTCTGGATGACCGAGCACGGGCCGCAGGGCGGCGACGAAATCAACATTCCGCAGGCCGGCCGCAACTACGGCTGGCCCGTCATCACCTACGGCGAGAACTACGGCGGCGGCAAGATCGGCGACGGCATTACGGCCAAGGAGGGCATGGAGCAGCCGCTGCACTATTGGGTGCCGTCGATCGCGCCGTCCGGCATGGCGTTCCTGACCAGCGACCGCTATGGCGCGGGCTGCAAGGGCAACCTGTTCGTGGGCTCGCTCAAGTTCGGCTATCTCGACCGCATCGAGCTGAAAGGCGGCAAGGTGGTCGCCGAGCACAAGCTGCTGGCCGAGGGCCGCGCCCGCATCCGCGACGTGAAGCAGGGGCCGGATGGATTGCTCTACGTGCTCACCGACGAAGCCGACGGCAAGCTGCTGCGCCTGCGGCCGAACTGAGTTCGGTGCGGATTTTCAGCCGGGGCAACCTGGCAGCGGCAAGGTCGGCAGCATCCGGCGCCAGAGGTGGTTCCACTCAGGCCAGTCATGGCCGCCTTCTGTCGTGAAGACGCGCTCGGGCGGCAGCACGTTCGCCAGTAGCCGGTTGCTGAAGGCAAAGCGGTCGTCCACGCCGTAGCCCAGATAGAGCGGCGGCCGCGCGCCTGTCGTGTTCGTGAAGCCCGCGTAACCGCGCAGCCATTGCCAGAGCTGCGTCTCGTTGGGCGTTCGCGGAGGGCTCGCGGCCGGGTCGACCAGCGGCCCGTTCCACCTGGCGAGGCCGCCCGCGTTGGCGATGTCCGTGCCGAGCGAGCGCTCGCCGAGATAGGGCGCGAGCGTCACCAGCCCCGCGAGTTCGCCGGGGTGCGTCTGCGCATAGAGCATTCCGCCGAAACCGCCGAGGGAAATGCCGACGATCCAGATGTGGCGGTAGCCCTGGCCGCGCGCCGGCGCGACCACGTCGGCGCTCAGGCGGTCGAGGATGCTCTTGTCGTTGAAGTAGCCGAGATGAGCGTCGACCAGCATCACGTCCGCCGCGATGCGGTTCTCGCGGACCGCGCGCACGAAGCCCTCGCGCTCGAACTCGCCGGGCGCCGAGTAGGCGCCGGGAAGCATCACCAGCAGCGTGTCGACCTCGCCGCGTGCGCAGCTGCTCTTTTCGAGTGAAGTCGTCATCGGCACCGCGGCCTTGCGCACGCCGCCGCAGGCCACGGCGAGCAGCGCGGCGCCGAGGCCCAGCGCCGCGAGGCACGCCCGCTTGGAGAACATCTTCATGCGCCGCAGTTTAGGCGTGCCTCGATGCCGGCAGACGGCCCGTGCCGGCGGGCGCGCGTCTAGAGAGCCCGAGGCGGTCCTTTCGGTGGTACGGTTCAGCCCAACTCAACCGATACCTGAAAGACACCGCTCATGCTGCTCGACGCCTCGCTCTCCCAACTCGTTCTGGTCGACTACCAGGCGCGGCTGATGCCGGCGATCTTCGAGGGCGAGGCCGTCGCGCAGAACGCGGTGCGCCTCGGCAAGATGGCGCACCTGTTCCAGGTGCCGGTGTTCGGCACCGAGCACAACCCTTCCAGCCTTGGCGAAAACCTGCCCGACATCCGCGCGCTGTGCCAGCGCACCCTGTCGAAGATGCATTTCAGCGGCGTGGAGGAAGGCCTGGGCGAGTGGCTGCGCGTGCCGGCCAAGGCACCGCAGGGCAATGCGCGCAGCCTGCCCAAGCATCTGCAAAAGCCCGCCGCCGCGGCCGAGGAGCGCAACGCCATCGTGATCGCCGGCTGCGAAGCTCATGTCTGCCTGCTGCAGACCGCGCTCGACCTGCTGGAAGACGAGTTTGAAGTCTGGGTCGTCACCGACGCCTGCAGTTCGCGCACCGAGCGCAACCGCGACGCGGCCTTCGACCGGCTGGCCGGTGCCGGCGCCGAACTCGTGACGACCGAGATGGTCGGCTTCGAGTGGCTGCGCACGGCGGAACACCCCGCATTTCCTGAGTTGCTTTCGCTCGTCCGGTAGCGCATCTGCGGCGGGAGGCAGGGCTCGGCCGGATTGTTCCGGCCGTCAGCTTGCTGCAAGATCGGTCTCCATAATTATGAATTCAGTTTTGGTGGTGCCGCCAGACCCGAATGAATAACAGGAGACATACCCAGATGAGCCGCTACGAAGAGTTCTATCGCCAATCCGTCGATGCGCCCGAGGCCTTCTGGGCCGAGCAGGCGAAGCTGATCGACTGGCAAGACCCCGCACAACAGATCCTGGACGCCAGCCAGCCGCCTTTTGCGCGCTGGTTCGTCGGCGGCACGACTAACCTGTGCCACAACGCGGTCGACCGGCATCTGGCCGCGCGGGGCGATCAGCCCGCGCTGGTCTTCGTCTCCACCGAAATCGGCGTCGAGAAGAGCTACAGCTTCAACGAGTTGCATGCCGAGGTGCAGCGCACCGCCGCCAGCCTGATCGAACTCGGCGTGGGCAAGGGCGATCGCGTGCTCATCTACATGCCGATGATTCCCGAGGCCGCCTTCGCGATGCTGGCCTGCGCGCGCATCGGCGCCATCCACTGCGTGGTGTTCGGCGGATTCGCCAGCGGCTCGCTGGCCACGCGCATCGAGGACGCCGAGCCCAAGGTGATCGTGAGCGCCGACGCGGGCTCGCGCGGCGGCAAGGTCATTGCGTACAAGCCCTTGCTCGACGAGGCGATCCGCCTGTCGAAACACAAGCCTTCGGCGGTGCTGCTCACGGACCGCGGCCTTGCATCCATGGACCTGACTGCCGGCCGTGACCATCTGGCCGCCGAACTCAGGCGCAAGCACCTCGACGCCAAGGTGCCCTGCACATGGCTCGCCTCCACCGACATCAGCTACACCATCTACACCAGCGGCACGACCGGCAAGCCCAAGGGCGTGCAGCGTGACGTGGGCGGCTACGCGGTCGCGCTGGCCGCCAGCATGAAGCACATCTTCGACGGCCGGCCCGGCGAAACCTACTTCTCCACCAGCGACATCGGCTGGGTGGTGGGCCACAGCTACATCGTCTACGGCCCGCTCATCGCGGGCATGGCGACGATCATGTACGAGGGCCTGCCCACGCAAGGCATCGACCGGCAGCCCGACGGCGGCATCTGGTGGCGCCTGGTCGAGAAATACAAGGTGACGGTGATGTTCAGCGCCCCCACCGCGGTGCGCGTGCTCAAGAAGCAGGACCCGGCACTGCTGAAGAAGTACGACCTGTCGAGCCTGCGCGCGCTGTTTTTGGCGGGCGAGCCGCTCGACGAGCCCACCGCACGCTGGATCAGCGAAGGCCTGGGCGTGCCGATCATCGACAACTACTGGCAGACCGAATCGGGCTGGCCGATGATCACCATCGCCAACGGCGTCGAGGCCAAGCCCAGCAAGTTCGGTAGCCCGGGCGTGCCGATGTACGGCTACCGCATCAAGATCCTGCATGAATCGACCGGCGAGGAACTGACCGCCCCGAACGAGAAGGGCGTGGTGGTGGTCGAAGGCCCGACGCCGCCCGGCTTCATGCAGACCGTATGGAAGGACGATGCGCGCTTCGTCAACACGTACTGGAAGAGCGTGCCCGGCAAGATGGTCTATTCGACCTTCGACTGGGGCATTCGCGACGAAGACGGCTATTTCTACATCCTCGGGCGCACCGACGACGTGATCAATGTGGCGGGCCACCGCCTCGGCACGCGCGAGATCGAGGAGAGCATCTCGGGCCACGCCAACGTGGCCGAGGTCGCCGTGGTGGGCGTGGCCGACGCGCTCAAGGGCCAGGTCGCGATGGCCTTCGTCGTTCCCAAGGACGGCAAGGCCGTGGGCGACGCCGATGCGGCACTCAAGCTCGAAGGCGAGATCATGAAGATGGTGGCCGACCAGCTCGGCGCACTGGCGCGGCCAGCGCGCGTGCGTTTCGTGAGCGGCCTGCCCAAGACGCGCAGCGGCAAGCTGCTGCGCCGTGCCATCCAGGCCGTGTGCGAGCAGCGCGACCCGGGCGACCTGACCACCATCGACGACCCCGCCACGCTGCAGCAAATCAAACAGTTACTCTCTTCCGCCTGAATGAGCAGGAGAGGGGTTGCGAAGCTCCTTTGGGCCGTCATATGGTTGACGTGGCACAATGCCAAGGTACTCAGGCCCTTCCCCAGCCACAGTCGCATCCGCCAATCGGTTCAGCCGTGTCGCGGAAGGTTTCTTAACCAGCTAGTGCTTCCTTCAGGGAAGCGAAGGTCAGCGGATCATGAGCGATTCTTCTACGCCCACGGCGTACACAGCCTATCAAGGCAACACCTACCTCTTCGGTGGCAATGCGCCCTATGTCGAAGAGATGTACGAGAACTACCTCGCCAACCCCGGCAGCGTGCCCGACAACTGGCGTTCGTATTTCGACGCGTTGCAGAACGTTCCCGCCGCCGATGGCACCAACACCCGCGACGTTCCGCACCTGCCGGTCATCAATGCTTTCGCCGAACGTGCGAAGCAGGGCACGACCAAGGTCGTGCAGGCCAGCGGTGCCGACTCCGAGCTCGGCCGCAAGCGTACCTCGGTCCAGCAGCTGATCGCCGCCTACCGCAACGTCGGTGCCCGCTGGGCCGACCTCGACCCGCTCAAGCGCGCCGAGCGTCCCTCGATCCCGGAACTCGAACCCTCGTTCTACGGCTTCACCGACGCCGACCTCGAGACGGTGTTCAACACCAGCAACACCTTCTTCGGCAAGGAGACCATGTCGCTGCGCGACCTGCTCAACGCCTTGCGCGAAACGTACTGCGGCACGATGGGCGCCGAGTACATGTACACCACCGACCAGAACCACAAGCGCTGGTGGCAGCAGCGGCTCGAAAGCGCCCGCACCAACCCCAAGCTCAGCGCCGAGCAGAAGAAGCATGTGCTGAACCGCCTCACGGCCGCCGAAGGCCTCGAGCGCTTCCTGCACACCAAGTACGTCGGCCAGAAGCGCTTCTCGCTCGAAGGCGGCGAGAGCTTCATCGTCGCGATGGACGAACTGATCAACCAGGCCGGCGCCAAGGGCGTGCAGGAAATCGTGATCGGCATGGCCCACCGCGGCCGCCTGAACGTGCTGGTCAACTCGCTCGGCAAGATGCCGGCCGACCTGTTCGCCGAGTTCGACCACACCGCCCCCGAAGACCTGCCCAGCGGTGACGTCAAGTACCACCAGGGCTTCAGCTCGGACGTGACCACCCCCGGCGGCCCGGTGCACCTGAGCCTGGCGTTCAATCCCTCGCACCTCGAGATCGTGAACCCCGTGGTCGAAGGCTCGGTGCGCGCCCGTATGGACCGCCGCGGCGACCCACTGGGCAAGCAGGTGCTGCCCGTGATCGTGCACGGCGACGCCGCCTTCGCGGGCCAGGGCGTCGTGATGGAAACGCTGGCGCTGGCCGAGACCCGCGGCTACTCCACCGGCGGCACGGTGCACATCGTCATCAACAACCAGATCGGCTTCACCACCAGCGACCCGCGCGACAGCCGCTCGACGCTGTACTGCTCGGACATCGTCAAGATGATCGAAGCGCCGGTGCTGCACGTGAACGGCGACGACCCCGAAGCCGTGGTGCTCGCCACCCAGATCGCGCTGGACTTCCGCATGGAATTCCAGAAGGACGTGGTCGTGGACATCATCTGCTTCCGCAAGCTGGGCCACAACGAGCAGGACACCCCCTCGCTCACCCAGCCGCTCATGTACAAGAAGATCGCAGTCCACCCCGGCACGCGCAAGCTGTACGCCGACAAGCTGGCCGCGCAAGGCCTGGGCGACACGCTCGGCGACGACATGGTCAAGGCGCAGCGTGCCGCCTTCGACGAAGGCAAGAACACGGTCGACCCGGTGCTGACCAACTTCAAGAGCAAGTACGCCGTCGACTGGAGCCCATACCTCAACAAGAAGTGGACCGACGCCGGCGATACCGCCATTCCCTCGAGCGAATGGAAGCGCCTGGCCGAGAAGATCACCTTCGTGCCCGAGGGCTTCACCGTGCACCCGCTCGTGAAGAAGGTGCTGGACGACCGCGCCGCCATGGGCCGCGGCGACGTGAACGTCGACTGGGGCATGGGCGAGCACATGGCCTTCGCATCGCTGGTGGCCAGCGGCTACCCGATCCGCCTGTCGGGTGAAGACTCGGGCCGCGGCACGTTCACGCACCGCCACGCCGTGCTGCACGACCAGAACCGCGAGAAGTTCGACACCGGCACCTACACGCCGCTGCAGAACGTGGCCGACAACCAGGCGCCGTTCGTCGTGATCGACTCGATCCTGTCGGAAGAGGCCGTGCTCGCGTTCGAATACGGCTACGCCTCGAACGACCCGAACACGCTCGTGATCTGGGAAGCCCAGTTCGGCGACTTCGTGAACGGCGCGCAGGTGGTGATCGACCAGTTCATCGCTTCCGGCGAAGTGAAGTGGGGCCGCGTCAACGGCCTCACGATGATGCTGCCGCACGGCTACGAAGGCCAGGGCCCCGAGCACAGCTCGGCTCGCCTGGAGCGCTTCATGCAGCTGAGCGCCGACACCAACATGCAGGTGGTGCAGCCGACCACGGCCAGCCAGATCTTCCACGTGCTGCGCCGCCAGATGGTGCGCAACCTGCGCAAGCCGCTGATCATCCTGACGCCCAAGTCGCTGCTGCGCAACAAGGACGCGACCTCGCCGCTGTCCGAGTTCACCAAGGGCAGCTTCCAGACCGTCATTCCCGACAGCAAGGGCCTGAAGGCCGAGAAGGTCAAGCGCCTGATCGCCTGCTCCGGCAAGGTCTACTACGACCTGGCCAAGAAGCGCGAAGAGCAGGGCACCGAAGACGTGGCGATCATCCGCGTCGAGCAGCTCTACCCCTTCCCGCACAAGGCTTTCGCTGCCGAGATCAAGAAGTACCCGAACCTCGTCGACGTGGTGTGGTGCCAGGACGAGCCGCAGAACCAGGGCGCCTGGTTCTTCGTGCAGCACTACATCCACGAAAACATGCAGGACGGCCAGAAGCTCGGCTACTCCGGTCGTGCCGCCTCGGCATCGCCGGCGGTGGGCTACTCGCACCTGCACCAGGAACAGCAGAAGGCGCTCGTCGATGGCGCGTTTGGCAAGCTCAAGGGCTTCGTGCTGACCAAGTAATCAAAAGCCTCTTTTCACACGAACACCCTGAAGAAAAAATCGGAGCTCACTCCAAATGTCTATCGTAGAAGTCAAAGTCCCCCAGCTTTCCGAATCGGTGGCCGAAGCCACCATGCTCACCTGGAAGAAGAAGGCCGGCGAAGCCGTCGCCATCGATGAAATCCTGATCGAGATCGAGACCGACAAGGTCGTGCTGGAAGTGCCCGCGCCCTCGGCTGGCGTGCTGGCCGAAATCGTGCAGCCCGATGGCGCCACCGTGGTGGCCGATCAGCTGATCGCCAAGATCGATACCGACGGCAAGGCTTCGGCCGCCGCACCGGCGGCTGCGCCTGCCGCAGCTCCGGCTGCCGCTTCGCCTGCACCGGCAGCTGCTGCTGCCGCCACCGGCGGTTCGAAGGCCGACGTGGCCATGCCCGCCGCCGCCAAGCTGCTGGCCGACAACAACCTGAAGACCAGCGACGTGGCCGGCACCGGCAAGGACGGCCGTGTCACCAAGGGCGACGTGCTCGGCGCGGTCGCTTCGGGCGCCAAGCCCGCGGCCACCATTCCCGCACCGGCCGCCAAGCCCGCACTGCCGCAAGTCGCCGCGCCCACCAGCGCGCCCGACCTGGGCGAGCGCCCCGAGCAGCGCGTGCCGATGAGCCGCCTGCGCGCCCGTATCGCCGAGCGCCTGCTGCAGTCGCAATCGACCAACGCCATCCTGACGACCTTCAATGAAGTGAACATGGCGCCCGTCATGGAGCTGCGCAAGCGCTTCCAGGACAGCTTCACCAAGGAACACGGCGTGAAGCTCGGCTTCATGAGCTTCTTTGTGAAGGCCGCGGTGCACGCACTGAAGAAGTACCCGGTGATCAACGCCTCGGTGGACGGCAACGACATCCTGTACCACGGCTACTTCGACATCGGTATCGCCGTCGGTTCGCCGCGCGGCCTGGTGGTGCCGATCCTGCGCAATGCCGACCAGATGAGCTTTGCCGACATCGAGAAGAAGATCGCCGAGTTCGGCAAGAAGGCACAAGACGGCAAGCTGGGCATCGAAGACATGACCGGCGGCACGTTCTCCATCTCGAATGGCGGCACCTTCGGCTCGATGCTCTCGACCCCGATCATCAACCCGCCCCAGTCGGCCATCCTCGGCGTGCACGCCACCAAGGACCGCGCCGTGGTCGAGAACGGCCAGATCGTCGTTCGCCCGATGAACTACCTCGCCATGAGCTACGACCACCGCATCATCGACGGCCGTGAAGCCGTGCTGGGCCTGGTCGCCATGAAGGAAGCGCTGGAAGACCCGTCGCGCCTCTTGTTCGATATCTGATCCACCCCCAGTCTTCGCGCACTTCGTGTCGCTTCGCCAACCCCCTCACGGGGGCAACACCTGCGGCCCGGCAAAGCCGGTTCCGCGGTGTTCGCGAAGGAACCCTGATTCATGCAGCGCGATGGACAACTGAAACGGAAACCCAATGAGCAAACAATTCGACGTCGTCGTCATCGGCGGCGGCCCCGGCGGCTACATCGCGGCGATCCGCGCCGCGCAGCTCGGCTTCAACGTGGCCTGTATCGACGAATGGAAGAACGGTAAGGGCGGCCCCGCACCGGGCGGCACCTGCACCAACGTCGGCTGCATCCCCTCGAAGGCGCTGCTGCAATCGTCGGAACACTTCGAGCAGGCCGGCCACCACTTCGCGGACCATGGCATCAAGGTCGAAGGCCTGGGCCTCGACATCGACAAGATGCTGGCCCGCAAGGACCAGGTCGTGAAGCAGAACAACGACGGCATCCTGTACCTGTTCAAGAAGAACAAGATCAGCTTCTTCCATGGCCGCGGCTCGTTCGTGAAGACCGACGAAACTGGCTATGAGATCAAGGTGGCGGGCGCTGCCGAAGAGTCGATCAGCAGCAAGCACGTCATCGTGGCCACGGGCTCCAATGCCCGCGCGCTGCCGGGCACGCCGTTCGACGAGGAGAACATCCTCTCGAACGACGGCGCGCTGCGCATCGGCGCGGTGCCGAAGAAGCTGGGCCTGATCGGCTCGGGCGTCATCGGCCTCGAAATGGGTTCGGTGTGGCGTCGCCTCGGTGCTGAGGTCACGGTGCTCGAAGCGCTGCCGACCTTCCTGGGCGCGGTGGACGAGCAGATCGCCAAGGAAGCCAAGAAGGCTTTCGACAAGCAGAAGCTCAAGATCGAACTCGGCGTGAAAGTCGGCGAGATCAAGTCGTCGAAGAAGGGCGTGAGCGTCGCCTGGACCAACGCCAAGGGCGAAGCCCAGACGCTGGAAGTCGACAAGCTGATCGTGTCGATCGGCCGCGTGCCCAACACCATCGGCCTGAACGCCGAAGCCGTGGGCCTGAAGCTCGACGAGCGTGGCGCCATCAACGTCGATGACGACTGCAAGACCAACCTGCCGAATGTCTGGGCTATCGGCGACGTGGTGCGCGGCCCGATGCTGGCGCACAAGGCCGAGGAAGAGGGCGTTGCCGTGGCGGAGCGCATCGCGGGCCAGCATGGCCACGTGAACTTCAACACGGTCCCGTGGGTGATCTACACCAGCCCCGAGATCGCATGGGTCGGCCAGACCGAGCAGCAGCTCAAGGCCGCGGGCCGCGCCTACAAGGCCGGCACCTTCCCGTTCCTCGCGAACGGCCGCGCACGCGCGCTGGGCGACACGACCGGCATGGTCAAGTTCCTGGCCGACGCAGCGACCGACGAGATCCTGGGCGTGCACATCGTCGGCCCGCAGGCCAGCGAGCTGATCTCCGAAGCCGTGGTGGCGATGGAGTTCAAGGCCAGCGCCGAAGACATCGCGCGCATCTGCCATGCGCACCCGTCGCTGTCGGAGGCCACGAAGGAAGCGGCACTCGCCGTGGACAAGCGCACGCTGAACTTCTGATCTCACCGATCTTTTGACCAGCGTCAAACAGGCCTACGAGGCGGAACTCGCTGCGCGCGGGTTCAAGAGCGATCCAGCGCAGCTGCGTGCCGTGGAGGCACTGGATCGCTGCGCCAGGGAATGGGCCGACTACAAGGCCCAGCGTTCCAACGCGCTGAAGAAGTTCATCAACCGGCCGGAGCTTCCGCGCGGCGTCTACATGTACGGTGGCGTCGGGCGGGGCAAGAGCTTCCTGATGGACCTGTTCTTCAATGCGGTGCCGCTGCGGCGCAAGACGCGCCTGCACTTTCACGAGTTCATGCGCGAGGTGCACCGCGAGCTGCGCGAGTTGCAGGGCACGGTGAACCCGCTCGACGAGCTCGGGCTGCGCATATCGAAGCGCTACAAGCTGATCTGCTTCGATGAATTCCATGTGGCGGACATCACCGACGCGATGATTCTTCATCGGCTGCTGGTGTCGCTGTTCGAGAACGGCGTGGGCTTTGTCACCACCTCGAACTTCAAGCCCGACGATCTGTATCCCGGTGGCTTGCACCGCGACCGCATCCTGCCGGCCATTGCGCTGCTGAACGAGAAGCTCGAAGTGCTGAGCGTCGACAACGGTACGGACTACCGGCGCCGCACGCTCGAACAGCTGCGCATGTACCTGACGCCGAACGATGGCGCGGCCGAGAAGGAGATGCGCAAGGCCTTCGACAAGCTGGCCGAGACGGCCGACGAAAGCCCGATCCTGCACATCGAGCAGCGCGAGATCCGCGCACTGCGCAAGGCCGGCGGCGTGGTCTGGTTCGATTTCAAGACGCTGTGCGGCGGTCCGCGCTCGCAGAACGACTACCTCGAGATCGCCAGCCAGTTCCACACCGTGCTGCTGTCCGACGTGCCGCACATGCCGGTGCGCATGGCCTCGGAAGCACGCCGTTTCACATGGTTGGTCGACGTCTTGTACGACCGGCGCTGCAAGCTCATCATGTCGGCCGAGGTTCCGCCCGAGGCGTTGTACACGGAAGGGCCGCTGTCGCACGAGTTTCCGCGCACGGTCTCCCGGCTCACCGAAATGCAATCGAGCGAGTTTCTCGCCCTTGAACGCCGCATCGTCGACACCCGACTCACATGAAAAAAATCGCTCTTGCCCTGCTGATGACGTTGGCCAGCCTTCCGCTGTGGGCACAGTCCAACGCCGCCGCGGGCAATGCCGACCTCGAGGCCGAGAAGCGCCGGCTCTCCAGCGAGCGCGAGGTCATCGAGAAGCGCTTTGTCGAAGAGCGGGCCGCCTGCTACAAGAAGTTCGCGGTGGAAGACTGCCTGCGCGAGAGCCGGGGCCGGCGTCGCAAGGAAACCGACAACATCAGGCGGCAGGAAACAGCGATCAACGACATCCAGCGCCAGCGCAGCGGCGCGGCCGAGCTGCAAAAGCTCGACCAGAAGGCCGGCACCCAGCGCCCGCAAGACACCCGCGAGAAGCAGGAAGAGTCGATCCAGGGCCAGAAAGACCGCGAGCAGCGCGCGGCCGACCATGCGGCCAGCCGCGCCGCCACGGCCGCCGATGCGGCCGAGCGCGAACGCCAGTTTCGGTCCAAGCAGCAGGCCCATTCCGACGAGCAGGCCAAGGCCGCCCAGCGTCAGGCCGAGGCGCCGGCTGCCGTCAAGCGTTTCGAAGACAAACAGAAGCGGGCTGAAGAGCACAGGGCCAGCCGGGAGCGGCAGAACGCCAATCGCAGCAAGCCGCGCGCGGCGCCGCTGCCGCCGCCGCCGGCCGCACCCTGAGCGGGGCAAGAAGGCAGGGCGCCGCTCAGGCGGCAGCAGCCGGCAGCGGATCGAACTTCAGGACGACAATCGAGATGTTGTCGCCCGTGCCCCGGGCCCGGCGGCGCGCTTCACCCACCAGGATTTCGACCGCATCGCGCGGCGGCTGTGCGTACAGCACGCTCGCCAGCTCTTCGGGGCTGAAGTAATGCCACAGTCCGTCGCTGCAGGCCATCAGCAGATCGCCCGGTTCCATCTTCGGGATGTAGTAGGGGTCGATGGGCGGCGGCGTGGTCGTCATGCCCAGGCAGCCGAGCAGGATGTTGCCTTGCGGATGGACGTTGGCCTGGGCCTCGGTGATCTGGCCGCGGTCGATCAGCACCTGCACGTACGAATGGTCGCGCGTGCGCTTGACGAGCTGCCCGTCGTGGAAGTGGTAGATGCGCGAGTCGCCGGCATGGATCCAGGCGCAGTCGCCCTTGGGCGTCATGAGGAAGGCCGCGAGCGTGCTGTGCGGCTCCTGTTCGCTGGACACGGCGGTGAGCTTGATGACCGTGTGCGAGTCTTCGAGGATCTGCTTCAGCACGGCTTCGGGGTCGTCGCGGCTGGGCTGGTAGCGGGCGAAGAGCTGGCGTGCCGTCATCAGCACCTGATCGGAGGCCTTGCGCCCGCCGCTGCGCCCGCCCATGCCGTCGGCCACGATGCCCAGCACGCAGCCAGGCACGCGCGGATGGCTCATCATCAGCACCTGGTCTTGTTGGTACGGGCGGTCTCCCTTGTGGAGTCCGGTGGCCGCGGCGAGTCGAAAGCCTTGGGTCATGAGGCATATGCGCCGAAGCGCGTGTTTCTGTCTTCTCGGAGATTCGTGTCAGGACGTATTATCGAATGAACACGCGCCGCGAAAACCTCGCAGCCGCTCCCCACCGTTGGACTCCAATCTTCACTCCCTTTCCCGCCAGCTGATCGAATTGCGCATCGAGCATGCCGATCTCGACGCCACCATCGACCGGTTGGCCGAGGGCTCGCCGCAAGACGAGCTGCTGCTGCGGCGCCTGAAAAAGCGCCGCCTCGCACTGCGCGACCAGATCGCGCGCCTCGAAAACGACCTCGACCCGAAAGAGCCGGCGTGACGGGGGCGCTCGAAGACCAGGTGCGCGACGCCTTCGCGCAGGACGGCGCGCTGTCGCGTGCCGCCGAGCAGTTCCGCGAGCGCGCGGGACAGACCGAGATGGCGATAGCCGTGGCCCGCACCATCGACCAGGGCGGCGTGCTGGTGGTCGAGGCGGGCACCGGGGTGGGCAAGACTTTTTCGTACCTCGTGCCGGCCCTGCTGAGCGGCGAGCGCGTACTGCTCTCGACCGCCACCAAGACGCTGCAGGACCAACTGTTCGGCCGCGACCTGCCGCGTCTCGTCGAAGCCTTCGGCCTGCCGGTGCGCACCGCGCTGCTCAAGGGGCGCGGCAGCTATCTGTGCCTGCACCGGCTCGACCTGGCGCGCCACGATGCTTCGTTGCCTGAACGCGGCAGCTTGCGCACGCTCGCCAAGATCGAGCAGTGGTCGAAGGCCACGCGCACCGGCGACCTGGCCGAGCTGCCGGGGCTGGACGAGCGCTCGCCGCTGATCCCGCTGATCACCTCCACGCGAGAGAACTGCCTGGGCGCGCAATGCCCGCAGTTCAAGCCCTGCCATGTCAACCTGGCACGGCGCGAGGCGCTGGCGGCCGACATCGTGGTCATCAACCACCATCTGTTCTTTGCCGACCTCGCGGTGCGCGAGACCGGCATGGCGGAGCTTCTGCCGACCGTGAGCGTGGTGGTGTTCGACGAAGCGCACCAGCTCAACGAAACCGGCGTGCAGTTTCTCGGCGCGCAGCTCGGCAGCGGGCAGGCGCTCGACTTCGCGCGCGACATGCTGGGTGCCGGCCTGCAGCATGCGCGCGGCCTGGTCGACTGGCAGCAGCTGGTCGCGGCGGTCGAGCGCGCCGCGCGCGAACTGCGGCTCGTGGTCGGCAAGCAATGGCCCGGCGCCAAGCTGCGCTGGCTGGGTGCCTCGCCCGAGGGTGTCGATCCCGATGCGTGGCAGCGCGCGTTGGACGACCTGCTGCAAGCGTTCGAGCTGTCGGCCGAGGGGCTCGCCACCGTCAGCGAAATCTCGCCCGACTTCGTGCGGCTGCACGAGCGGGCCCGCCAACTCGCGAAGCGCATCGCGCGCTTCGCCTTGCCATGCGAGATCGATTCGGTGCGCTGGGTCGATGTGGGCTCGCAGCTGCGGCTCATCGAATCGCCGCTGGACATCGCCGACGCCATGCGCAAGCGGGTGCTCAAGATCGCCGAGGCAAACCCCGATGCGGCCGATGACGACGACGAGGATCTCGACGGCTATGGCGAGCGGCCGGCGCGCGAGACGGCGGCGCAGCACGATGGCGGCCGCGCCTGGGTCTTCACCTCCGCAACGCTGGGCGACGAGCCCACGCTGCGCTGGTTCACCGAGCCCTGCGGCCTGCAGGACGCGGAAGTGCTGCGCGTGCAAAGCCCGTTCGACTATGCCTCGCAGGCAGCGCTCTATGTGCCGCGTGCGTTTCCCAAGCCCAACGATCCGTCGCACAGCCAGCGCGTCGCCGAGCTGGCCGCGCGCGGTGCGACCGAGCTGGGCGGCCGCACGCTGGTGCTGACGACCACGCTTCGCGCGCTACGCACCATCGGCGACGCGATGAGGCAGCAATTCGAACTGCTCGACGCAGAGGCGCGGCCCGAGGTGCTGGTGCAGGGCGAACTGCCCAAGCGCGTGCTGATGGATCGCTTCCGCGAAGGCGCGAGCGCCGGGCGCGCAGGCTGCGTGCTGGTGGCATCGGCCTCGTTCTGGGAGGGCTTCGATGCACCGGGCAATGTGTTGCAACTGGTGGTGATCGACAAGCTGCCGTTCCCGCCGCCGAACGATCCGCTGGTCGAGGCGCGTTCACAGCGCCTTGAAGCGCAGGGGCGCAGTTCGTTTGCCGACTATTCGCTGCCCGAGGCGGCCGTGGCGCTCAAGCAGGGGGCGGGGCGACTGATTCGGCGCGAAACCGACAGCGGCGTGCTGGCGATCTGCGATACGCGGCTGGTGGCCATGGGCTACGGCCGCCGGTTGCTGGCGGCGCTGCCACCGATGCGGCGGCTCGAAAACGAATTGGATTTCGAGGCTGCGCTGGCCGCACTCAAGACTTAATTAGGGGCTACCAGACCTTCCACCAAGGATCGTCCTTGCCCTTGAAGCCGTTCGCGAGGTAGGTGCTCTTCGGATAGTTGGTGGTCAGCACGCGTTGGGTGTCGTCGCGCAGGTCCTTCATGCCCAGGGCGTCGTACGACTTCACCATGATGTACAGGGCTTCTTCGAGCGCCGGCACTTCGCGGTAGTCGGACAGCGCGACCTGGGCGCGGTTGATGGCCGCCAGGTAGGCGCCGCGCGAATAGTAGTAGCGCGCCACGTGAACTTCGTACTGTGCGAGCGAGTTCACGATGTAGTTCATGCGCTGGCGCGCGTCAGGGGTGTAACGCGACTCGGGGAAGCGCGTGACGAGGTCCTTGAACGACTCGAAAGATTCCTTGGCGGCCTTCTGGTCGCGCTCGGACAGGTCCTGGCGCGTCATGAACGCGAACATGCCGAGGTCGTCGTTGAAGTTGATCACGCCCTTGAGGTAGAGCGCATAGTCGATAGCGGGGCTCGCCGGGTGCAGCTTCATGAAGCGGTCGACGGTGGCGATGGCGTTCGCCTTTTCGCCCGACTTGTACTGGGCGTAGGCCTTTTCGAGCTGCGCCTGCTGCGCGAGCGGCGTGCCGGCGGCGCGGCCTTCGAGCTTCTCGTACAGCGGCACGGCCTTGTCGTAGGCGCCCGATCCGGCCTCGTCCTTGGCTTCCGAATAGATACGGTTGGGGCTCCAGTTGGCGGTCTTGTCGACGGAGGTCGACGAGCAACCAGCAGCCAGCACAGCCGCGGCGCTGAGCGCGATCCAGGCGGGGACCGATAATTTGGCGCGAAACATCACATACGGCTTTCGTGAAACAGTTGCCCTCAATTATATCGACCGACCCTTTGGACAATACCCCTGAGGCGCTGGAGGTTCCCGAGTTCGAGGAGGGGGCCGATCCGATCGAACCCAGCGAGCAGCGGCCCTTCGTCATCGACCCGGCCCAGCACGGCCAGCGGCTCGACCGCGCGCTCGCCGCGCTGGTGCCCGAGTTTTCCCGCAGTTACCTGCAGCAACTGATCGAGGCTGGCGCTGTCGAACTGCAGGGCCGCACGCTGACCAAGGTCTCGGCCACCGTCAAGGCGGGGCAGGCCGGCCGCATTGAGCTTCGTCCCACACCCCAGAGCCAGGCCTTTCGGCCCGAGCCGATGGACATCGTCACCGTGTACGAGGACGAACACCTGCGTATCGTCGACAAGCCCGCCGGCCTGGTCGTGCATCCGGCGCCGGGGCACTGGAGCGGCACGCTGCTCAATGGCCTGCTGGCGCTGGACCCGAAGGCCGTGCTGCTGCCGCGTGCCGGCATCGTGCACCGGCTCGACCGCGACACCAGCGGCCTGATGGTGGTGGCGCGCACCCGGGCCGCCATGGATGCGATGGTGGCGCTGATCGCCGCCCGCGAGGTCAAGCGGCAGTACCTGGCCATCGGCCACAAGCCGTGGGAGGGCGCCGCGGGCCGGCAGGTCGACGCTCCCATCGGGCGCGATCCGCGCAATCGGCTGCGCATGGCCGTGGTCGATCTCGAGCGGCACGCGGGCAAGACGGCGCGTACGCTGATCGAGCGGCTCGACAGCAACACCGAAGGCTGCGCCGTGCGCTGCACCCTCGAAACCGGGCGCACCCACCAGATCCGTGTGCACATGGCGTCGATCGGCCATCCGCTGGTGGGCGATGCGCTCTACGGCGGGGCGCCGGCGGCCGGGCTGTCGCGCCAGGCGCTGCATGCATTCAGGCTGGCCTTCGTGCATCCTGTCACACAAGCGGCGCTGGAGTTCCGCTCGCCGCCGCCCGCCGACCTCGTCCAGGCTTTGCAGTCCTGGGGGCTGGATTACAATCGCGCCTGACGGCCCGAGGGCCGCGCCGGTCACCCGAGGCCGGCCTTGCGTTTGCATTTGCCGCGTGCCTGCAGCGCCTACTCCTTTCATCCTTCTGAACTAGCGCCCCGAGGCGCCTTTTCCCGGATAACGCGAACCATGAATACGGCGGATGCCAAGCGCATTCTCGAAACCGCCTTGATCTGTTCGAGCCAGCCGTTGCCGGTGCGCGATATGCGCGTGCTGTTCGACGACGAGCTGGGCGTGGACACCATCAAGGTGCTGTTGCTTGAATTGCAGGAAGACTGGGCGCAGCGCGGCCTGGAGCTGGTGAGCGTCGGCAGCGGCTGGCGTTTCCAGAGCCGGCCCGAGATGCGCGACCACCTCGATCGCCTGCACCCCGAGAAGCCGCCGCGCTACACCCGCGCCGCACTCGAGACGTTGGCCATCATTGCCTATCGGCAGCCGGCCACGCGCGGCGACATGGAAGACATCCGTGGCGTGACGATCAACTCGCTGATCCTCAAGCAGCTGGAAGATCGCGGCTGGGTCGAGGTCATCGGCCACCGTGAAACGGTCGGCCGACCGGCGCTGTACGCAACCACGCGCCAGTTCCTCGACGATCTGGGCCTGGCCTCGCTCGACCAGTTGCCACTGATCGAAACGCCCGCGCAGCAGGCAGCGCTGGTCGATGCCCTTGAGCGGGCGTCCGGCGAACAGCAGGGGTTGCCCATCGATGCCGCGCCCGAGATCGAAGCGCTGGCAGAGGGCGATGCGGATGCATCGGGGATGGCAGAGCTGGAGTCTTCCGCCGCCGAAGCCGCCGAGGCGCAGTTTGCCGAGAACGCCGCAGGCGCCGAATCTCCCGTCGAGCCCGAACCCGAACCCGCGCCAGAACCCGAATCCATACCCGAGCCCGAGCCCGCTCAGGCACCGTCGCCAGAACCCGATGCCCCGTCCCAGGACGAGGCCGACCCTCACGCTCCCTCTCCCGGAAAAACCTCATGAGCACAACCGACACCGAAGACGCGGCGATGCTGCCGGCCGAGCCCGAAGTCAAAAAGAAGAAAAGGGCGGCTCCGTCCAGGAAGGCTGCAGGTGATGCTATTGAATCGGTAGCGCCGGAGGCAGCTGCGCAGGAAATCGCTGCACCGTTGGAGGCCGAGGCGCCCAAGAAACCGAGAGCGCCCCGCAAGAAGAAGCCGGTCGAGCCGTCCGTGGCGGATGAAGCGGTGGCTTTGCCTGTTGCGCAGCCTCCCGAGGCGATCGCGCCGGCGGTCGTTGCCGCAGAGGAAGCCCCGGTTGTCGCTGTCGCCGCTGAAGAGACCCGCAATCCCGCACCGGTCGAAGCCGATCGCCACATCAGCGATGACGGCGAAGAAGAGCGGGACGAAGACGAAGAAGAGCCCGACGAGGAAGAAGACGACCTCGACCGCGCTCGCCGCGCCGCAGAGCGCGAACAGCGCAACGCGCCGCCGCCCGAGCCGATCCGTTTCTCGGACGTCATCTCCGGCCAGTTCGACGCCGACGAAGAAAGCCCCGAAGTCCCGCCGCTCAAGCGCGTGCTGCTGCCCGAGGCGGATTCGCCCAAGCTGCACAAGGTGCTGGCGCAAGCCGGCCTGGGCTCGCGGCTCGAAATGGAGCAGCTGATTCTCCAGGGCCGCATTTCCGTCAACAACGAGCCGGCCCACATCGGCCAGCGCATCCAGTACGGCGACCAGGTCAAGATCAACGGCAAGCCGATCCGCTACCGCATCGCACCCCCGCCGCCGCGCGTGATCGCATACCACAAGCCCGTCGGCGAAGTGGTCACGCATGACGATCCGCAGAACCGCCCGACCGTGTTCCGCAAGCTGCCGCGCCTGCAGCAGGGCAAGTGGCAGTCGGTCGGCCGCCTCGACCTGAATACCGAAGGGCTGCTGCTGTTCAGCAGCTCCGGCGATCTGGCCAACCAATTGATGCACCCGCGCTTCGGCCTGGAGCGCGAGTACGCGGTCCGTGTGCTGGGCGCGCTCACCGGCGAAGAAAAGCAGAAGCTGCTCGACGGGGTGCGCCTCGACGACGGCATGGCGCAGTTCGGCACCATCGAGGACGGCGGCGGCGAAGGCTCGAACTGCTGGTATCGCGTGACCATTTCCGAAGGCCGCAATCGCGAGGTGCGCCGCCTGTTCGAGTCGGTGGGCCACGCGGTCAGCCGGCTGATCCGCATCCGCTACGGCGCCATGGTGCTGCCGCGCGGCCTGAAGCGCGGCGCCTGGATGGAACTCGACGAGCGCGATATCCGTGCGCTGTTCCAGGCCTCCGGCGGCGCGGTTGCCCGGCCCGGCCCGCAGCAGCGTGGCCCGGGGCAGGAGGGCGGTGGCGGCAATGGCCGAAACGGGCGCAACAAGAAGCGCCGAGGCAATCGCAATGGTGGTGGCGGCCAGCAGCCGCGCGACATGCGCGATGGTCGCGACGAAGGCAGCCGCGAAGCGCCGATCCCGAGTCCGCTGGGCGACGGACGTCCGCCGCGCGGCGACCGGGGTGGCCGTCCCAATCGTGGCGGTGGCAACGGCGGTCCGCCTCAAGGGCAGGGACGCCGCGGCAACAGCGGCAACCGCCAGGGCGGCGGCAATCGCCAGCAGGGCGACGACCGCCAACCGAGCGGTGCCAACCAGCCCGATCCGATGAAGACCTCGCTGGGCTACATCGGCGCCGACAGCTTCTCGCGCCAGCGCAAGGAGCAGCGCGGAGGCCCGCGTCGTGGTGGAGGCGGTGGTGGCGGCTTCGGCGGCCAGGGCGGCCAAGGTGGTGGTGGCCGCCGCCGCGGGCGCTGAAAGCCAGCCGTCGGCGCGCGGCCTTTCGCGGGGTTTTCACCAATCCGAAAGGCTGCGCCGGTTAAAATCAGAGGCTTTGTCGACATGTGATGCAACAAGCGTGTTGCAGTTGTGACAAAACACTTCAAAATCAAAGCTCCAGGAAGCATTTCAATGGCTATCGAACGTACCCTCTCCATCATCAAGCCCGACGCAGTTGCCAAGAACGTCATCGGCAAGATCGTTTCCCGTTTTGAAGCTGCCGGCCTCAAGGTCGTCGCCGCCAAGCTGGTGCACCTGTCGCGCAACGAAGCCGAACAGTTCTACGCCGTGCACAAGGAGCGTCCCTTCTTCAAGGACCTGGTCGAGTTCATGATCTCGGGCCCCGTGTTCGTGCAAGTGCTCGAAGGCGACAACGCCATCGCCAAGAACCGCGACCTGATGGGCGCCACCGACCCGAAGAAGGCCGCTGCCGGCACCATTCGCGCCGATTTCGCCGACAGCATCGACGCCAACGCCGTGCACGGTTCGGACGCTGCCGAAACCGCAGCGAACGAAGTCGCTTTCTTCTTCGCCGGCCTCAACGTCTACGCACGCTGAAGCTGTCTGCCGATCGATTCCATGACCACGGCCAATTTGCTCGAATTCGATCTCGAGGGGTTGGCTGCGTTCTGCGAAAAACTCGGCGAGAAGAAGTTCCGCGCCACGCAACTGTTTCGCTGGATCCACCAGCGTGGCGCCAGCGACTTCACCCAGATGACCGATCTGGCGAAGTCGCTGCGCGAGAAACTCGCGACCACCGCGCGCGTGGAGGCCTTGCAGGTCCTCACGCAGCACGAATCCAAGGACGGCACGATCAAGTGGCTGTTCGACGTCGGTGACGGCAATGCCGTCGAAGCCGTATTCATTCCCGAGGACGACCGCGGCACCCTGTGCGTGTCGTCCCAAGCCGGCTGTGCGGTCGGATGCCGCTTTTGCTCGACAGGGCATCAGGGCTTCAGCCGCAACCTGAGCACGGGCGAAATCGTCGCCCAGCTCTGGTTTGCCGAACACTTCCTGCGCAAGCACCTGAAGCGCGACGAACGCGTCATCTCCAACGTGGTGATGATGGGCATGGGCGAGCCGCTGCAGAACTACTCGGCGCTCGTGCCCGCGTTGCGCACCATGCTCGACGACAACGCCTACGGGCTGTCGCGCCGTCGCGTGACGGTGTCGACCTCCGGCGTGGTGCCCATGATCGACCGCCTCGGCGCCGATTGCCCCGTGGCCATGGCCGTCTCGCTGCACGCGCCCAACGATGCGCTGCGCGACGACCTCGTGCCGCTCAATCGCAAGTACCCGATCGCCGAACTGCTCGAGGCCTGCAAGCGCTACCTGGTGCATGCGCCGCGCGACTTCATCACCTTCGAGTACTGCATGCTCGACGGAGTGAACGATCAGCCCGAGCATGCGCGGCAGCTCATCGAGCTGGTGCGTACGCACGGCATCTCGTGCAAGTTCAACCTGATCCCGTTCAACCCATTTCCGGCGTCGGGCCTGCTGCGCTCGCCGCAGCCGCGCGTACTGGCATTCGCCAGGACGCTGAGCGAAGCTGGCCTCGTGACCACCGTGCGCAAGACGCGCGGCGACGACATCGACGCCGCCTGCGGCCAGCTCGCCGGCGACGTCAAGGACCGCACCCGTGCGGCCGAGCGCATGGCCCAGCGACGCGCGGCGGAGCGCCCCATTGTTTTGCATCCGGTCCGCAAGACCGTCCCCCAGGAGCACTGAACCGATGAGCATGGCCATTCCGATGACGACCGCGAGCGTGCAGCGAATGCTGACTGTGGGTTTCGCGGGCGTTGCCATGGCGTTGCTGCTTGGGGGCTGCGTGAACACGCGCACAACCACCACCAGCCTGGCCGACACCAGCTCGGGCAAGGGCGCCGAGATCGTCACCGAGTCCGACGAAACCAGCCGGCAGCGCCGCGCGCGCCTGCGCATGGAACTGGCCTCCGGCTATTTCGAGCATGGCCAGACCACCGTCGCGCTCGACGAGATCAAGCAGGCGCTGGCCGCCGATCCCAACAACGCCGACGCCTACAACCTGCGCGGCCTGGTCTACATGCGGCTCGACGACGCCGCGCTGGCCGAAGACAGCTTCCGCCGCGCCATCGCCATCAATCCGCGCGACCCCAACGCGCGGCACAACTACGGCTGGCTGCTGTGCCAGCAGAACCGCTACGGCGATGCGGCTGCGCAGTTCACGGAAGCCCTGGCCGTGCCGAGCTATGCGGACCGCGCCAAGACGCTCATGACGCAGGGCGTGTGCGAACTCAAGGCCGGCCAGCGGGTCCAGGCGGAGCGCAGCCTCATGCAGGCCTACGAGATCGATGCCGGCAATCCGGTGGTCGGCTTCAACCTGGCTTCGTTGCTGGCGCAGCGCGAAGAATGGTCGCGTGCGCAGTTCTACATTCGCCGCGTCAACAACAGCCCTTCGGCCAGCGCCGAGACGCTCTGGCTCGGCATCAAGGTCGAACGAAAGCTGAACAACCGCGAGGCAGTCGCGCAGTTGGGAGGTCAACTGCAACGACGCTTCCCCCAGTCGCGGGAGGCAACAGCGTACGAGCGCGGGAATTTCAATGACTGATCGGGTTTCGGAGTTCGGCACTTTCGCAGCACAGCCGCTGGAAGAAGGCGACATCACGCACAAGACCGCCGGCGACCTGCTGCGCGAGGCGCGCGAGGCCCACGGCCTGCACATCGAGATGGTGGCCGCCGCACTGAAGGTGCCGCCGCAGAAGCTCATGGCGCTCGAAGCGGACGACATCGCCTCGCTGCCCGATCCGGTCTTCGCTCGCGCCCTGGCGAGCAGCGTCTGCCGCGCGTTGCGCATCGATCCCGCGCCCGTGCTCGCGAAGCTGCCCAGCACGCAAAAGGTGTCGCTGGCCGAGGCCGATCGCACGCTGCGAGGGAACATCGCCTCCAACACGCCGCGCTGGAACAACAACGGCCGCTCCAGTGGGCTGCCTTCGCGTGCGCTGCTGATCGTGGTGGGGCTCCTGCTGGTGGCCGCGGGTGCGCTGTTCTGGTTGCCGCAGTCGGTGTTCGACCAGATCGGGGCTTCCGTGTCGCGACTGACGGCCCGCGGCGAATCCGGTGAGGGTTCGGGGCCTGCCGGCGGACCGGTGTCGTCCAGCGGGACCGGCGCTGTCGCGGAAAACGTGCCCGTGCAGGCCGTGGCGCCGAGCGGTCCAGTGGGCGAGGCTCCCGCGGCCGCCACCCCTGGCGCGCCTGCTGCTGCCGTGGCACCGGTCGCCGCTGTGCCCGTTGCCCCTGCCGCGCCCGCCACTGCAGCCGCCAGTGGCCAGCAACTTGTCTTCGTGGCACGGGAAGAGTGCTGGGTCACCGTGACCGAAGCAGGGGGCAAGCAGCTGCTGCGCCGCAGCCTGAAGGCTGGCGAAACGGTGGGTTTGTCGGGCACGCTGCCGCTGTCCGTCGTGGTCGGTCGCGCGTCGAGCGTCGACGTGCAGGTGCGCGGCCAGCCATACGACCTGAAGCCCGTCACCAAGGGCGGTGGCGTGGCACGTTTCGAGGTGAAATCATGACCGCCGGTTGCCTCCCGCTTCCCATCGAGTCGGCCGCGCCAAAGGCGCGCCGCTCGCGCCAGGCCAGCGTGGTCTGGGGGCCGCGCGTGGTCACGGTGGGCGGCGACGCTCCGGTGCGCGTGCAGTCCATGACCAACACCGACACCGTCGATGCCGTCGGCACCGCGATCCAGGTGAAGGAACTGGCGATTGCCGGCTCCGAAATGGTCCGCATCACGGTCAACACGCCCGAGGCCGCCGCGCAGGTGCCCTACATCCGCGAGCAGCTCGACCGCATGGGCATCGACGTGCCGCTGATCGGCGACTTCCACTACAACGGCCACCGCCTGCTGACCGACTATCCGGCCTGCGCCGAGGCGCTGAGCAAATACCGCATCAACCCCGGCAACGTGGGCAAGGGCGACAAGAAGGACAGGCAGTTCGGCCAGATGATCGACGCGGCCATGCGCTGGAACAAGCCTGTGCGCATCGGCGTCAACTGGGGCAGCCTCGACCAGGAACTGCTCGCCAGCCTGATGGACACCAACAGCCAGCGCGCCGAGCCCTGGGATGCCAAGCAGGTGATGTACGAGGCGCTGATCACTTCGGCGATCGAGTCCGCCAGGCTGGCCGAGTCGATGGGCATGAGCGGCAACCAGGTCATCCTGTCGTGCAAGGTGAGCGGCGTGCAGGACCTGATCTCGGTCTATCGCGAACTGGCCAGGCGCTGCGACTATCCGCTGCACCTGGGCCTGACCGAGGCCGGCATGGGCACCAAGGGCACGGTGGCCTCGGCCACGGCGCTGTCGATCCTGCTGCAGGAGGGCATTGGCGACACGATTCGCGTGTCGCTCACGCCGCAGCCGGGCGAGTCGCGCACGCAAGAGGTGCTGATTGCCAACGAGATCCTGCAAGCCCTGGGCCTGCGCGTGTTCGTGCCGAGCGTCACGGCCTGCCCGGGCTGCGGCCGCACCACCAGCACCACGTTCCAGGAACTGGCCAAGCAGATCGACGACTACCTGCGCCTGCAGATGCCAGTCTGGCGCAAGAAATATCCGGGCGTCGAGACGCTGAAGGTGGCCGTCATGGGCTGCATCGTCAACGGCCCCGGCGAGAGCAAGCACGCCGACATCGGCATCAGCCTGCCCGGCACCGGCGAGGCGCCTGCCGCGCCGGTCTTCATCGACGGCGAAAAGGCCCTTACGCTGCGCGGCGACAATATCGCCAACGAGTTCCATCAGCTCGTCGAAAACTACATCGAAAAGCGCTTTGGCGGCGAACACGCTGCCCTGGCCTGAACCTCCGCAGACTCATGGCTGAAAAACTGAATGCCGTCAAAGGCATGAACGACATATTGCCGCCCGAATCGGCGCGCTGGGAGTGGCTCGAAGCCACCGTGCGCGACCTGATGGGGCGCTATGCGTACCGCAACGTCCGCACGCCGATACTGGAGCACACCGCGCTCTTCGTGCGCGGCATCGGCGAAGTGACTGACATCGTGGAGAAGGAGATGTACTCCTTCCACGATCGCTCGGACAAGTACGGCGACAACGACCACCTGACGCTGCGACCCGAGAACACCGCCGGCATCGTGCGCGCCGCGATCGAGCACAACATGCTCTACGACGGCGGCAAGCGCCTGTGGGCCATCGGCCCGATGTTCCGGCGCGAGAAGCCGCAGCGCGGGCGCTTCCGGCAGTTTCACCAGATCGACGTCGAGGCGCTGGGCTTTGCCGGACCCGACATCGACGCCGAGCTGATCCTGCTCGCGAGCGCGCTGTGGAAGGCGATCGGCCTGACCGACGTGCGGCTGGAACTCAACAGCCTTGGCCAGCCGGCCGAGCGCGCGCAGCACCGCGCACAGCTCATCGCGCACTTCGAGGCGCACGCCGACAAGCTCGACGAGGACGGCAAGCGCCGCTTGCACAGCAATCCGCTGCGCATCCTCGACACCAAGAATCCGGCGATGAAGGACGTGGTCGAGTCGGCGCCGCGGCTGATGGATTTCCTCGGCGCCGAATCGCTGGCGCACTTCGAGGGCCTCAAGGCCATCCTGGACGCCAACGGCGTGGCCTACACCATCAACCCCCGGTTGGTGCGCGGTCTCGACTACTACAACCTCAGCGTGTTCGAGTTCGTGACCGACCGGCTCGGCTCGCAGGGCACGGTGTGTGCCGGCGGCCGCTACGACGGCCTGTTCGAGCAGCTGGGCGGCAAGCCGGCTCCCGCGGTGGGCTGGGCGATCGGCGTGGAGCGCGTGCTCGACCTGATGAAAGAGCAGGGCACCCAGATCCCGGCCCGAGCGCCCGACGTCTATGCCGTCGTGCCCGATGCCGCCGCCATGCCGGTGGTGCTGCGCACGCTGCAGCAATTGCGCGATGCCGGTGTTCGCGTGCAGATGCACGCCGCCACGGCCGACGGTCTTGGCAGCTTCAAGTCGCAGTTCAAGCGGGCCGACAACAGCGGGGCCACCTACGCCCTGATCTTCGGCGCCGATGAACTTGCACGCGGCGAAGTGACTCTCAAGGCGCTGCGCGACGGAAGCGGTGCGCAGACCTTCCGGCCACTCGCCGAAGTGGCCGCCTGGGCCGCCACCCTACAATCGCCGGCTCCCAACACCTGACAGCGCATGGCAACCCATCTCGACCTCGAAGAACAGGAACAGCTCGACCAGCTCAAGCATTTCTGGAACACCTACGGCACCCTGATCACGTGGGCCGTGCTGCTCGTCGCTGGCGCCTTCGTGGCCTGGAACGGCTGGCAATGGTATGGACGCAACAAGGCGGCGCAGGCCTCGTCGCTCTACGACGAAATCGAGAAGACCGCGCAGGCCGGCGATCCGGCGCGCATCGCGCTCGTGCTCGACGACATGAAGAAGCGCTTCTCGGGCACTACCTACGCGCAGCAGGCCGGCCTGCTGGTCGCCAAGACGCTGTACGAAAAGGGCAATGCCGCGGGCTCGCGCGCCGAACTCGAATGGGTTGCGCAGAACGCCGTCGATCCGGGCTACAAGGCTATTGCCAGGCTGCGGCTGGCGGCCGAACTGCTCGACAGCAAGTCCTACGACGATGCGATCAAGCAGCTCGACGGCAGCGTGCCCAAGGAATTCGAACCGCTGGTGGCCGACCGCAAGGGCGACATCTACCTGGCCCAGGGCAAGCGCGCCGAGGCGCAGGCCGAATACCGCAAGGCCTGGACCGGCCTTGGTGCCACCTCCGACTACCGCCGCCTGGTCGAAATCAAGCTCAACGCGGTCGGTGTCGATCCGAAGAGCCTGGCGCCAGTCGTCACCGTTACCCCCGCAGCCCCCAAAACTCCCTGACCGCATATGAATTTCAAGCGTTTCATGCCTGAATCGACCGCCCTGCGCGCGGGATCAGCTCTTGTTTTGGTGGCGCTCCTCGCCGCCTGTTCGGGCAGCGGCAAGCCGAAGCCGGCAGAACTTCCCGCCAATCCGGCCCTGATGGGCGTGCGCCAGGCCTGGACGGTGCGCATCCCCGAGGTCAAGTTCCCTCTCACCACCGACATCAGCGGCGACACCGTCACCGTGGCCGGCAGCGACGGCACGGTGGTTGCCATCGACGCCCGCGCCGGCCGTGAAACCTGGCGTGCCAGCGCCGGTGCGCCGCTGGCAGCGGGCGTAGGCAGCGACGGGTCGATGGCCGCGGTCGTGACCACCGGCAACGAACTGGTCGCCATCGAGAACGGCAAGGTCCTGTGGAAGCAGAAGCTCTCGGCCCAGGCCTTCACCGCACCGCTGGTGGCGGGACGCCGCGTGTTCGTGCAGACCGCCGACCGCAGCATCAGCGCCTGGGACGGCCAGAGCGGCCGCCGCCTCTGGATCCAGCAGCGCACGGGTGAAAACCTCGTGTTGCGCAAGTCGGGCGTGCTGATCGCCGTGGGCGACACGCTGGTCGCAGGCATCGGCGGCCGTCTGGTGGGCATCAACCCCGCCAATGGCACTTCGCGCTGGGAATCGCCCATTGCGGCACCGCGCGGCACCAACGACGTGGAGCGTCTGGTCGATCTGACCGGCAGCGTGAGCCGCTTCGGCGACACCATCTGCGCCCGCGCGTACTACGCCAGCGTTGGCTGCGTCGAGACCGTGCGCGGCTCGCTGGTCTGGAGCAAGCCCGCTTCGGGCGCCGACGGCGTCAGCGGCGACAGCGGTTTTGTCTACGGTACCGAGTCCGACGGCAGCGTCGTCGCGTGGCGCCGTGCCGATGGCGAGCGCGCCTGGCAGATGAGCCGCTTGAAGAACCGCAACCTCACCGCGCCGCTGGCCGTGGGCCGCTCGCTGATCATCGGCGAAGACACCGGCACGCTGCACTTCGTGTCGCGCGAAGATGGCGCGCTGCTCAATCGCGTCACGCCCGATGGCTCGGCCATCACCGTCACGCCGGTGCTGGCCGGCAACACGGTCGTGGTCGTGACTGCCAAGGGTGGCGTGTTTGGTTATCGCCCTGAATAACTCTTTCTTTTTCCTTTTTTCTTTCCAAGGCCCGACCATGAAATCCGCGCCATCGAAAGGCCGGCCATGAAGCCGGTCGTGGCCCTGGTCGGGCGGCCCAACGTTGGCAAGTCGACCCTCTTCAACCGCCTGACCCAGACGCGCGACGCCATCGTCGCCGACTTTGCTGGCCTCACGCGCGACCGCCACTACGGCAATGGCCGCCTGGGCAAGCACGAGTTCATCGTCATCGACACCGGTGGCTTCGAACCCGACGCGGGCAGCGGCATCTACAAGGAAATGGCCAAGCAGACGCGGCAGGCCGTGGCCGAGGCCGACGTGGTGATCTTCGTCGTCGACGCCCGCGAGGGCCTGTCGGCGCAAGACCATGACATCGCCAACGAACTGCGCCGCCTCGGCAAGCCTTGCGTGCTGGCGGCCAACAAGGCCGAAGGCATGCACGACGGCACCAAGCTGGTCGACTTCTACGAACTCGGCTTCGGCGACGTGCATGGCGTATCTGCTGCGCACGGGCAGGGCATGCGCGACCTCGTCGAACTCGCCCTGGAACCGCTGAACCTGCCCGATCCCGACGACGAGACGGACGAGGACGAGGTCAACAAGCCGATCAAGCTGGCCGTGGCCGGACGGCCCAACGTGGGCAAGTCGACGCTGATCAACACCTGGCTCGGCGAAGAGCGCCTCGTGGCCTTCGACATGCCGGGCACCACGCGCGATGCGATCTCCGTGCCCTTCGAGCGCAACGGCCAGCGCTTCGAGCTGATCGACACGGCCGGCCTGCGCCGCAAGGGCAGGGTGTTCGAGGCGATCGAGAAGTTCTCGGTGGTCAAGACGCTGCAGGCCATCGAATCGGCCAACGTGGTGCTGCTGCTGCTCGACGCCACGCAGGGCGTGACCGACCAGGACGCGCACATCGCCGGCTACATCCTCGAAAGCGGTCGTGCGGTGGTGATCGCGATCAACAAATGGGACGCCGTCGACAGCTACCAGCGCGAGCAGATCCAGCGGCAGATCGAGACCCGGCTGCCGTTCCTGAAGTTCGCGGCGCTGCATTTCATCTCGGCCATCAAGCGCCAGGGCCTGGGCCCGGTGTGGCAGGCGATCGCGCAGGCCCACAAGTCGGCCACGCGCAAGATGTCGACGCCGGTGCTGACCCGCCTGCTGCTGGAGGCGGTGCAGTTCCAGGCGCCCAAGCGCGGGGGCATGTACCGGCCCAAGCTGCGCTATGCGCACCAGGGGGGCATGAACCCACCCGTGATCGTGATCCACGGTAATTCACTGGAGCACGTCACCGACGCCTACAAGCGCTTTCTCGAAGGGCGCTTCCGCAAGGAGTTCGACCTTGTGGGTACCCCCTTGCGCATTGAGTTCAAGAGCTCGCACAATCCATTTGCCGACAAGGACGACTGAGGGGCTTGGCTGCCGATGGCGGCCGATGAGCTGCGGGCCGAGTGGAAGTTCCGTCTTTTGAGAGCCGTTATTTTCTCAAGGCTTTTGACCCCGATTGCTGCGACGCAGAAACCCTGTGTTAAGGTCATCTCTCCAACAACTACTCTTGAACACGGAGAATATCGTGAGCAATAAAGGGCAACTTCTGCAAGACCCGTTTCTGAACACCCTGCGTCGTGAGCACGTGCCGGTTTCCATTTATTTGGTGAATGGCATCAAGCTGCAGGGCCAGATCGAGTCTTTTGACCAGTACGTCGTGTTGCTTCGCAATACGGTGACGCAAATGGTCTACAAGCACGCCATTTCCACCATCGTGCCGGGTCGTGCCGTCAACTTCTCGGCTACCGAGAACGAAGACGCCGCAGCCTGATCGCGCGGAGCGCGGCGGCCCCTGCTGCCGCGCTTTTTCCCAATTTCTGATCCCGCTTGTCTGAACTGATCCCCCGCCAGGAAGGCGCCGCCGTTCTCGTCGGCGTCGATTTCGGGCTGCCCCATTTCGACAGCGAACTCGAGGAACTCGGCCTGCTCGCGCAGACCGCGGGCCTGACGCCTGTCGCCCGTCTTGCGTGCAAGCGCAAGGCACCCGACGCGGCCCTGTTCGTTGGCAGCGGCAAGGCCGAAGAAATCAAGGAGCTGGCTGCCCTGTACAGGGCGAGCGAGGTCATCTTCGATCAGGCCCTGAGCCCCGCGCAGCAGCGCAACCTCGAGCGCCAGCTCGACATCGCGGTCTACGACCGGACCTTTCTCATCCTCGAAATCTTCGCCCAGCGCGCGCGTTCGCACGAAGGCAAGCTGCAGGTCGAGCTGGCTCGCCTGCAGTACCTCAGCACGCGGCTGGTCCGCCGCTGGTCCCACCTGGAGCGCCAGACCGGCGGTGCAGGCGTGCGCGGCGGCCCGGGCGAGAAGCAGATCGAGCTCGATCGCCGGATGATCGGCGAGTCGATCAAGCGCACGCGCGAGCGTCTCGCCAAGGTGCAAAAGCAGCGCGGCACTCAGCGCCGGCAGCGCGAGCGACGCGACACCTTCAACATCTCGCTGGTGGGCTACACCAACGCGGGCAAGTCGTCGCTGTTCAATGCGCTGGTGAAGGCCCGCGCCTATGCGGCCGACCAGCTGTTCGCCACGCTCGACACCACCACGCGCAACCTCTATCTGGGCGATGCCCGGCGGCAGGTGTCGATCTCCGACACCGTGGGTTTCATCCGCGACCTGCCGCACGGGCTGGTCGATGCCTTCAAGGCCACGCTGCAGGAGGCGGTCGATGCCGACCTGCTGCTGCATGTGGTCGACGCCTCCAACCCCCATTACCCCGAGCAGATGGCCGAGGTGCAGACGGTGCTGCGCGAGATCGGCGCCGACACCGTGCCGCAGCTGTTGGTGTTCAACAAGCTCGACGCTCTTGAAAGCGCGCAGCATCCGCTGCATCTGCAGGACGAGATGGAAATCGACGGCGCGCAGGTCCCCCGCATCTTCCTCAGTGCCAGGAGTGGCGAGGGCGTGCCGCTGCTGCGCGCCGAACTCGCCCGGCAGTCGGGTTCCGTAGCCGATACGATGACCCCTGAGGCAGACGCTGAATTGCACGATGCAACCGATTGATTGGGCACAATCCCGCCACTGACAAGAGAACGAAGCGAATGAATTCAAAGCCAGCGCGGAGAGGGTTTCTGGGCATGTTCAACCTGAACGACGGCCGATGGGGGCGCGGCGACGAGCCGTCTTCCAACGGCAGCCGCCCCCCCGACGCCAATCCTCCCGGCGCACCGACCCCACCGCCTTCGAGCAATGGCGGCAACAACGGCAACAACGACAACCGCCCTCGCGGACAGGGCCCCAACCAAGGCCCTCCCGACCTCGATGAACTCTGGCGCGACCTCAATCGCAAGCTCGGTGGCTTCTTCGGTGGGAAGGGCGGCGGCAACCGCCCCAACGGCGGCAATGGTGGCGGCAACGGCTACAGGCCCGACATGAAGAATGCAGGATTCGGCCTCGGTCTCGTGGCGGCAGTGGTGGTCCTGATCTGGCTCGGCACCGGCTTCTTCATCGTGAACGAAGGCCAGCAGGCCGTCATCACACAGTTCGGCCGCTACAAGAGCACCGTGGGCGCCGGCTTCAACTGGCGCCTGCCGTACCCGATCCAGCGCCACGAGGTGGTGGTGACCACGCAGATCCGTTCCGCCGACGTCGGCCGCGACGCCATCGTGCGCTCCACCGGCCTGCGCGAGTCGGCCATGCTGACCGAAGACGAGAACATCGTCGAGATCAAGTTCGCCGTGCAGTACCGCCTGAGCGATCCGCGTGCCTGGCTCTACGAAAGCAAGTCGCCCGCCGACACCGTCGTGCAGGTGGCCGAGACCTCCGTGCGCGAGGTGGTCGGCAAGATGAAGATGGACGCCGCGCTGGCCGAGGAGCGCGATCAGATCGCACCGCGCGTGCGCACGCTGATGCAGACCATCCTCGACCGCTACAAGATCGGCGTCGAAGTCGTCGGCATCAACCTGCAGCAGGGCGGCGTGCGTCCGCCCGAGCAGGTGCAGGCCGCGTTCGACGACGTGCTCAAGGCTGGCCAGGAGCGCGAGCGCACCAAGAACGATGCGCAGGCTTATGCCAACAACGTGGTGCCGCTCGCCACCGGTACGGCTTCGCGCCTGAAGGAAGAGTCCGAGGCCTACAAGGCGCGGATCGTGGCGCAGGCCCAGGGTGATGCCGGCCGCTTCAGTGCGGTGCTGGCCGAATACCAGAAGGCCCCGCAGGTAACGCGCGACCGCATGTACACCGATGCCATGCAGCAGATCTACGCCAGCACGACGAAGGTGCTGGTCGACAGCAAGCAAGGCTCCAACCTGCTGTACCTGCCGCTCGACAAGCTCATGCAGCTGAGCGGCAACAACGCGGCGGCCACGCCGGTCGACGCGGCCAGCCCGAATGTCGCCGGCACTGCACCGGCCCAGTCCTCGGTGATCCCGGTGGCCCCTGCGACGAACGACGTGCGCGCCCGCGATGGCCGCTCGCGTGACCGCGACGTGCGTTGAAAAAGGCCCGAAAGAATATGAACAGAATCGGATTCATCGCCACCTCGATCCTCGTGCTGCTGGTGTTGGCAAGCTCGACCCTCTTCGTGGTCGACCAGCGGCAGTTCGGCGTGGTCTATGCGCTTGGCCAGATCAAGCAGGTCATCACGGAGCCCGGCCTCAACTTCAAGCTGCCGCCGCCGTTCCAGAACGTGTCGTACATCGACAAGCGCCTGCTGACGCTGTCGAGCGTGGACACCGAGCCGATGCTCACTGCCGAGAAGCAGCGTGTGGTGATCGACTGGTATGTGCGTTGGCGCATCAGCGACCCGCAGGCCTACATCCGCAATGTCGGCCTCGACGAGAACGCCGGCGCCATGCAGCTCAACCGCGTGGTGCGCAATGCGTTCCAGGAAAACATCAACAAGCGCACCGTGCGCGACCTGATCTCGGTGCGCCGCGAGGCCCTGATGGCCGACGTGCAGCGCGAAGTGCTGTCGGTGGTGAAGGGCGCCAAGCCCTGGGGCGTGGACGTGGTCGACGTGCGCATCACGCGTGTCGACTACGTGGAAGCCATCACCGAATCGGTCTACCGCCGCATGGAAGCCGAGCGCAAGCGCGTGGCCAACGAGCTGCGTTCGACCGGCACGGCCGAAGGCGAGAAGATCCGCGCCGATGCCGATCGCCAGCGCGAAGTGATCGTGGCGAACGCCTACCGCGACGCGCAGAAGATCAAGGGCGAGGGCGATGCCCAGGCCGCTTCCACATACAGCGAGGCCTTTGGCCGCGACCCGCAGTTCGCTCAGTTCTACCGAAGCCTCGAAGCCTACAAGCAGAGCTTCAACAAGAAGAGCGACGTGATGGTGCTCGATCCGTCCTCGGACTTCTTCCGCGCCATGCAAGGTTCGGGTTCGAACACCAACGCTTCCCGTCGTTGATTCGCAGCCGCCCTCAGGAGCCGTGAGCGCCGACACTTTCTGGAGCGCGCTGGCGCTCGTCCTGGTGATCGAAGGCATCCTGCCTTTCGTCTCGCCGGGAGGGTGGCGGCGCGGCTTCGGCCAGCTCATGCAGCTGCGTGACGGCCAGCTTCGTTTCTTCGGACTTTGCAGCATCCTGCTGGGTTTGCTACTGCTCTGGATCTTGGGGTAGCGCGGTCCCGGTAGAATTCCGGTTTAACCACGCCCTCGATCCCCATGTCCGCCTGGGTCCTCCCGGATCACATTGCCGATGTGCTGCCCTCAGAGGCGCGCCACATCGAAGAACTTCGACGCCAGCTGCTCGATACCGCCCGTGGCTATGGCTACGAGCTGGTGATGCCGCCGCTGCTCGAACACCTCGAATCGCTGCTCTCGGGCACCGGCGAGGCGCTCGACCTCCAAACCTTCAAGCTCGTGGACCAGCTCTCCGGCCGCAGCATGGGCCTTCGCGCCGACACCACCCCCCAGGTGGCGCGCATCGATGCCCACCTGCTGAACCGCGACGGCGTGGCCCGCCTGTGCTATTGCGGCCCGGTGCTCCACACCCGGCCCGACCGCCCGCACGCCACCCGCGAGCCGCTGCAGTTCGGTGCCGAGATCTACGGTCACGCCGGGCTCGAGGCCGACACCGAAACCCTGCTGCTGGCGCTCGACTGTCTCGACGCCGCCGGTCTGCGCGAGGGCGTGATCGTCGACCTGGCCGATGCCCGAATCGTGCGTGCGCTGTTCGCCGGCGTACCGGTCGATGCCGCCACGCTCGCCCGGGTGCACGCCGCACTGGCCGCCAAGGACGCGAGCGAGCTCGCTTCGCTCACCAAGGACTTCCCCGCCGCCTCGCGCGAAGGGCTGCGCGCCCTGGTCCAGCTGTACGGCGACGCGTCGGTGCTCGACGAGGCCACCAAGGCCTTGAAGGGCACGCCTGCCGTGGGCGCCGCGCTGGCCGGCCTGAAACAGCTCGCTGCCGGCCTCCAGGGCGTGGCCGGCCGCCAGATCAGCTTCGACCTGGCCGACCTGCGCGGCTATGCGTACTACAGCGGCATGCGCTTCGGCATCTACGTGCCCGGCGCGGCCGATTCGCTGGTGCGCGGCGGCCGCTACGACGAAGTGGGGGCCGTGTTCGGCCGCAACCGTCCGGCCGTCGGCTTCAGCCTCGACGTGCGCGAGCTGGTCGGCGTGCTGCCGGCCCGCCCGCTGCGCGCCGCCATCCGCGCGCCCTGGAGCGACGCGGCTGGCCTGCGTCAGGCGATTGCCCAATTGCGCAAGTCCGGTGAAACGGTAGTCTGCGTGCTGCCGGGCCATGGCAGCGAAATCGATGAATTCCACTGCGACCGCGAGCTCGTCGAGCAAGCCGGCCAGTGGAGTGTCCGAGCGATCTGATTTTTTGAAGTAATGGAACGAGCATGAGCGTAACCACCGGAAGAAACGTGGTCGTCGTCGGTACCCAGTGGGGCGACGAAGGCAAAGGCAAGCTGGTCGACTGGCTGACGGAAAGCGCCCAGGGCGTGGTCCGTTTCCAGGGTGGCCACAACGCGGGCCACACGCTGGTCATCAACGGTGTGAAAACCGCGTTGCACCTGATCCCAAGCGGCATCATGCGGCCCGGCGTCAAGTGCTACATCGGCAACGGCGTGGTGTTGTCGGCGGCCAAGCTGTTCGAGGAAATCGAAGGGCTGGAGAAGGCTGGCGTCGAGGTGCGTTCGCGCCTGCGCATCAGCGAGGCCTGCCCGCTGATCCTGCCGTTCCATGCCGCGCTGGACATCGCGCGCGAGGCCTACCGCGAAAAGGGCGGCATCGAGAAGATCGGCACCACCGGCCGCGGCATCGGCCCGGCCTACGAAGACAAGATCGCACGCCGCGCACTGCGCGTGCAGGACCTGAAGCACCCCGAGCGCTTCGCCACCAAGCTGCGCGTGCTGCTCGACCTGCACAACCACGTGCTGACGCAGGTGCTGAGCGCGCCGGCCATCGATTTCGACGAAGTCTTCAACGAAGCGATGAGGCACGCCGAGCTGCTCAAGCCCATGATGGCCGACGTCTCGCGCGAACTGAACGACGCGAACAAGAACGGCGCCAACCTGCTGTTCGAAGGCGCGCAGGGCACGCTGCTCGACGTCGATCACGGCACCTATCCGTACGTCACCTCCAGCAACTGCGTGGCCGGCAATGCCGCCGCCGGTTCGGGCGTGGGCCCGGGCATGCTGCACTACATCCTCGGCATCACCAAGGCCTACTGCACGCGCGTAGGCGGCGGTCCGTTCCCCACCGAACTCGACTGGGCCACGCCCGGCACCCCCGGCTATCACATGAGCACCGTGGGCGCCGAAAAGGGCGTAACCACCGGCCGCAGCCGCCGTTGCGGCTGGTTCGACGCCGCGCTGCTCAAGCGCTCGGCGCAGGTCAACGGCCTGTCGGGCCTGTGCATCACCAAGCTCGACGTGCTCGACGGCCTCGAAAAGCTCGAGCTGTGCACCGGCTACGAACTCGACGGCGAAACCACCGACATCCTGCCGATGGGCGCGGACGAGATCGAGCGCTGCACGCCGATCTACGAAACCCTCGAAGGCTGGACCGAGAGCACGGTCGGCGTCACGCAGTACGACAAGCTGCCGATCAATGCGCGCCTGTACCTGCAACGCATCGAGCAGATCACCGGTGTGCCGATCCACATGGTGTCGACCAGCCCCGACCGCGACCACACGATCATGATGCGCCACCCCTACTTGGCCGACTGAAGAGGAAAAAAGACCCATGTTGACCGAAGACGGCAAGCATCTCTACGTCAGCTACGACGAGTACCACAACCTGATCGAGAAGCTCGCGATCAAGGTGCACCAGTCGGAATGGCAGTTCGACACCATTCTGTGCCTGGCGCGCGGCGGCATGCGCCCTGGCGATGTGCTCTCGCGCATCTTCAGCAAGCCGCTGGCCATCATGTCGACCAGCTCGTACCGCGCTGACGCGGGCACGGTGCAGGGCCATCTCGACATCGCGCGCTTCATCACGACACCCAAGGGCGAGATCGCTGGCAAGGTGCTGCTGGTCGACGACCTGGCCGACTCGGGTCACACGCTGCATGCCGTGATGGACATGCTGCGCAACAACTATCCGCCCATCACCGAGCTGCGCAGCGCAGTGATCTGGACCAAGGCGCTGTCGACCTTCACGCCCGACTACCAGGTGGAATTCCTGCCCACCAACCCCTGGATCCACCAGCCCTTCGAAGGCTACGACTCGCTCGGCGCCGAGAAGCTGATCGAGAAGTGGTCGGTCTGATCTCTCAGCCGGCGCCGCCGAGCATCTCGGTGTAGCGCCGCTGCATTTCTTCCGGCGTCAGCTTCTCGATGCTGTGCCCCACGTTCCAGCGATGGCCGAAGGGGTCGCGAAAAACGCCGGAGCGTTCCCCGTAAAACTGATCCTGCGGTGCCATGTCGAGCGTGGCGCCTGCAGCGACTGCGCGCGCCACCAACGTGTCGGCATCGTCCACATGCAGGTGCAGCGTGACGGCCGTGCCGCCCAGCGTCTTCGCACTGTGGATGTTGAACTCGGCGAATTCGTCCGAGATCATCAGGATCGCGCCGTTGTGGAAGTCCAGCTCCGCGTGGCCGATGCGCCCGCTGGGTTCGGTCAGGCGAAAGATCTCCTTCACCTCGAAGACCTTGCAGTAGAACTCGATGGCTGCGCCGGCATCGTGGACGCAGAGGTACGGAAACAGCTCGTGGATGGCCATGGTTTGTTGTCCCTTCGGGTTGAGATGGGCGCGATTCTGGCGCTCGCCGCAGATCAGGTCTTGAACAAATTTGACCTGCGGGGGCGTAGCAGGCCGCTCAGATCCGCACGTGCCGCGAGGACGTCGGTGCCGCCCGCCGGTACGCCTGCGGCGACATGCCGGCGATCGCCAGGAAATCGCGGTTGAAATGCGCCTGGTCGCTGTAGCCGGCCTGCAGCGCCAGCTCGACCCAGCGTTGGGCCGGGGTGGTGGCGAACTGGCCGATCACGCGGTCGAAGCGCAGCATGCGTGCGTACTGTTTGGGTGCCAGGCCGGTCATGCTGCGAAAGAGGGCGATGAAGCGCCGGTGGCTGTAGCCGCTTTGCTTCACCAGTTCGCCGATGGCGCCGGCTTGCCCGTCGTTGTCGTTGGCACTCGCGCTGGACATGCGGGCCAGTGCCTGCGCCACCGCGGGGTGCAGGCCGCGCAGGGAGGACGAGGCAAGGCGCGCGCTCAGCAAGGCAACGACGATGGCGAGCTGCCGCGCCTGCGAGTCGGTGCCGTGCAGCTGTTCGAGCGCGAAGCCCGCATCGGCACCCCAGAGCGCTTCGAGCGGGGTGTGGCGCCTGGCCAGCGCATCTTCGGGCGCCCCGAGCAGCGCCCTGGCCGCGCCCGGCTGCAGCATGACGCCGACCGAACGCGTCGCGACGGACACATCGCGCACGAAGAAGGCCGAGCGGGTCCCGCCCACCATGGCATGGCCCACCGTGAAGCCCTGCGCATCGGTATCGTCGCGAAACAGGCGCAATGACGGCCCCGAGAGCCGGAAGACCAGGTGCATGCCGCCGGTGGGCAGCACATGCTCGCGCGCACCCGGGCGCTCGGCAGGCTTGCCCCCGGGCGACGAGGCCCACATCAGCCGCACGAAGGGCCGCAGGTGAGAAGGGGCAAGGCGCGTCAGTTGCACGGTCGCGGGCTTCTTCCATGAAGCAGGCTCTGGCCCATCCGCGCATTGTGCGATGGAACGCTTGCCGGAGGCACCGGGCCGGCCGCGATAGCATCCACCCATGAGCAAGCCTTCCACGACCCTGATCCACCACCCCTACGTTCCGCCCGCCACTTTCGCTGCGCCGCAGCCCGGCGTTTTCAAGGCATCGACGGTGTTCTTCGCCGACGTGGCCGCCATGCGCGCGCGCGACTGGCGTACCAAGGCCGGCTACACCTACGGCCTGCACGGCACGCCCACCACCTTCACGCTGGAAGAGCGCCTGGCCACGCTCGAAGGCGGCACCGAGTGCCTGCTCGTGCCCAGCGGTCTGGCGGCCATCTCGCTGGTCTCGTTCGCTTTCCTCAAGACCGGCGACGAGGTGCTGATCCCGGACAACGCCTACGGACCCAACAAGGCGCTGGCCACCGGCGAACTGGCGAACTTCGGCATCACCCATCGCCTGTACGACGCAATGAACCCGGCCGACCTTGCGGCCAAGCTGTCGGACCGCACGCGATTGGTCTGGGTGGAAGCAGCGGGCTCGGTGACGATGGAGTTTCCCGATCTGCCCGCGCTCGTGAACGTCTGCCGCGCGCGCGGCGTGATGACGGCGCTCGACAACACCTGGGGCGCGGGCCTGGCCTTCGCGCCCTTCGATTTCAACGGCAGCGGGCAGGGCGTCGACATCTCGGTGCACGCGCTCACCAAGTACCCGAGCGGCGGCGGCGACGTGCTCATGGGCAGCGTGGTCACGCGCGACGAGCGGCTGCACCGCGCGCTCAAGCTCACGCACATGCGCATGGGTTGGGGCATTGGCGTGGGCGACGTGGAAACGCTGCTGCGCTCGCTGCCCAGCATCGCGCTGCGCTATGCGGCGCACGACCGCTCGGCGCGCGAACTGGCCGGCTGGCTTAACGGCTGCGAGGAGATCGCGCAGGTGCTGCACCCCGCGCTCGAAGACTCGCCGGGCCACACCCACTGGCGTGCGCTGTGCGGTGCCACCGACCTCGCGGCCGGCCTGTTCTCGGTGGTATTCGACGAGCGCTACAGCACCGAGCAGGTCGATCGTTTCTGCGACAGCCTGCGGCTGTTCCGCCTCGGCTACTCGTGGGGCGGTCCGATCAGCCTCGTGGTGCCCTACGACATCGGCCTGATGCGCGACGCCGGCGTGGCACGCTGGCCCTACAAGGGCACGCTCGTTCGTTTTTCCATCGGCCTCGAAGACGTAGAAGACCTGCGCGCCGACCTGCAGCAGGCATTGGCGCGGATGTAAGAAATCGCTTCGCGCTCCCTGCGAGCGTCATGGGGTACCGTCTCGAGACCGCACCGTTATCGCTTACAGTAGGCCACGTGCAGTCACCCTGACTGCCTCGCCCAAGGAGAAGCAGTGGCAACACCCAATTACGGCTACGAGAAGCGCCAGAAAGAGCTGGCCAAGAAGAAAAAGAAGGAAGAGAAGCTCCGAGAAAAGGCGAACCGCAAACTCAGCCCGAGCAGCGACGGCTTGGCCCCCGGAGACCCGGAAACCGACATGGCCTCGCTCGAACGCGATCCACCCACCGTGCCCGAGTTGCCCACCAAGAACGGTTGATCCGCTCCTGGCGTACCGATCGAAAAGAAGCCGCCGCAGGCCTGTGCCCGCGGCGGCTTTTTCCATTACCTGGGCAGCAACTTGCGCAATTCGGGCCAGACGTTGTCGAGCAGTTGCGGCTGTGCCGCGGCCGTCGGATGGATGCGGTCGGCCTGGAACAGCGAGAGCGCATCGGGCGCATCGGCCACGCCCTTGAGCAGGAAGGGAACGAGCGCGGACCTGGTGGCGCCCGCCACCTTGGAGAACACCGCCTCGAAGCGCCGCGTGTAGTCGCCGCCATAGTTCGGCGGCACCTGGATGCCGACGATCAGCACCTTCGCACCCGCAGCCTGCGCGGCCTTGGCGATCTGCAGCAGGTTGCTTTCCGTGTCCGAGAGCGGCAGGCCGCGCAAGGCGTCGTTGGCGCCGAGCTCGATCACCACGTGGCTGGGCTTGTGCTGCGCGAGCAGCGACGCAAAGCGGGCGCGCCCACCGGAACTGGTGTCGCCGCTGATGCTGGCGTTGACCACCGTGGCCGGGATCTTCTGCTGCGCAAGCCTTTTTTCCAGCAAGGGTACCCAGCCTTCGCCGCGCTTGAGGCCGTACTCTGCGCTCAGCGAATCGCCGAGCACCAGGATCACCGGCTTGCCGGTTGCCACAGCCTGGGCCTGCGCCGCGGCCGTCCATGTCCCCGCGCTGCCGAGCGCGGCGGTGGTCAAGATAAAGTCTCGTCGATTCAAAACCAAAGCCTTTCCATGTCCCAACCCCCGTCTGATGCCATTGTCGCCGTCGAGCATGTCTTCAAGTCCGTCACCGATTCGACCGGCACGCTGGACATTCTGCAGGACATCGATTTCACCCTCGGCGCGCGGGAAACCGCTGCCATCGTCGGGGCCTCGGGCTCCGGCAAGAGCACCTTGCTGTCGATCATCGCGGGGCTGGACACGCCCACGCGCGGCACGGTGCGCATCGCCGGCGAGGACATCTTCGCCATCGACGAGGACGAGCGTGCAGCAGTCCGGGCGCAGCGCGTGGGCTTCGTGTTTCAGAGCTTCCAACTGCTCGGCAACCTCAGTGCACTTGAAAACGTGATGCTTCCGCTGGAGCTGGCCAACCGCAAGGACGCCCGCAAGGCAGCCACCGAAATGCTCGGCCGCGTCGGGCTCGGCCAGCGGCTCGGCCACTATCCCAAGGTGCTCTCGGGCGGCGAACAGCAGCGCGTGGCGCTGGCCCGTGCCTTCGTGGTCCAACCCGCGCTGCTGCTGGCCGACGAGCCCACCGGCAGCCTCGACTTCGCAACCGGCGAGCAGGTGATGCGGCTGATGTTCGACCTCAACCGCGAACTGGGCACCACGCTCGTGCTCGTCACCCACGACCGCGGCATCGCGGCGCAGTGCGAACGCCGCATCACGATCGAGGCCGGGCATGTCTCGCTTAATGAAAAAGTGGCTCTGGCGCCCGCATGACAAGCGCACTAAGCTATCAAATGAATAGCGAGTCAACTCGAGGAGATTGCCATGGAGGAACTTCCGCAGGACGCCGTCCTGGCGCTGCAGCGCGGCAGGATGATCGAGGCCATCAAGATCGTGCGCAATCGCACGGGCGTGGACCTCAAGGCGGCCAAGGAAGCCGTGGATCGCTACGCCGACCGGCAGGAAGCAGGGGACGGCGATGCCGCCTGCGGACGCCGCGCGCCCACTGCCGCAAGGCAGGACCGCGGTTTCGCGGCGATGCCCTCCACCGCGCTCGCGGCCCTGGCGCGGGGCAACAAGATCGAGGCCATCCGCCTCACCCGCGAAGCCACCGGCCTGAGCCTGGCCGCGGCGAAGCGGCTGGTCGACAACCACGAAGATCCGTCGGGCATCGGCTTCGGCCCTCTGACCCGGCACATGCCTCGGTGCTCGATGAACGAGCCGGGCCGCGAGCACGACGGCGGCTACAGATGGCTGCCGACGTTGATCATCGCGATGGCCGCACTCATGATCTGGCTGTATTTCGGCAGAGGGGCTTGAACCGATGATCGTTCCCCAGTTCTGGGCGGAAGGCCGCATCCAGGAGCGTGTCGCGGGCAAACAGTTCACCGTGCGCCGCTACGGCTGGTCCGACGAGAGCCCGATCGCCGCGCAGGCGCATGCCGATCAGCGCACGCGCGACGCCTTCGACCGCATCGTCCACCAGGGCGAGAAGCTCGACCGCCGCGAGCGCAAGGTGCCCTACAACGGCGCCGACGGCATGCCGATCCGCGAGGAAATCGTCGAGCGCCATGGCGACACCGTCATCACGCGCAACACCTACGGCGCGCGCTGCCTCAATACGCCCGATGTGCTGTTCGTCGACATGGATTTCGAGGAGCCCCTGCGCGGCAGCGTGTTCGGCTTTGCGCTGGTGCCGGCGCTGATCGCAGGCGTGGTCGGCGGCTGGGCCGCCAAGACCTGGCTGGGTGGACTGATCGCGGCCATCGTGGTCTTCACCGTGGCCTGGGTCATCGGGCAGCGCAAGAAGCGCGGCGAGCCCAGCGGCAACCCCGTGCCGGAGAAGCAGGCGGCCGAGCGCATCGCGCGCTTCATGCAGCAGCACCCCGACTGGAACCTGCGCATCTACCGCACGCCCGCGGGCTTCCGGGTGCTGGCGATGCACGATGTCTTCAGCCCGTCCGACACCGCGGTGGCCGATTGCTTCCAGGCGCTGGGCGTCGACAAGGTCTACGCGCGCATGTGCCGCAACCAGAACTGCTTTCGCGCCCGGGTGAGCGCCAAGCCCTGGCGCATCGGCATCGGCGACCACATGCGGCCCCGGCCGGGCGTGTGGCCGGTGTCGCCCGACAAGCTGCCTGCGCGCGACGCCTGGATCGCGCGCTACGAAAAGGCCGCCGAAGGCCATGCCGCCTGCCAGTACCTGGAGAGCGTGGGCAATGGCGGGAAGGTGCATCCGAGTGCGCTGGCCGTGCAGGAACTGCACGACGAGCGCACTCGCGCGCTCAGCGGTTTGCCGCTCGCTTGACGGGCCGTCAGGGCAGAGGCGCGCGGCACTCGATAATCGGGGGATGTCTTCTCCCAAAGTGATCTTCGGCTTCCATGCCGTGGGCGTGCGCATCAAGACCGCGCCGAAATCGGTGCTCGAAGTGATGTTCGACGCCAGCCGGCGCGATGCGCGCATGAAACAGTTCATCGCGCGTGCGCAGGAAGCCGGCGTGCGGCTGGTCGAGGCCGACGGGCTGCGGCTGTCCAAGCTCAGCGGCAGCCACGGCCACCAGGGCGTTGTGGCGCGGGTCGAACCCGTGGCACAGGTCCGCTCGCTCGACGAACTGCTCGAAGGCCTCGAAGAGGCCGGCACCGTGCCCCTGCTGCTGGTGCTCGACGGCGTGACCGACCCGCACAACCTCGGCGCCTGCCTGCGCGTGGCCGACGGCGCCGGTGCGCACGCGGTCATCGCCCCCAAGGACCACGCGGCCGGCATCAACGCCACCGTGGCCAAGGTGGCGAGCGGCGCGGCCGAGACGGTGCCGTACTTCATGGTCACCAACCTCGCGCGCACGCTGAACGAACTCAAGGAACGCAACATCTGGTGCGTGGGCACCAGCGACGACGCGCCGGGCACGATCTACCAGAGCGACTTCAAGCGCCCACTGGCGCTGGTGCTGGGCGCCGAGGGCGAAGGCATGCGGCAGCTCACGCGCAAGACCTGCGACGAACTGGTGAGCATCCCGATGGCCGGCGCGGTGGAGAGCCTGAACGTCTCGGTGGCCAGCGGCGTGTGCCTCTACGAGGCGATGCGGCAGCGCGGCGCCTGAGCGTCTTGCTGGCTAGTTCCCTGGCGACGATCCACCCTTGCGGTGGAAGTAGACGAGTTCGGCCACCCGCCGCATCTGCGGCGTTCCCAGCAGGTGGTTGAACATCCAGTCGCTCTGGAAGTGGTCGAAGGCCCAGCGCAGCGTGCGCTTGAGGCGAAAGCCGGGGTAGCTGCGCACGAACCACGTGGCGGGATCGCCGGCCTCGCGGCGCACGAAGCGCGCAACGGCCTCGCCTGCGCGCTGGCCGTGCAGCAGCGCCGTGTGAATGCCGCCTGCCGTCACCGGCGACACCATGCCGGCCGCATCGCCCACCAGCAGGGCCCGTTCCCGCGCCACCACCGGCAGCACGCCGCCGCACGGGATCATGCCCGCGCGCACCGCGACCGGCGGCGCATCGCCGGGCGCGACCACCGGCGCGATCTTGCGCAGCAGGGGGTCGAGCTTCAGCGCCCCGGCATGGTTGTGCGCCATGCGGCGCGCCAGTCCGATCTGGCTGACGCCCACGCCCTCGAGCGCCCAGCCGATGTAGCCGGGCGCGAGCTTGCGGTCGATGAAGCAATGCAGCAGCCCCGGCGCCATCCGCGCACGCTGGTATTCATGCTCGATGCCGTAGAGGAAGCGTGTGTTGCGCGACAGTCCCAGCGCCTTGGCGACGCGCGAATGGGGCCCGTCGGCGCCCACGAGGTAGGTGGCCGTGATGCAGGGTCCCTGCGTCACCGGCACCTCCCAGTGTCCGTTGACCCACAGCGCCTGCTCGAACAGCGTGCCCAGCCGCACGTCGACGCCGCAGGCGCGCGCCGAACCCACCATCCAGTCGAGCAGTGCTGGCGCGTCGGTGGCCCAGAACCAGTAGCCCGGTGCGTGCAGGTCGACATGGCGCATGTTGGGCGCATACAGGCGCACCCCTTCGATCCGGCGCACGAGCGCGGGCGGCACCTCTGCCAGCCAGGGCACGCTGTCGACCGCGTCCTTGACGATGATGCCCGTGGTGTGGAGCTTGGCCCCGGCGCTGGCTTTCTTCTCCAGCACCATCACGCTGAGGCCCGCGAGGGCGGCCGCCCGCGCGCAGGCGAGGCCGGCAAAGCTCGCGCCCACCACGAGCAGGTCGACCTTGAGGCTGCCCACGTGGTCGGCCGGGGGAAGGGGCGAAGGCGCTGCCGAAGAGGCAGGCGAAAAGAGGGGAGAAAAGAAACTGGGAGAAGAACTGGGAGAAGAGGTGTGCATGGAGGCCGCCGACTTGAAGCAATGCGCACCGCGTTCCGCGATGCGCATGCGAAGTTAGCGACCCTCTGTGCGTGCGGCGTGAAGCCTTCGTGAACTCAGGAAGGATCCTTGCTGCGTGTGCGGCTCACCGCGCTGAAGATGCCGATGCCCAGCAGGATTACCACGCCGATGCCGATGTAGAGCGAGGGTACGCCGGCCACGGAGGCGCCCCAGGCGAGGCCGGCCAGGAAAATCAGGAAACCGATCAGGTAGAGCACGAAAGACATAGTCGTTCCTCGGAAGCCACGATGGCTGCAGTATCCCGGGCCGTGCCAACCGCCGCACCGGTGCGCGCCGACTGTGCATGTGGGAGCTTGCCTACCCTGCGGGCCGCCGCCCGAGGCCCGTGCTACTCCGGACTGGCCGCCAGCAGGTAGCGGCAGCCGGTGCGGCCCAGCGCCTTGAAGGCCAGCGGCCGGTCGACGCCGAAGTCGAGGCAATCGCCGGGAGAGAGCTCGAAGCGCTCGTCGCCGTAGTCGACCCGGAGGGCGCCTTCGAGCATCCACAGGCATTGCCGGTAGGGCTTGCCGCTCCAGCGCGGGTAGTCGACCTGTGCCGAGCGCGGCAGTTCGACCTCGACCAGCTCGACGCCGCCCCCCCGGCGCTCGGCGACCTGCCGGCGCAGGTAGCCTGCCTTGGGGTCGCGCCAGATCTCCTGTTCGGCGCGCGTGCGCAGCCGCTGCGGCTGCTCCTTCTCCTCGGTGAGAAGCTGCGCCAGCGGTACGCCGAGCCCGGCGGCCAGCCGTCCCAGCAAAACGGCCGTGGGGCTGCTCTGGGCGCGCTCCACCTTGGAGATCATGGCCTTGCTCACACCCGAACGCTCGGCCAGGTCCGCAAGGCTCAGCGCCTGCACCTGCCGCAGCGCCAGCAGCCGGGCGGCGATGAGCGTGTCGATGTCCGGTCCGGACGCACTGGCTGTCGTTGGGTCGTTTCTCATATGAGATTATTATTCTCTTATATTGAACGAAATTTCAAAGAGGAAAACCATGCGTCTCATCTCCTGCACCGAGGAGGCCCACGCCGCCGCCATCCTGGCCATCCTCAACGAGGCCATCGTCACCTCCACCGCGCTGTACGACTACAAGCCGCGCACGCCCGAGAACATGGTCGCGTGGTTCGCCGCCAAGCGCGCCAACGGCTTCCCGGTGATCGGCGCGGAGGACGACAGCGGCAAGCTGCTGGGCTTCGCGAGCTATGGCGCTTTCCGCGCCTTTCCCGCCTACAAGTACACGGTGGAGCACTCGGTGTACGTCGACAGCGCGCACCGCGGCGAAGGCCTGGGCCGCACGCTGATGGAGGCGATCATTGCCGAAGCGACGGCGCGCGACGTGCACGTGATGGTCGGCGCCATCGATGCCGCCAACGCCGGCAGCATCGCGCTGCACGAGCGCCTGGGTTTCGAGCATTCGGGCACCGTGCGGCAGGCCGGCTTCAAGTTCGGCCGCTGGCTCGACGTGGCCTTCTACCAGCGCATTCTTGCGACGCCGCTGAACCCGGTAGACGGTTAGACCAGCGTGTAGAAGCGCATCACCACTTCGGCAGGGTGGCGCATGCCGGCCCCGGTGAACATGCGCTCGTTGATCCACCGCAGCGAAGGCGACGCGGTCTCGAAGCGCGGGTTGCAGCGGAAGTACACCTGCGACGGATCGACCGGTTCGCCGCGCAGCAGCTTGCCCATCACCTCGGGCGAGGCCGAGCGCACAGCGTGGTTCTGCACGTAGACGAGGTCACCCGCATCGGTCTCGAGGCCGTAGCGCGCGTCGAGCTCGGAGAGCGTATCGCTCACGATCAGCTGGAAGTCGCTGCCGCCCGGCAGCACGCGCGCCCGCCAGCCATGGCCGATGGCCTCGCCGCCGGTGATCGGCACCACGCGACGCAGCCCGCGCTGGCTGCTGCCCAGCACCTGCGGCACGCCCACCTCGACGCGCAGGTCGGCGAAGTGCTCGAGCGCAGGGGCTGCGATGGAGTCGAACACGCTCATTGCCGTTGGCCGCTCAGGCTGCGGGTTTGGTTTCGGCGCTGGCGCGATCGAGCATTTCGATGGTGCCTGCGTCGAGCTTCAGCTGCGTCGCGACCACGAGCTCTTCGAGCTGCCCGATGGAGGTGGCGCTGGCGATGGGCGCTGTCACGCCCGGCCGCGCGATCTGCCACGCAATGGCGACCTGGCCCGGCTTGGCGTTGTACTGCTGGGCCACCTTGTCGAGTGCGTCGAGGATGCGCAGGCCGCGCTCGTTGAGGTATTTCCTGGTGGTGTTGGCGCCCCGCGCGCTCTTGGCCGCATCGGCCTCGGTGCGGTACTTGCCCGTGAGGAAGCCGGCGGCCAGCGCGTAGAAGTTGATCACGCCCACCTCGCGCTTCAGGCACAGCGGCTCCAGCGCGTCCTCGAACACCGCGCGGTCGTACAGGTTGTAGAGCGGCTGCAGGCTCTCATAGCGGGCGATGCCCAGGCGCTCCGACACGTCGAGCGCCTCGGCCAGCCGCGGTGCGCTGTAGTTCGAGGCGCCGATGGCGCGCACCTTGCCTTCCTTGATCAGCTTGTCGAAGGCGCCGAGCGACTCCTCGAGCGGCGTGTTGGCGTCATCGTCGTGCGACTGATAGAGGTCGATGTAGTCCGTCTGCAGGCGCTTGAGCGAGGCCTCGACGGCTTCGCGGATGTACGCGGGCGACAGGCCCGACTTGCCTTCTCCCATCGGCTTGCCGACCTTGGTGGCCAGCACCACGCGGTTGCGCTTGCCGCTCTGCTTGAGCCATTTGCCGATGATGGTCTCGGACTCGCCGCCGACGTGGCCCGGCACCCAGGCCGAATAGACGTCGGCGGTGTCGACGAAGTTGAACCCCGCGTCCAGCCAGGCATCGAGCAGCTTGAACGACGCTGCCTCGTCGACGGTCCAGCCGAAGACGTTGCCGCCGAAGGCGAGCGGGGAAACCAGGAGGCCGGAGCGGCCGAGCGGACGAAGTTGCGACATGTCGAGGTGTTCCTGAGTAAGACGAAGGAATGCGAAAGATGTGAGAGCGGTCAGACGAAGCCCACGGCGCCCAGCACCGCTCCGGTGCCGAGCAGCCAGAGCAGGTGGATGCGCGTGCGCCAGACGATGAGCGCGGTCGCGCCGCTCAGCAGCCACAGGTGCCATGCAGGCGCATCGCCGGCATGGTTGCCGGCGGCCAGCACCCAGCCGGTGGCGATCAGCAAGCCCACCACCACGGGCGCCATGCCCTGCTTGAAGGCGCGCACCTCGCGCCGCGTGCGGTTGCGGTGGCCCCAGCGCGTGGCGAAGTAGGTGAGGGTGGTGCTCGGCAGCATGATGCCGACCATGGTGACCGTCAGGCCGAAGAAACCGAGCGCCCAGGCCGGGAACCCGGCGCCGATGCCGCCGCCCGCGTTGAGGCCGACGTTCCATCCCATCAGCGCCACGAACAGCACGTTGGGCCCGGGTGCGGCCTGCGCGATGGCGACCGAGGAACTGAACTGCGCATCGGTGAGCCAGCCGTTCTGGGCCACGAGGTAGCGGTGCATGTCGGGCACGGTGGTGATGGCGCCGCTGATCGACAGCAGCGACAGCAGCATGTATTGCCCGAACAGCGCCAGCCAGTCGTGCCATTGCATCGCGATGCTCATGCGGGGATTCTCTTCCAGGTCCACACGCAGGCCACGCCACCCACCACCAGCAGCACCCAGCCGAGCGGCATCTTGAGCACCACGATGGCCACGAACACCAGCGCCATGAAGGCGAGGCAGGCCGCGAAGCCCAGCGGGTGCTTGCGCAGCTGCGGCACCAGCTTGATGCCGGTCGCGGCAATCAGTCCGCCCGACACCGCGCCCATGCCGCGCAGCGCCGCCGCCACTTGAGGATTGCCCGCGTAGTGCGCGTACAGCACGGCCAGCGCGAGGATGACGACCATCGGAATGGCCAGCATGCCCGCCACGGCGGCGAGCGCGCCGCGCAGGCCGAAGTAGCGGTCGCCGATCATCAGGCCGAGGTTGATCACGTTGGGCCCCGGCATCACCTGCGCCACGGCCCAGTCTTCGAGGAACTGCTCGGGCGTGAGCCATTTCTTCCTCTCGACCATCTCGCGCTGGACGATGGCGAGCACGCCGCCAAAGCCCTGCAGCGCGAGCCAGGTGAATGAAAGGAACAGGTCGCGTGGCGATTGGGGCTGGGCGGCGGGGGGAGACGGGTGCATGTGGAGCGATTATCGTAGGCAGGCTTTCAACTTGCCGGGCTACGGACTGACACGGCACCGGGCGGCTTCACTGAGAAACTTCGGCATGCTCATGCAACTGCGCGCACTCTTCGATCTTTGCCAGCGGGCCTTCAATTCCTGGTCGAACGACTACGCACCGAGCATGGGCGCGGCGCTGGCGTACTACACGGTGTTCTCGATCGCGCCGCTGCTGCTGATCGTGATCTCGGTGGCCGGCCTGGTGTTTGGGGAAGAGGCCGCGCGCGGCGAGATCTTCGCGCAGCTCGCCGGGCTCATGGGCGCACAGGGCGCGGCGGCGGTGCAGGGCATGCTGCAGGCCGTCAACAAGCCGGCCGAGGGCATCGTCGCGACGGCGATCGGGGTCGGGCTGCTGGTGGTGGGCGCCACCACCGTCTTCGGCGAGCTGCAGGATGCGCTCGACCGCATCTGGCGCGCGCCGGCCCGCGCCAAGAACAAGGGGCTGTTCAACCTGCTGCGCGTGCGGCTGCTGTCGTTCGGCATGATCATGGGCATCGGCTTCCTGCTCATGGTGTCGCTGGTGGCGAGCGCGGCACTCGCGGCGCTGGGCAAGTGGTGGTCGCCGGTGTTCGGCGCCTGGGAGACGGCGGCGCAGGCCGTCAACTTCGTCTTCAGCTTCGCGATGGTGACGGTGATCTTCGCGATGATCTACAAGATCATGCCGCGCGCCAGGGTGCAGTGGCACGACGTGTGGATCGGGGCAGGCGTCACGGCGCTGCTCTTCACCGTGGGCAAGCACCTCATCGGGCTGTACATCGGCAAGAGCAGCGTCGCCTCGGGCTACGGGGCCGCGGGCTCGCTGGTGGTGGTGCTGGTGTGGGTGTACTACTCGGCGCAGATCTTCCTGCTGGGAGCCGAGTTCACCTGGGTCTATGCGCGCACCTACGGCTCGATGAAGGACACCAAGGGCGCGGGCGACCTGAATCCGTCACCGACGCGCGAAGCGCCGCTTCCGCACAACGACGCCTGAGCCTCAGCCGGCAAAGCCTCCTTCGTCGAGAAAGCGCTGTTCTTCCGCCGTGCTGCTGCGCCCGAGCATCCTGTTGCGGTGCGGAAAACGGCCGAAGCGCGCAATGATGTCGCGGTGCAGCACTGCATAGCGCTGCGTGTTGGCGTCGAGCGCCGCGTTGAGTTCGACCGAGCGCTCCTGCTCGGCCAGCACCTCGGAGTGCATGAAGGGCAGGTAGAAGAAAGGGCGCAGCGCCGGCTCGCACTGCCGGTCGAAGCCCGCAGCTACCGCCTGCTTCGCCACGGCCAGCGCCTTGCCATCGGTAGCCAGCATGTGCGGGTTGCCGCGCCAGGTGTTGCGAGGAAACTGGTCGAGCAGCACCAGCAGGGCCAGCGCACCTTCGGCATCGGACGCCCAGTGGTCGAGTTCGCCGCGGGCTGCGGCCTGATGGGCTTGCGAGAAGCGGGCGGAGAAATCGGCGTCGAAGGCATCATTCTTGGCAAACCAGCGGCCGGGGCCGGCTTCGCGCCAGAAATCGGCCACGTCGCGGGCGCTGGGGAGGGAGGTGGAAGTCATCGCCGCATTCTCTTCCAGCCGTCTGGGCGCCATCAAAGTCGGGGTGGCGGCCGACAAGACAAGAACCGCGGCGCTGCCTATGCTGTGGAGGTTTTCATAACTCAGGAGATCAAGCTCATGACCAACTATGGCACTCTTTTGCGCGCAGCCCTCGTCACCGCGGTGGCCAGCGCCGCGCTGGTCGGCTGCGGGATGATGTCGAAGTCGAACGTGGCGAGCTTCAGCGGCGCGATGAACGCGGCGAGCGAAGTCCCGCCCAACATGACGCGCGGCAGCGGCATGGCCGAGGCCTGGCTCAACCGCGACACCAACGTGCTCAAGTACAAGATCACCTACAGCGGCCTGAGCGGACCGGCCACCATGGCGCACTTCCACGGCCCGGCCGCCGCTGGCGCGAATGCCGGCGTGGTGCTGCCCTTCGCCAACCCGGCGAGCCCGATCGAAGGCCAGGCCACGCTCACGCCGGCACAGGCCGCCGACCTGGCTGCGGGCAAGTGGTACGCCAACGTGCACACCGCCGCCAACCCGGGCGGCGAGATCCGCGGACAGATGCTGCCAAAGATGTGACATCGTTCCGGGGCGGCAAGCCCTGGTCAGGCTGGCGTCGCGGGGCTGGTGTCAAATGAACGAATGACGACACCACCCAAGAAGAAAATCCGTGCCGCCTCCAAACCCCTCGACCCATTCGCTTCGCGCCGCGAAGACATGCGCACCGCCCGCAAGGCGCTGGTGCTGCAGGGCGGGGGTGCGCTCGGCGCCTACCAGGCCGGTGTGTATGCAGCGCTCAGCGAAACCGAACTGCAGCCGCACTGGATCGCCGGCGTTTCCATTGGCGCCATCAACGCGGCGCTGATCGCGGGCAATGCGCCCGAACGCCGGGTCGACCGGCTGCGCGAGTTCTGGCACCTGGTGTCTTCGGGTCCTTCGCAGCGCCTGCCTTCATGGCTCGGCGACCGGGCCACGCAGAACCAGTACAGCGCGACGATGGCTTCGCTGCTCGGCATTCCGGGCTTCTTCGAGCCGCGTTACTCGCCGGCCTTCCTGATGGGCGGCGCGGCGCCGCTGCTGAGCTACTACGACACCTTGCCGCTGAAGGCCACGCTCGAACGGCTGGTGGACTTCGACCGCATCAACGCCTGCGAAGCGCGCTTCAGCGTGGGCGCGGTCAATGTGCGCACCGGCAACTCGGTGTACTTCGACAACACGCGCCAGCGCATCGGCCCCGAGCACATCATGGCCAGCGGCGCGCTGCCGCCGGGCTTCGCGCCGGTGAGCATCGACGGCGACGACTACTGGGATGGCGGCATCGTGTCGAACACGCCACTGCAGTACGTGCTCGACACGCACCCGCGCTCCGAACCGCTGGTGGTGCTGCAGGTCGACCTGTTCAATGCGCGCGGCGAGATGCCGCGCACCATGGCGGGCGTGATGGAGCGGCAAAAGGACATCACCTACTCGAGCCGCACCCGCATGAACACCGATGCGTTGGCCGCCAACATGAACCTGCAGCAGGCGATTGCCGACCTGATCTCCAAGCTGCCGGCCAGCCTGCGCAACGACCCGAGCGTGCTCGCGGTGCAGTCGCAGCTGACGCACCAGCCGATCGACATCTTCCATCTGATCTACCGCGACAAGCCCTACGAGCTGGAGTCGAAGGACTACGAGTTCTCGCGCGCCGCGGTGGAAGAGCATTGGGAATCGGGCGCACGCGACATGCGCAACACGCTGGCCCACCCCGAAACCCTGCGCGCCGACGCCACGGTCAACGGCGTGACCACCTTCGACCTCGGCGAACACGGCGCGGGGCGCGTCAAGCGGCCGGGCCTGTCGCCATGACGACGAAGATGTCTCGATTCAGCCGCGGCTAAGAAACCGGCGCCAGACTGGCTGCCACTTCAACAGGAGGAATGTCCATGAACATTGAAGACGTGCGGCGAACGGCATTCGCGATGCCGCTGACCAGTCCCGCTTTTCCGCCCGGCCCGTACCGGTTCGTGCGGCGCGAATTTCTCATCGTCACCTACCGCACCGATATGGATGCCCTGCGCGCCGTGGTGCCCGAGCCGCTCGAAGTGGTCGAGCCGCTCGTGAAGTACGAGTTCATCCGCATGCCCGATTCCACCGGCTTTGGCGACTACACCGAGTCGGGCCAGGTCATCCCGGTGCAACTGCGCACCGCCAGGGGCGTGGAGAAGGGCTCGTACGTGCACGCGATGTACCTCGACGACCATCCGCCCATTGCGGGAGGCCGCGAGCTCTGGGGTTTTCCGAAGAAGCTCGCCTCTCCGGTGCTCGACTACGAGACCGACGTGGTGGTCGGCACGCTCGACTACGGCAAGGTGCGCGTGGCCAAGGCCACGATGGGCTTCAAGCACCGCGCGCTCGACCCCGAGCCCATTCTTGCGGGCATCGCGCAGCCGAACTTCCTGCTGAAGATCATTCCGCATGTGGACGGCACGGCCCGCATCTGCGAGCTGGTGCGCTATCACATGGTCGACGTCACGCTGCACGGCGCGTGGGCCGGCCCGGCTTCGCTCGAACTGCACCCCCATGCACTGGCGCCGGTGGCCGACCTGCCGGTGCGCAAGGTTGAATCCGCGGTGCACTACATCGCCGACATGACGCTGGCGCTGGGCACCGTCGAACACGACTATCTCGCCTGATTCCTCAGCCTTTTTCCCACCCAACCCTCATCCAAGGAACTCACCATGCAACTCAAGGACAAGGTCGCCTACATCACCGGCTCGGCCAGCGGCATCGGCAAGGAAATCGCCATCCTGTTCGCGCAGGAAGGCGCGAAGATCATCATTGCCGACCTCAACAAGGAAGCGGCCGACGCTACCGCGGCGGAGCTCAAGGCCACGGGCGCGCAGGCCATCGGTGTGGCCGTTGACGTGACCAATGAAGACCAGGTCAATGCCTCGGTCGAAGAGGGCGCTGCGGCCTTCGGTGGCATCGACATCCTCATCAGCAACGCCGGCATCCAGATCGTCCACCCGGTGGAGGAGTTCAGCTTCGCCGACTGGAAGAAGATGCTCGCCATTCATCTCGACGGCGCCTTCCTCACCACCAAGGCCTGCCTGAAGCACATGTATGCACAAGGCCGCGGCGGCAGCGTGATCTACATGGGCTCGGTGCACTCGAAGGAAGCCTCCCTGCTGAAGGCGCCCTACGTGACAGCCAAGCACGGCCTCATCGGCCTCGCAAAGACAGTCGCGAAGGAAGGCGCCAAGCACGGCGTGCGCGCGAACGTGATCTGCCCGGGCTTCGTGCGCACGCCGTTGGTGGAGAAGCAGATTCCCGAGCAGGCCAAGACGCTGGGCATCAGCGAGCAGGAAGTCATCAAGAACGTGATGCTGAAGGAAACAGTGGATGGCGAGTTCACGACCACGGAGGACGTGGCGCGCGTGGCGCTGCTGTTCGCGGGTTTTCCGACGAATGCGCTCACGGGCCAGTCGCTGGTGGTGAGCCACGGCTGGTTCATGCAGTGATTTTTTCTCCCTCCCCCTCTGGGGGAGGGGCCGGGGTGGGGGCACGAGGGCGCCCATTCAAGCGTGGCGCTTGATCGACGGCCTGCCCCCATCCCAGCCTTCCCCCAGAGGGGGAAGGAGCAAGGCAAGCGCTACAGCTTCAGCTCCCAGGTCTCGCCCACGAGCTGCTGGCCATAGCTTTCGTGCGGCTCCGACTTGGCGAGCTGGAAGCCGCGCTTCGCATAGATGCCGCGCGCGGCCGACAGGCAGCTGTTGGTCCACAGCACCATCTTCCTGTAGCCCTTGCGGCGCGCGAAGGCGATGCATTCGTCCACCAGCTTGCCGCCCAGGCCCAGCCCGCGCGCGGCGGGCGCCAGGATCAGCATGCGCAGCTGCGCCACCGTGGCCGACTTGCGCACCACGAAGATCGCGCCTACGCGCTCGCCGTTGAGCTCGGCGATCCAGCAGCGCTCCCACTCGGGCTGGAACTTGAGCAGGAACTCGCTCGCGATGCCGGCCACCAGAGCCTCGAACTCGCTGTTCCAGCCGTATTCGCGCGCATAGATTTCGCCGTGCTGCTGCACCACCCAGCCGATGTCGCCGGGCGCCGGGTCGCGCAGCACGGCCGCCTGGAGCTTCGCGGGCGGCGCCTCGGAGTCGAGCAGCGCTTGCATCGTGCCCATGGCCTGCACCAGCTGCTGGCGCTGGGCCGGCATCAGCGGGGCGAGCAGGGCGGCGGCTTCTTCGCGCGATTTCTGTTGCAGCGGCGCGAATGCGGCATGGCCGGCGTCGGTCAGGCGCAACACACTCTGGCGCGCATCGCGCGGATGCGGCTCGCGCGAAAGCCAGCCCTCGTTCTCGAAGCGGCGCAGGATGCGGCTCATGTAGCCCGCATCGAGCCCGAGGTCGCGGCCGATCTCGCTGGCGACGGCCGTTTCACGGTGCGCCAGCTCGTACAGCACGCGCACGTCGGTCAGGGACATGGCACTGCCGAGGTAAGGATCGAGGGCGCCGATGCGGCGCGTGTAGAAGCGGTTGAACTGCCGGATTGCCTTGACGGCGGCGGGATCGACGGTTGGAGATGGGATGGACATGATTGCCATTGTCATCAAATTATTTGACTTGGGCAATCAATTGAAGGCCTTGCGACGGCCGGGTCACAGGATGTTTATCGCGACAGACATGGTGGAAAACCCTAAAATCGAGGGTTGCCCACAACGGCGCCGGCATGGCGCTGTCAACTCCCACCGATGAACGCCCCCGTCGACGTCTCCCTTTTTGCACGTGCCGCCAAGCCGCTGACCAGCTACCGCAAGTACTGGGCCGCCCGTTTCGGCACGGCCAAGTTCCTGCCGACCTCGCGCAAGGAAATGGAAGCGCTTGGCTGGGACAGCTGCGACATCATCGTGGTCACCGGCGACGCCTACGTCGACCACCCCAGCTTCGGCATGTCGGTCATCGGCCGCATGCTGGAGGCGCAGGGCTTCCGCGTGGGCATCATCGCCCAGCCCGACTGGCAGAGTGCAGAGCCCTTCAAGGCGCTAGGCAAGCCGAACCTGTTCTTCGGCGTGACCGCCGGCAACATGGATTCGATGATCAACCGCTACACCGCGGACCGGAAGATCCGAAGCGACGACGCCTACACGCCCGGCGACGTCGGCGGCTCGCGCCCCGACCGCGCGGCCATCGTGTATTCGCAGCGCTGCAAGGAAGCCTGGAACGACGTGCCGATCATCCTCGGCGGCATCGAAGGTTCGCTGCGCCGCATCGCGCACTACGACTACTGGTCGGACAAGGTGCGCCGCTCGATCGTCGTCGATTCGAAGTGCGACCTGCTGCTGTACGGCAACGCCGAGCGCGCCATCGTCGAGATCGCGCACCGCCTGGCCGCCAAGGAGCCGGTGCAGCAGATCACCGACGTGCGCGGCACCGCGTTCGTGCGGCGCGAAACGCCCGAAGGCTGGTTCGAGATCAATTCCACCAGCGTCGACGAACCCGGCCGCGTCGAAGCGCATGTCAACCCGTACCTGATGGTGTCCGACCAGGCCAAGGCCAACGGTGCCACCTGCGCGAAGGAAGACGAGGCCGAAGCCGTCGCCAAGGCAGCAGAAGCTGCCGGCTCCGCTGCCGGTTCGATCGTCAACCCCGCCATCAAGCCCCTGAACTTCGTGCCCAACCCGGCGCTGGCCGTGCGGGCACGAATCAAGGTTCCGCCGCGCGACCATTCGGTCATCCGCCTGCCGTCGTACGAGCAAGTGCGCAGCGACCCGGTGCTCTACGCGCACGCCAACCGCGTGCTGCACCTCGAGACCAACCCCGGCAACGCCCGCGCGCTGGTGCAGGCGCACGGCGAGGGCGCCACGGCGCGCGACGTGTGGATCAACCCGCCGCCGATTCCGCTCACCACGGCCGAGATGGACCACGTGTTCGACCTGCCGTACGCGCGCAGCCCGCACCCGCGCTACGCCGACGAGAACGGCAGCCACGACGGCGCGACCAAGATCCCCGCGTGGGAAATGATCCGCTTCAGCGTGAACATCATGCGCGGCTGCTTCGGCGGCTGCACCTTCTGCTCGATCACCGAGCACGAAGGCCGCATCATCCAGAGCCGTTCGGAAGATTCGATCATCAAGGAGGTCGAGGCCATCCGCGACTCGGTCAAGGGCTTCACCGGCACCATCTCCGACCTGGGCGGCCCCACGGCCAACATGTACCGCATCGGCTGCAAGTCGCCCGAGATCGAATCGGCCTGCCGCAAGCCCAGCTGCGTGTACCCGGGCATCTGCCCGAACCTCAACACCAACCACGACCCGCTCATCAAGATCTATCGCCGGGCACGTGCGTTGAAGGGCATCAAGAAAATTCTCATCGGCTCCGGCCTGCGCTACGACCTGGCCGTGCAGTCGCCCGAGTACGTGAAGGAGCTGGTGCAGCACCACGTCGGCGGCTACCTGAAGATCGCGCCCGAGCACACCGAGCAGGGCCCGCTCACCAAGATGATGAAGCCCGGCATCGGCAGCTACGACAAGTTCAAGCAGATGTTCGAGAAGTACTCGGCCGAGGCTGGCAAGAAGCAGTACCTCATTCCGTACTTCATTGCCGCGCATCCGGGCACCAGCGACGAGGACATGATGAACCTCGCGATCTGGCTCAAGAAGAACGGCTTCCGCGCCGACCAGGTGCAAACGTTCTACCCGAGCCCGATGGCCACGGCGACAACGATGTACCACACCAACAAGAACCCGCTGCGCAAGATCACGCGCGAGAGCGAGACGGTGGACATCGTGCGCGGCGACAAGCGCCGCCGCCTGCACAAGGCCTTCCTGCGGTATCACGATGCCAACAACTGGCCGCTGCTGCGCGAGGCGCTCAAGAGCATGGGCCGCGCCGACCTGATCGGCAATGGCAAGCACCACCTCATTCCAACGTGGCAGCCGCTGACCGACGGCGGCTACACCAGTGCGCGGCGCAAGAACTCGACGGCCGCACCGGCCGTGGCCAAGGCCGCGCCGGTCAAGCTGACGCCGGTGAAGCCTTCGAAGGGCCGCATCCTCACCCAGCACACCGGCCTGCCGCCGCGCGACAACGGCTCGGGCACGGGTCCGGCCTCGCGCAAAGCCGCCGGCCCGGTGCGCGGCAGCATCCGCAAGCCGCGCTGAGCAACCTTACAGAGCCGGCACGAGCTTGCCGACCCAGGCTCCCACGGCCGCCATGTGCGCCAGCACCGTGGTCCAATAGACCGCCATGAAGTTCGTCTTGCTCACCTTGTGGCGGAACAACTGCTGCGCGATCCACGCGCCCGGCCAGCCCCCGATCAGCGAGAGCAGGTGCAAGGTGTTCTCCGCAGTGCGCCAGCGACCCGCTTCAGCCGCGTTCTTGTCGAAGCCGTAGACGAAGAAGGTCAGCAGGCTGAGCAACAACAACACGCCGAGCGCGATCGGCGGGATTCGCCCAGTCCACGCGCCGTAGCCTAGTAGCCCAGCGTAGCCGATCAGCAGCAGTGTCATCGGCAGCGAGGAAGAGACCGAAGAGGAAGAACGGCGTTGCGGTTGCTGCTGTGGCCGCCGTTGTGAACGCTTCTGTTGTGCGCCTGCCGCTTGAACCGCTACCGCGCGTGGCCCCTTGCCACCCACATGGATCTCCTCGAAATTCAGCCTCATGCCGACCTGCGGCGCGGAGCTTAGGTCGGTGAAGTCGCGCAGGTGCACGAACACATCGGCGGAAATTTCGGGGCAGCGGATGAAGCCGAAGCCCCGTTCCTTCTCCCATCGAACGAGCGTGCCCTGACGTTTCATCGGCGGGATTCTCGCTGCTATGCGTACTGCATCTCGCCGTTCCCGAACGACCAGTTCTCCTTCACCACCTCGATGAGGTTGATGAACACGTCTTCGCGCCGGATGCCCAACTGGCCGTGCAGGTCGTCGGCCACTCGCTTGTAGAAAGCCTTCTTCATCTCCGTCGTGCGACCCTGGTTCAGCGTGACCTGGATCAGCACGAAGCCCGGTGAATACACCACGCCGAGGTAGCTCGCCGGATGCACCAGCTCGTGCGCGGCGTGGCGCGTGATGACCTGGAACTTGTCGTGCTCCGGCACGTTGATGGTGTCCCGCATGGCCTGGTAGACGACATCGCCGATGGCTGGGCCAAGGGCTTCGGGGCCGTTGTTGGAAAGCTCGATCCGAACGAGTGGCATGTGCTGTTCCTCGAAAGAAGTGTGGGGGCCTAAGATACGCGACATGGCCCAGCACCGTTCTCCTCCCTCCGCGACCCGCAGCTGACGCGCGCTTTTCAAGCGCCGCGCTCAGACCCGCAAGTGGTCGCCGCCGTTCGTGCCCCTTGGGCCGGCCGGTGGCTCGGATGGTCACGCCCGCTCCCTGAATCCGATCCCGAACCGATCGGCCATGGCGGGCGTCATGGAGAAAGAACTTTCACAATGAACGCAAGAACGTCTGCCGCCCTGGCCTGGGGCGGCGTGCTGCTGGCCGGCGCCCTGTGGGGCGCGGGTGCGCTGGTGGCGCAATTCCTTATCGATGGCGGCATCGCGCCGCAGAGCCTGTCGCTGGCGCGCTTCGCCCTCGGGCTGCCGCTGCTCTGGTGGCTGCATTGGCGGACGCCCGCGATGCCCGTTGCCGGCTGGGCCGATCTGAGCAGCCGGGAGCGCCTGCAGATGCTGGCCACCGGCGCGGCCATGGCGCTCAACGTGAGCTGCTGGTTCGCAGGCATCGAGCATCTGGGGGCGGCGCTGCCGACCGTCATTTCGATCTGCTGCGCGCCGGTGATCGTCGCGCTGGTATCGGTGCTGCGAGGCTATGAGCGCCTCGGCCGCAGGCTGATCGCAGGGCTGCTGCTCGCGTTGACGGGTGTGCTGCTGCTGGTGATGCTCGCCGGAGGATGGGGCCCGTTGGCGCCGGGACATGCGGGCGGCGTGGCCTGGTCGCTGGGCTCGGCCTTCTGCTATGCGATGGTGGTGCTGGGCAACGCGCGCATGCCTGCGCGGGTGCCCGCCGTCAGGGCTTCGGCCTGGGGCATGACGGTGGCGGCGCTGTGCATGCTCGCTGTCGCGTGGCCCTCCGGCATCACCTGGCCGGCCGGTGGCGCGCAATGGCTGGGCGTGGGCTACACGGGCGTGGTGACGACCTCGGTGGCCTACCTGGCCTTCGCATGGGGCGCGCGGCGCCTGTCGCCGACTGCGGCGGTGGTCGGCACGCTGATCGAGCCGCTGGTGGCCGCCTTGCTGGCCGCGGCGCTGCTCGCGCAGCCGATGACGCCGCGCCAGTGGGCCGGAGCCTTGCTGCTGGGGGGTGCGATGCTGCTGTTGGTGCGGCGCAGCAAGCCCTTGTTGTCCGATTGAATCGTCCGATTTAAGGCAAGGGCGGGGCACTCCGCTGTATGGTGTGGTCCATGAGCAGTTTTCCCTCCCTGCCGGCTTCATGGACGCGCACCCTGGCCGGAGCGCTGCTGCTCGCGGCCTCGCTGCAGGTGCTTGCCGCCGCACCTGAAAACTCTTCCGCCCAGGCGCTGCGCGCCACGTACCAGCGGATGAGCGACAAGCTCGATCACAGCAGTTTCGGGCGCCCCGTGCAGCTCGATTCCATGGAGACGCCCGACGGCCTGCAGGGCGACGTCTACGCGGTGGTCGAGCATCCGCTGTCGGCGATCAGCGCCACGCTCAAGGGATCGGCCCATTGGTGCGGCGTGCTGACACTGCACATCAACAACCGGCGCTGCCGCACGGCCAGTGGCCCGCAAGGCGGCGAAATGCTCACGCTCTACGTGGTGCGTCGCTACGACAAGCCGATCGACCAGGCCTTCGAGCTGCCGTTCGTCTACCGACTGGCCAGTGCCACGCCCGAGTACATGTCGGTCGAGCTCACAGCCGAGAGCGGGCCGCTGGGCACCAGCAACTACCGCGTCACGCTGCAGGCCGTGGCGCTCGACGAGCGCAAGAGCTTCCTGCATTTCAGCTACAGCTACGACCACAATGCGATGGTGCGGCTGGGCACCATGGCCTACCTGGCGACTTTCGGCAGCGACAAGGTCGGCTTCACCGTGGTGGGCAAGACGCCGGAAGGGCAGCCGGAATACATCCAGGGCCTGCGCGGGCTGGTGGAGCGCAACGCGATGCGCTACTTCCTGACGCTCGACGCCTACCTCGCCGCGCCGGGCCCCGACCAGGCCGAGCGCCGCCAGCGCCGCTGGTTCGCAGCGGTGGAGCAGTACCCGCGCCAGCTGCATGAAGTGGACCTCGATACCTATCTCGCACTGAAGCGCGAAGACCGGCAGCGCGACGGCGCGGCGCGCTGAATCAGCCGGCCATCGTGAGCAGCGGCACGTCGCGCGCGCGGCTCATGGCTTCGAGTTCGGCGCGCGTGCGGGTCGCGAGCCAGGCGGCAAGCGCCTCGTGCGTGGCCGGCGCCGTCATGTCGCGCGAAGCGATTGCCGCCGCCTCGCAGAGCCGCGCCGCGAAATGCGGTTCCAGCGCGGCCACGGCCACGCGGCCGTCGGCGCAGGGATAGACGCGGTAACCGGCGTGCGCGCCGCCGACCATGCCCGAGGGCTGCGTGAGGCCCCAGGTGCGGGGCAGGGCGAGCCAGTCGGCCGAGGCGTTCAGCGCCACCTCGAAATACGCGCCGCCGGCCTTGCGGGACCGCCGCAGCATGGCCTTCAGCACCGCCTCGCTCGCGAGCAGGGCGCCGCCCATGTCGGCATAGAGCGTCGGCGGCAGCTCGGTGCCGGTGACGAGCCCGCTTTCGGCGAGATAGGTCAGGTCGTGGCCCGGCTCCTCGGCGCGCGCGCCCGGCGCGCCGACGATGGCCACCTGCGACAGCGCGGGGTAGCGCGCATGCAGCGTGGCCCAGTCGAGCTTCAGCTTGCCGAGCGCGGAAGGGCGGAACGAGGTGAGCAGCACGTCGGTCGCCGCGAGTTCGGCGTGCAGCTGCTGCTGCCCGGCCTCGGTCTTGAGATCGACGGCGCGGATCTCGATGCCCGCATGCAGCGCGGCATACGCGGTCCGGTCGTAGAGCCCCATCGGATCGCCGCCCGGCGGCTCCAGCTTGAGGCAGGTGGCGCCCATTTCACGGCAGCGCAGCAGCGCGGCGGGGCCGGGGAGGTTGAGCGCGAGGCTCACGATGCGCACGCCCTCGAGCGGCGCGGCATGGTCGTTGGCGGGGCTGGCGGAACTCGGCATCGGCGTCTTGTCTCCGGGAAACTCGTTCCGCGCATTCTCACCCCCGGGGCCCGAAGCCACTTCCCGCAAGCCGCCGCCGCGTCTCGCGCGTAGCATCCGCGGGTGGCAGCCACCTCCCTTGCCGCTGCCTCAATGACAAGGAGACGAACCATGTTTGAAGCTTCCCTCATGAGCGGCCGGCGCATCCTCGTGACCGGCGGCGGCACGGGCCTCGGCCGCGCGATGGCCGAGCGCTTCCTGAGCCTCGGCGCCGACGTGGCCATCTGCGGCCGGCGCCAGTCGGTCTGCGACGAGACCGCGGCCGAGTGGCGACAGCAGTTCCCGGACAGGCGAATCGACACCTTCGGCGTCGACATCCGCATCGCGCAGCAGGTCGACGAGATGGTCGAGAGCCTGTTCCAGAGCGGCGGCCTCACGGGGCTCGTCAACAACGCGGCGGGCAACTTCGTCTCGCCGACCGAAAGCCTCTCGCCGCGCGCCTTCGACGCCATCGCCAACATCGTGTTCCACGGCAGCTTTTACGTGACGCAGGCGGTGGGCAAGCGCTGGGTGGCGCAGGCCAAGTCGGGTGAGTGGAAGCCGGGTGATGCCTTCCGCAGCGTGATGAGCATCATCGTCACCTGGGTCGACAACGGCAGCCCCTACGTCGTGCCCTCGGCCATGAGCAAGGCCGGCATCGAGGTCATGACCAAGTCGCTGGCGGTGGAGTGGGCGCGGCATGGCATCCGCCTGAACGCTGTCGGCCCAGGCGAGATTCCGACGGAAGGCATGAGCAAGCGCCTGAACCCCGGCGAGGAGCCCGGCGCGCGCAGCAAGCAGCACAACCCGATGGCGCGTACCGGCCGCATGAGCGAGCTGCAGAACCTCGCGTCCTTCCTGATGGCGCCGGGCCAGTGTGACTGGCTCACGGGCCAGAGCATCATGATGGACGGCGGCAACGCGCTGGCCACCGGCGGCAACTTCTACGAGCTGCGCCAGTGGAGCGACGCCGACTGGCTGGCCGCACGCGAACGCATCGAGGCGCAGAACCAGAAGGACAAGGCGCAGCGCTGACGCCTTGCCTGCGGGGTGTGCCTCGACCCGCTCAGTCCGCGATGTCCGCGCCGCGCTCCGCCAGCAGGCTGCGCAGCACGGAGCGGTGGCAGTGCGATTCTTCCTCGCAGTAACAGCCCACCGAAAGCGAAGTGGTGTGAGACAGCGCGGCCAGCAGGTCGAGGCTGCGGCTCGCGTCCGACTCGGCCATCTCGGCCTTGAACTTGCGCACGAAGGCGTTCCACTGCGCGGCTGAATCGGCTTTCTGGCCTTCCTGCGCCTGCTTCATCGTCTCGACGGAAGGCGCGAGGTTCGGGTACCACACGTCGTACCAATTCTGCGAAGCGAACTCGGTCTTCGGAACGCCGCGCGGCGGGCGGCGTACGGTGCCTACGCGCAGGCCTTCGTCGGGCACGCGCGGGGTGCCGAGGCGGACGATGCGGATGCTCATGGTGGGTTTCCCTTTTCTCTGTTTGTCTCAGGTGCCGACGATACCGCCGTCGCGCCGGCGAATCGCCAGCGTCGCGGAGCGCGGCCGCGCGCTGCCCGGCTCCTTGCCGTCGGGCCAGGCGCTGTTGGGTTTCGTGTCGCCGTCGTCGCGCGCCTCGCCCGGATGCTGGATGTTGACGAACAGCGTGCGCCGGTCGGGTGTGACCACGCAGCCGGTGATCTCGCAGCCGCTCGGTCCGGTGAGAAAGCGCTTGATGCGACCCGATGCCGGATCGGCGCACAGCATCTGGTTGTTGCCCAGAGAGGTGTAGGGCGGCTTGCCCAGCACCTGGCCGCTCAGGTCGGTCTGGATCCACAGCAGGCCGCCCTTGTCGAAGTGCAGGCCGTCGGGGGCGCCGAACATGTCGGCCTCGTTCGAGGGATAGCGCGCGCCGCTGCCGGACTGCGCGGGGTCGCCCGCGAGCGCGAAATGGTCCCAGGCGAAGCTGGTGCTGGCAGCGTCGCCGCCATCTTCGCGCCAGCGCAGGATGCCGCCGAACAGGTTGTTGGCGCGTGGGTTGGCTGCATCGGGCCCGGGCTTGCCGACATCGCCGCGCTGGCTGTTGTTGGTGAGGGTGACGTAGACCTCGCCCGACTGGGGGTGCACCGCGATCCATTCGGGCCGGTCCATCTTTGTGCCACCGACGATGTCGCCCGCCAGCCGGGCGTGGATCAGCACCGCGGCCTGGTCGGCGAAGCCGTTTGCCGCATCGAGGCCGTCGCGGCCGTGCATGAGCTCGAGCCAGCGGCCGCGGCCGCCGGTGTCGTAGCGCGCCACGTAGAGCGTGCCATCGTCGAGCAGGTGGCGGTTGGCGGCGCGCGCGGCGGCGTCGGTACCGGGTCGCACCTTCTCCCGGCTGACGAACTTGTAGATGTATTCGAAGCGCGAGTCGTCGCCCATGTAGACGACCAGCCGGCCGTCCTGGGCGACGGTGCAGGTGGCGCTTTCCTGCCGCTTGCGGCCGAGCGCGGTGCGCTTGATGGGCGTGCCCGTCGGGTCGAAGGGGTCGATCTCGACCACCCAGCCGAAGCGGTGCGGCTCGTTCGGATGCCGGCTCAGGTCGAAGCGCTCGTCGTACCGCCAGTACTCCACCCACTGCGAGCCGGCCACCGTGCCGTAGCGGCGCTGGGCAGCCGTCGCGTTCTGGGCCGCCTCCTTCGGTCCGCCGAAGTAGCCATGGAAGTTTTCCTCGCACGTGAGGTAGGTGCCCCACGGCGTGACGCCCATGGCGCAGTTGGCAAAAGTGCCGGACACCGCATCGCCGGCCGGGTTGGCGGCGGTGCGCATCAGCGGCGTGCCGGCGGCCGGACCAGTGATACGCATCGGCGTGTTGCCGTGCACGCGGCGCGCGAAGGGCGAGGGCTGCACCTGCTGCCAACCCTGTGCGCTGCGCCGGATCTCGATCACCGAGACGCCCATGGCGTGCAGCGACTTGCGCACCTTCTCGGCGGTCCATACCTTCACGCCGTCGGTATGCAGCAACTGCTCGTCGGTGTATTCGTGGTTCATCACCAGCAGGCCGCGCTCGCCGCTCGCGTCGAGCGCGAAGAAGTGCATGCCGTCGTGGTGCATGCCGGCCTGCGCGGCCTGGTCGTCGGCACTGTTCCCGGCGTCGGGCGCGAAGGCCGGCATCCGCCCCGCGATGCCGGTGGGCGTGCCCCAGGGGTAGAGCAGTTGCCATTCGTACCCGGGCGGCACCACGACGCCGTCGTGCAAGGAGGCTGGCACGCCGGTAAAGCCCAGCACGTCGCCATGGGGCGCGGACGGGGAAGGCGCGGCACAGCCCTGGCCGAACAGCGCCACCACGGCGGCAGCAGAACCCGATTGAATGAGAAAGTGGCGGCGGTCCAGAGGCATGGCAGAGGGTGTTGTGCAGGCGACAGGCGCCATCATCGCCGAGTGCCAGGCCCGGCGATACTGGCGCAGGACCCATCCCGGAGACATCGAATGACCGACCGCATCGAAACGACCCGCCACGCCGACGGCGTGGTGGAACTGCAGCTCGCGCGCGCCGACAAGATGAACGCGCTCGACCCCGCGATGTTCGATGCACTCATCGAAGCCGGCGAGGCGCTGCGTGACGACAAGGCGGTGCGGGCCGTGGTGATCTCGGGCCGCGGCAAGGCCTTCTGCGCGGGGCTGGACATGGCGTCTTTCGAGCGCATGCAGCAGGGCGCGGGCTCCGATGTGCTGGGCGAGGGCGCGGCCGGCGCCGACCTGCTGGCGCGCACGCATGGCATCTCGAACGCCGCGCAGCAGGTGGCGATGGTCTGGCGCGAGGTGCCGGTGCCGGTCATTGCGGCCGTGCATGGCGTGGCCTTCGGCGGTGGGCTGCAGGTGGCACTGGGCGCGGACATCCGCATCGTGGCGCCCGATACCAAGCTCTCGGTGATGGAAATCAAGTGGGGCCTGGTGCCCGACATGGCCGGCATGGTGCTGATGCGCGAGCTCGCCCGCAGCGACGTGGTGCGCGAACTCACCTTCACGGGCCGCATCTTCTCCGGCGAGGAGGCTCTTCGGATCGGCTTCGCCACCCGCATTGCGGTCGATCCGCTGGCCGATGCGCTGCAGATGGCGCACGAGATCGCAGGCAAGAGCCCCGACGCGATCCGTGCCGGCAAGCGGCTGCTCAATGCGTCGGCCTCGCAGAGCGCAGCCGAACTGTTGATGGCCGAATCGGTCGAGCAGAAGGCCCTGATCGGCAGCCCGAACCAGCTTGAGGCCGTGAAGGCCAACATCGAGCGGCGTATGCCGCGATTCAGCGCTCCGGCCTGATCCACAACAGGCTTGCGGCCCTGGTGCAGGGCTGCTCGCTTCGCTGCCCCATGTGCGGGCGGACGGGTAATCCCCAGCCCGCTGGGTGCCGAACTTCGCGCAACCTCGCATCCCCCATCCTCTGCGCCTGCCGCTGCCCGTGGGCAGCTCCCCCCAAGTCGCACCCAAACAGCCGACAACACACGAGTGCCTTTTTCGGCGTCCTTGTGTAAGAATAAAGTATTTGTTTTAAGGGGAGAAGAAGAAAGAATGGAGGCAGTTTGTGTGCAGAAGGTCACGTCTTCCCCGCCGATGGCTCCGCATAGGGTGGTTGTTGACAGTGCACTAATTAACAATTGAACGCTTTGCTTAGCGACGGCGATCCTGCATGTCGACGACCACGTTTTTTTGCAACCTCAGCGTGCCCATCCTGGTGGGCGAGGATCGCTACAAGTACATCCCCATCGTGGGGGTCTTCCGCAGCATTCCATTCGATCAAGTCGATAAATGGGTGATGCATCCCAACGGCGGGCCGCGCAGCGACCGCGAATTGGCGGCTGAAGTTCTTGTCGAGATCCGCAAGCCACTCGGTTCGAGTGGACGCACAGCGCCGCACGCTTTCGATGTGGGAGACATCCTGCAGCTCGACCGCGCCGCCGCGATCGTCGTGTCCACCTTCCTTGCGGCGCTTCCGCGCGTCTGACGCTGCTGCGGTCGGCCCCGGGACGCCTAGCGCCTGCCGCGCGCGTCCACCGGCCAGATGGCGACAAGCGTGCCGCCTTCGACCACGTGAAACGCGTCATGCAGGTTGACCGTCGGGTCGCAATGCGGCGTGACAAACTCCACGCGCGCACCCAGCGCGGGCCGCTGCGCCGTTGAGCCCTGGGGCGGCATCAGCTTGCCGTGCTCATCGCCGAAGAAGGCATAGCGGCTCGCAGCGTCGACGCCTTTGGCCACCAGCGGCACGCCGCTGTCGGTCGAGAAGCACTTGGTGCCGCCGTCGACCGTCACCCAGCCGGTTGCATTCGTGCTGACCACTGCCGTCTGCACGAACAGCGAGACCTCGAAGGGCGACGGCTGCCCGTCGCTGGCGAGCACCTGCGTGTACTCGGCATCCATGAACACATACGAGCCCGCCTGCAGTTCGGTGAACGCGTTCTCCTGCGAATCGAGATCGTGCGTGCCGGTGCCTGCACCGGTGACGATGTCGAAGTGCAGGCCCTGCCGCTTCGCCGCCGCGACGATGTCCGCCACCGTTTCGCGCAGACCGGCCGCCGCCGCGCTGCGCTCCTCGCGCGACACGATGTGCTGCAGGTTGCCCGCATAAGACTGCAGCCCGCGCAGCCGCAGGCGCGGCTCGGCGGCCACCAGTGCCGCGAGTTCGAGCACCTTCGCCTGAGTGGCTGCACCGGTGCGGTTGTAGCCCGCGCCGTAGTCCACCAGCACGTCGAGGGGGTGCGTGAGTTCGCTCGCCGCACGTGCCAGGTCGGCCAGGTTCTGCGGGTTGTCGACCACCACCATCACGTCGCCCGGGCGCGCACGCTGCGCCAGCTTGATGAGCCGCGAGATCTTGCTCGGCGTGACGGCGGGCGAGGTGATGAGCACGCCAGGAATGCCGCCCTGGACCATCACCTCTGCCTCGCCCAGCGTGACGCAGCTCACGCCGATGGCGCCCGCAGCAACCTGGCGCCGCGCGATCTCGACCGACTTGTGGGTCTTCACATGCGGTCGCAGGTGGATGCCGCGCGCCTTGGCGAAGGCGGCCATGCGTTCGATGTTGCGCGTCATTGCGGGCAGGTCGATCAGCAGGGCGGGCGTGTCGAGCAGGTGGCGGCCGCCGGGAACGCCGATCAGGGGCGCGTTGACTTGCAGCAGGTCTTGGGGCATCGGGAAAAGCCTTTGAAGGGGAGGGGGCGAGAAAAATGAGCCAGTATTTCGCGCGCGAATGATCGCACTGAATGCCAGCCTGGCGCAGGACGCCGGAGGCGGAAATGTCCCTACGCCGGATGCGTTGGTCCGTGATGCGTTGGCCGGCGCAGCGCCAGCCACCACAGAAGCGCGGCATTGATCGCCCAACTGCCGGCCAGCAGCATCAGCGCCGTGTTCGCCACGCCGGGCGACAGGTCCAGCGTCAGCAAGCTCATCGACCATGGCAGCCCGCCCAAGACGGCGGCGAGCAGGCCCGCTTCGCTCTCGGGCACGGCGGCGCAGGCCAGGATGCACGCGACGCCGGTGACCGTGTAGATCAGCGCGGCGATGCGCCATCCGAAGCGCGCTGGTGGCCGTGAATTTGCAGTGGGCATGCCCTGAGCATCGTCGATCCCGCATCGGGCTGTGAAGGCCTGTTGCGCGAAGGGGCGTAGTGTTCCGGCGATGCCGTTCTCTGCAGCTTCTTCGGCTTGTCATTTGAGCGCTCCACCATCTGAACATCCGGCGGCTGTCATCGAGGAGAGGCCTTGGCTGACACGCCCTCCCAAGGGGTGGCGGTGAGATCACTGCCAGGGAGTTTGCGCAGATCCGCACGGGCCTGCAGCGTGCTTCCCCGTCGAACCGACAACAAGACTGGGAGTTCACATGGTCGAGTATTTCCGCGTAGGTCTTCCCTACATTCGAATGCGCTTCAAGGTGCCGGCGCGGCGCGGCAGCAGGGTCGAACTCAATGGCCGTTTCGGGATCATCTCCGGCGCGAGCGGCGAGTACCTGCTGGTGAAATTCGACGGCGAGGCCGCAGCAGCCGTCGTCCACCCGATCGAGCTCAACTACGTGGAGACGGGCGAGGCTATCGAGCCTTTGTCGCCATTGATTCCAGAGGGCGCACAGAGGGCACTCTGACAGGCCCTGGCGAGGGTTAATCCCGGAGATTTTTGTCTGCGGCCGGGCTATCTTGCGCGCGATCGGCTGTCGGCGGCCCCTGCTTGCCTGCCCGAACAGGCCCAATGGCTGGTGGTGATAGTGGCCGATTCAACCAAGGATGTGCCAAAGTCGGGTATGGGCTCCAGACATCATTGCGCCGAAGACACATAGTGTTTCGCCGGCCATCCATCATCTTCCGGACGACCGCTTTCGTGGCCGTGGTTTGCCTCACCCTCGTGGCGCTCGACTGCTGGAACAGCTGGCACGCACGCAGGGTCCTGCTCCAGCAGATGAGCGTCGCAGCGTCGAATCTCGCGCGTGCCATGGCACAGCAGGCGGAAGACACGATCAAGCAGGCCGATACGGCGCTGGTCGGCATCGTCGAGCGCGTCGAACACGACGGCACGGAGCCGGCGGCCGTCGAACGGCTTCGCAAGGTGCTTGCCATGCGGGTGGCCGAACTCCCTCAGCTCGATGCAATCCACATCTATGACAAGGATGGAAACTGGGTCGCGAACTCCAGGCAGACGACGTCGCAGAATCTGAACCTGAACAATGCGAGCCGGGAGTACTTTCTATTTCATCGAGAGCACGAGGAGCGGGGGCCGCACATCGGCATTCCGGTGAAAAGCCGAACCAACGGAAAGCTGCTCGTTCCCGTCTCCCGGCGCATCAACAATGCGGATGGCAGCTTCGCCGGCGTGGTGCTCGCGACGATCGATATCGACTTCTTCACGAAGTTCTACGACAGCCTCGACATAGGCCGTGCCGGCGCGATCGGTCTGGTCCTCGAAACCGGGACCATGATGATTCGCCGGCCATACAGCGCCGACATAGTTGGACGGAACATGCGGGAGACCGGGCTCTTCCGCGCCTACCTTGCACAAGGTCCGGTAGGAACGACAGAAGTCTTATCAGCGCAGGACGGCGTCACGCGCCTGAACAGCTTTCGGCGTCTCGACAAATATCCGCTGTTCGTGACTGCAGCACTTTCGAAGGATGAGATCCTGGCCGCATGGTGGCAGGACACGCTCTGGCATACGGCGGGCATCATTCTCATGACGTCGATCGTCGGCTTCGTCGGATGGCGGTTGGTGAAGCAGATGGAACTGCGAAACAAGAGCGAGGCCGAACTGCGGCGGGCGCGCGACGCGCTGGAAACGCTCAACAAGACCTTGAATACGCTCGCCATGGAGGACGGCCTTACCGGGTTGGCGAATCGCCGCCAGTTCGACGTGACGCTCGACAGCGAATTCAGCCGGGCCATGCGCGATGCGAGCACCCTGGCGCTCATCATGATCGATGTCGATTGCTTCAAGCAGTACAACGACATCTATGGACATGCGGCCGGCGACGAGTGCCTGCAGACGATCAGCCGCACGATCGCCAGCCTCGCTTCGCGCCGTCCGGGAGACCTCGCGGCCCGCTACGGCGGAGAGGAACTCGCGGTGCTGTTGCCGCATACCGATGTGGCTGGCGCCGTCATCCTCGCGGAAAGAATCCGCAGCGCGGTTCGTAGCCTGGAAATCGTGCACGCCGGTACGCCCGACGGGTTCGTGACGCTGAGTGCCGGCGTGGATGCGCTGAGCCCTGCAATCACCAAGGGGCCGCCGAAGGCGTTGATCCAGGCAGCCGACAAGGCGCTGTACGAGGCCAAGATGGGGGGGCGGAACCGGGTTTGCACGACGATGCGAAAGGCGGCGTGAAGGCGGCCTGAAGGGGGCCTGATCGCGCGAATTGGCCCAAGAGGTATTCCTCGCATTCCTTTGCTCGACTTCCTGCAGGTGGCCGCGGCCAAGATTCAGTTCAGCTCCGGCGGGCGCTCCTGCCTATGGCAGGCGCTTTGTCATGAGCGGTAGTGGCAGCGGCGGGGCGCTCCTCTCGATACGGAAGGTGCGAACTGCTCATGTGCGCGTGCGGCGCAGCTTTTGCAGTGACTTCACGGCGGAACGTTTTGTCCCCAAACGGCAACAAGCGGCGCCCGTTGGCCACCACACTGGATAAGCGCATGGAATCGCACAACCTGCCGCCGGGGAATTTCTTGTTGGACCTCAGTTCCTCAACATGCCAAAGGGAGTCCCAATGCCAACTGATGCGACAACTGTCAACTACGCGGCGCCATTCACGGGAGCAACAACACGAACGCTGAGCGCTTGGCTGGCAGATCAGGTGAGCGTGAAGGACTTTGGAGCGTTAGGAAATGGCGTCATTGATGATCTGGCCGCGTTCCAAGCGGCCGTCAACTACATCAAATCTGTTTGGGGGAGGCTCGATCTTTGTGCCGCGAGGAACCTATGTTCTCAGCGCACGGATTGATACGACGGGCGCTAACAACATGCGCATCTACGGCGAAGGGATTGATGCAACTGTGTTGAAGACTTCGTCGGCGAATGACTCTGTCTTCTACGCTGATGGATCGACGATCTACCGAGCATTCGAAAATTTCTCCATCACCAGTGCGCCGGCCAGGACGTCAGGGGCCTACTTCGACTTCGAGTTCGAACGACGTGGGTTCTTCAGCCGTCTGCGACTTCAGCGCCATCACGGCGGATTCAACTTCCGTGGCTTTGAACAAACCACACTGTCAGAAGTCTTCATCGTGAACCCAACGGGTGCAGGGACTGCGATTACTTGCGGTTATCCGGTGACTGCGCCGGACGTTAATCTAGGAGCCAACCTAAACATCATCGACTGCTTCCTTCGCGGCACCGATGATCTGCAGCCGAACAGCACGCCCATCGGCGCGGTTGCACTGGCCATTTACGACGTTGAAGCCGTCTTCATGGTCAATATAGACATGGGAAATTTTCGCGATCACATCATGTTGGTCAGCCCAGCGTATCGATGCGCAAATTTGCATTTTGTGCAGACTTATTTCGACGGTACTCGAGATGGACACAATGTCTATCTGACGGGGGCAGGCATGAAGATGCAGTTTCAGTTCACCGGCTGTTGGTTCAATGGGGCTGGGAATATGCCTAACGGGGTAACGGATTGTTTTGGTGTTCTAGCTGACAACACGGGACACTATGAAGACCTGAATTTCACCGGCTGCCGTTGGATTAGCCAGTCAGGAACTGATGTGCGCATCTTGACGCCAGAGATGGACTTTAACTTCAGCGGATGCAGCTTTTATAACGTCGGCACGAAATCGGCTACAAATCGCTTCGGGATTCATGTTGCACCAAACACGCCCTATTCGGCAAGCCAGGGCGCGCAGCGCGTAGGAATTTCCGGCTGTAAGTTTCGCAAGACCGGGACGGCGGATGTAAGGGTTGAGTCCAACGCATCAAACACGGTCACGATTTCGGGATGTCAATTTGAAAGCGGTGTTTCATTGGCCAGTGCCGCATTGGTTGGGGCGGCGGGTGCAAACAAGGACTCCATTCCTTTCGAGACTGCTTCAGCATCTACTATGGTCGTGTCCATCTCGAAGAGCTACATCTTCGTGACGGGTACGACCAATATCAACAGCATTCCACCCACGTACCCCGGACACACGCTTTCTATGAGGTTCGCGGCAGCGCTCACCGTTGTCGATGATGGGGGGAATCTTCGGCTGAACGGCAATCTTGTGACCGCTACAAATACCATGCTGACGTTAGTCTGCGAGGCAAATGGGGACTGGCGTGAGATCGCTCGCTGCCAGACATGAAGAACACGACCGAAAAGCCCGTGTTCAAGCTTTCCGAGGATCCGCGCTAGAAAAGCACATGCTTGAACCTCGTAGCCGTCGCCACCCTTTGTTTCTCGGGCTGACCAAGCCGCTCGATCCGATCTACCCGGATGCAGTGACGCCCGATGCCTGAGGCGATGACGAGCCGCGGGATGAAGTCGGGGGCGTGGTCTACATCGTCACTTGGTAGCGCGCCCGGATGCGAACCTGGGCGCGGCAACTACGCAAGCTGCACCAGGCCGACGAGACCCAGAAGTCGGGGGAGGGCATCGGTTCGCTGAGCGCTGCACCGCTCAGGGCGGCCGGCATACGAGAGCTTGGCGGCAAGCTCGAGCTGTACTCAGCGCTTGGCGGTGGGGTGAGGTCAGGTCGAACTGACTCGGGCACACCTCAGCACTGACCTGCTGGCCGTGGTCACAGAGCGCGCCGACAGCGATGCAATTGGGTTCATTTCGTTCAACCGGGGCGCCACCGAAGCCGACATAGCCGGCGAACTCGCATCTGGGCGCCTCGGTCCGGAGCAGATCGTCGCCGTCAAGCAAGCCGAGAATGCACTGACCGTCGAACTTGCGCGGATCGACCAGGCGCGCGAAGCGGCATGGCTGCAGGACACCCAGAGCGCACGCTAGCAGACAGTGGACCTTGCGAAAGAGCAGTCATCCGTCGCTTGGGGTGCACCTGTCGTGTCCACGCTCATCGTGCCAGGCTACTTCTTCTGCATCTGCCGGCTCTTCATTGTGCAGGCCGATTTTTCCGCTAACGCCTGCCAGTTGTTGAATGTTATGTTCGGCGCTCTCCCCATCGCTTTCGGGCAAGTCTGCAATTATTGGCTGGGATCGTCCGCAGGCTTGCGTCGTGCGGGTGACTCGGTGCGCAATATCGCGGAGCAGGCTGGCGCGAAGTAGCGTCCAGCGCTGCCTTAGTAGTCTCCTGTTTCGGCTTCCGGCTGGAGCAGGGATTGCTTCTGCTATTTCACTGAATCAAATAGTTGCCGTGCGGCAAGATGACAGAAGGGAGGTTCGTATATGCCGTGATAGTTGCTGTAGTAGGTGGCGTAGGCCGTAGAGCTGGAGTCAGTGGGCGCATGGCCGCCAGGGCCGTAGGTAGCCTGCACCTGGGCATCGACATCCAGGGTGCTTACGGTGGTGACGCCGCGAGAATCAAAATTCGCCTTCAATGGGATGAGGTGCAGCGCTGGAGGTACGGTCGGGTCGCCAGCGCCACTGCATAACAGCGTTGTGGCTTTGGGGCTCCAGCCAAATAGGTCGTTCTTTTTTGCATCGAGGTAAAGAGTATTACTCGGGTTGGTTTGCACGTCCGCTAGGAACGAGCCCTGAAACAGTTCGTCGCGCGCCTGGTTCGGAGTCTCGTTATTGGCACCCGGCAGCGCGCCCGTGCTCACCAGCGTGGCGTAGTTCAGCGTCGGGCTTGGCAGCAAACTCGCGATGTTCGATGCGTAGGGCGGTTTGAAGGCGGTATTGACATCGGAGTAGACGTTGCCATAGACCTTTTGATAGGCGGTAACCATGAACGGAACAATGAACTGGTATCCGAGAATCGCATCAGGAGACTTCACTTGGCCTGATACGTTATAGGGGCCCGCGAGATGTGCGGCAGCCACTATGTTCAGTTCCGACGCGGCATCCCTTTCGCCTACACGCTGGGCGGCCATGGAGGAGTGACCGCCTTGAGAATAGCCCAGCAACATCACCTTTCCGGAAAGGGAACCCCCTAAGTTTCGCTCGGCGGCAGCTTGTCGCGCAGCTCGGATCGAGTCGATGACGGAACTGGCCTCTGAGTCAGCATTGAGGTAGGGGTGGTATGGAAATGTTGATCGAGCGTAGCCCAAATAATCAGTCGCAACCACTGCGTACCCTTGCGAGCTATATATGGCGGCCAGGAGAAGGGTTTCAGGGTCTTGCGGATTCGCCAGGGTGCGCGGCTTTTGAACGTCAGTGCTCTTGGCATACGCTACAAGGGACGATGCGGTCATGCACTCTGGGACATTGTTGTTATTGCCTACTGGTCCATATGGCAGAAGAAGGACTCCCGAGGCATTTGTGGATTCCCCGTTGGGCCCGATCGTATGGTAGTAAATCGGCATCACTTTGACATTGCACTTTGCCTTCCCAGCGACCGCTTGATACCCGCCCCGGGCGCTTGCAGCGTTGATGGTGTCACCCGTTAGAAGCGCGATTCCGCCCGATGCTTCGATCAGCGACCCTCGGAGTGGTGTGGGTGTAGTAGGTGGGCTTGTTGGCTGTCCACTACCAGCACCAGGGAACGCGGACCCCGTGAAGCCGTCCCCTCCTCCGCCGCACGAAACTAGCAGAAATGCCGTTGCGAGGATACCGATGGATTTAATGTGTCCCATGAGTTGCTCTCAAGTTGGCCGGCTGCCATGCACTGTTGCACTGCAGAGGAGGCGAGGGCGATGAAGGTGCCGCCAGTCGAACTGCTCGATGCCGGCCCCGTGATCGCGCAGATGGTAGTCCACTTGGAAACTCAGTTCAGTCTGTTCTGCAGCTGAACTCGAAAGCCGAGTATGCCCTCGGATAAATGTAGCTGAATGTATATTTCACTGCCCACTGAACTTCGGTAGAAGTCCTCTAGCAGTAGGAAGGGCGTCCTGTTTGCGGTCTAACAACGAAAAGGAGCGAACATGAGAATTCTTCTATGCGCGGCCGCCATGGTCGTGCTGCACGGTGGGTGCGCCCAAAATCTTTGGAACAAGCCGGGTGCATCGAAGGACGATTTCGCGAGCGACCGCTACGCCTGCTTGCAAGGTGCGCAGCAATAATCCGAAACGGCTTTCTTCAATCAGGACGGTGGCGCCGCCTCCAGTGGAATGGCGATGAACGGCGGTCTTTTCGACGCGTGCATGAACTCTAAAGGCTGGACGCTGACGCGCGTTCAAACTGGCCCAGATGGCGTGCCTCTTCCGCCGAGCAGCCCATTGGCAGAGACCGGAAAGGCTCTGCAAGCAGCGTCGGAGGCGATGTGCGCTGGCCCTGCAATGCAACGGATGATGCAGAAGTCAGCGTGCCAGGCAAAAGAGATCACGCTTGAGCAACTCGCTGACGAATCATTTCTGGCCGCACAAGACAAAGCGCTTTTCTCCGCTTGGCGCGCTGAAGTCGCTGGATTCAATTCGAAGTGGCTCGCGGCCATGCGTGCACACAGCGGAACGAAAGGGATGGGCATCGCGACTTCCGCAGAAGGGGCCTCAGCGCGTCTCGATCAGGCTTCGCTGGCCCTTTACATAGGCAAGATCACATGGGGGCCAGTACAACCAGCAGCGCAAAGAGGTAGCGCGCATTCAAGCGGAGGAAGCATCAAAGATCCTTGCCGCGCGCTGAAACCGACGGTTCGGTCGCTATATCCGAACAAGGATGCTGGAAGATCCCGCTAGCCGGCCACAACCCCGCATCGCGCCTCACTTCTTGCTGGTGTTCGCGAGGGCACGAAAGGGGCGTCACTTTGAGGGAGGCCTTCAGGCCGCCTTGAAAGCCAAAATCTTTGCACCCTGGTGCAACTCGTCGAGGTGGTCGGCCCCACAGCTGCATCATCTTGCGGCGCTTCACCACGAACTCTGCGCGATCGTAGGCAGCGCCCAGCGGGCCGCTCTTCCCGTGCGCGAGCTGCGCTTCGATCACCTAGGGCTCGACGTCCATCTGTTCGACCATGATGGTGCGCGCCATCACGCGGAAGCCATGCGCCATCATCTCGGTGTTGTCGAAGCCGATGCGTCGTAGCGCGGTGTTCACGGTGTCGTCACTCATGGGTAGCTCGCCAGTGAGAAGGCTGGGGAAGACGTACTGCCCGTGACCGGTGGACCGAAAGCCCGGGAACGGACCCAAGGCAACCCTGATGGCGACAACGGCCGGTCTCTTGCAAACCGGTGCCTACGCGCCCTCCCGCAGCGCTGTGTGCTGCAAGGCATCCACCAGAAAGTCAACCATCACCCGCACCTTTGCGCTGAGGTGGCGGCGGCTTGCGTAGATCGCGAGGATGTCGATGGGGGGCATGCGATAGCCGGGCATGACCTCGACCAGCCGACCGGCCTGCACGTCCTCGCCGATCACGAAACTCGGCTGCCAGATCACACCGGCGCCGGCGATTGCTGCGGCGCGGGCGGTGTTGCCATTGTTGGCCCGTATCGCCCAGCGAACCCGCACGGATTCCAGCGTCCCGCCAGGGCCGGCGAACTGCCACTCATCGGATGTCGCGCCGTACGTGTAGCCCAGGCACGGATGCCGCGAAAGGTCCGCCGGAACCTCGGGCATGCCGTGGGCCGCAATGTATTCGGGCGAGGCACAGACGAGGTTCTCCGAGCTGCCCAGGCGACGCGCGATATGGTTGCCCGACGTGGTCCGCGAGATGCGGATGGCCAGGTCGTAGCCTTCCTCGACGATGTCGACCACGCGGTCGATGAGCGCGATGTCGAGCTCGACATCGGGATACTTCGCCATGAATCTCGGCCACAGCGGCGCGAGCACGAGGCTGCCGAAACTCAGCGGCGCGTTGATGCGCAGGCGCCCACGCGGCTGCAGTGACGCGGTGGTCGCCAGCGCCTCGGTCTCTGCGACCTCTTCAAGAATCGACTTCGCCCGGTCGAACAATGCTTCGCCGCCTTCGGTGAGCGACAAGCGGCGCGATGTGCGGTTGATCAGCCGCGTGCGCAAGTGGGCTTCCAGTTCGTTGACGTAGCGTGTCACGTTGGCCGGAGAGGTGTCCAGCGCGTCGGCCGCCTTGAAGAAAACCACACTCCCGTGGCCTGCCAGTCGCGCAGACGCCGCCAGTAGGTCATGCCACTGCCAAAGCCGAGTTCCTGGGGCAGTTCCTCCCAAGGGATGCCGGTGCGAAGCACAAAGACGATACCGCTGAGTGCCATCTGGTCGCTGACCCTTGGGCGGCCTCCCTTGAGCGAGGGCACTACCTGCGGCAGCAGTGGCTCGACCTTCTTCCAAAGCGCAACGCTGATTTCCCTGTTCTTACTTCGACCCATGAATCGTCAAACGCCAAACAGTTATTTGGCGATGACATGTTTTGTTAGCCGCTCTAAGTGCTTCGGCGGCTGCTCGCGACGCGGGTATATGGCTGGGGGCTCTGAGGGTCAAGGGTTTCCACGACGAAGAATTCACGCCTCGTGGACGCCGACAACCTCAAGCCCAAACCTCTTATGTGGTGCTGCGAGTCTTGCCTCTGGGCAACGAGTTTGGAGAGAACCCCGACAACCCAAGACCTGCGATTTCTCCCGCCACCAGTTCTTGGAGTTTGCTGATTTCTTCGAACGACGGTGAACTCGCGTAGGCGAGCGTGAGCACGGTCAACGGGTGCAGGCCCAGAACCCGAACCAGAGCATCGATCTTCGTGAGCGTGGGGACGTTCACGCCTCTTTCAAGAATGCTGACATAGGTCCGAGATGAGACTGTGTCAAAGGCCTCCTGCGGGATGCCTACCGCGACCCGCACAGTCCGAAAGGCACGCGGAAAGTTGGGTGGCGGAACAGGAGGAGCACGGCGGCTTGGCACCGCTTAATTGCCGCATATAGAATGGCATAGAGCTACAAAGTATATGACTAGTTATTGCGTTTTCGCAGTCGTTCTCGGATGTGTTGTGCAAGGTGCTAACTGACCATTCTCATGTGCGAGATTCAAGATGGCCGATAGAGAGCGGGCTTCGCCGCTGCCAACAGTTCGCCCGTTGCGGCTGCCGGTCTCGGTGACGCGTGTCCGACCGAGGCAACCCGCGCCTGTCGTGCGCAGTCTGTCCGCGGCTCGCATCGGCGCGCAGGTGAAGGCGCTTCGCATGGCGGCCGTGATGTCTGGTGGCGAACTGGCCAAGACCTCGGGGATTTCTGCCTCGATGCTTTCTCGCATCGAGCGCGGTCTGGTCTCGCCTTCGGTCGAGACCTTGGAGCGCCTCGCGCAGGGCCTGCATGTGCCGACCTCACGCTTCTTCAGTGATCAGGCGCGGCGCACTGACTTTTGCCATGTGCGTGCAGGACATGGTGTCTTGGTCGATCGCATCGGCGCGGTGGCGGACTACCGCTATGAGCTGTTGGGCCACCTACTCTCGGGCAACCTGTTCGTCGAGCCCTACCTGGTCACGCTGCTGCCCGGCGCCGATCCCTACGTGACCTTCCAGCACCCGGGTCTTAAGTTCCTGTACTTCCTGTCCGGCGAGGTCCGGTACAGCTATGGCGGCAGGACTGTGGATGTGAGGGAAGGGGACTCGCTGCTGTTCGATGCGACCGCACTGCATGGGATCGAGGCCATTCAGACTCAGCCGGTCTCTTACCTGTCAGTGGTGTTCACGCTGCGGGAGTAGGCTGTTCTTGGCGGCCCTGCCGCGCAGCGGGGCGATGCGGATGCCCATTCCCCGGAGGGGATCGAATCTTCTGTCAGCAGGCGCATGAATACTTGGTTTTCCGCGCTCGGTCCTTGGAAATACCGACAGAAATACCGGCGAATCCATCTGCCTTGACGGATGTGGCTGATTTTCCACAAGCGAGGTTCTGGGAATGTTGATCGGCGGACCTCTGACCCAGTGGGGTGCCTTGTAATGGAAATCAACAGGTACGAGGACTGATTTCCATGGAATCCTGACCCGGAGTTATTTACCAGGTGTCAGGCGACACGACAAACTGCCCCCCTGGGGGGCAGATCCTGATGTCGCTTGACACCAGGTTCATTGCATTTGAGGCAATCAATCGCGGACGTTGAATGCTGGAACCTTCGAAAATTCTTCGGCGATGAAATCCATGAATACGATGGCCCGCTTCGGAAGAAGTCTGTTCGCCACATAAACGATTTGTATAGGCACGGGCGGATTGGCATATGCCGTCAGCAGCAACTGCAAATTGCCGTTCCTCAGCCCTTCCTCGAACAGCCATTCCGGCCCGTACCCGACTCCCAGCCCCGCGTTAACAGATTCGCGCGCGGCCTCAGGTGAGCTGACCCGAAGCCTGCCGGTGACCGGAACTTCGGTATCCCGGAAGCGCCAGGTGGCACCGGACGACAGCAGGGTGTAGATCACGCAATCGTGTCCGCGCAGGTCATCGGGCGTACTGGGGACTCCGCGTTGAGCCAGGTATTTTTTACTGGCAACGCACACGCGGTCGAACAAACCAATGCGGCGCGCACGCAGTGCGCTGTCTGCCAAATGTCCGATCCGAATCGCGAGTTCAGCCCCTTCATCGACCAGATTGACATATCGATCGTTGGTCTGGAGATCCAGCGTCAATCCTGGATAACGCTCCAGGAATGCGGGCACATGCGGCAACACAAATGCATAGCTCAGCGCGGTCGGACAGGCAACGCGTAGCAATCCGGACGGATCGACGTTCTCCTTGAACGACGACTCTGATTCGTGCACGGCGTCAAGAATCCGCCGGACTTCCGCGTAGTAGCGCTCCCCCTCCGGTGTCAGGGCAAGTTTGCGCGTTGATCGATGCAGCAGCCTGGTTTGCAAATGATCTTCCAGGGCCGCCACGTACCGGCTGACATTCGGTTGTCCCAAGCCCAGGTCGCGACCCGCAGCGGAAAAGCTGCCCGTCTCCACGGCGCGAGCGAAGCAATTCATCAACAGGAATCGATCCAAAGTGAACCTCCAATTCATGCGTGTGGAGCATGAATAATATTCAAAGATACGATCTTATAAAGATTCTGGCATGAGTGCATAGTTCTTCACACGGCAGGGCAGCCAAGTGGCTGCCCACGATCAACCCCTCAGGAGAATTTTCATGTCCCGCTTGCAAGGCAAACGTACTCTCATCACCGGCGGCACCAGCGGCATTGGCCTTGAAACGGCCAAGCAATTCCTCGCCGAAGGCGCGCGTGTCATCGTCACCGGCGTCAATCCCGATTCCCTCGCCAAGGCCCAGTCGGAATTGGGCAGCGAAGTTCTGGTGCTGCGCGCCGATTCAGCCAGCGTGGCCGCGCAGAAGGAGCTGGCACAAGCCGTCCAGGCTCACTACGGTCAACTCGACATCGCTTTCCTCAACGCTGGCGTATCCGTCTGGATGCCGATCGAAGAGTGGACAGAAGAAATGTTCGATCGCTCGTTCGACATCAATGTCAAGGGGCCGTATTTCCTGATTCAGGCCTTGCTGCCTGTCTTCGCGAGCCCCGCATCGGTGGTGCTCAATACATCGATCAATGCGCACGTCGGCGCGGTGCGCTCGTCGGTTTATGCCGCAACCAAGGCCGCATTTCTGAACATGTCGAAGACGCTTTCGAGCGAACTGCTCGGGCGCGGCATTCGCGTCAACGCCGTCAGCCCCGGCCCGGTCGAAACGCCGCTGTACGACAAGCTCGGCATTCCCGATGCCTATCGCGAGCAGGCCAACAAGGACATCGCCGCAACCATTCCGTTTGGACGTTTCGGCACGCCGGAAGAGGTCGCCAAGGCGGTGCTGTACCTGGCTTCGGACGAGTCCCGGTGGACGGTCGGCTCCGAAATCATCGTCGACGGCGGCCGCACGCTCAACGGCTGATTGCAAACCACACTCAAACCATCCTTAACGGGCAACTCTCCTATGAACACGCCTTCCACATCCCCGCAGACCACCGAATCCCGCAAAAGTGCGCTGATCCTCATCGAATATCAAAACGACTGGGTGGCATCTACCGGCAGCATCAATCCTCAATTCCAGGATCGCAAGCAGTTCGACGATTCGGTCGTGAATTCCGGGAAAGTGCTTGCCGAGGCCCGGCGCCGCAGCATGGAGGTGATTCACGTCGCCATGGTGTTGGAGCCGAGCTACAAGGCGATGGGCCAGGGCAGGTACGGTCTGCGCACCATGATCCCCGCCTACAAATCCTTCCTCGGCGAGCAGACGGAGTTCTTCCCAGGCTTCGAGCCAGTTGCCGGTGAGCATGTGATCACCGAGCGCACCGGCGGCAGCAGCGCCTTTGCCGCCACGACGCTGGACAGCTACTTGCGCAACAACAAGATCGAAGATATCTACCTGATGGGCTATGCCTTGCGCCAGTGCGTGGAATCGACGCTGCGCAATGCGCACGACCTTGGCTACCACACCAACGTCATCTACGACGCGTCGGCGGCCTTCACGCAGGAGCAGCAGGCCTCGTTCCTGGCGGATATCTTGCCTTTCTACGGCAATGCGGTTTCGACCCAAGAGTTCTTGAAGTCGTAAAACCAAACGAATCGCCACGCGACCGCCCCCATTCGTGGGGGCCTTGTTTTTACAGGGCTTCTTCCAATGTCACAAACGCAGTTGACACTTATCAGTCATCCCCTCTGCCCCTTCGTCCAGCGCGTCGCCATCGTGTTGCACGAAAAAGGGATCGCCTTCGAGCGGGTCAATGTCGATCTTCACGACAAGCCAGACTGGTTTCTCGCCATTTCTCCAATGGGCAAGGTTCCTTTGCTCAAGGTTTTGCACGCCGACGGACGCGATTCCGTTCTATTCGAAAGCGTCGCTATCTGCGAATACTTCGAGGATCTGCAACCCAGTCCGGCATTGCATCCGCAGGATGCGCTGCTTCGTGCACAACATCGTGCGTGGATCGAATTCGCTTCTGCTGCGTTGTCGGATGCCTGGGGCCTTCTGAACGCCACCGACCACGAGACAGCCTGTGCCAAAGCTGCTGCCTTCAGGAAGAAGCTGGAACGGTTTGAGGGCGAGATGTTGGACGGCCCTTACTTCGCTGGAAAAAGCTTCAGCATGGTGGATGCCGTCATGGCTCCGATCTTTCGATACTTCGACATTCTCGACTTCGACTTCGAGCCAACCCATCATGTGTTTGATGGGCTGAAACGGGTGGCAAACTGGCGTCTCGCCTTGGCTCGGCGTCCGAGCATCCAGGCCGCCGTCACGCAAGACTATGCCAGCCGGCTTCGCGCGCACTTGAAGGAAAAGGAAGCGCTTCTGGCGACTGTATAGAGGGGTGCGCCGCTTGTTTCAAGGACGACGCACTTGTTTGCGTCGGACTTCGCAAAGCTGTTGTAGACCGAAGATCTCGTAGCCGTCGCTCGGCTTCGTTTAACTGAGGGGCGCAGCCCGCAGAGGAAATACTCCACTGGCCGAGGATGCGACTCGCAGCTATGCCGACCTTGGGAAAGCCCTGAATCTCTCTGCCACCGCCGTGCACGAGCGCGTGAAGAAGTTGAAATATGACGGCGTCATCAAAGCTGTCACCGCCGACATCGACGGCGCCGCCGTGGGGCGGGCAGTCCTCGCGTTCGTCCACGTCAACACGCGAAGCTGGGCAGTAACCCAGCAGTTTTTGCCTCTAGAGCAATTTCCGGAGGTCGAGGAGATTCACTCGGTGGCAGGTGAGACCGCCATGATCCTGAAGGTGCGAACGGGGGACACCCAGGATCTCAATGCTCTCCTTGCAAGGATTCACGCGATCGATGGCTTTGAGGGCACAGTCAACACCGGCAACGGGCATTCATGGCGAGGGCCGTTCCACATGCTGCGCCAGGTCTTCGACATCTGAGCGAACGGCCGCGGTCAAGAGGGCCATGAGCTGACGCTTACCGGCGACCCCAGCGGCGCCTATTCGGTACGTGTATGCGATCACCCTTGATTGCGCATGATGTCTCTCAAAATCGCAGCTAGTTCCTGCGGATGAGTGATATTAGGGGAGTGGGGGCCGTCCATCTGGTGGAAAACCACATTCGGAGCTACAGGTCGAACGTGCTTCGGCCAGTCCGGCTCCACTAGCTGGTCTTGGGCGGTCGTGATCACCGAGACTGGAACGGCAGCGTCAGCCAAACTGTTGGGGTACCTGTCCTCGATGACGGCAGGCGCCGCGGCGGGGTGTTTGAGTCTCAGTGAGACCATGGCCGCGTAATGGCCGGGAGCCAAAGAGTTTTCGTAGCGGCGGTCGATATGCTCGTCCAGTCCTGAGGTCCTATTCGTCAACACCTCCACGACTCGTGAGATGTACTCACGTCCGGGCTCCAGGTCGGCGAGGAGTTGCTTGGCAAATTCGACCCGCCACGGTCCACCGGTGCCTGCGACACTTGTCGCGCTCGCCATAGGAAAGGCAGAGACCGCAGCGGCGCGAAGTGCCAACGTTCCGCCGAAGGAAGTTCCCACCACGTGCGGTGGGCCACCTAGCTGCAGAAGCTTGAGAAAGCCAGCGAGGTGACGCAACCGATGCTCAAAGGGCGATGCGCCGAACATCACGACCTTGTCGGTTTGGCCGAAGCCGGGAAGATCGGGCGCGACCACGCGGTGATCGGCTGCCAAATCTATCAGGACGTCCCTCCAAGACAACATCGCGTCGGCGCCCCAGGCGCCATCGTGTAGCAAGAGGACCGGTGTCGAACTTGGGTCGCCGGCAGTGTAGTAGCTGGTATGCACACCTCCGACATCTAGAAGGGCATGCTCGATGTGTACCATGTCTACGGTTGCCGACTCATCCGCACGTCCGATCGAGCGTCGGCCACGTTTGTCTTGATCCACGAGGTTCAAGTTTTCTCCTGAAGGATGTCATCTTGGAGATGACCGGTTAAAAACAACGCGACTTACTGGCCTCGTTGCAGGCCGAGCGTTCACTCGGCAAAAGTAAAGAAGCGGCCTGGCCAACGCCCGCAAAACGGCGGCTTATTTCGCTGCCATTGCGCATCGAGCTACGCCGCGTTCGGCTGAACACCTGAAGACGTTTCATCTGAGGCGATCGAAGGCTCGTGACTCCGTCGCCGCTTTTAGACGCCTCCGCCGGCCAGACCGGCCTGCGCCTCTTGCGCCGCACCCGCACTAGCCAACTGCTTCGCGGTCGATGTGTTCGAGCGGGTCAGATGGAACCCCTCGTAACCGGCTTCGGCCACGTCGTCGCACTTCTTTCTGTAATTTCCATGCCCCCCGAGATAAGGCAGGAAGACTTGCGCTTTTCCGGGAACGTTGGCGCCGAGGTACCACGAGTTCGCTTTCAGATAAAGCGTGCGTGACACAAGATCCTGCACATGCTGCATCCACTCGTGCTCAGCGTTCGCGTTGGCATCAATGCATTCGAAGTTGTGCTGTCGCATGTACTTCATCAAGCGCGTTATCCAATCGACGTGCTGCTCGATCCCCATCGACATGTTGGCCAACGGCCCTGGACTGCCTGGCCCGGTGACGGTAAACATGTTCGGGAATTCGCTGGCCATGAGACCCAGATAGGTCTTTGCGCCTTCCGCCCACTTGTCGCTGAGCGCGCGCCCTCCGAGCCCGCGCACATCGATTTGGTTAAGCGCACCAGTGAGCGCGTCGTATCCTGTAGCGTAGATCAGGACGTCGAGTTCGTGCACGCATTCCTTAGTGCGCACGCCATTCGGCACGATCTCCTCGATCGGCGTGGACTGGAGGTCAACGAGCGTGACGTTCTCGCGGTTGTAGACGTCGTAGTAAGTGTCCCCGAGGCATGGTCGCTTGGTGGCAAAGGGAAACCCATAGGGCAGCAGCTTCTTCGCTACTTCCGGATTCTTGACGGTCGTGCGAATCTTTTCGCGCACGAACTCGGCGACGGTTTCGTTCGCTTCCTCGTTTGACAGGATGTCACCGTAGCAAGCGCGAAAGGCGAGAAGGTGGCTGTTCTCCCACGCGTTTTCGTACTTCTTCTGGCGCTCAAGAGGGCTCGCCTCCAGCGCGGACTCGTAGGCGGCGGGAACTGAATTGCCGAAGCGGGTCAACCGGCTGATCGCTCGACGTTCGCTGTAGCCCGAGCGCACCCGCGCTCGCATTGCCGGTGTGAGGGCGTAGTTTTTCGCAGGAAGCACGAATACTGCCGTACGCTGAAAAACCGTAAGGTGCTTGCACGTCCCGGCTATTGCCTGGATGACTTGCACACCCGAAGAACCGGTGCCGATAATGCCCACTCGCTTGTTAGAGAAGTCGATGTCGTGCTGCGGCCAGCGACCCGTATGGAAGCTTTCTCCTCGAAAGCTTTCCGCTCCAGGGATGTCCGGGGGCTTTGGGACGGACAACACGCCGGTCGCCGGGACGAAGAAGCGGGCGGTGGTGGTGTTGCCGTCCGAAGTTGCAATCGTCCAAACATTGCGCTCTTGGTCGAAGATGGCCGACTCCACCCGCGTATTGAAGCGGAAGGACTCACGAAGGCTGAAGCGGTCAGCTACATGATTGAGGTAGCGCATCAGCTCTCCAGCTGTGGGATAGCGCTCGGTCCAGTTCCACTCATCCTGCAGCGCCTGGGAGAACGAGTATGAGTAGTCCCAGCATTCAAGATCAACGCGCGCACCTGGATAACGATTCCAGTACCAGGTACCGCCAACACCGTCACCAGCTTCGAACGCCTGGACTTTGAAGCCTGCGTCGCGTAGAGACTTGACAGCGTAAAGGCCTCCGAACCCGGCGCCAACGACAACCGCGTCGACCACGGACCCAATGGAAATATCGTTCTTCATGACCATCCTTAGATAACAAGCTTGAAAAATTGGCACCGCGTCAAATGGACGGCTGCCATGTGGACCGACCTGCTTCGATCACGCTCCAGTACTCTCGATGGCTTTATTGCGTGGTCGCCTGTATCCGCGTGCCGTCCTGAAAGCCGCTGCCGCTCAACCGGGTAATCGCGACACTTGCTGCGGTCCCAAAGCTGAGCGGGATCAGCAGCATCAGAAAGACATGGTGAAGTGGCAAGTTCATCGCCAGGAGGGCTCCGCCGAGGATCGGCCCGCTCACCGCTCCAACGCGACCGATAGCGAAGGCCCAACCGGAGCCGTTTGCTCGGAAGGCAGTTGGGTAAATGAGTGCCGATGCAGCGTTGAGTCCTAGTTGGAGACCGAGGAGGCAGAAACCCGCGAAGAAAACTCCCACCATGAGCAGCGGAACCTCGCCGGTAAGAAATCCCAGCGAACCGACAATGGGAAGAGACAGCGCGAACAAAACAGCGACCGGCTTGAATCCGTGCTTATCAAGGGGTCGCGCAAGCGCCAGGCCACCAATGGTGCCCCCGATCTGGAAGATTGATGTGGCGATAGCCGCGTGTGAGGCGGTCACTTGTGCAGAGGCGAGGACAGTGGGTAACCAGCTGTTGGTGAAATAGAAGGCCATCTGACAACAGATGAACATGACCCAGAGGAGGGGAGTCAGGTAAGCAAGTCGGCCAGTAAAAAGTAGCTTTGGCTGAAATCCCGAATAGCCCGATTCCCCCTGAACGACGAATTTCGTGTTCGGACCAATCACAAGGGCCGAGTTGAGAGCGCGCACGATGCCGACGATTGATTTCCGGCTGCGTTCGTTCAATACAAGAAATTTCAGGGATTCAGGCAGGAAAAAGACCGCCAGGATGGCAACCGCAATTGGTGCAATACCGCCAATGAGGAAGAGGATCCGCCATCCGTAGGCGGGCACGAGAGTCGCGGAAATCAGCCCCGGCAGCGCCCCTCCGAAGGTGAGGCCCGTAAACATGATGATGATCAGCGTCGCGCGGACCCGGCGCGGCGCGAACTCTCCATTCAGTGCCGTGATATTTGGGAGCAGCCCCCCGATGCCGATCCCGGCGAGGAAGCGCAGACAGAGCAGCTCAGTGGATGAACTGACCTTGATGCAGGCAAGTGTGAACACGGCGAATAGCAAGCACGAGCCAATGATCGCGACCTTGCGGCCGAATCGATCGCCGACGTAGCCGAACAACGGGGCGCCGAGCGCAACGCCGACCAGGCTCGCACTAAAGACTGGCCCGAGCGCAGCCAAGGTCGTGATCTGCCATTCCTTCACAAGGTAAGGCGCGGCGAACGCTGCAGCAGTGAGCTCGTAGCCGTCCAGCAGAACGAACAGAAAGGAGATCACCAAAAGCTTGACGTTGAAGCGATTGATGCGGCGATCGTCGATCAACCGCGAAACATCGATGGTGAGAGCTTCTGCCATGGTTTCTATAGTGATAAGTGTACTGTTAATGAGTGTGCTGACGATAAGTGTAGGCTTATAATTCTTGCAAAATCCCCGTGTTAACCCTTAGTTCTCCCCGAAACGATGACTGCCGAATTCGAGCACCTTCCCGGATACCAAGTCAGGCGCTTGCACCAAATCGCGGTTGCTTTGTTTCTCGAGGAGACAAAGCTGCATGGCATCACCCCGGTTCAATACGGGGCGTTAGCGGCGGTTGCGGCTCAGCCGGGAATCGACCAGCGAGGTCTAGCTCGTGCGATCGGCATTGACACCTCAACCATTGGCAGTGTGGTCGACCGTCTTGAGGCCCGTGGGTTGATGACCCGGAACGCAAGTCCCGATGACCGGCGGGTGCGTCTACTGACCATCACGCCCGAAGGCGAAAGCCTACTCTCGGTGGTGGAGCCTGGCCTGCTTCGCACGCAAGAACGACTCCTTGCGCCTTTGCCGGCTGACCAGCAAGCGGACTTCATGAAGATGCTGATGACCTTGGTCCACGGCAACAGTTCAGTCAGTCGCGCTCCCAGTAGCTCGGACGGACCGGCCCGCGAAATTTTGGGCGACAAACTGACTCCGTAGGGTTGAATTCCATCCAGAAGTGACCCAGTGGGGGTGCGGTGCCCCAATCGTGATACCGCGCCATCCGATTCAGACGGTGATAACCCTGGCGTTTTGAACCTCTGCGAAAGCACTGGCCACCTCGATCACCTTTCTGTTTCCGTCATCCGTGCGTCTCCAAACCAAGGAGATACGACGAAACGGTGCCTGCTTGCCGAGGCTGACTTCCTGCAACTCATATGCCTGCAGGAGTTGATGCCGCGGCTGGGGTACCACCGTGACCCCCATACCGAGAGAAACCATCGACACGATGGCATCCATCGAACGCAATTCCATGCTGCAGGCGATGTTAGGTACCAGGGCACGAACATGCCTGGCGGCGATCTTTCCACCCGGCAGGCTGGTGTCGTAACCAATCCATCCGTGGTCGGCCAACAGCCGACGGGGGTCGGTGGACGTAGCGTTGGGCGGAGCCAGCATGACATAGGGCTGCTTGTGCAGGTCATGCCAAACCATCCGCGTAGAGCCTCCCGCTCCAGGACGTACCAGCAGCGCGGCTTCGATCCGCCCGGCGCGTAGCTCGGTCAGCAGCTCGTCGGTGTCATTGAGGGGCGGAATGCGCACGTCGAGGCCCGGGTGACGTGCCCGCAAAAGCTGCAGCGCCGGAGGCATCAGGTCGCTCTGCATGCTGGTGATGACGCCGAGCCGGAACCGCCCCTCGATCACCATCGTCGGCTTGGCCCGCAGGGCATCCAGACGGTTGCTGAAATCGGAAGCAGCTGCCGCGACTTCTCGTGCGAACGGAGTGGGCCTGACCACTCGCGTGCTGCGATCGAAAAGCGGTTGGCCAAAGAACTCTTCCAACTGGCGGACCTGCAGGCTAACGGCGCTGGGAGTGCAGCCGACCGCCGCACCAGCGGCGGTAAAAGTGCCATGCACCAGGATGGCACGAAGGGTGTTCAAGGAGCTGATATTCATGAGTTCAACTCAAAGTTGAAATGTGAATATATCAATTCTCGATAAGGCACGTACTGCCAAAATCCGCTCCATACAAGGGGGACGACGCAGTCCTCGATCAGCAAACCACAAGACAGCGAATCATGAATCCTTCAACTCTGACCTCTACGGTTGACCTTCGCAGCGATACCGTCACCCTTCCGACCGAAGCCATGTACGAATCCATGCGCGGGGCGGTGTTGGGTGACGACGGATTGGACGGTGACCCGACAGCTGCCCAACTTGAACGCTTCACTGCCGGGCTCCTCGGCAAGGCAGCTGGCATGTATGCGCCGAGCGCCACCATGGCCAACTTGCTGTCGATCCTTGCGCAGGTGGACAGGGCTGATACGGTGTTGGCTGGCAGTGGTTCGCATATCTACACCGCTGAACGCGGTGCAGCCACCTTTACCGGAACCTTCTATCAGCCCATCCCTGATCCGAATGGCGCGATGGATCTGAACGTGTTGAAGGCAACGCTGAGCTCGACCAAGGGAAACCTCAGACCGGGCCTTGTGTGCGTGGAAACGTCTCACAACAACGAAGGCGGTTCGGTCGCATCCCTGGACCACATGCGCCAGGTCTATGAAGCGGCGCACGCTGCAGGCGTCCACGTGCATCTCGACGGCGCTCGGCTGTTCAATGCGGCCTTGGCCCTCGGCGTGCCCGCTGCGGAACTGTGCACCTATGCCGACACGGTCTCGGTATGCCTCTCCAAGGGGCTCAGCGCGCCGATGGGTGCTGTCCTGGTGGGTTCCAAGGAAGTCATCCTGCGCGCTCGCTGGCTGCGCAAGCTGATTGGCGGCGCGCAGCGCCAGGTCGGCATTGCCGCTGCTGCGGGCGTCACGGCTCTGACTTCGATGATCGACCGGCTCCACGAAGACCACACCCAGGCAAAAGCGCTGGCCGAGGGGCTGTTTGCCATCGAGGGACTGCGCATCCGTCACCCCCAAACCAACATCGTTCAGCTCGACCTGTCGGGCACCGGTTTGAACGCGAAGCAGTGGGAAGCCGAGCTTCGCGTGCGCAACGTGCTGGTACGCCCCTGGGGCCCAGCGCTCCTGCGGTGCGTGACCCACCGTCACATCAATTCTGCATCTGTCGACTCTGCAGTTCAGGCTTTCCGCGCTGTGGCCGCGACTGCTACTGCAGCCAAAGCAGAGGCCTGAATAGCCAAGTTAGACGCCGCGTTTTTCATCCAACCAAAGAGGCTCTCATGAACAAAGAAATCCAGTTCGAAAAGCAACCCCCGAGCTTTTACGCCGGCGACGAACTGCATTCGATCAAGCAGCAGAAGTTGCAGAAGGCGCTGGAAGAGTCGGGCTTCGATGCCTTCCTCTTCTTCAAGGCTGAAGCCGTGCGCTATGTCACCGATTTCTATGTGAAGGGTTTCCGTCCCTTTCTGGAACCGGAATATGTCGCTCTGGTGGTCAAGGGCAAGTCGCCAATCGTTGGCTACATCTCTGGCAGCGATGACCTGCGCATCAAGTTCAAGTCGGACATCGAAGATGCACGCCGTCTGCCGCATGTCTCGAAGTGGCACGAGGTCATCGAAAAGATGCTCAGCGACTATGGCGTTTCGACTGGCCGCATCGGCACCGACATCATGCCGCACATGGTCTATCAAGGCCTGACCCGCGCACTGCCGGCACTGCAGATCGGCGACGTCGCGCCGATGTGGCTGCAGCTCACCGCCGTCAAGCACCCGCTCGAAGTCGAACTGATCCGCAACTCGCTGAAGGTTGCGGACCTGGGCGCGCTGGCCGCCATCGAAGCGATCAAGCCGGGCGTGAGCGAGCATTTCGTTTCGGCCACCGCAGTGGCCGCGATGCGGCGCGCCGGCTCTGAATTCGAGCCCTTCATTCCGCTGATCGCATCGGGCCCGAACGCCTCGATGTTCGAACGCATCGCAACCGAAAAGATCATCCGCGAAGGCGAGATGGTGATCCTGGACCTGGGTGCCGTGGTCAAGGGCTATACCGCCGACCTGGGCCGCACCGTCCTCTGCGGCGGCGAGCCGACCGATACACAGCGCGCCATCTACCGCGCTACGTACGAGGCGCTGCAGGAAGCCAAAAAGATGATCCGCCCGGGCGTGACCGGCAAGGCCATCGATGCCCGCGCCCGTGAAGTCATCGCAGACCACGGCTGGGGCGATTACGTCTACACCGGTAACACCGGGCACCAGTTGGGTTACGGCCTGCATGGCGAGCCGCTGGTGGACCGCCGCGTGGACTTCGTTGTCGAAGAAAACATGGTCATGTGCCTGGAGCCGCGCGTGGTCCTACCGGACCAACCGCACGTCGGCGGCGCCCACCTCGAAGACGTCGTTGTTGTGACCGCAACCGGCGTCGAGCAACTCAATACCACCCCCTACGACGACCGCCTACTGGGCTAAGTCGAATCTCTTGAAGGAGAGCAGTCATGAGTGAAGCTTCAGTCAGCCGCCGCAAATTTTCCGCGGCAATGGGTTCTGCAGTTCTGGCGATGGCCGCGCCGCGCCTCGCCCACGCCCAGGGCGACAAACCGCTGTCGATCGTCGTGGGCTATCCCCCTGGCGGCAGCACTGACGCCTTCGCACGGCTGATCTCCGTTCCGCTCTCGACCGCCCTGAACGGTCGCAATATCCTCGTGCGAAATGTCCCCGGCGCCGGCGGCCAGATCGCCGCGACCACGTTGCTGCGTGAAGGCGCGGACGGCTCCACGGTGCTGGCCATCAACCAGCCGGACCTGAACCTAGCGGTCGCACGAGGCAGCGCGAACTTCAAGATAACCGACTTCCGCGTCATCATGGCCGACCTGCATGAGCCGCGTGTGTTTTTGGTCAAGAACGATTCAGAGCTCAATACCTTCGCAAAGTTCGTTGCGCAGGCCAAAGCCAAGCCCGGCAAGCTGTCCATCTCGGTCACCGGAGGCTCGGCCCAGGAAACCATGGCGCAGTGGCTGATCGAGCACCTCAAGATCGACGCGACCATCGTCCCCTACAAAGGCGGGTCCGAATCCATCAACGCGCTGCTCGCCGGCGACGTGACGGCAAACTTGGGCGACGACTTCGTTCGTTCGATCATGCGCACGAAGACCACCGCCCTGTTCATCGGCTCCGACAAGAAGAGCCCGCGTTGGCCGGAGGCCCCGACGCTCGAAAGCCTGCTGACGGGCTATGGAGTGAAGATGCCTTCGCCGCATTTTCTGGCGCGGTACGGCGTCTACGTGGTGTCGGCCGCTTTCGCGGAGAAAAACCCCAAGGCCTACCAAGAACTTCAACAAAGCATGTTGAAAGCACGGTCGGGCGCAGTTTTCACCGAATACGTGCACAAGAACAATCTGAACGATCTGTCGCTTGGTACCGCGGGCGAACAATATGAACCGATTTTTGCTTCCGAAATGAAGGAAATTGAACGTCTGAAGCCCCGCTGAGTTGCATTGGCTCCAGGCGTCAATTTGGCTTGAAACTTAAATCAGCCGATCCAGAGAATTTCCTTTTCCAACCTTGAAAGAATGAGATGAAACTTAATAGCCTTCATGCAGTTGCCGCCGTCGCAACGAGTTTCCTTGCTTCTATCGTGACGGCCCACGCGCAAACGCCCAGCCGCCTTGACAAGATCAAGGCTGAGCAAACCATCTCCATAGGCTCTCCCACCAGCTCGCTGCCATTCGCGTTCATGGACGGCAACCAGAAGATGGTGGGGTATTCGATCGAGATTTGCCAACGGGTGACGGACATCATCAAGTCTTCTCTCGCCGTTCCCAAAGTAGACATCCGCTATGTGCCGGTGACCTCGGCCACTCGTCTGCAGTTACTCGCCAATGGAACCATCGACCTGGAGTGTGGAAATACCACCAACACGGCGGAGCGCCACCAGTTTGTCGATTTCGCACCGACGACCTTTGTCGCCAAAGTTGTTCTTTTGGGCAAAAAAGATAGCAAACTGGATATGAACGACGTGCAAGCGTTCAAGGGTAAAACCGTCACTAGTCTTTCGGGCGGGCTGAACCTCGCGGTGATTCAAAAAATCAATGCGGAGCAAAAGCTCGGTATGTCAGTCGTTCCGGTCAAGGACGCTCCTGAATCCTTTCTTTCTGTGAAAACGTCGCGAGCTGCGGCGACAGTGGCCGACGACGGAATGGCATATGCACTCGTCGCCACGTCCGGCGCGCCTGACGATTACGTCATCGGCACGAAGGCGCTCGTCGTCGCGCCTTACGGAATTGTGATACCGAAGGATGATCTCCGCTTCAAAAAGGCGGTCGATGCTGCGATCGTGTCACTGATTAAAAGCGGTGAAGTCGCAAAGATTTATGACAAATATTTCAACGCTCCTGTACCGCCGCACGGTATCAATCTGAAATACCCGATGAGCGCTGAACTCAAAAAGGCACTGGCCAATCCGACCGATTCTCCAGACCCCAAAGCCTACGAGTAACCGCGTCTAGATTGGCGTAGGGTATTAATAATCGTCGAGAGGATATTTGCCATGAATTACAAATGGAGTTGGTCAATTTTTGGCGAAATGTCTCTCGATGGTGTCCACACATTTTATGAGTCTTTGCTAATCGGAACTGTGTGGACTTTATCCCTGGCCATTTCCGCATGGATTTTTGCCTTTTGCCTGGGGTCGGTTTTTGGCATAGGCCGAACGGTTCCGAGCAAAGCGATGAGGAGCATCTCGGCCGTTTTCGTGGAATTCTTTCGTGGAATTCCGCTGCTGGTTCAGATGTTTCTTTGGTATTTTGTTTTTCCGGAAATAATCCCGAGCGCCTGGGGGAATGCCATCAAAGGTTTACCAGCACCATGGGCGCAATTTTTTCCGGCTTTGCTGTGCTTGAGTCTTTATCAAGCCGCGCATGTCACGGAAATCATCAAATCCGGCGTTCAGTCGGTAGCGCGCGGCCAAAAAAACGCAGCCGCTGCCGTGGGGTTTAACGCCGTACAGATGTACCGTTATGTCATCTTGCCTCAAGCTTTCAGAATGGTGATTCCGCCATTGACCTCACAGTTTATGTCGACGGTCAAATCATCATCGGTTGCAATGACGATCGGCCTTATTGAGCTCACGGGTGCGGCTCGATCGATGCAAGAATTTAGCTTTCACGTTTTCGAAGCATTCAGTGCGGCCACGATCATCTACCTCTTGTTAAATATTATTGTGGTCCGGGGCATGCGTCGACTGGAGGTGCTACAGCGCTAAGGATAGCGATGTAGTTCACAACAATCTTTGCGGTATCGACCATGAATATTTTCGACAGCGCGAGCTCAGGCAATGAGCTTCAGTATCTTTTTGCGACCGGCATGCGTTTCTCCCTCGAGCTGACCCTGGCGTCCGCGGTGATGGGGATGCTCATCGGGACAGGCATGGCACTTATTCGCATTGCAAATGTCCGCTTTCTTTCCAAAGTTGTAGAGGTTTATGTCAACACCATGCGGTCGGTACCGCTACTGCTGGTGATATTCTGGATCTATTTTTTGTCGCCGTATATCTTGGGGTGGGTGTTGAGAGCGACTCAGCCTGTGCAGGTCGGTGGCTACACGTCGGCTTTCGTTACGTTCATTTTGTTTGAGAGCGCTTATTTCTGCGAAATCATGCGAGCTGGCATAGGCTCTGTTCGCAAACCACAAGTGCAGGCGGCATTCGCGCTCGGCATGAACTACCGCCAGGCCATGACATTGGTGGTGTTGCCGCAAGCTCTCAAAAACATGGCGCCCACGATTCTGTCGCAGATTATCGTCCTATTCCAGGATACGTCACTTGTATACGTGCTGTCGTTAACCGATTTTTTCGGCGCCGCATCGGAGCTGGGCGCACGAGACGGGAGGGTGGTAGAACTCTATGTCTTCGCTGCAGCAATTTATCTCGTCATCTGCGTTTGCGCGTCAGCCGGCGTCAAATACCTACAGCGTAAAGCTGCTGTTTAAGTGATCCCTTTTCTTTATTAAGATTAAAATGGCTTCCGATCTTGTGATTCCCTACAACGCATGCGATTCACATTTGCATATTTTCGATCCGCGCTTTCGTGAAATTCTGCGCGCTGACGATATGGATGCTATTCCGTGCACCGTTGGCGCATACACATCCGTTCAACAAGCTTTGCAGACGGACCGGGCTGTCATCGTCACGCCGCGGAATTACGACGTTGACAATGCTGTCACCGCAGACGCAATCGCACAAATGGGCCTTCACCGCGCCCGCGGGGTAGCTGTGCTTCGGCCAGACGTGAGTGATTCGACGTTGGCTTCGCTGGATAAGCAGGGAATTCGAGGCATACGGTTTACGCTGTATACGCCGGAAAATGCGCCAACCTCCTTTGACATGATTGCCCCGTTGGCAGAGCGGATCAAGGTGTTTGGCTGGCATTTGCAGCTCCATTGGACTGCTGATCAAATCGTACAGTATGAACGCATGCTCTATGAGTTACCGGTCGAACTCGTTTTTGATCACTTGGGAAGGCTCCCTGTGAAACAAGGTCTTCAGCACCCTGCAGCTGCGATTATCGAGCGGCTCTTGCGTAGTGGCAGAGCATGGATGAAGGTTTCTGCGCCTTATCTAGACTCCAAAACTGGCGAACAATCTTTTTACCAAGACGTCGATCAGATAGCCCGGCATTGGATCAACGTGGCGCCCGACCGTGTTGTTTGGGGTAGCGACTGGCCCCATACATCCCTCAAAAATCCGACGGATACGAACAGTTTTATTCGGAAACTGCTTTCCTGGGTAGATGACCAAGAGACCCTCGACAAGATTTTGGTATCAAATCCTGAACGACTCTACGGCTTTCCTCGGGGTGGTGTCCAAAACCTGCGTAGCGAGGCTGTCTGAAGCGAGGTAACTCCAGTTTGCCAGACCCATTCGGGTGAACAACCTATTGAGACATCACACTGATATGGTCGCTCGCGTCAACGGATCCTTTTTGGGTTCATGCAGGCGGCATAGGGTGATGCGCCACGCGTTTGCTGCCTCGTCGATGGATCAGACTGATATCCGTGGGTTGGTTACCACCGTGCATCGATCCGTCATGGAAGCTGCCTCGCTCTAGTGACGCAGGTTGCCGAAGGCCTTCTGGCGATAGTGTGAATGAGGATTCTTCCCATCGTGATGCCGTGACGCATCACCCGATGGCGCCTGCTGCGTAGCCCATTGCTTATTGCTGCGATGTCGATTCGGCTGCGGACAGTTGCGCGATAGCCCAGATGAAGCCAGTCAACTCCCGCGCGACCGCCACACAGACCTTGTTGGCCTGCACACCCCGGCTCGACAGCCGAGCGAACCGTCCGCGCAGGCGCACCTGTGCCTTCCACGCGTGGGTGCGTATGTCTGGCGGCAACGTCTTGCTGCGGTCACGCAATTCCTGGCTCATGCGTGCCGGGAAGCGATAGTTCCACGCCGCCTCTGTCAGCAGGCGTCGCGCGTGAGCGTTCCCGGTCTTGGTGATCGAACCACGACGTACGCTGCCGCCGCTGGAATACTCCGACGGTACGAGTCCCAGGTAACCCATAAGCTGGCGAGCGCTGGCGAAGCGGTGGATGTCGCCGATCTCGCACACTAGCCCGATGGAGCTAGGTGTTCAGTCCCGGCATTTGATGGATCGGATTGATGATGAATCGATCCGGCTGTGAAGTCCAGCAAGAGCAGATGTGCTCATAGGGCGTGAGGCCCTTGAGTGTCTTCAAGCGCCGAGCGAAGTTGTAGGCGTCAATGAAGTCCTGCAGGTGCTGACGCAACTGGTCGTGACTGTCGTAGTGGTAGCGTTTGACGGTGGCCTCCTTGATCGTTCTGTTCATGCGCTCGACCTGACCGTTGGTCCAGGGATGGTTGGGCTTGGTCGTGCGGTGCTCGATGCCAGCGGCAGCACATGCGCGATCAAACATGTGCACTCGTAGCCTGGCCGTCGGCCCATTCCTGCGGGCCGGAAGGTCGCAGAATTGGATGCCGTTGTCGGTCAGTACCGTGTGCATCTTGTAGGGCACGGCGCTGAGCAAGGCCCGTAAGAACGCAGCGGCGGTCTCTACTGTGGCTTGCTCTTCCAGGCGCACGAAGGTGAACTTGGAGGTGCGATCGATGGCAACGAACAGATACAGCTTGCCTTCAGCGGTGCGTACCTCGGCGATGTCGATGTGGAAGTAGCCGATCGGGTAATGCCTGAACGCCTTGCGCACCGGTTTGTCGCCTTCGACATGAGGCAGTCGGCTGATCCCATGACGTTGCAAGCAGCGATGGAGTGACGATCGTGTCAGATGGCGGATGGTCGGCTGCAACGCGTACAGACAGTCGTCCAGGGGAAGCAGCGTATGCCGCCGGAAGGCCACGATGATCGCTTCCTCCTCAGGAGACAGGACCGTGGATCTGGGCTGCCTTGGGCCAGTCTGCAGGTCGGCCGTAAACCCACGCAGCTTCCACTTCGCGATCGTCTTCTGATTGACCCCATGGCGCTTGGATAACGCCCTCAGGCTCTCTTGACTCCCTTGTATTGCTCGACGGACCGCCTCTGTCGTGGTGGCGCAGCCGTGAAGAATCTGGCCCATAGTGCCTCCTTCCATTGAGGGGAAAAGAATGCACCATCAAACCCTGGGATCAAACACCTAGACGAAGCCTCCCGCGTGCAAGCGGCGCGTGGCGCACCACACATCGAAGCCGTCGTGCACAAGCAACTTGATGCACGTGTCCCCACAGGTCGGCGAAGAGGTGGCCGTGGTGTGCATGCGCCACGACCGCGATGTTGAGTAACCGGTCGGCGCCGGAGCGCATTTCCTGTGGCTGGGAGTACAACCACAACGTGTCGATGCGGATCAACGCGTACGTGCCCACGGACGTACGCTGGGCTGGTGAATCGAGCGAATAGGATTCAAGTAGGGGACACGCCCGGCTTAACTTCACCCATAGCCGTTGTCGGATCGAAATTGCAAGGGCGTGCATCCAGCCAAGCGTCGGAAGAACTTGCTGAAATGCGTGGCCTCCTTGAATCCGAGCTTGTCGGCAATGACGCCGACGGGCCAATCGGTGTGTATGAGCAGACGCTTGGCCTCCAGACCCAGCCGCCTCAAAACGAATTCCTTGGCACTTATGCCCTCGGCATCGAGTACTGCACGCGTCAGGCTCCTCTCGGTGCAGCCCATTTCAGCGGCGTAAATGCTGATGCTTTTCCACTCGGCGACATGTTGCTCAACCAGGTCCTTGAAAAGATGGAAGCGTTTGAGTGCCGGCCGCTTGTGCGGCTCCTCCAGGTATTTGTGGCCAAAGGCCAAGACAAGCCAGGACACCAGCGCACAGAACGCGTGGCGCAGATGCGCCTGCACGTCCTCGACCCATTCCGCAGACCGGTCAGGATTTCGCCGCGCTGGACCCAGGCCGCGCGAGTCATGACGTGCGGCATCCTCACGCATCCACTCGATGGTGGTTATCGCGCGCTCCAGGCCATCGGCATCGACTTGGAGGCACGCTGGCAAGCGCTCGATGTTGAATTCTGAACGAAGGCTCTCGTGCGATGACGCGGGCCGGAGAAACTCCGGGCGCACCAGCAGTATCCAGCCGTCCCAATCCTCGCGCTCTCCGAAGTTATGGGCCTGTCCGGGGCGAACCAGGACCAGGCTCCCGGCTTGGCCGGGGCAGGGCTCGAAGTCCAGCAACTGGATGCACCGTCCCTCGGTCACCAGGATCAGCATGTAGAACGTATAGCCATACGTTCTGCGCATCCCCTCAGGGCTGGTTCTACGACGGAGTTCCGAGACCCGGAAGACCTCCAGGTCGTAGGGGTACGAACCTTCGGGCTGATAGCGGATTTCCTGTATGGGGCGTCCCGATCTTTCCATCGCTTCGCCTCTAGCCAGCGGTGAATCATGTGCCATAACTTTTAAGCATTGTCCGAAAAGTATCCAAATAGAGGCAGATATTGCCTTGATACCGTGGATTGCTTGTTGAAAAATACCATTTTCAGCTAGGGAATGAAATCCGTAATGAGCAGCAACCTTCAAACCATCAGTCAGGAAGTGCTTGAGTTGGAGCGTTCACTCAACGAGCGCTGGAGCGTCGGCGACAGCCACGGCTACCTGGACAATTACCACGCGGACATCAGCTACTTCGACCCCGCGCTGGAGAGGCTGCTGGTTGGGCGCGATGCCGTCGTCGAGCACATCCAGAAGCTCTACAAGAACCCGCACATCGTGCGCAACGAATATCTCAATCCCCATGTCCTCGCGAGCGATGCCGGCGACCTGGCCGTGTTGAGCTACAACCTGCGGACCTATGTTGCGGCCGAGCACGGCGGCGAGACCCTGCTGCGTGCCTGGAATGCGACAGAGGTCTACCGCAGGATTGCAGGTGCTTGGCGCATCGTGCATTCGAACTGGGCCATCACGCAGTCGATGACGACGGCCTCGGCCTCCTGAACGCAGGATCGGCCCCCTGTCGCACTTGATGGGGAGCCAACCGACTGGGAGACGCGGCATGGACTCCGGTGCACTATTCGATTGGGCCGACAAGGCCGCCCGGCCACGGCCTGGGGTACTCGTTGATGACTCGTTTGGCGCGGACTGGCAAGCCTACAAGGTGGGTGGTCGGGTCTTCATGCTGGCGAGTGCCGCGCCGGGGAATGATGTTCGGGTGATCGTCAAGGTCGACCCGATTCGCTCGGAAGTACTGCGCCTGCAGCATCCGGACATCACTGCGGGCGGACACCGGCTGAGCAAGCGCCACTGGATCTCCATCGCACCCGGCAACACCATCACCCGGGCGCTGATCGAGAGCGAAGTGCGTGAGTCCTACCGGCTGGTTCAGGAGGGGCTTCCGGTGAAGGCACGCGTCGCCCAAGGTCAGGAGCCCGGTGAGAAGAAGCTCTCTGAGCGGCAGTTCCAGCCACTCGCCCGCAAGGTGGCGCTGTCGCTGCCGGACGTGAGCCATGGCCGCCCCTTCGTGGAGAAGCTGGACGTCTACAAGGTCGCCGACAAGGTTTTCATGATCGTCACCGATGACCCCAACGAGCAGATCATCACCCTGAAAGCCGATCCGCAGCAGGCGCAGGCGCTGCGCGAACGCTTCGACACGGTGACCGCCGGACGCTACCTCGACAAGGGACACTGGATCTCCGTTGGCGCGGGCCGGGGCATCACCCGGCAGGTAGTCACCGAATTGGTCAAGACTTCCTACCAGTCGGTCGTCGAGACGATGTCGGCACATGATCGGCCCAAGGAGGGTGGATCGAAGGAAGGAGGAACGTGATCAAGAACAAACCGGTGACCGGGCGCTACCTGCGCGACGCCACAGGATCATCGAAGACGACCCACCCCCGGCCACAGGCCCGTAAGACCATCTCAAGGAAAGGACCTAAGCCATGACCCAGCAATCCCGCAAGACCCAAGCACTTGCAGATCACTACGTCGACCAGCTCTCGCCCTGGGCGAAGACCACCACGCGACCGCTGTTCGGTGCCGTAGCGCTCTACCGGCACGACCACGTCTTCGCTATGGTTTGGCATGGCGGCCTGTACTTCAAGGTGGATGACGACTCACGCAAGGACTACGAGGCCGCGGGCTCCCATGCACTGGGGTATGTAAGTGAAGGCGAGGAGCATGCGCTGAAGTCCTACTGGGAAGTGCCCGCCGACGTGGTCGAGGATCGCGAACAACTGCAGCAGTGGGCCGAGCGGGCCTACCAGGCGGCGGTCAAGAGCGCAAAGGCCTGACCCACGGCGATGGTGCTCCCTGACGCAGCGAAGGCTGACCCGCTCGAACACTTCACGCCCGCCACCCGCGCCTGGTTCGGCTCCGCGTTCCCGTCGCTCACTGCCATACAGGCGGCGGCCTGGGCGGCTATTGGCGACGGCCAGAACGCGCTGGTGATCGCGCCTACTGGCTCGGGCAAAACGCTGGCGGCGTTCATGCAAGCCATCGACCAGCTCTTTCGGGAACGCGAGGCGCAAGACGGGAGCGCGGCTAGCGTCGCTAAAGCCGCGACACGCATCCTCTACATCTCGCCGGTCAAGGCGCTGGGCACGGACGTACAGCGCAACCTGAGCGACCCGCTCCAGGGCATCACCGCGCAGCGCAAGCATCGTGGCGATCCCGCCGTAGAGATCAAGGTCGGTATGCGCACCGGCGACACGCCACCGGCCCAACGCGCGAGTTTGCTGCGTCGTCCGCCCGACATCCTCATCACCACGCCCGAGTCGCTCTACCTGATGCTCACGTCCAAGGCGCGGGAAACCCTGCGCGGCGTCCGGACCGTGATCGTGGACGAGGTCCATGCGGTCGCGGGCGGCAAGCGCGGCTCGCATCTGGCGCTCAGCCTGGAGCGCCTTGATGCCTTGCTGTCGGAGCCGGCGCAGCGAGTCGGCCTGTCGGCGACGGTGCGTCCGGTGGAAAAGATCGCGCAATTCCTGGGAGGCCAACGGCCGGTCACGGTGGTGAATCCGCCCTCCAGCCGCCGATTCGACCTGCAGATCGTCGTTCCCGTGGAGGACATGGCCGACATCCCGCCCCGCAACCGTACTGCTGCCAGCGAAGGCCCCCAAGACAGGCAAGGCTCGATCTGGCCCCATATCGAAGCCAGCATCCTTGACCAGGTGCTACGCCAGCATTCGACGATCGTGTTCGCCAACTCGCGCGGCCTGGCCGAGAAGTTGACCGCGCGCCTCAATGAACTCTATGCCGAGCGCCTGACTGAGGAGGACACCACCGCAGCGGCAGCGCCCGGCGATACGGCCATTTACTACCCATCGTCCGTTGGCGGCACCGACGCCCGGTCCGCGGGTGTCGCGCCACTGATCGCCCGCTCCCACCACGGCTCGGTCTCCAAGGAGCAGCGCGGCGAAATCGAGCAGGCGCTCAAGTCGGGCGAACTGCGCTGTGTGGTGGCGACCTCCAGCCTGGAACTGGGCATCGACATGGGCATGGTCGAGCTGGTGATCCAGGTCGCCGCCCCCCCGTCGGTGGCGAGTGCCTTGCAGCGGGTCGGCCGAGCTGGTCATCAGGTGGGCGGCACCTCGGCCGGGCTGATCTATCCGCGCACCCGACGCGACCTGGTCGACGCCGCCGTCACCATCGACGCCATGCTGGCCGGGCGCATCGAGGCCATCGATCCCCCCCGCAATCCGCTCGACGTCCTGGCGCAACAGACGGTGGCGGCGGTCGCCATGGAGGCGGTCGACGTTGACGCCTGGTATGCCACGGTGCGTCGCGCGGCGCCGTTCCATACCTTGCCGCGCAACGTGTTCGACGCGGTGCTCGACATGCTGTCCGGGCGCTATCTCTCCGACGATTTCGCCGAGTTCCGCCCGCGCCTTGTATGGCACCGTGAAACGGGCCAGCTGACCGCGCGCCCAGGCGCCAAGCAACTGGCTGTCACCAGCGGCGGCACCATCCCGGACCGGGGCATGTTCGGCGTCCTCCTGCCCGAAGGCGAGGAACAGGCCGGCTCGCGCCGGGTTGGCGAACTTGACGAGGAGATGGTCTACGAATCCCGGGTCAACGACATCATCACGCTGGGAACATCTTCTTGGCGCATCCAGCAAATCACCAACGACCAGGTGGTGGTGACGCCGGCACCGGGCCGTTCGGCCCGGCTGCCGTTCTGGCGTGGCGACGGAATGGGCCGGCCGGCCGAGCTGGGTGAGGCCATCGGCGCCTTCCTCGCGCTGCTGGAGGACGCTGCCGGGGTCGACGGCAGCCTGGACATCGACCCCGGGCTGAAGGAACGCCTAGAGAAGGCCGGGCTCGACCGCCACGCGATGAACAATCTGCTCAGGCTGGCCGGCGAACAGCGCGAGGCGACCGGCGTGTTGCCCACCGACCGCACCCTGGTGTTGGAGCGCTGCCGCGATGAGACGGGTGACTGGCGAGTCATCCTGCACTCTCCCTATGGACGGCGCGTCCATGACCCCTGGGCGCTGGCCATCGCCGAGCGCATTCGCCAGCGCTGGAAGGTCGATCCTTCGGTCGTCGCCAGCGACGACGGCATCATCGCGCGCATACCTGACACCGCCGGCCGCGTGCCCGGCGCCGAACTGTTTCTCTGCGATCCGCAGACCCTGCGCAAGACCGTTACCGATGCCGTGGCTGGCTCGGCGCTGTTCGCCGCGCGTTTCCGCGAATGCGCGGCGCGGGCGCTCCTGCTGCCGCGCCGTATGCCGGGGCGCCGTTCCCCGCTGTGGCAGCAACGGTTGCGCGCTGGGCAGTTGCTGCAGATTGCGCAGGGCTATCCCGACTTCCCGATCCTGATCGAAACCGCGCGCGAGTGTCTGCAGGATGTCTACGATCTGCCCGCACTCGATGCACTGATGCAGCGCCTGCAGGACGGTGCGGTGCAGATTGCCGAGGTCACCACGGAAGTACCTTCTCCTTTCGCCGCGAGCCTTCTGTTCGGGTACGTGGCGGAGTTCATGTACGAGACCGACACACCGCTGGCCGAGCGGCGCACCTCGGTTCTTTCGCTGGACAGCGGCTTGCTCGCCGATCTACTCGGCCAGGTCGACCTGGGAGAACTTCTCGATCCGGTCATCGTCGATCGCGTAGGGGGCGAACTGCAGCGGCTCGTGCCCAGCCATCAGGCCAAGGGCCTGGAAGGAGTGGCAGATTTCCTGCGCCAGCTCGGGCCATTGACCACAGAGGAGGTGGCCCGGCGGCTCAGCGACAGGGAACAGGCCCGGGGCTACCTTGCCGACCTGGAGGGCCAGGGACGCATCATTCGAGTGCTGATCGCCGGCAGAGGGCATTGGGCCGCCGTCGAGGATGCCGCCCGCCTGCGCGATGCCCTTGGCGTCACGCTACCAGTCGGCCTGCCCGCGGTCTTCCTCGAGCCGACGCAGACGCCGCTGCGCGATCTGATCGCGCGCTACGCACGCACCCATGCGCCTTTCAGTACCGGCGAAGCGGCCGACCGCTTTGGCCTCGGTGTCGCCGTGGCGGACGAGGTGCTGGAGCAATTGAGCGAACAAGGCAAGCTCCTGAAGGGCAATTTCGGCGTCGAGCGCCGCATCGAAACACAGACCCCCGATGCCGGCATCTACCCAGTGGCACGCCACGAATGGATAGGCGACGACGTGTTCAAGCGCTTGCGGCTGCGCTCCCTGCAGGCCGCGCGCGAGGCGACCCGGCCGGTTCCGCAGCAAGCCTATGCACGCCTGCTGCTGGAACGCCAGGGCCTGGTACCCGAAGCCGTGGGGAATGCCGCTGTTCCTGCCCGACACGCGACCGACGGTACGCTGGAAGGGGGCGGCGGGGTGACCCGCGTCATTGAACAACTCGCCGGCGTCCCCCTGCCAGCCTCTCTGTGGGAAAGCCAGGTGCTTCCCGCTCGCGTGCGGGACTACGCCCCGGGCATGCTCGACGAACTGATTGCTACGGGCACGGTGCTCTGGTCCGGCCATGGACAGCTCGGCGAGGACGACGGACTGGTGGCTCTGCACCTTCAGGAGTTCGCCTCGGAGACGCTGTCGCCTCTACCCGGCAACGATTCGGCAGCCAATCTGTCGGTCCTGCAACAGCAGATCCTCAGTAGCCTGGCCAATGGCGGCGCCTATTTCGTGCGCCAACTCGCGGCGCTGGCGGTGTCCGGTCTGCAGGCCGGAGAGCCAGCGCCTACGCCCTCGGACATCCACGCCGCACTCTGGGCGCTCGCCTGGAGCGGCTATGTCACCGCCGATACCTGGTCGCCCCTGCGGGCCTACTACGGCGGGCGCCCGACGCGGCGCTCCCGCCCCGTCCACGTCTCACGGCGGCGTAGAGGTCTTCGCGGTTTGTCCTCCGACGAGCGCATGTCCACGGCTTCTGACCCGACACTCAGCGATCCGACACTCGCAGGCCGCTGGTCGCTACTGCACCCCGAGCCGGTGACCGACACCGCCCGGGCGCTGGCACGCGTTGAGGGCCTTCTCGACCGCTACGGAGTGGTCACCCGCAGCGCGGCAGTGACCGAGGACATCCCTGGCGGCTTTCCGGCTTTGCGGCCGGTGTTCCGCGGCATGGAGGACGTGGGCCGGGTGCTACGCGGGCGCTTCGTCGAAGGCCTGGGGGCGGCTCAGTTCGCCGAGCGCGTGACAGTCGACCGGTTGCGCGAACTTGCTGGTGCGCCGCCGGCCGAGCCTGTCGCGGTGTCCTTGTCAGCCGCAGACCCTGCGAATCCCTTCGGAACGTTCATGCCTTGGCCGTCTCATCCATCGAGCGCGCGCCCAGTTCGCCGTGCCGGATCCTTCGTTGTTCTGGTCGACGGGCGTCTGATGTTCTATCTCGCCCAGGGCGGGCGCCACCTGCTCAGCTACGGCGATGCAGACGCCGTTGCCATGGCTAGGCCGCTAGCCATCGGCCTCACGGCACTGGCTGCCGCACTGAAGCGCGAAAAGCTCGCGACCTTCACCCTGGAGCGCGTGGATGATCAAACGCCTCATAAGAGCCCTCTGTGCGCCGCGCTTCGTGCCATCGGGTTTTCCAGTGCGCCCAAGGGCTTGGCCTGGTATCCCTGAGACAAAAGACAACACATCGGGGTAAGGTCGGGCGGATAGCATGTCGTGGGCAGAAGGGGGATGAGATGCACTCGATACACACATCAATGTTGCCGCCGCGCCCCCGGTGGCTCACTTCTGTTTCGGCGCGGACAGGCCAGCCGCCTCGGCTACAACCGCGCGCGCATTGCGCGGGACCTCATCGTTCCGGCCATCCAGCGCGGCAGGGTAGGGCAGGGCAGGGCAACCTGTTCTAGCTTCGGGCACAGTCGGCCGTGGGCAGCGACCCCACGCGTGCTTCACTCGCCGCCCTGAAACATCTGCGAGAAGTCGCAACACGGCTGTGCAAAGCGCGCGAGGCTGCCGGTTGATGGCGGCTACCTGGCCGCAGGCGTCGCGACGACGGGTGACGTCACAGCCAGCTGAATGGAATCGCCGGAGCGCTATACCTCGCGGGTCCTGCGCCGCCCTCGGTAGGCAGGCCGGGCCACAGGAACTCTGCCCACCGGACGGCGGGCCTAGCCGAGCCATCAGGCAACCAGGACGACAGATCCGGTGGTCTTGCGGGCGGCGATGTCCGAGTGGGCCTGAGCCGCTTTCGCCAGCGGATAGGCATCGTCCACCCGAACGCGAAGCGTGCCCTTGCCGACCAAGTCAAACAAGGCCCTCGCACCCTCGAGGAAGTCCGCAGAGTCGCCCGTGTAGTGTGTCACTGTCGGACGCGTGATGAACAGCGACCCCTTGGCCCGCAGCGTCATCAATGACAGATCGGGATCACCCGACGGCCAGCCGAAGGACACGATGAGGCCGAATTTGCGCGCGCTGTCCAGAGAGCCAGCGAAGGTTGCTTCGCCCACACTGTCGTACACCACGGCCGCACCTGCGTCGCCGGAGACTTCCTTCACCTTTGCAACAAAATCCTCCGACGGCAGCACAACGGCGTGCTTGCAGCCGTACTGCCTCAGAATCTCCGCTTTTTCCGGCGTCGCGACCGTGCCGACCACCTGCACGCCGAGGCTCAACAACCATTGCACCAGCAGCAATCCCACGCCGCCTGCGGCAGCGTGGACCAAGGCCGTATCGCCCGGCTTGAACTGATGCAGTCGCGTTGCGAGATACCAAGCGGTCAGTCCGCGAAAGAGGGCGCCCGCCGCGACGTCGGGCGCCATTGATTGATTGGGCAACTTGAAGACGCGATCGACCGGAACGTAGCGTTGCTCCGCATAGCTGCCCGGCACGAAGTACATGTAGGCAACTCGGTCGCCGTTCGCGAATCCGCTAGCGTCTGCACCGGTCGCCTTGACGATGCCGACGCCGGCGTAGCCGATTCCGGTAGGCAGGGTCGCGGGCACTTGGCCGGACCGGATCATCGTGTCAATGAAATCCACGCCAACGGCTTCGTTTTGAATGCGCACTTCATTGGCCGCGATTTCGCGCAAAGGCTCTTGGATCCACTCCAAGACCTCCGGTGCGCCGGGCTTGCGAACAACAAATCTTCCGTAACTCTCTTTCATGTCCAGATTCCTGATTGATTTGGTTGGAAGGGTGCCGAGCTGCTGGCGTCACGCGCCGTGTGCAATAGGGAGTCTCGGCAGCGACACTGGTCTGCGAGCCGGCAACGTGCCTGCTGGCCTCTGCAATCAGTTTGGGCCTGCGCATCAGCGCGCTGGGTACGACCGCGCGATGCGGGCCCAGGAAGCTGCCGCCGAGGCGCAAGGTGTTTCTACTGTCCCGGCCCCGGATACGGCCGCTGCGCCTGCTCCCGCTCCAGTGGAGGGTAGGGCGACAGCACCATGAGTCGGTCTGATCACTGGCTGGTCAAGAAAAGTCCATGCTGATGCTTCCACACTCCGCCGAGCCAGACGCATTCATAACCAGATATGGTTCGCCCTCGCGGGAGTCCGTCCCGGTAGCCTTCATTCGATCGATGCTGTTGGTGCACTCGTCAATGTGCGGCCCATTTGATCGTCGAAATATCGATCCCGTCTTTGTACATGTCCCACAACGGGCTTAGCAGCCGAAGCCTCTCCACGGTTTCTGTGACTTGCAGGATTACTGCATCGACCTCCGCCTCGGTTGTGAATCGCCCAAGCGTGAACCGGATGGAGCTGTGAGCGAGCTCGTCGCTGCGACCCAGTGCGCGAAGCACGAAGGACGGCTCCAGGGAGGCCGAAGTGCAGGCGGAACCCGAGGACACGGCAACGTCTTTCATCCCCATGATGAGTGACTCCCCCTCGACGTAGTTGAAGCTCACGTTGAGGTTATGCGGCACCCGATGCTCGAGGCTGCCGTTGACATACACCTCTTCCATTTTGGTCAGGCCCTCGCCGAGACGATCGCGCAACTGCCTCACCCGAGAGGACTCCGCTTCCATCTCGATCTTCGCAAGACGAAACGCCTCGCCCATGCCGACGATCTGGTGAGTCGGAAGGGTGCCAGATCGCATTCCCCGCTCATGACCTCCCCCATGAATCTGGGCCTCGATGCGAATCCGAGGTTTGCGACGGACGTACAGCGCCCCAATACCCTTGGGCCCATAGACCTTGTGAGCGGTCACGGTCAACAAATCTGCGTGGAACGTACTCAGATCAATCGGGATCTTTCCAGCGCCCTGCACCGCGTCGCAGTGGTAGACGATGCCGCGATCACGGCACAACTGCGCGATCTCCTCGACTGGGTTGATCACGCCGATCTCGTTGTTGACCAGCATGATAGAAACCAGAACCGTGTCGTCTCGCAGGGCTTCTCGCACCGAATCGATGCATACGCGTCCGTCGCTCTCAACGTCGAGGTACGTGACCGTGAACCCTTCACGCTCCAATTCTCGGCACGTATCCAGAACAGCCTTGTGCTCCGTCTTCTGCGTGACGATGTGCTTGCCCTTGCCGTTGTAAAAGTGAGCAGCCCCCTTGATGGCGAGGTTGTTGCCCTCGGTGGCGCCGGAGGTCCACACGATCTCCCGCGGATCGGCCCCTAAGAGACTTGCGACGTGCGCGCGCGCAGTCTCAACAGCACTTTCCGCCTCCCACCCGTAGACGTGACTGCGTGAAGCAGGGTTGCCGAAATGCTCACCAAGGTAAGGAAGGAGTGCGGCGACCACTCGCGGGTCCGTCGGAGTCGTCGCCATGTAGTCCATGTAGATCGGGCGAGAAGGGGGCGAAGACAAAGTCATATGAGTGCGTCCAGGTTGTGGTTGTGTCTAAGTGTGAGCGCACCAGAAGGGCAAACTCTGCGCCGAAAAAGTGCCTCTTGTGTTTCTCAACTACCCTAGTTGACAGATGTATATGACGAATATAGCATTGCCTCGCAATCACAAGGAGCACACCATGGTTATCGATCGCAGAGGGTTCTTGGTCGGCGCTGCTGGCGCGGGTTTGGCGGCTACTTTTCAGCCCGCGTGGGCGCAAACAAAGGAGGCGGTGCGAATTGGTGTGCCAACAGGCATCACGGGCAACTGGTCGGCTCTTGGATCGCAGATCCAGCGCACATGCCGACTCTTCGCCAAGACGGTGAACGCCAAGGGTGGCATCGATGGCCGTCAGGTCGAGTTCTTTTTCGAAGACACGCAAGGCGACCCTGCTGCATGTGTGCGCAAGACCTCCGAACTGATCGAAGGCCGCGGTGTCAAGTTGATCACGGGCGTCATCTCCAGTGGCGAATCCCTGGCCATCATGCCCCGCCTTGCAGATTGGAACGCTCTGTACTTGGCCGGCATCAGCGGTGTTGGCTCGCTGACGGCGCAGCACTTCGTTCCCAATGCGTTCCGCACCTGCACATCCGGCCCCATGCGTGCCCGCGCGATCTCGCTTTGGTTCGCCAAGTCGCCCAAGATGAAGTTCTTCACCATCGCCCAGGACTACGCCTGGGGGAAGAACAGTCTTTCGACGTTCGAGCAGCTCATAGGCGGCTTGGGCAAGCAAGCGGTAGGAAGCGTCCTGACGCCCCTGGGTACCAAGGACTACTCGAGCTACATCGCTCGCATCCGTCAAGCCAAGCCGGAAGTGCTTTATGTCGCCATGAGCGGGGACGACGCCACAGCCTTCCTTAAGCAGGCCGGCCAGTACCGGCTGGGCGAGCAGATGCAAATCGTGACCGAGGTCTTGGACCTGTTGAATACGCGACCGCTAGGCGATGCCGGTGTGGGGTTGTATGGTGTGAGCCAGTACAACTACGCGTTCGATGCACCGGCGAACAAGGAGTTCGTGCGCATTTTTCGGGCGGAATACGGCGAGATTCCCGACACGTGGGACGGAGAGGCCTGGCAAGGCCTGAGCCTTTTGGCCGAAGGGGTGCGGCGCGCCAAGTCCGTGGATGCGATGGCCGTCAGGAAAGCCCTGGTTGACCTGGAGATCGAGTCAGTCAAGGGGCGGGTGAAGCTGCGGGGCTGCGATCAGCAAGGCGAGCAGAGCGTTTTTATTGCGCGTCTGGAGAAGAGCGCCGATGCGAGCTACCCACTCCCCAAGATCATCGAAACGTTCAGCTCAGATGCAGTCATTCCAGCCTGCCGCAAAGACACGTTTTGACGCAAGCGTTTGCCGCTGAGCCCGTCGCTAGAACATCCATCCTCACGAAAGACGCACTATGAGTGTGTTGCAACTTTGGCTCAACCTTGGGCTGAACACGCTATCTCTCGCATCGCTCCTCGCGATGCTCACGGTGGGCTTGACGCTGATTTTCGGCATCATGCGCATCATGAACTTCGCCCACGGGGCGATGTACATGTTCGGCGCCTACGTCGGCATCTCGGCGGCTCAATGGGCGGGGAGCTTCTGGGCCGGACTTCTGCTTGCGGCGTTGAGCGCTGCTGTAATTGGAGCGATCTTCGAATCGGGGCTTCTGCGCCACCTCTACAAGCGGGACGCTAGCAGCTTCCTTCTCATCACGTTTGGGCTGAGCCTCGTGCTAACCGAATCCACGCGACTTGGTTGGGGATCGAACAGCCGCGACGTCCAACTGCCGGAAGCACTTGCCGGGGTAGTGTTCGTCATGGATGAGCCGTTTCCGCTCTACCGCGTCTTCCTGATCGCGTTCGGAATGACAGCTTTGGGCATCCTTGCCATCGTGATCCTGAAGTCGCGCCTGGGGCTGCTCATCCGCGCGATCTCCCAGAATGCAGAGATGACACAGGCCCTGGGGGTCAATGTCGGGACCATCCGAACATTGACCTTCGCCGTTGGTTGTGCCTTCGCAGGGCTGGGCGGCTATCTCGCCGTTCCATTGATCACCGGTTACATCGGTATGGGCAGCGCGGCCATCATCGAATCATTCGTCATTGTGATGATTGGTGGCATGGGCAGCTTTCTCGGATCCGCCGTCGGTAGTCTGCTAGTCGCTACGACTCAATCCTTCGGCAACTTTTACTTTCCCGACTTCTCGCTGGTGTTTACCTACCTCTTGATGATCGGCGTTCTGCTGTATCGCCCGGGTGGCTTGTTCGGAGAAGAAGAGTGATGAAGTATGCCGTTCCTGTCGTTGCCTTCTTGGCGGCGGCCCCGTTCGCTTTGCAGAGCTTCCAGGTCACGCTACTGACGGAGATTCTGATCTTTGCGCTGTTCGCGATGAGCCTGGACGTTCAGATGGGCTACGCACGCCTGTTCTCCTTCGGCCATGTCCTGCCGTATGGCATCGGTGCGTACGCATGCGCATTTGCGCTGCAGGCGGGTTGGCCGTTGCCCTTCGCGCTCGGCGGCGCCGTGCTGGTTGCAACCCTCCTCTCTGTCCCAATCGGTTGGCTGAGCACACGGGCTAGCGGAGTCGCCTTCGCAATGTTGACGTTGGCTTTTGCGCAGCTGGGTTACGCGATCGTCTTCAAGTGGAACACGCTTACCGGCGGTTCGGATGGCCTGACCGGCTTCGCACGCAATGCGGGCCCCTTCGGCTTCGAGGGGTTCGTATCCCGCGATGGCTACTTTTGGCTCGTCCTGATCGTTGTCTTTGCAACATATTGGTTGACCCGAGGGTTCATGAACTCTGCAATGGGCAGAGCCATCGTCGCTGTTCGTGAGAACGAGCGACGAGCCAGTGCGATTGGATATGTGCCTCGGACCTTGCGTATCGTCGCCTTCGTCGTTTCCGGCACCCTCGCGGGCGTGGCGGGGGCGCTCCACGCAGGGTTTCTGTTGTTCGTCTCTCCGGAGATCTTGCATTGGACGCTGTCGGGGTACGTCATCATCGCCGTCATCCTCGGCGGATCGGGCACCTTGATCGGTCCCATGATCGGATCAGCTTTGATCGTTCTCGCTCACGAGCAACTGAGCGTAGTTACCGACAGTTGGCCTTTGGTGATGGGGCTGCTTTTCATCGTCGTTGTTATTGCTGCGCCGAAGGGCCTGTGGGGCATCAAGACTTTGATTGCCGCCAAGATTTCGCAACGCCGCGCCCCCCACGTTGGAGAAAAGAATGCCGCTTCTTGAATGTTCTGGTCTTACGAAGCGCTGGGGAGCGGTCACGACCGTAGATGACGTGAGTCTTACGGTCAACGCGGGCGAGGTGGTCGCGCTCATTGGCCCGAACGGTGCTGGAAAGAGTACCGTTTTCAACTTGATCGCGGGTGCGATCAAGAAGACCGCTGGAACCGTTCGCTTTGCAGAGGAGAGTGTCGAACACCTCTCAGCGTACGACTTGGCTCAGAAGGGTCTGAGCCGAACGTATCAAATTACTTGCTTATTCCCGGAACTGACGGCCCTTGAGAACGTCCGGTTGGCAGTTCAAGCGAGGTCCGCCGCACGGCTCCGGCCGATAGCGTCAAAGGCTTTTGTGCAGGAAACCGAGGCAGAGGCAATGGCGTGGCTCGCACGCGTCCGTTTGACCGATTGCGCAGATCGAACGGCTGGTCAGTTGTCGCATGGAGATCAACGGCTGCTCGAGATCGCGACGGCCCTGGCGCTTCAGCCAAAGCTGGTTCTCCTGGACGAGCCCACCCAAGGCATGTCGGTCGAAGAGACGCGCGGGACGGTGAAACTGCTCAAGTCGCTACTGGAGGAGGCCCCCATCGCGGTGTTGTTGGTGGAGCACGACCTTGAGGTCGTGTTCGGAGTTGCAGACCGCATTGTTGTACTGGATCAGGGGCGCAAGATCGCCGATGGCAAACCAGAGGCGGTGCGCAACGATCCGGCGGTGCAGCGCGCGTACCTGGGAGTCGCACATGCTTAAGGTGGACAAACTGGAAGCCGGATACGGATCCGGCAAGGTTCTCTTCGGCGTCAACTTTCAGGTGCCCAAGGGTGAAGTGACCGCAATCATCGGGCGAAACGGCGTGGGTAAGACCACGACGCTCAAGTCCGTCATGGGAATCGTGCGGGCGTCCTCCGGCACTGTGTCGCTCGCTGGCCTCGATCTGAGCGGAAAGCCTGCGCACGAGATGGTGAGAGCGGGCATTGGCTACGTGCCCGAGGGCAGGCAGATCTTCCCGGCATTGACGGTCCTTGAGAACCTGCGCGTGGGCCAGCGCAGCAAGCCAAAGATCTGGACCGAAGAGCGGGTGCTCGACTTGTTTCCCAACCTTCAACGCCGCATCAAGAACGCCGGCCACGCCCTTTCTGGCGGTGAGCAGCAGATGCTAGCGATCGCGCGAGCTTTGGTGACGGACGTCAAAGTCCTGATGCTGGACGAGCCGACACAGGGCCTGGCCCCCATGGTGGTCCAGCAGATCGGTGACGTGGTCAAGTTGCTGAAATCCGAAGGGGTCGCAGTCCTGCTTGTCGAGCAGAACCTCAACCTCACCGAGCGCATCTCGGACCGCATCCTGGTGATGTCCAAAGGAAAAGTGGTGGAGACGCTCTCCATTGGCGATTTCAAGGCCGACGCGGAGCGCGTCCATCGTCAGTGGCTGACGATCTGAACATCTTTCGATTAAGAATCAGGAGCTATCAGATGATCGAATTCAACGGCAGTCCGCTGCTGGACGGCCAAGTGGCTGTGGTGACCGGGGCGGGTCAAGGGATGGGACGCGAAATCGCTATCGGCCTTGCCGCAGCGGGTGCGAAGGTGATGGTCGCCGACGTCAATATGCAGACCACCGAAGAGACGGCCGCGCTGATTTCGCAGCAGGGTGGCTCCGCGTGGCCAGTGCTTTGGGACGTATCCGATCCCGACCAAGCGGAGCAGGTGGCGGCTCGTGTCCATGAACTGGCCGGCGACGCATCCATCCTCGTGAACAACGCGGGTATCCATCGCCGTGGGCAGTTCGGTGAGGAAGGCCACTTTGGCACTTGGCGTGAAGTCATGGCGGTGAACCTGGACGGGATCATGTACGGCATCACAGCCTTTCTTGATCAACTCAAGCGCACCAAAGGCAACATCATCAACCTGGCATCGATTCAATCGTTCACGGCAGCTCCGAATTTCACGACAGCCTATGCCGCCAGCAAGGGCGGGGTGGCGATGATGACCAAATCACTGGCGGTAGACCTTGCCCAGCACGGGGTGCGCGTCAACGCTATCGCGCCTGGCTTCATCGAAACCCCGCAAACCGCCGTCTCCCGAGCCAATCCTGACCGCGTCGCTTTCGTCATGTCGCACACACCGATGAAGCGCGCTGGCCGCGCAGACGAGATGGCAGGCCCTGCTGTCTTCCTGGCGTCGCATCTTGCTTCCTTCGTGACCGGCGTCATCCTCCCGGTTGACGGCGGCTTTCTCACCCTTTGATTCGAGTCTCGATAAGGAAACACACCATGGCACTCGCCAACAAGCTCGATGTACTGTCCCACGTGAGCAAGGGAACGCCGGTCGGCGAACTCTTCCGGTCCATCTGGCTTCCTGCTTTGCTCTCAACTCAGTTGCCCGAACCCGGCGGCGCGCCGGTGCGCTTGAAGCTGCTTGGCGAAGAGCTCGTTGCGTTTCGCAACGGCAAGGGTGAGGTTGGCATCGTTCAGGCCAACTGCGCGCACCGCCTGGCTCCTCTTTTCTATGGCCGAGTGGAGCAAGAGGGCATCCGCTGCAACTACCACGGCTGGTTGTACAACGCTGAAGGCGACTGCCTAGAGATGCAAAACTCAACCGATCAGTCGATCTGCAAGAAGGTCAAGCTGACCGCGTACAAAGCGCAAGAGAAAGCCGACATCGTTTGGGTGTTCATGGGCAGCGGTGAACCCCCGTCGCTTCCCCGATTCCCGTGGATCGATCTGCCGAAGTCCCAGCGCAATGCGACAGTGTGGATCCAGGAATCCAACTGGCTGCAGGGTATGGAAGGCGAACTGGACAGCTCGCACGTGTCGATCCTTCACACGAATCCGGCCACGATGGCCACCTCTCCGGTGCACCGTCCTTACTCCGCGATTGATATTACTCCGCAGTTGCACGCTAAGGACACGGCGATCGGCGTCATCGGCATCGCGCGTCGCAACGCCGACGAGAATTTCTATTGGCGCGTCTCTCAGTTCATGGCGCCGTGCTTCAGTTCTATCCCCAGTGCAGACTTCCCGGTGGGCGGCCGCGCTTTCATTCCGATCGACGACCACAACACCTACACCTGGGACTTCAACTACTACCTCAAGGGCGATCTTCCCGAAGCCTTCCTGGACTACATCGGCAAGGGGCTAGCCTTCCCTCCGGACAGCGTTTATGAACCGTATCGCCTGAACACGGGTGCCATCATCGACACGTTTGTTCCGGTTCGGAACCAGCGCAACAACTACATGATCGACCGCAAGGGAGCCAGCCTGTCGAGCCCCTCAGGCATTCATGGCCTCAATGATCAAGACCGTGCCATGCAGGAGGGCATGCTGGCCCTCCCAGGCACTGAAGGCCGCATTGTCGATCGAGAGAAGGAGTTCTTGCTCGCAACCGACATCGCGATCGTCCGCAGTCGCCGCCGCCTGCTCGAGTACGTCAAGTCAGAAGAGAGCCTTGCGAAATTCCGAGAGATCGTCAAGGACGGCAGTGCCTACGCGGTCGTGCCGCTAGACGTCGTGTCTGAGCTTGGGGAGATGGACGAATTCCTGGAGCGTCATCACGGCGAACTGATGCCCGGCGGCACTGCCGAGTCCGCTGCCGCCTAGTCGCTCGCCGCTATGACGCTTCAGCTTATTACCGCATGTGAGAAGGTCACGCAGGACGCCCCATACGCCTATGAGGGCCAGGGAAAGAAGATCGCGATCTACCGGGTCGATGACGAGTTCTTCGCCACCGACAACGTCTGTCCGCACGCTTACGCCCTGATGTCCGACGGGTTCGTGGAGGGTGAAACCATCGAGTGCCCGTTGCATGGCGCAGTGTTCAATATCCGCACTGGCAAATGCATGGGCCCGCCGGCGGAATCTGATCTGGAGACGTACCCCGTCACGGTGGTCGACAACAAGATCTTCCTTAACCTCTAGTCGACCGCGAACATGTCCACCGTTAACGATATCGTCATCATCGGGGCCGGGCAGTCCGGCGGCTGGGCAGCCAAGACGTTGCGCGACTCAGGCTTCACCGGCTCAGTGCTGATGATCGGCAATGAAAGCCATCTTCCCTACGAACGTCCGCCCCTGTCGAAGCAAGTGTTGCTCGGCGAACTGGGACCCGGTGCATGTCAACTGTGGTCGCAGGAGCGTCTTGCGGAGCTGGGAATCAAAGTGGAGCTAGGGAACCACGTCGAGCGAGTCGACCGGACCTCCGGCCAGGTTGTTTGTCGGGACGGAAAGTCGTTCCACTTCGACCGGTTGCTTCTGGCGACGGGATCTCGACCACGGCAATTGATCTGCGAGGGTGCCGAGCTGCAGGGTGTTCATTACCTGCGGACCATCGATGACTGCCTGGCCATCCGCGCCAACCTCGGAGCCGCCATCCGGTTAGTAGTGGTCGGTGGCGGCTGGATCGGGCTGGAAGTTGCCTCAGGTCTGCGAGCGCGCGGCGCTCACGTCACGGTGCTCGAGGCTTCCAATCAGCTCTGCGGGCGTTCGCTTCCTCCGTCGCTCAGCAAGTATTTCCTGGAGCAGCACGTTAGTCGCGGCGTGGACATTCGACTCGGCGCTCGCCTCAAGCGCTTTGTGGGAAATGGAACGATTGAGGGGGTTGAGCTCGATGACGGCTCAATCCTGCCCGCTACGGTAGTGCTCGTAGGCATCGGTGCGGTGCCGAACGACGAACTTGCACGGTCTTGCGGGCTGGACGTCGGCAACGGAATCGTCGTCGACGAGCACTGCCGCACTTCGGACTCCAGAATATTTGCCTGCGGTGACGTCACTGACCAGCCGCTGGGACAAGGCAGGGTGCGCCTCGAATCTTGGAAGAACGCGCAGGATCAAGGGGTTGCAGCTGCGAAGGCGATGTTGGGCGCCGAGCCCGTCGCCGCGGAGCTGCCGTGGTTCTGGTCCGACCAGTTTGACATCAACTTTCAGTTGTTGGGCATCGTGCCCCCAGGCGCGCAGCAGTTCCGAAAGGCCAATGCGAGTGACGAGGGCTTCATTGACTTCTTCGTGCAAGAAGGACGCCTGGTAGCAGCGGCGGCCATCAACAGCCCTCGCGAATTGCGGGCGGCCAAGAGAGCGATCCAGAAAGCGTTTCCGTTCTCGGGAGAAGGCTTGGTGTTGATTCAAGATTAATGTGATGCCTCCCGAGAGGCTGGAGAAAGAATTATGAGCGGCGCACGAGCATTGGTGCTGGAGTCACCCAAGAACCTCCAATTGCGTGAATTCCCTATACCTACGGTCGGCGACGACGACGCAGTGTTGCGAGTCGAAGCCTGTGGTCTGTGCGGCACCGACTATGAACAGTGGCTCGGTCACCTCGGTGATTGGGGAGGAGGCATGCCGATCGTTCCCGGCCACGAAATCATGGGATTCATTGAGCGCATCGGGCCCACTGCGGCCAAGCGTTGGCGTGTGCGAGAAGGCGACCGTGTCGCGGTCGAGCCAATCATTCCTTGCGGGCACTGTGCAGATTGCATAGCAGGCGAGTACACACGGTGTCAGTCCGACCTGGGGTATGGCCTGTACCAGAATATCCATTCCGCGCCGTCGCTATGGGGGGGCTACGCGAGTCATGTGTACCTGCATCCAAAGACGATGGTGCACAAACTGCCCACAGACGTCGCTACTGACTTGATGACGCTGGTTAACCCGTTGTCCAACGCAATTCGTTGGGTATACGAGGTGGGCGGCGCTGCGCTCGGAAAGACGGTCGTGATTGCGGGTCCGGGGCAGCGGGGACTGCTGGCCGCCGTGGCTGCCCGCAGGGCGGGCGCATCGCAAATTATCGTGACCGGAACATCGTCTGACCGCGGCCGTCTGGATTTGGCGCTCCAGCTTGGCGCTACAGCGGTCATCGATGTGAACAACGAGGATCCGGTGGAACGCGTGATCGAGATCACTGGTGGACGATTGGCCGATGTGGTTCTCGACGTGTCGGCGGGATCGATGGCACCGATCATCCAGGGCGTGGACATGGTCAAGCGCGGCGGGCGCATCGTGCTGGCCGGCCTCAAAGCGAACAAGCCACTTGACGGGTTCCCGATCGACAAGGCAGTCTTGCGGGAGATTCAGCTCGTCGGAGTGCTGAGCGCGGGTTGGGAGTCGACCGAACTGGCAATCGACATCGTCAAACATGCCGGAGAGACGCTGAGACCCCTTTGCACCCACTCTTTCGGCATGGATAAAGGCACTGAGGCGGTGCGCACGCTCGGGCGCGAGGTGACCGACGGGCGGGACGCCATCCACATCACGATGACACCGGAGTAAGGGCATGTGCGCGGCCTGCTATCGCATCGCGTCATTCCGCGCCCTCGTGGCCCAGGAAGGGAAAGGCGAAGCGGACGGCGAACAAGCAGCGCAATGTGACGGGTCGGCCCCTTCGGCGTCAAAGGCCGCGACTCCTGGCGCTGCGAAGCGCGGCTCAGCCAGCGACGATGATGGATGGCATCTGCCGGAGCGAACTCCCCGAGTCGATTGATGCTTCTTTTCACTAGCGGAACATAAACCGCTGACGCTCCACGTTCCCTGAGGGCGTCACTGCCAAAGCTGCGGGGACGCCCTAGCCGTTTTCGAGTCCCACGGCGCAACGCCGGGGGGACTGATATGGCTGCTTACGAGTTGGTCAGGCCGATGCTGTCCGCCAAATCGAACTCTATAGGATGTCCAGCGAAGACTGGACCCGTGCAATGTGTTTCGCGATGGACAAGGCAGCAACTTGTTGATCGTCCTTGGACATCCGACTGTCGATCGAAGACGTTGTGATCGCGCCTAGGGCGTTGCCGCTGGAGTTCCGCATCACCATTCCGATGCCAATGACGCCTGGCGCGCTGTAGTGCCCGATGACGGCATGTCCGCGGCGTTGGGTGGCACGAACGAGCGCGCGCAGTGTGGACTCAGTCAGCGACCCGTAGCTGCCCAAACGCTTCGCGTTTGCACGGATGCATTCGTTCTGCTCGTCCACGGGCAAGGTCGACAGGATGGCGAGACCCCCTGCACCGACGCCCAAAGGGTTCCTCATACCGACGTTGACCGTCAACACCTGCACCGGATACGAGCCAACCACACGGGCCAGGCAGATCGATTCGTACCCCACGCGGGCGATGAGGAACGCGCTGTTTCCGGTGTCTTCTGAAACAGACCTCAGGACTGGCTCGCACACAGTCCTCAAGTCGGCCCGGTCAGCGAATGCGGCAGCCATCTGCCGACAGTAGTCCCCCAACATATAACGCTTCGACCCAGCGGGCCGCGTCAACAGGCCTTGTCTTTCCAAGGCCTGGACGATGCGGTGCACTGTCGGACGCTCGAGCTCGCAGATCGTCACGAGTTCGGCCACCGTCAAACCGTGTGACCCGTGGGCAACGACCTGCTTCAGAACACCGATTGTGCGATCGATGCTCTGGGTTCCGCGTGCTTCCGTAGTGCTCATGCACCGGATCATAGCGTGGACGGTGTGGCGCCGTCGTAGAGCGGCGACGAGCGGATTTCGGTCTGATGTCTCGATCAAAACATCCATATCGTGGACATATTGATTTCATGGCGAGCCCCCCGAGCCTACGATTCAGCCAGCAGGTTAGAGATCCAGTTCGATCGCCTGCACCACCCCACCAAACAGGAGCACTGCATGACCGACATGACCAAGACCGCCGACCGCAAATACTGGCGCACCGCCATCGGTGACCCGAGTCCCCATGAAGGGACGATCGTCAGAGGCTACGACGTTCTTACGGATCTGGTCGGCAAGATCGACTTCGGCGCCATGGTGTACCTGCTCTACAAGGGCGAACTGCCCAAGGGCAACGAATCCAAGATGATCAACGCGATGTTCATCTCGGTCGCGGACCACGGCATCTCGCCTTCCTCGACAGTGACCCGCTTTGTGCAGGCAGCCGGCGTGCCCATCCAATGCGCGGTGGCGGCTGGCGCCATGATGTTCGGCGACGTGCACGGGGGCGCTGGCGAAGAGTTCACCCGCTACATCCAGGAGCTGGTGGCCTTGGCTGCCTCGAGCGGGCGCAGCTACGAGGACGTGGCAACCGAATACGTGGCCAACCACAAGCGGCTCGACGGTTTCGGCCACCCGCAGCACGCCGAGGGCGATCCTCGCGGGAAAGTGCTGTTCGCTCTGGCCGAAAAGTGGGGGATCGCAGGTGACCATGTCCGCATGACGCGCGAGCTGGAAAAAGCGCTCATCAAGAAGAAGAATCGCCCGCTGCTGGCGAACATCGATGCGGCGGTGGGCGCCCTCATTTCGGACATGGGCTTCGACTGGCGGCTGGCCCGCGCCTTCATCGTCGTGCCGCGCACGGCGGGCCTGTTCGCCCATGCATTCGAAGAAAAGGTGCGCGAGCCGGGCTGGCGCCAGATCACCCTGGACCAGGTCGAGTACGACGGACCGGCCCGCCGGACCAACGACAGCCCCGCCATCTGAGGGATCAATCGATCCAAAGCCGCCGCGATTTGGCTGCGGCTTCCTTCCTTAAATGTTTTTGAACTGGAAAGACAAATGACCGCTCGCGTCGCAATCGCTGGAATTGGAATGACATCTTTTGGAAAGTTTCTCGACCGCTCGGTCAGAAGCCTTTCGGAAGAGGCCGTACGGATCGCATTCGAAGATGCCGGTATCACTGCCGATCGCGTCGACCGCGTCTACTTCGGTAACGCTGCTGCCGGTCTCGTCACCGGGCAGGAAATGGTTCGCGCCCAGGCTGCGTTGAGATTCACCGGCTTGATGGGCAAGCCGATGATCAACACCGAAAACGCATGCGCCACGGGCAGCACCGCGTTCCATCTGGCGTGGCAGTCCGTGTCGGCCGGGCAAGCGGACATCGTCCTGGTGGTCGGTGCTGAAAAGCTGACCCACGTCGACAAGGCGGTGTCCTTCGGTGCATTCGGAGCCGCGGTGGACATGGAAGAAAAGCAGCTCGACCACGTGGGATCGGGCAGCGGCTCCATCTTCATGGACATCTACGCCGAAAGAACCCGCCGCTACATGGAAGCGACGGGCGTGACGTCGGCTGACATTGCCCAGATCGTGGTCAAGAGCCGGCATGCAGCGTCCCTCAATCCTTTTGCTCAGTTCCGCAAGCCGACGACCGTCGAAGAGGTGCTGGCGGCTCGCATGATCAGCAACCCGCTGACGCTTCCGATGTGCTCTTCGATCGGGGACGGCGCCGCTGCGATCGTCCTCGTCTCGAGCCGCGTTGCTGCGCAACTGACGGGCGCCAGGCCAGTTTGGGTGGCCACGTCTACCCTGGTTTCCGGTTCGGGAGATACGACAGGCCCCAACGCTTCGGCACGGGCATCCAAGGCTGCCTATGAAGCGGCGTCCATCGACCCGCGCGATGTCCACGTCGTCGAGGTACACGATGGGGCTGCGCCCAGCGAGCTGATCAACGCCGAGACCTTGCAGCTTTGCGCGCCGGGAGAAGCCGTCCACCTGCTGCGAAGCGGTGCCACGGACCTTGGCGGAAAGGTCTCCATCAATCCTAGCGGCGGATTGATCAGCCGGGGCCACCCCATCGGGGCCACTGGCACCGCTCAGATTTTCGAGCTGGCGCAACAACTGCGCGGTGAGGCCGGTGAACGGCAGCGTCCGGCTGCCAAGGTCGGATTGGCACAGAACTCCGGTGGGCAGGTTGGCGGTGACTCGGCCGCAGCTGTGGTGACCATCCTCACCGCATAAGTCGGTGCGTGACCCTCGACTGGCATCTCGACACGATTGATCGATACATCTGGAGACTGATATGACGCAGCGACTGCTGGGAAAAGTGATTGTGGTGACTGGCGCTGGCGCCGGCGTGGGCAAGGAGATCGCGCTGGAGGCGGCGCGTCAGGGTGCGCGCGTGGTCGTGAACGACCTGGGCGTGAGCATGGACGGTGCAGGCGGAAGTGCAGGGCCCGCGCAGGAGACCGTCGAGCAGATTCGCGCCGCAGGTGGCGAGGCGAGTGCCAACACCGACAGCGTGGCCGAATGGAACTCGGCACAGCAGATCGTGAAGCACGCGCTGGATGTGTACGGACGCGTCGACGGACTGGTGAACAACGCGGGCAATCTGCGCGATGGCATCTTCCACAAGATGTCGGAGGAAAACTTCGACGCCGTGGTGAAGGTGCACCTGAAGGGTTGTTTCAACATGGCCCGCGCCGTCGCACCGCATTTCAAGAGCCAGGAGAGTGGTGCCATCGTGCACATGACCTCGACCTCGGGGTTGATCGGAAACTTCGCGCAGGCCAACTACGCCGCTGCAAAGATGGGCGTGGTCGGCCTGTCGAAATCGATCGCGCTCGACATGGCGCTCTTCAAGGTGCGGTCGAACTGTATTGCGCCGTTTGCATTCACCCGCATGGTGAGTTCGATCCCGACCGACACCCCTGAGGGGATGGCCCGCACGCTGGTCAACCAGCGCATGGAGGTTGCCAAGATCGCGCCGTTCACTTGCGCGCTGCTCACTGACGAAGCCAGTGGCGTGTCCGGCCAGATCTTCGGCGTTCGCAGCAACGAGATCTACCTGTTCTCGCAGCCGAGGCCGATCCGCACCGCACACCGCAGCGAGGGCTGGACCGTCGATACCTGCCTTGAAGTGGCACTGCCCATGATGAAGCCCTCGTTCTTCCCGCTGGACAACTCGCGCGACGTCTTCACTTGGGATCCCGTCTGAAGCGACAACGCCAACCACCAGGAGACAAGCGATGAGTGAAGAGACGCGTGACATGCTGCATGAAGCGGCCCTGCGGATATTCGCGGACGAGCCCGAGGACCTGTGGGCAGTTCTGCAGGAGTCCGGATTCGACAAGGCTTTGCTGCCCGAGAGCAAAGGCGGCGCCGGTGTGAGCTGGGCCGATGCCTGCGGGCTTCTGTCTCTCGCGGGTGAGCATGCCGCGGCCGTTCCGTTGGCGGAAGCCTTGGTTGGACACTGGCTGCTGGAGCATGCCGGCGTCGAAGGCGCGGGCTTGCCGACCATCGCGTCATCGGTGTTCTCCGAGCAGATCCGGGTGGGCGTCTCGCGCGACGGCCAGCGCGTCGATGGCACGCTGCGCCGTGTGCCTTGGGGCGACGCATGCACGCATGTCGCGTTCATCGTGGGTTCCGGCACAGCCGCTCAACTGATCGTCGTGGCCCGGGATGCGGCGGGCATCTCCATCACACCAGGCCGCAACCTCGCCGGCGAGCCACGCGATACGCTGGTGCTCGAAGGCGTTGTGCCGCAGGCGGCGGTCCCCGCGCCTTTCGATGCGCGCGAGCTGCTCTGCCTTGCAGCCATCCTGCGCAGTGCGCTCATGGCCGGAGCCATTGAACGGTCCCTCGCTCTGTCCGTCGAGTACGCCAATCTTCGCGTGCAGTTCGGCCGGCCGATCGGCAAGTTCCAGGCGGTGCAGCAGAACATTGCCTTTCTCGCGACGCAGGTGGCGGCCGCACGCGCGGCCGCCGAGGCTGGCAGTGAAGCGATCGATGAATGGCTGGATGGGGTGGGCGCGCCCCTCACGCAAAGCATTGCCGCTGCAAGCGCGAAGATCCGAACCGGCGAAGCAGCGGGCCAAGCCTGTGCGATCGCGCACCAGGTGTTCGGCGCCATCGGCTTCACTGAGGAACACGAACTGCACCACTTCACCAAGCGGCTTTGGTCCTGGCGAGACGAGTGCGGCAACGAGGCTTATTGGTCGCGTGAGCTTGGCGAACGCATCCTTGGCGATGCCTCCGGCCAATCCCTTTGGCGTGCAGTGGTGCCGATGGCATCGGCCGCAACTGGCGCAGCGACACAAGCAGGAGCAGCACGATGAACCATCTTTCCTTTCCACGCCCGCAGCCGTCCGAGATCGGCGAGCGGCTGCGAGCCGAAGTGCGCGAGTTCATCGACGGCTGGCACGGAAATCGGCACGGCGCGGCTGCATTCAGCGGTTTTGATCCTGCATTCAGCGAAGCCCTTGGCAAGCGCGGCTGGATTGGTATGGGATTTCCCAAGCGCTATGGCGGCGGCGGCTATGGACTGGCGGAACGTCTCGTCGTTCTGGAGGAATTGCTCGCCGTTCGCGCACCGATCTTTGCGCATGCGGTCGCCGAGCGCCAGAGTGGGCCGCTGCTGCTGCGGTTCGGCAATGAGCAGCAGCGCGAGGAGATCGTGCCCCGGATTGCCGCAGGAACGTGCTATTTCTGCATCGGCCTGAGCGAGCCGGACTCTGGGTCGGATCTTGCCTCGGTGCGCACGCGCGCCATCAAGGTGGATGGTGGCTGGCGTGTGAATGGCGCGAAGATCTGGACCTCGAGCGCGCACCGCACGCACTACATGGTCCTGCTGTGCCGCACGGCGCCCGCCAGTGAAGTGCGGCAGGCCGGCTTGAGCCAGTTCCTGGTCGACATGAAGACACCCGGCGTCACGTGCCGGTCCATCGTCAACATCGCCGGAGACGACGACTTCAACGAAGTCCACTTCCAGGATGTGTTCCTCTCTGACGATGCCCTCATCGGCGTTGAAGGCCAAGGATGGCAGCAGGTCACGAGCGAGCTGACATTCGAGCGAAGCGGGCCAGATCGGTTCATGTCCCACATGGGTGCGGTCGAGGAATTCGTCACCGCGCTCAAGCAGCAGCCATCGGTGGACGGCGCCCGAACAGTGGGCCGCCTGGTTGCCCACCTCTCGACGCTGAGGCGGATGTCGCGCTCGATCGCCAACATGATCACCGAAGAGCAGGATGCCGCTTTGCATGCGGCCCTGCTCAAGGACCTCGGTACCTGCTTCGAGCAGGAAATTCCCGAGACCCTTCGATTGGTTCTGCCGACCGAGCCCGAGCCGGGCGCCTCCGACGGGTACAGCGCGGCGCTGGCCAACGTCATCCTGCATGCACCGTCCTGCACGATCCGCGGCGGCACGAAGGAAGTGCTGCGCGGCATGGTCGCAAAGTCCCTCGGACTGCGGTAAGCAAATTCTTGATCCAACTCCCCAACAGACATCCCGAAAGGCCGCACGTGGAAACAGCAACCAACACAGAAGAACTTCATCGACAACAGGGCGACGCCGTGCTGTGGTTGAAGCTGAATCGACCGCAGGCGTTGAACTCGCTGACGCTGTCGCTCGTCAACGCACTGACTCGGGCGATCGAAGATGCCCAGAGCGACCCGGAAGTCCGCGTCATCGTTCTGACAGGCGAGGGCCGGGCCTTCTGTGCCGGCGCCGACTTGAAGGACCCCGCCCGGAGCCGCCCTGAGAGTGGCGCCGAGTTCGTGAAGGCCATCGGCGCCCTGACCGAACTGATCGAAGCCTCCACCAAACCCGTCATCGCCGCGCTCAACGGCATCACGGTCGCCGGGGGACTGGAACTCGTGCTCGCCTGTGACATCGTCATCGCCGCCGAGTCGGCCCGGATTGGCGATGCACATTCGAACTACGCCCTGTTTCCGGGGGCAGGCGCCACCGTGCGTTTGCCGAGGAAGGTGGGCCTCAACAACGCGAAGCTCCTGATGTTCACGGGCGACATGCATCCAGCCAGTGAGTGGAAGGCGCTTGGCCTCGTCAACATGGTGGTCGCCGATGACGGCTTCATCGACGCCGTGACCGCTCTGGCTAAGAAACTCGCGGTGAAAAGCCCGCTGGTGCTGGGCCGCATGAAACAGGCGCTCAACGACGCGCTGGATCAGCCGGTGTCCGTCGGGCTGCGCTACGAGCGCGCCCTGAGCAACTTGCACCACTTCTCGGCCGACCGTGTTGAAGGGCTGGCAGCCTTCAAGGAAAAGCGCCCGCCGCAGTTCAAGGGCAACTAATCCAGCACGCCCAACGACATCAGAACACAGGAGACAACGGTGAACACTCACAGGACGCACACCCGGCGCAGCGTGATGAGCGTGGTCACGCTGGCGATGAGCGCTACGATCTTCATGCCGACCGTAGCGAGTGCGCAGGGCAAGGTTGCCTTCCCCGCCAAGCCCATCACGCTTGTCGTTCCGTCGGAGGCTGGCGGAGCGGTGGACATCACGGCACGCGGGCTTGCGCAGCAACTCTCGATGACGCTCGGCAAGCAGGTGATCGTCGACAACCGGCCCGGTGCCAGCGGCGCCATCGGTGCGACCTACGTCGCGCGATCGGCACCCGACGGCTACACGCTGCTGGTGGGGCCGGGCACCGTCATGGTGGTAAACCCCATGGTCTCGAAGGCGCAGTACGACGTAGCGCGTGACTTCCGCGCGGTCGGGCTTCTGGTCAGCGCTGAACTGGTGTTTGTGACCAGCCAGGCGACGGGCTTCAAGACCCTGGGCGATGTGATCCAGTTCGCGAAGAAGAACCCAGGCAAGCTCACCTACGCGTCGAACGGACAAGGAAGCTCGTTCCATCTCGCCACCGAGCTGCTGCAGGATATGGCGGGCATCGACATGCTGCACGTTCCGTACAAGGGCGGTGCGTCGACAGAAACGGGCCTGCTTTCTGGCGACATCGGGTTCATGCTGGCCAACACCGCGTACGCGCTTCCTCAGATCCGCTCCGGTCGCATGGTCGCGCTGGCAGTGGCCAGCCCCGAGGGGTCCAAAGAGCTGCCGGAAGTGCCTGCAGCTTCCAAAACGGTACCAGGCTATGAAGCCAATACCTGGGTAGGCCTCTATGCACCGGCAGGCACTAGCGACGACGTCATCGCGAAGCTCAATGCGGCAGTCAACGCCTACCTGCGGGACCCGAAACAGGCCTCCGACATGCGCGCCAAAGGGCTGGAGCCGCTTCCCGGTTCCCCCGCTGACGCGGTCCGCTTTCAGAGCCAGGAGCAGGCGAAGTGGGGTCGAGTCGTCTCTCTTGTCCGCGCCAAAAGGCGACTGAACTAACTCAGTGTTCCCCGGTCGCCCTGGCCTAACGCAGTTCGACCGATACCAACGTTTTAAGGAGTTGAGATATGGAACCGAAAGAAAAAGGCCCGCTGGCCGGCATCCGCGTGATCGACATCGGCACGATGGTGGCAGGACCGGTTGCCGCAACACTGCTTGCAGACCTCGGCGCGGACGTGATCAAGATCGAGCAGCCTGGTCGCGGAGACTCTCTGCGTCATATCGGGCCGTCGGTGGAAGGTGAGAGCCTTTGGTGGAATGTCGAAGGGCGGAACAAGAAGTCCGTGACGCTCGATCTGCACCACGCCGATGGTCAGCGGATCCTGAAGGAAATGTTGAAGCACGCCGATGTGCTCGTGGAAAACTTCCGCCCCGGCATCCTGGCTAAATGGAACTTGTCGTGGGAGCACCTGAAGCAAGTGAACCCGCGACTCGTGATGCTCAGTGTTTCAGGGTACGGTCAGACAGGTCCGTACGCAAACCGTGCAGGATACGATCGCATTGCGCTTGCGATGGGCGGCACGCTGAACGCCACGGGCTACCCAGACCGCGCACCGGTCAAGCTCGGCACGGCGATGGCCGACTACTCGACGGCATTGTTTGGCGCTTTCGGAATCATGGTGGCGCTCTACCACCGTGATATGCGCGGCGGCGAAGGTCAGCAGATCGATCTGTCGTTGTACGAAACGGTGTTCCGCTTTACCGACGTGATGGTTACGGCGTACGACAAGATGGGACTGCCGCGCGAGCGGACCGGCAACCTTCACTTCGCGGCAGCCCCGGGCGACCATTTCGAAACCTGCGATGGACGCTACATCGTTCTGACCGTGTCTAACGACCGCATGTACGGCCGCCTGTGCGAAGCCATTCCGGCGCTGGGCGGTGATGAGCGCTATTCGACCCATTTGAAACGCACTGCGTGCGTCGAGGAGCTCAACGTCATCGTCGCCGCATGGATCAAATCGCTGCCGGTGCTGGATGTCTGCCGCATCCTCGAAGAGAAAGGCCTCGCTTACTCGTTGATCTACTCGATCAAGGACATCGTCGCAGATCCGCACTACGAGGCCCGGGGCACCATCGCCAGCGTCGAGCATCCGCAGATCGGCGAGTTGAAGATGCCCGCTGTGCAGCCCCGCTTCAGTGGAACACCGTCGCCGCAAATCAAGCCAGCGCCTGCACTGGGCGCGGACACAGACGAGATCTTGCGCCAACTTGCTGGGCTCTCGATCGAGCAGATTGCCGAGCTGCGCCAGGCGGGCACGGTCTGAGGTGCTGAACGCTATGAAGACACCCATGACCATGTCCCAAGTTGACGCAGTCGTTCAGGATCCAGCTAGCGTGGTCTCGGCCATCGAAAGTCGCTTCTCCTGCCGTGCGTTCTTGCGCGACAAGCCAGTCGCGCGGCAGCAGATCGACGAAATTCTGCGGATCGCGAGTTGCTCGGCGTCCAGCACGAACACCCAGCCGTGGAAGGTGTACGTGCTGCAGGACGATCGCCGTGATGCACTCGTCGAGAAGGTGTGCGCTGCGCACGATACGACCAGCGCCAATTCTTCCCTGACCGCCGAGTACGGGGAGGTGGACGGCTATTACCCTGCGCAGTGGGTCTCGCCTTACATCGACCGACGGCGTGACAACGGCTGGGGCTTGTACGGCGCTCTGGGAATCGGAAAAGGCGAAAAGGACAAGATGCACGTGCAGGCGCAGCGAAATTACCGTTTTTTCGATGCACCAGTGGGACTCATGTTCACCATGGAGCGCGTGATGGGCCGCGGCTCCCTGATCGACTACGGCATGTTCCTGCAGACCCTGATGCTGGCAGCCCGCGCTCTTGGCCTGCACACCTGCCCCCAAGCGGCGTGGAACAACTGCGCGAAGATCGTCATGCCTTTCATCGGCGCAGCTTCCAATGAAATGCTGGTTTGCGGCATGGCGCTTGGCTATGCGGACGAATCCGCACCGGTGAATGCTTACAGGACGCCGCGCGAAACGGTGGAGAGTTTCACGCGCTGGGTCTGACCTCAGCGCTCTGGGCCCCGCTTGCCCGGCTGTTCGACGCGTGGGGTTTCGAACGTCGTCTTTGGGGCACTGACTGGACCCGTGCGGTCACGGTACTCGACTACGACGAATCCGTGGAGGCCTTCCGCCGGGGAGTTCGCCTCAGTGAGAGCGAGCGGACGATGTTGATGGGCGGTGCCTGCGCAAGGGTTTATGGCTGGACACCGACCAAAGTGGCTGGCGCCCCCGACTGACACAACGAAAACTGTCCACACTGTGGATATAGGGTTGGCGTTGAATGTGCGGCGCTTTTACATTGATTGCTCGATAAATATATGGAGATGGTATGGACGCCTCCCCCTAACTGAGCGATTGCGAGCGCTGGGGATGTGGGCAAGGAAGGGGGGCCTCGCAGTCAACGGCATCGAGTGCCAAAGTGGAAGTTCGATCTACCCACTTACAGACGGAGGCCCCGAAATGGATCGTACGACGTATGGCTTGGACATTGCAAAGAACGTGATGCAGCTTCATTGGGTCAATAGCGAGACGGGCGAGATCGGGCGCAGGAAGCTCGGTCGGGCCAAGCTGAGCGAGTTCTTCGCCCAGTTGCAGCCGGCACGCGTGGCGATGGAGGCGTGCGGCAGCGCGCACCACTGGGCGCGCGAGTTGGGTGCTCTGGGACATCAGGTGGAGTTGTTGCCGGCACGCCAGGTACGTGCATTTGTGCGCGGCAACAAAGACGACGCAGCCGATGCCCGGGCGATCTGGCTGGCCGCGCAGCACTCGGACATTCGCCGCGCACCGGTCAAGAGCGAGGAGCAGCAGGCGGTGATGTCGCTGCATCGAGTGCGCTTGCACTGGGTGAGCGTGCGCACGGCCACGCTCAACATGCTGCGAGGCTTGCTGTACGAATTTGGCGTGGTGCTGCCAGGCGGCAAGAAGGCCGGACTCAAGACGATCGCAGTCAAGCGCGTCGATATTGACGACAAGCTGCCGCCGTTGATGCGTGGGCTGGTCGACCTGCAGCTCGAAGCGCTCAAAGGAGTCGAGCGCAACATCGATCAGCTCGAAACCGAGATCGCCGGGCAGCAGCGCCAGTTGGACAAGGCGCGCACGCTGCGCGAGGTGCCGGGCATCGGCGTGCTCGGTGCAACGGCGCTGGCCGCAACGCTCGGTGACGCCAGCGGCTGGCGCTCGGGACGGGAGTTCGCAGCCAGCCTGGGGCTGGTGCCTGCGCACAGCGGCACGGGCGGCAAGACCCGCATCGGGCACCTGAGCAAGCGCGGCGACCCCTACCTGCGGACATTGCTCATCCACGGTGCGCGTGCGGTGATCACGCACGCCAAGGACATGCCCACGTGGCTGGAGGAACTGCTGCGACGCCGGCCGCTGAATGTGGCGGTGGTGGCGTTGGCCAACAAGATGGCTCGCACGGCCTGGGCGCTGATGGCGCACGGGCGGGCGTACCAATCGGAGTGGAAAAGCACTCCACCAAGTGGCTGCGGCGCGCGAGCGCAGGCAGCTTAGCAACAACCTGAGACAACAACCACAGGAGTGGAAGCCGCAAAGAGTGCGTGAGTCGAGTCGATGAAGTGATGGTGAAGCGGTCGGACCGCGGGTCGGGTAAAGCTGAATGTTGTCTCGGGCAAGCCCTCGCGCGAAGCCCGCAATGGAGATGAGCACCGACCCCGCGCATGACCATCAAGGCCAGCGGGCGGACTTCGGTCCGATCTGCACAAACAGGCCGGATATAAGACCGCAGTCATTACCGCCAGCCGGAACTTCAAGAACTCGCTTGCCACACGGGAGGCGTCCATATAAGACAACATGATTACCCGTCGACGTTTTACCCACATCGGTCTGGCCGCGTTCACGCTGCCGTCTTTGGCAATTGCAGCTCCCTTCACGTCACAAACGATCAAGGTGATCGTTCCAAATTCGCCTGGCCCAGGCACTGACGTGTTGGCACGCTTCTTCGCGGCATACATGTCCAAGCAGTGGAATTCAACGGTCGTGGTGGAAAACAAGGTTGGCTCCGGTGGCCAGCTCGCTACCGACTTTGCCGCCAAAGCTGCGCCGGATGGAACCGTGATCCTGATTACGACAAGTGCGCATTTCACCTACCCATACCTCCATGCGAAATTGCCGTTTGACGCCGCGCAAGACTTCGCTCCCGTCGCTCAATTTGTTCAAGGCGCATTCGCTGTGGTGGTGGCGACGGACTCGCCTTTCAAGACGATCCAGGACCTCATCAACGAAGCCAAGCGCCAGCCGGGAACGATCAGTTATGCATCGGCGGGTGTTGGCTCGCCGACCCACATGGCGGGCGCTCAATTCGGGCACATGGCAGGAATAAACATCGTTCACATTCCCTATAAAGATGCCTCGCAAGTTATGACTGATGTGATTGGCGGGCAACTCCAAATGGGACTCACCGGTACCTCAACTGCAATGTCGATGATCCAAGCCGGAAAGCTACGTGCCTTGGCAGTCACTGCTCCGAAACGCGTCCCGGCACTTGCCAATGTGCCGACGCTGGATGAGTCGGGCCTGCGCGGCTACGACGTGACTTCGCCGATATTCGCGCTCACGCGGGCCGGCACGCCGCCAGCCACAGTCTCGGAGATTTCGCGGATCATGCTCGAGGCTGCCAATACGCCCGAGTTCAAGCAAGTGGCCGACAAGTTGGGTTACGTCATGGACTTGCAAGACTCAGCCAAGATGCGCATCAACTTTCCGGGTGAATTCGCGAGATGGAAGCGGATGGTCGAGATCTCTGGCGCGAAGCCGGGATGACCATGACGGTCGCCGCCTGAAAAAGCCATGTGCTGTGGTCACTTCCACGCGGTCGGCACCTCCTGCCGCCACTCGATCTGGAGCACACCGATGGCATCGGTCCAGGCGATGCTCAGCGGCGGTGTCGGACCCTACGGCTCAACCGAAGCTGCCCAGGTTGCCGAGGTCGGCACCAAGGCGCTGGAGGTTCTGCGCAATTCCATCTCGGTGGATGTCCACACGCACGGCGGACCGCAGGGCATTTATTCTCCGGCACCGCCCACTGGCAACCTTGCCTCCGGGATGCGGGCCGGGTCTCTTGCCGCAGTGTGCCTGTCGGAAATTCCGGACGAACCCCTTCTTGGCAGGAATGCCGCCGGGGTCGCCTGCCTCACTCGTTTGCCGAGGCCGGGTGAGCTTTATGGCCACCATCTCGAACGCCTCGCCTGGGCCGACGAGATGGTGGCGCACCATGGCTTGCAGCGCGCACTGACGGCAGCCGATCTGGAATCGGCTCACGCCGCAGGCCAGCCTTCGGTGATTGGGGGTGTCGAGGGTTTGGACTTCATGGAAGGAAAGTTGGAGCGGTTGGAAGAAGCCCACCAGCGCGGCATCCGCTCCGCTCAACTTGTGCACTTCACACCCAACGATATTGGTGATTTCCAGATGGGCGTGGTGACGCACGAAGGATTGACCAAATTTGGCGCCGAGGTGATCCGTGCCTGCCATCGGTTGGGAATGATCGTCGACGTCGCGCACGCCACCGAACAAACCGCCAAGGCTGCGGCAAACGTCTCCATCAAGCCGCTGCTGTTGTCACACACAGCGCTTGCTGGTTCCAAGGCGATGGCATCGACCCGATTGGCCGCCCGTTGCGTAAGCCCGGACCATGCAAGGGCGATTGCAGAAACCGGTGGTGCCATCGGGATCTGGGCCATCTTTCCGGACCTCGACAAATACGTCGAGGGACTGAAGGAAATGGCCGACGTCATAGGCGTAGACCATGTCTGCGTGGGCACCGATCAGCAGGTCGCCCCTGGTGTGCTGCAAGACTATTCGCAGTGGGTCAACCTGATAGCGGCGATGTTGCGCGGCGGGTTCACTTCCGAAGAGGCGGGGAAGATCGCCGGTGGCAACTACATGCGCATCTTCCGGGCCGCGGTGGGATGAATCGCCAGCGAGGCCGGAGACTTTCATGAGCACAGATGTAGTGACGCGCGAAGAGTTGCACCACCGCGACGTAGACATGCGCTTTTACCGTCGCAGCGACGGCCTGTTCGAAGTCGAAGGCCGCCTGGTCGACACGAAGACGCACCCGTTTCGTCGCTTGTTGGCTGAAGAGGATGCTCCGCCAGGGCACCACCTGCACGACACCGTAGTTCGCCTCGTGCTGGATGCTGAACTCCTGGTTCACGCCGCAGATGCAAGGATGTCGGCATCGCCTTTCCACATCTGTCCAGGGGCAGCAGCTGCGCTGCAAGCTCTGGTGGGTCTCAGCATCGGGGCGGGCTGGAACAAGCGCGTACGCGAACTGCTTGGGGGCGTGGCGTCCTGCACGCACATCGTGGAGCTGTTGGGCCCGATGGCCACGACCGTGTTGCAAGGCATGGCGCCGCTACGCATCGTCTCGACTGACGATCCTGAAAACGACGCGCAGCGCCGCTTTCGTGTGGACAGCTGCTACGCGTTCGCGGCCGAACGCGAGGTCGTGGTTCGCCTGTTGCCAAACCTGCAGCGTGAGAAGCCAGGGGCGTCGATCTGACCGAGCCTTCTACCGAACCAAGAGGTAATGCATGACTTATGAAGCGATCGAGTTCGACATCGAAGACGGCATTGCGTTTCTGCACTTGAACCGTCCAGAGGCCAAAAATGCGCTCGATGACGTGATGCGGGTGGAAATTGCTGAGGTCATCAGACGCTTGCGCAAGGGGATCGACCACAAGGAGCTCGATGTTGGAGCATTGGTGATCGGCGGGCGCGGCGGCGCTTTTTGCGGCGGCGGCGACGTGAAGGGCATGGCCACGAAGAAGACCAGCCAGATGATGCACAGCCGCATGACGAACGTCCAGGACTGGTTTCGGGACCTCCTTAAGCTCGAGATGCCCGTCATCGCGGCGGTGGAGGGGCCTGCTTTCGGGGCCGGATTCAGCATCGCGCTGGCGGCCGACTTCATCATCGCCACGCCGAAGACGAGTTTCTGTGCAGCGTTCGGCCGCATGGGACTGGTGCCGGACACGTCCATCGTCTTCACGCTGCCTCGCATCGTGGGATTGCAGCGCGCCAAGGAGTTGATCTTCTCGGCGCGCGTGCTGGGTGCCGAAGAGGCCAAGGCGATGGGCATCGTGTACGACCTGGTGCCCGAAGGCGAAGCCATCGAAGCGGCCACCGAGCTCGCGCGCAAGATGAAGCTGGCGTCCGTGGCTGCTGTGGGGCTCACCAAGCAGCTGCTCCATCAAACCTTCGAGTCGAGCCAGGCGGCGATGGCGCAGGCGGAGGCACTTGCGCAAGCCGTCGCCATTGGCACGGATTACCACGCGGATGCTGTTCAGCGGTTCGTCGGAAAGTCGCCACTGCTGTTCACGGGCTTCAGCGAGCGGAACTGGCGCAAGCCGACGCAGCCGAAGTAGCCAACCGCCCATTTGATTTCCTACCTGCACAAGCCACATCAGCCATGTTCAACCGCTCCAGCCTTTCGATTCCTGTCATCTGCGCACCCATGTTTCTCGTCACCGGGCCAGACTTGGTGCGCGAGGCTTGCCTTGCAGGACTGGTGGGTGTTTTGCCGCGCCACAACGCGAGGACTCTTGATCAGTTCGAGGAGTGGTTGGATGCGATCCAGGCCGCGCGCAAGGAGGCGTTGGCCCATTCCGCCAAGGTCGGCCCGCTCGTGGTCAACGTCACTGCAAAGCTGCCAGCGGCGGAGATCGAGGAGACTTTGACGCTTGCAGCCCGCTACGGCGTGGAGACAGTCATCAGTGTGAACGGCGGTCCGCGCGAAGTCGTGCGCGTCGCCCATTCGATGAATATGGGCGTGCTGCACGATGTCATCAGCGTGGAGTTCGCGAAGAAGGCGATCGACCAGGGCGTCGACGGCCTGATCGCCATTGGTCTGGGCGGCGGCGGCCATTCAGGGCCTCTTTCGCATCTGACGTTGATCGAAAAAATCCGCACGATCTTCAAAGGGCCCCTGGTCATGGCGGGGGGCGTTTCGACGGGGGCCGGCGTGCGGGCCGCAGAAGTTCTGGGCGCCGACTATGCATACATGGGAACGCGCTTCATCGCCACGAAGGAAGCCGATGCGCCTGCCGACTACAAGCAGATGCTCGTCGAATCGACATCGCAGGACCTGGTCTTCACGCCCAACGTCACAGGTGTATCGGCGAACTGGTTGAAGCCGTCGCTGAAGCGCTGCGGGATCGACATCGAGACGCTCGCGAAGCCCGGCGCCGAGCGGTTCGCCCATCTGCCGACCGACATTCGGCCGTGGCGCGACATCTGGAGCGGCGGGCAAGGCATCGATCTCATCGACGACATTCCCGACGTCGCCACGCTGGTCGCGCGGCTGGTTCGCGAATACGACATCGCCTGCGTGCGCTCGAATAGCCTTTCAGCCATGAGGAACATATGAGCAACAGCCATCTGACCCGTCTCGGCAACACGGGGCTGCAGGTCTCGCGCCTGTGCCTTGGCACGATGACCCTTGGATCCAGTGCCGACGAAGCGGAGTCGGTGTCGATCCTGGATGCCGCCACGGATGCGGGCGTCAACTTCATCGACACCGCGAATCGGTACCCGAGCGACGCGTCGGACGAGCGCAAGGGGACCACCGAGCGAATCATCGGCAAATGGCTGAAGGGCCGGCGCGAGCGCTTTATCGTCACGACCAAGGCCGGGGGGCCGATGGGTCCACTGCCATGGGATGCCGGTACGTCGCGCAAACACCTGCTCGGCGCCATTGACGCATCGCTGACGCGGCTCGGCACCGACTACGTCGATCTGTTCCAGCTGCACCGGGACGATCCCACGACACCGCTCGACGAGACGCTCGAAGCACTCGACACCATTGTGCGCAGCGGGCGAGCGCGCTACGTCGGTGTCTCGAACTGGGGCGCGTGGCGCATCGCGCGTGCCCTTGGGCGGAGCGAGGCACTGCGGCTGGTGACGCCCGTCACCGTCCAGCCTCGGTACAACCTTCTGTTCCGCCAGTTCGAGCGCGACCTGTTTCCCATGTGCGTCGCGGAGAACCTCGCCACGCTCTGCTACAACCCACTGGCCGGTGGCTTGCTGACGGGCAAGTACCGCGGCAAGACACAGGCCGATGCGTCCACGCGCTTCGGCACCGGAAGCACCGCAGCCGCGTACAGGCAGCGGTATTGGCACGACAAGGAGATCCAAGCAGTGGACCGCATCATGGATGTGGCTCTGCTTGCCGGCCTGGCGCCTGAGCGACTCGCAGGGGCATGGGTACTTGCACAACCTGGCGTCACCTGCACGGTTCTCGGGGCGAGCCGTGCGTCGCAGTTGCCTGAAGTGCTGCGGGCCGTCGAAACGAAGCTCGACGACCAAGTCTTGCAAGAGCTGGACGCGATCACGCGGGAGTTCCGGCTCGGCGATGCACCGCCATTCTGATTGCGCGCTTGTTTCTTCAACCAAGGACTGAAGGCGTTTCATGCAGTTCGACGACGTCATCCTCGGCCGCCGCAGCATCCGTGGCTACAAGCCTGACCCGGTTCCCAAGGCATTGATTGAGGAAATCATCGCACTGGCGATGCGGGCCCCATCGTCCAACAATACCCAGCCGTGGAACTTCTATGTGGTGACCGGCGAGCCGCTGGCCCGCATTCGTGCCGGCAACACGGAGAGGATGCTGGCCGGTGTGCCGCAGTCCCGGGAATTCCGGACCGGCCTGGTCTTCGCCGGCGCCCACCGGGAGCGGAAGGTGGGGGTGGCCAAGCAGCTGTTCTCGGCGATGGGCATTGCGCGCGACGACAACGAGGGGCGCCACGACTGGGTCATGCGCGGCTTCCGCCAGTTCGACGCGCCGGTCTGCGTCATCGTCACCTACGACCGCGTACTCGATGGCAGCGACGACACCCCTTTCGACTGCGGGGCGGTGACCACTGCGCTTGTCAACGCCGCCTGGTCGCGGGGCTTGGGCTGCGTGATCAACAGCCAGGGCATCATGCAATCGCCGGTGGTGCGCGAGCATGCCGGCATTGCCGACGATCAGGTGATCATGAAGAGCATTGCGCTCGGCTGGCCTGACGATGCCTTCCCCGCCAACGCGGTGATTTCCGAGCGCAAGAGCGTCGCCGAGGCCAGCGTCTTTGTTGGGTTCGACGACTGAAGCATTTGAGCAGCCGCAAGCCGACCGTGCAACTGCTCTGCTGGTCGAGGTTGCGGCATGACCCGAGGCGCCGACGACTATGGTTCGATGAACCATTCGAAGCCAGCGCCCGGATCCACGCCACGCGCACGCTGAACAAGCGCTCGCCGCGGATGGTCAAGCGGCGCCACTCGCCTTACGCATCATTCGACCACCACGCGCCGAAGCGCATGCCCATCGAGTGACTCCCGAGATCATCGGGCCGCCTGGACCGCGACCCAAGCCGGCCAATGCCCGCATACCGCGTCGATTCAGGAGCTTTCTTCTTTAAACGAACAGTAGTGGGGTAGGGCCGGCTCCTGGCGCGCGGATTTTTTTCCTCGACCTCGTCGGAGTGCTGCAGCCGCTGCGCCAGCAGGAAGCCGTAGGCGGCAATGCTGAGGCTGGCGTGATGATGAAAGCCGCGCAACCCCGTCCCTCGTACTGTCCCAGGTCCTGCTTGAGATCTTGGTAGTCACGCTTGATGCGCCAGCGCATCTTGGCCTCGTAGACCATACGCTGCAGCGACGTGACCTCGGGCAGCGTGCACAACCAGTACTCCAGCGGCTCGTCATGGCCCTCGGGCCATTTGGTCAGCAGCCATTGCGCCTCGCGCAGTTCGCTGCGCTGCTCGTCGCGGTGCGTGCACGTATGCGGACGCACCAAAAGAGAACAAGGTGCGTGCCAGAAAAGTCACTCTTTGAGTATTTTAACTACCTGTGTTGACACAGGTATTCGGCAAATATAGTATCGCTGCCGTCGCCGCCGTGTTCCTGATGGTGTCCTCTCGCTTCGCCGACAAGAAGCGACCCCCACCGATACGACACGTGCGCGTTGCGCAGTGCAACGTGCTGCACGACTCGAGCGCTGTCACGCATTGATCTACGGCGTGTCCTCTCTGTCTAATGCGCCGCGCCATTCAGCGGCTTCTTGAAAAGGATTGTTGCCATGCCCATCGAAAGCACCGATAACGCGCTCCTCGGGGTGACACCATGACAACGCGGGCCCTCTACACCGCTGCGGACGCGACCGACGTTCCCTCGACTTTGCCGGTAGTCGCTGAGCCGCGATCTTCGTCCCGTCGCTGGCTAATCGCTTCTATTCTTTTCATGGCCGTCTTGTCGGCATTCTTCGACCGCATCAGTGTGGCAGTTCTATTCACCAATGCGGACTTCCAGAACGCTCTGGGGACAGGATTCAACCCGACCCGGATGGGTCTTCTAATGTCGTCGTTTGTATTCGCCTATGGCTGCTCGGGAGTTCTTCTGAGCTTCGTCGGGGACGTATACGGGATGCGTCGGTCCCTAGTCATCGGAACAGCGTGCTGGGGCATCTTGATGGCAATGATGGGAGCCGCGGGCTCGTTCACCACCATGCTGACACTGAGAATCCTGCTCGGCGTTGCCGAGGGCCCTCAGTTCTCCATTACGAATTCGCTGGTGAAACGGTGGTTCCCAAAGAGAGAGCAAGCGCGGGCGAATTCCATTTGGATGATCGGAAGTCCGCTGGGTTCAGCGATTGGCTTTCCATTGATGTTCTACCTCGAGTCGACCTTCGGCTGGCGATCTGCGTTCGTATTCCTTGCCGCGCTGAATCTTTTCGTCATTCTGCCGCTTGTCCTCTTCGGCTTGCGAGACCATCCTCCAGGGCCGCCGCGCATCCAGCTCGAGCCGGCCGCACCTCGGGAAGGATCTTACTTGTCACAGGTTAGTCTCTACTTTTGCGACTGGCGATTTTGGATGCTCGTCATCTTCAACTCTGCCGCGCTGATCTACCTGTGGGGCTTGAACAGTTGGCTACCGAGCTATCTCGTGAAGGTCCGCGGTTTCGACCTGCGGCACACGAGCTTTTATGCATTTCTTCCATTCTTTATGATGTTCATTGGTGAGATTCTGTCGGCATTTCTTTCCGACCGGGTAGGCCGACGCGCGATCTTCTGCCTTGGCGGACTCCTCTTTGCTGGAGCATCAATGTACGTTGTGACAGCTGTGGCCGACCCTCACACGGCGGCGCTTATGATCGCTGTCAGTGCATTCTTTTGGGGTGCCGCGTTACCACCGCTCTTCGCACTGGCGCCGCAAATTCTGCCATCTCGGGTGATGGCGTCCGGCGTAGGTATGTTCAACGGAATCGGCAACATCGTTGGAGCGTTGTCACCTCTCATCATCGGGTGGCTGATCTCGCAAACAGGCTCATTCAACGCGGGGTTGATGTTTCTGGTTGGTGCGTCGGCCATCGGCTCACTCGCGATGCTTCCGCTCGTTCGAAGGTATTGATGATCGGAGCCCGACCGATCCCAAGCGTAGAACAAAACAAGGTTGTCACTCCCACGTAGGCAGACGTGTCACTTCGGGGCTTCTCGACTGTTTCCGGACGCGAAACCGCATGCAGCCTTGAACGGCGGCGATTCGCGAAGCAAATCTGTCACTGACGTTGGTCGGGTTTGCTTGCGAAGAAGACGTGTCACCGGAATTCGGCGCCCACTGAACCTTGCTCTCCCTTTCCCTGGTGAGGAAGATTGCGCCTCTTCACCCAACGGCGCGCCTTCAATGAAAGACCGAACACATGACCAATCGCAATTGCAATACCAATACCGTTCCCCGGGCGATCCGCTCCTGGCTGGGCATCCCTTACGCCACCGCAGAGCGCTTCTGCAGACCAACCCTTCTGCCGTTCAACCCGGACCTGCCCTATGACCAGAAGGGGCCTGCCCCGATGCAAGCCGGCGACACGAGCTGGCTCGAGGCCGACAACGGCTTGAGCGAGGACTGTCTGAATCTCAATGTCTGGGCACCCGAAGATGCGGGAGGTGAACCGCTCCCTGTGATCGTCTACATCTTCGGCGGCGGCTTCGAAATCGGTGCCAATACGCAGACCACCTCGAATGCCTCGGGCCTCGCCGCGACTGGTCGTGCCATCGGGGTGTCCCTGAACTATCGGCTCGGCCCGTTTGGGTGGCTGTCGCTCTCCCAGTATGGAGGCGTGTTCGCGGATGCCACCAACCTCGGCCTGCAAGACATCATCACCGCGCTCAGGTGGGTGCAGGAGAATATCGCCCGCTTCGGCGGTGACCCTCGGAACGTCACCGTCACCGGCCACAGCGCCGGGGCCTACTCCACGATCGGGCTCCTCGCCGCCCCGGCCGCCGAAGGCCTATACCGGCGCCTCGCTGCATTCTCCGGCGGCGCATCCCGGATCGTTCCGGCATGGTGGGCCGAAGAACTCGCGATCACGTTCATCACCGAGCTCGGCATCGCGGACGATCCCGAACAGTTGCTCACTCTGGATGCGAAGCTCCTCGCTGAGACACTCATCAAGGTCAGCCCGCGCGACATCGGCGACCGACACGGTATCGACAACACGACGATCGGCATCGTGAACGACCGCTCTCAGACCGGGGCCGTTCTCGTCGACACGCCGCTGGGTGTCCTTGCATCCGGGCGTCACCGCGACGTCGACATCCTTTTCAGCACGGCGACGAACGAGGCGGACTGGTGGGTCATCAACGCGACCAAGAAATTCGACCCGGGCAGCATCGACAACCTCGTCGACGAGCTCGTCAGGAAGTCGCGCATCCCCCGCAGCCGCGCCCGACGCATTGTTGCCGTGTACGACGTCAACGGACGCACTCCGGTCGAGGTGCGCGGGGCGCTCTTCACTGACTATTTCTTTACCCTTCCCGCCGCCCGTGCGGCAATCGCCCACGCCGCCGCAGGCGGCAAGGCTCATCTGCTCGTCGTGGGCCCTGTCGAGGGTGCGTCCGCCGTACACGGGACTGAGATGTACGGCATCGTCGGCCAGCAACGCCCAGGACAGAGCGACGAGCAAGCCATCCGGGACACCTTTGTCCGCGATACGGTCCTCGACTTCGCCAGCGGCAACCACGACCAGCTTTGGAGCGCCGTGACCACGGAACCCACCTCACACGGTATCGGCAACCTGCCTTATGACCCTACCGCCCGTGCGGCCGAAGTCTTGCGCAACTTTGCGGGCATCGAACGGACCTGATCTGCATCCGCTGGACACGCGCCTTGCGCAACGGCTTGAGTGTGGAACGGCATGGAGCCCACGATCGGCAGTGCTTCTTGACACTGGACTTTGGTGGTATCCATTCTTCGGGCGTGGATCAAAGAGCAGCGCCAAATTATCACAATGTGGACGAGCTGATTTTCTCTGACGCGTAGCTCCGCAATAGTCTGGGATTCGTATCTCAGAATTGTTGGAGACATGCATGATTGCCAGAAGAGAATTTCTATCAGCTGCTGGTGGCTTAACGGCGTTGCACGTTCTGCCTTCGTTTGCGCAAGACGGTTATCCGGATCGACCCGTGCGTCTGGTCGTGGGATTTCCTGCCGGTGGAACCACGGACATGATCGGTCGACTCACAGCGAAAGAACTATCTGCTCGCCTGGGTCAACCATTCGTTGTTGACAACCGTCCGGGCGCCTCCAGTAACATCGGCACGGCATTGGTGGCGCGTGCGGCTTCCGATGGTTACACATTACTTTTGGCAACCGCATCCAATGCGACGAATGCCACTGCTTATCGAAATCTTTCATTTGATATTCAGAAAGATTTCATTCCGATTGCCGGAATTGCAATTGTCCCGAACGTGCTGGTTGTCTCATCGTCTTCACCCTTGAAGACGTTTGATGATTATCTGAGATTCGCTCGAAAAAACCCTGGCAAGTTGACTTTTGCGTCCGCTAGCAGTGGCTCGTCCACTCACTTGGCGGGCGAGCTATTTAAAACCATGGCGAAAGTCGACATGCTGCATGTGCCTTACCCCGGCAGTGCGCCCGCTATTACTGACGTCATGGGAGGGCAAGTAGATTCGATCTTCGACAACCTGCCGTCCGCTATGCCACATATCGCAGGCGGGAAGCTCAGGCCTTTGGCGGTAACGAGCCCAGCACGAGCCCCAGCGCTTCCCGACATTCCAACCGTAGCCGAGCTAGGATTTCCCGGATTCGAAGCCTACTCATGGCAGGGTCTGATGGCACCGAGAGGGACACCTGGCACTGTAGTTCAGAAACTCTCTTCAACGGTTTCTGCATTTCTGACAGATCCGAGCGTGACAGCTCAAATCGCAAAGCTCGGAGGCGCTTCCAATAGACTGAATGCGGAGGATTTTCGGAAGTTTGTGAAAGCGGAAATCGATAAGTGGGGTCTGGTCATTAAGAAGTCCGGAACCATCTTCGAGTGAGCTGACGAAAAATGGTGGTTCCAACACCTTCCGACGTCCAGAAAGCAGGACCAGCCAATGAGCGATAGACCCCTTTCAACGTCTCCGCATGACGTGGGACTGCAAAACTCGAGCGAGCAGCGACCACTTGAGGGGTTTCGAGTGGTCGAGCTTGCGCAGATGATCGCGGGGCCGTCCGCAGCTCTGTTGCTTGCGGACTATGGAGCCGACGTCCTCAAGCTGGAGCCGCCATCGGGCGACATGTGCCGAAAACTACGTTCCGCGGCCGCGGTCTCGTTGGCTGAATCGCCGGTCTTTGTGGGCTACAACCGCGGCAAGCGCATCGCGCAGCTCGATATTCGAACCGAAGCTGGCCGCGAGCAGGTTCTTCGGCTGATCGAGGAAGCCGATGTTTTTATCGAATCCGCGCGCCCAGGCGTCATGGAGCGGCTGGGCTTGGGGGCAGACACTTTGCTGGCTCGAAATCCCAGGCTTGTGTATGCATCCGTGTCCGGTTTTGGTCGAGGCGAGATCGGAGCAAAACTCGGTGGCGTCGACATGATCGTGCAAGCGGAGAGCGGCATGATGTCAACCACTGGGTTTCCTGAGCAGCCGGCTACGAAGGTTGGCTTCACCGTGGTGGATGCGGCATGCGGACATGCTCTGTGCCATGGCATTCTGGCCTCGTTGTTGCGTCGCGAGCGCACTGGCCGAGGTGAGGTGGTCCGTGTCAGCCTGTACGACGTAGCGCTTCACCTTCAGACTGGTCCGATTGTCGAATACTTGATGACAGGGGTTCAGCCTGAACGCAGCGGTAACAGCGCGCCGCTATCCGCGCCGGCGGATTCCTTTCGATGCGCTGATGGAGAGGTCGTTGTCTCCGCCTACATCGATGCACACTGGAAAAAATTCGTCTCCTTGATTGAAGCTCCGGAATTGCTTGAAGATCCACGCTTTTTGACTGGCCCACTGAAGGTTATTAATCGCGTGGCGTTGACAGCTGCCATCGAGAACAAGTTGGCTGCACGCGGTGCCACCGAGTGGGCCACACTATTGCAGGCACATGGCCTGTTGGCGGGGCTTGTGAAGGATTATGCAGCGGTAACGACAGATGGGCTGACGCAGGAGGTCGGCGCTATTCAATCTATGGCGGGCGAATTCGGAGTCCGCAATCCAATCGTGCTTGAGAAGACGGTATCGCCGAGGATGCAGACTCGAAAAGAGTTGTCTGGTCCGGACGCTCTTGCCGGATTTTCGAAAACGGAGCAGCGCTACGCGTCGTAGAAAGTCATCCTTAGGTAGTCTGATGTTTTCGCTTCGTCTCTGACGCGGACACGTGTTGGCAAATTACCCTAGCGATGCCAGTCGACAAGCGCGCCTCTCGCCTGATGGTGCGCGCCTTGACCATGTTCGGACAGTTGGACCAAGGCGCCTGACTTGCCGTCTCGGCAAGACGGTCAGACGCGCCGCGGTGAATCACTAAATGCGCGCGCTTTATCAGAATCGAAAGCCTTTCATGACCATTGATATTCCCCTGCTACTTGAGCGCGACGGCGCGGTCGCCTCACTCTGCTTCAACCGGCCGTCGGCCCTCAATGCCATTGACCCGCCTATGGCGCGCGCGTTCCTCTCCGCTGTGCGCGAACTGGCCGCCGATCCAAGCGTGCGCGCCGTGATCATGCGCGGCGCCGGAAAGGGATTCATGGCCGGCGGCGACCTGACCGTGCTCAGCGCCGACCCACAGCGCGGTGCGGCTGAGCTGATCGGCCCCCTGCACGAGGCCGTGCGTGTGCTGGACACCATGGATGCCCCGCTTGTCGCGCAGGTCCATGGCGTGGTGGCCGGCGCGGGACTGAGCCTGATGCTGCAGGCCGACTTCGTGCTGGCCGCCGCCGGCACGCGCTTCAACCTCGCGTACGCGAATATTGGCGCCAGCTGCGATGTCGGTGCATCGTGGGCTCTGCCGCGCCGGGTGGGGCTGAGGTGTGCGCTGGAGATCGCGCTGCTCAGCGACACGCACGACGCGGACGCCGCTGAGCGAATGGGCTTGGTCAACCGGGTGGTGCCAGCCGCAGAGCTGGACGCCGAGGCGTTGGCACTGGCGCACCGGTTGGCGAACGGCCCCACCCTTGCATTGGGTCACCTGCGCCGGTTGATGCGCAGCTCCCAAGACCGCGACCTGGCGGGCCAGCTCGACGCCGAGGCGGCTGCCTTTCAAGCCTGTGCTGCCACCGACGACTTCCGCATCGGCGTTGACGCCTTCCGAAACCGGAAGACTCCATCCTTCACCGGGCGTTGAGTCTTTCTTTCTTTGTTCATTCTTTCGATCGCACGAACCCAGAAAACTCGAACCCATGACCTCCCGCGACATCTTTATAGTCGGCACCGCCCGCACCGCCATCGGCACCTTCGGCGGGGCGCTCAAGGACGTGCCCAACACGGAGCTGGCCACTACCGTCGTGAAGGCGGCCATCGAGCGCAGCGGCATACCCGCCGATGCCATTGGCCACGTTGTGATGGGCAACGTCATCCCCACGGACGTCAAGGACGCCTACCTCAGCCGCGTGGCCGCGATCGACGCCGGCTGCGGAGTCAAGACGCCGGCCTTCAACGTCAACCGTCTGTGTGGCTCTGGCTTGCAAGCGATCGTCTCGGCGGCGCAGGCCATCGCGCTGGGCGATTGCGACATCGCCATCGGCGGCGGATCCGAATCGATGAGCCGTGGGCCGTACTTCGACACTTCGGCGCGCTACGGCGCACGCATGGGCGACGCGGTGCTGCTCGACTACATGCTGGGCATCCTGCACGACCCGTGGGAGAAGATCCACATGGGCATCACCGCCGAGAACGTGGCCGCGCGCTACGGCATTACGCGCGAGCAGATGGATGAACTGGCCGCCACCAGCCAGCAGCGCGCGGCGGCCGCCATTGCAGCCGGCCGCTTCAAGGAACAGATCGTTCCGGTCGAAGTGAAGACGCGCAAAGGCATCGTGCTGTTCGACACCGACGAGCACGTGCGCGCCGACACCACCGTCGAGACACTTGGGAAGATGAAGCCGGCGTTCAAGAAGGACGGCCTGGTGACAGCCGGCAACGCCTCTGGCATTGACGACGGCGCAGCCGCCGTCGCGCTGGCCGACGCCGATCGCGTACGCGCCCTGGGCTTGCGGCCACTCGCACGCTTGGTGGGCTACGCCCACGCAGGTGTTGAGCCGGCCTATATGGGGATTGGTCCGGTGCCGGCGACACGTAAGGTGATGGAGCGCACCGGGCTTAAGGTCGCCGACTTCGACGTCATCGAGTCGAACGAAGCCTTTGCGGCACAGGCCTGCGCGGTGACGCAGGAACTTGGCCTCGACCCGGAGAAGGTCAATCCCAACGGATCGGGCATCTCGCTGGGCCATCCGGTGGGTGCGACCGGTGCAATCATTACGACAAAGGCTATTGCCGAGTTGCACCGGACCGGCGGGCGTTATGCGCTGGTGACGATGTGCATCGGCGGCGGTCAAGGCATCGCGGCGGTGTTCGAACGGGTTTGAGGATCGGTTCGAAATTTGTCCCTGTCCGTGAACTGTCGCATTTAAAAGAAGAATGCGAACTAGCCCGTCACTTCCGGAACATGCATTGGCGTCCGCCAAAAATGGTGGACCTATCCTGGGAGCACAACTCCGAAAGTGCTGAGCCGCGCGCGACCCGTCAAGATGGAACGACTGGACGCGCAGGCACACGAACTGCAGTGTCACTACACCCGGTTTCAGGCCTTGGCCACTGGGATGTGCGATTGCGCGCCCAACTGCGGCCAGGCAATCGGCGCTGTCGCTGTAGCGAGGCGTTCCTGCGGCGAGAGCCGAGAGTCCCAATGCCTCGCTACCAACCTCAAACCTGTGACGTCATTGGCTTCGTTCGAGCACAGCCACAGCGCCGGCTTGGCGAGTTGATCGGGTTGAATAAGGTCTTCGGGGTCGATCCCGCAATCAGCCGGCACCATGCGGGAGTTCACGGGGCCGCCGGGGAGCAGCACGTTGACTGTGACTCCAGTTCCCTGCAGATCCTGGAACATGATGCGTGACGACGCCTCTAGTGCTGCTTTGCAGGGTCCATAGGGGCCAATGCCTTGGCGGTACATCGTATCGAGACTGGTCGAGACATTGATGATGCGGCCCCACCCTCGTCGCACCATGTCCGGGGCGAACACTGTACTGAGCAGTTGCGCGCCGAAGACGTTGACCCGCAGCATCTCTAGCCACAGCGCATCCGGCGTGGACCAGAACTTGGGCTTGGCCACGAGATAGGCCGGGTCATTGCGCTCAGGACCAATCGCTGCATTGTTAATCAGGATGTCGACACCGATGGACGCCCCGTCCAGTTCCGCGTGCAGTGCCTGGGCACTTGGCCGGTCAGCGATGTCCATCACCTTGGCGACAACGCCGGCACCACGTTCCCGCAAGTGCGTGGCCACCTGCTGCAGTTCGTGATCCGCGACATCCACCAGGACGAGATTGGCGCCGGCGGCGGCGAAGCGCTGGGCGATGGACAAGCCAATGCCTTGTGCCGCTCCTGTCACCAAGGCAGTTCGACCCTTGAGCTCCTTGACCGAGCATGGCAACAAGGACTCGATCATGCGAGGTCTCCGGGTAGCGCTTCGGCAATGCGGCCAGCTACAAAGCGCAGTGCTCGGCTTCTCGCGAGTTCGTGCGCACCGGGACTGAAGCGATCCGCTCGGAACCGATTGAAAAAGGCATGCTCGGCGCCATCGTAGGTATGGAACTCGTCCTCGGCCCGTGCGCGCTTGGCGACTTCGTCACGAACCGCTTGGATGACCTCGACAGGGTTGTGGTTGTCGTTCGTTCCGAAGTGGAACTGCACGGGACATTGAATCGCCTGGATCAGATCGTCGAGCTTGTTCAAGCCGACCCCATACATGGAGATCATCCCGGACAGTGGTGTGGCCGCAGCGAGCCGGACCGCCATGCGCCCGCCCAGGCAAAAGCCGAAGACAACGGGCCGCTGTTGCGCGGCCAGTTCGGCTTGCAGCCAGTCCGCAGTCGCAGCCAGATCCGCCACGCCGGTGACTTCGTCGTAGCGCAATGAATAGTCCACGGCCACTTGGCGCTCGGCGGCGTCCTCACCGTTTCCAAGGTCGAGATCGCGCGCGAGGCGCCAATAGATGTCAGGCACAACAAGCGCATATCCTGCACTTGCCAGGTCATCGGCGATCGCTCGCATCGCGGGCGTCACGCCGAAGATTTCCTGAATCAGAATGATGGCTCCCTTAGGCTGCGCAGGGCGTGTGAAGTACGCCCCCATCTGGTCTGTGCCGATGGGGATGGAGACGTTCGTCTTTAGCAGGTCCATGGCAAATAGGTCTGTTGACAAAGGTAGTTGAATAATGCATCCTAGCAGCTAGAGTTTGAAGTCGCAAGGAATGGATGCAATGATGGACAAGAACGCAACCGCGCCGCTGACAGGCGTCCGAATCGTCGAACTGACGGCGATGATCACAGGGCCATTGGCAGGAACGCTGCTGGCGGATCTCGGCGCTGATGTGATCAAAGTGGAGAATCCGAAGGAGGGCGATCCATTTCGATCCTTTCGCGGCGGCAGCTACAGCCCCTACTTCGCGACCTACAACCGAAACAAGAAGGGTGTCACGCTCAACCTGAAGGGTGAGTTCGGGAAAGCGGCGTTCCTGAAGCTGATCGAAACCGCAGACGCGCTGATCGTGAATTTCCGTTCCGGTGTGATGGAGCGGCTTGGACTGGGCGTGGACAAACTGCGCGAGGTCAACCCTCGCCTGATCGTTTGCTCTATCACGGGTTTCGGCGAGTCCGGCCCCTACGCTGATCGACCGGCCTACGACGCGGTGGGACAGGCGCTCAGCGGCATCTCCAGCCTGTTGCTCGGTGCCGATGCGCAGATCACCGGCCCCTCGATTGCGGACAACCTGACCGGCATGTACGCCAGCTACGGCATCCTCGGCGCGCTGTTCGAACGGGAACGGACGGGCAAGCCCCGCACGCTCCAGTTGAACATGTTGGAGTCGACCATGGCGTTCATCAGCGATCCCTTTGCCAATTTCACGATGGCAGGCGTCAAGCCGGATCCTTTAATGCGAGTGCGTGCGTCGCAGTCTTATGCGTTGCGCTGCCAAGATGGCTCCCTGGTGGCCGTGCACATGTCTTCGCCCCAAAAGTTCTGGGAGGGCTTGCTCAAGGCCCTCGAGCGCGAGGACCTGGCGACGGATCCGCGTTTCGCCGAGCGCGCTCAGCGACTGGACAACTATGAAGAACTTGCGATCGAGCTGAACCGCACGTCCAAGACGCAATCGCGTGAGCACTGGCTCGCCAGGCTCGTCGAGCACGACGTGCCGCATGCACCTGTGCTGACGCTTCCAGAGGTCATGGATGACGCTCAGGTGAAGCACCTGAGCTCCTTCGTGGAGGTCGAACACCCCGTCCACGGCCCGCAGAAGATGATTCGCCGTCCGGTTCTTTACGATGGCCAGCGGGCCGATCAACCTTTGCAGCCCGCGCCCGACCTCGGCGAACATTCCTTGGACGTGTTCCGTGCACTCGGCTACCCCGACGAGGTCATCGCCAAAATCCAGTCCGGCGGTTGAAGAAGTTGGCGGGCGATACATTGAAATTCAGGAAATCGATCATGACGAAGACACGAATCGGAACCCACTTGAACGACACCGCGCGCCTTCGGGTTCGCGGCAAAGACACCCTGAGTGAGGTTGTTGGCGAACTTAGCTTTACCGAAGGCTTCTACCTGGTTGTTACCGGCCGAGTGCCGACCGCGACGCAGCGCAAGGTTCTGGACGCGGCCCTGCTGGTCCTGATGGACCATGGCCTGACGCCCAGCGCCCTGGTGGCTCGCATCGTTGCGGACTCGAATCCCGATGACATTCAGATCCCGCTGGCAGCGGGCGCATTGATGGTCGGCAATCGGTACGCGGGCACGATGGTGGGCGCAGGCCGGCTGTTGAGCGAGGGGATGTCCTTTGCGGGCGATAAGCGCGAATGGGCAAAGGGTCTTGTCGCCAAGTTCCGCCAATCCAAGAGCCGTATCCCCGGCTTCGGTCACGCCAACTACAAGGGTGTGGATCCACGCGCGGCGCGGCTGTTCGAAGTGGCGACGGCGGCCGGCGTGAAGGGCGACTACATCGCCTTGCTACAGACGCTGAGTGAAGAGATCGATGCGGACGCGGGCAAGCGGATTGTCCTGAACGCGACCGGCGCACTGGGCGCGATCTTGCATGAGATCGACTTCCCTGTGGAAGCGATGCGCGCGGTCGCTGTGGTGAGCCGCTGTGCAGGACTGGTCGGTCATGTGCTCGAGGAGCGGAGTTCGCCTGTTTCTTCAGACATCTATGCCCTTAGCGAGACAATCGCCTACGAGGAAGGGGTTGACTGAAGCTGTCGCTGGGCATGGGAAGAGGAGGGGAGGGGCGGTGTTCAGGGAGTCGCGACTGACCGCGCTGGCGGGCTTGGCCATGCTGTCCCAGGGCTGCCCTCGGTCGCCCCGGAAGCGCCCCATATTTCCAATGCATTGAACGGACGGAGCGACTGTGAGCCTGAAGACTGCAGTGATGAAATCTGTCAAGGCACGGTACCGCACTCAACCGGATCATCCGTGGGCCAAGTTCCCGAAATACGCGGTATTTCGGCAAAAAGACAGCGGCAAGTGGTACGCGCTGTTCATGACCGTCCAGCGAACGAAGCTCGGGCTCGCGGGCGAGGGCGGCGTTGATGTCGTAAACGTCAAGAGCAGGCCGGAAATCGTAGGGTCGCTCAGAATGAAGGCTGGGATCCTTCCGGCCTACCACATGAACAAGGAGCACTGGGTCTCGGCGCTGCTGGACACGACGGTGCCAGGGAAACTTGTGTTGGAGTTGATCTCCGACAGCTTCGAGCTCACATGGGGCACTTGAGGTTCTTGTAGCCGGCCGTGCGAAGACCGGGCATCGACGGCCATCAAGCACGCACTCTGACGGCGCACAGCGCCGACCGACGACCGGGGAGTGCTATGTCCCTTGGTAGGGCTCATCAATCGATGTGGGCTCCAGACAACTTCACAATCTCAGACCACTTCTCAGTCTCGGCCTTGCTGAACTGCACAAGCTGTCGTTCGTCCATCACTGGGACGTCCAAGCCCAGTGCGACCAGCTTGGCCTTGGTTCCTTCGGTCATGACGGCCTTCGAGGTCGCGTCCCATAACTTCGCAAGTATCGCGGGAGGGGTCTTTGCCGGGGCGTAAAGCATCATCCAAGCCATCAGGTCGAAACGCTCCACGCCCTGCTCCTGGATCGTGGGGACGTCCGGGGCGATCGCAGTTCGCTGCGCAGTAGATGTGCCGAGTGCGCGCAACTTGTTCGCGCGGATGTGGGAAAGTGCCGCGACGGGGTGATAGAACATGAAGTCCACTTGGCCCGCAATAACGTCGTTCAGTGCGGTCGCACCCTCCTTGTAGGGCACATGCATCATGTCGCCACCGAGGCGAACCTTGAGCAACTCGCCAGCCAAGTGGCCTGAAGTTCCGTTGCCCGCGGAGGCGAAGCTCAGGCTCTTTCCACTTGACGCAGCGGCGCGCAGGTCCTTCAGCGTCTTGTAGGGTGAGTTGGCCGAGACGATCAGCAGGGTAGGAGTGGAGCCGGCAAAGCCGATGGGCGCGAAGTCCTTGAGCGCGTCTGTGCCGGTCTTTCGGTACAGCGCGGGGTTGATCGCGTGTGTGCCCACAGTTCCAAGCAGGATGGTGTATCCGTCCGCGGAAGCTCTGGCGACTGTATCTACGCCGATGTTGCCGCCGGCGCCGGCTCTGTTTTCAACGACGACTGGCTGGCCCATCTGTCGCGCGATGCCCTCGCCGAAGACCCTCGCCACGATGTCTGCGGTCGTGCCGGCGCCGAACGGCACCACGAGCTTGATAGGGTGGCTGGGGTAATCTTGGGCGCCAGCTTGTTGCGCGAGGCCCAAGACGGCTGCGGCAGTGAGAAATGTTCGACGGGAAAGCATGGAAATCCTTTGGGGTGTCATGACTCAAAGCCCAGATGCCCGCGCTTGCGTGAGTGCTTGATAGGCTATGCTAACTAGCCTTGTTGACTGGTGCAATATCCGGGCCAGCCGTATACACCTGCGCGGCGGCGCTTACGGACTCCGAGGGCGCCCCAGTGCACCACCCCGGTGCCTCGGTTCCATCTCTTGGTACTTGATCCGCTTCCCGACCCGTCTGGCCCACCCGTGTCGGAACGACGACGTGCGCTGCTGAGGATCGTCGCGGGATTTGCCGTGGGACAAGCATAGAGGCGGCGTTAAGACTCCGCCGCTAGCTGAAGGCTAGAGTAGGCGGGAGCGCCCATGGCATGCCGTACCGGCAAGCGCGAACCCGTTCGTCCTCTGGGGCCAACTGCGGCCCTGGGGCAAACCGCCGCGCAGTTACGTCAGAGCTTCGCGCCGACGTAGAACATCAGGATTGACAAAGCGCTTTCACGCTCTTCGATGCTTAGCTGGCTGACAAAATAATCCACATGGAACTTTACGTTCTCGTCGATCTTGTGCAGCGTATCTCGGCCGGAATCCGTCATGGCGACATAGGTCGTTCGCTGATCTTGATCGCCGCGCCGCCGCACCACCAGGTCCTTTTCGACTAGCATTTTGACAAGGCTGGAAGAGAAGGCTGGCGTTATATCAAGCCGGCTGGCAATTTGATTGACCTGCAGCTCCATTTCGGGAGTACCGTAGATCTGAATAAGTGCCTGGTGAGCCAGCGGATCGATGCCAAACTTTTTGGCCTGCTCTTCGACAATACGGAACACCTTTCGCAGCACATAGCGCGCTTCGGCAACCCCTATGAAGTAGAGGTGCTTATTGCCGTCTCGTGCCTTGCGGCTTGCATTACTTTTGCGACGGATCCGATCAACGGAGAGCGGTTGCGACGCGACAGGCACATCGAGATTGGGTTCACGTGGTTTGGTAAGGGCACGCGAGGGCCTTGAAGCGGTGGTCATTTGATTTGATGGCTCCCGAATGAGCGCGCCCTATGCCGCCACACTCAGTTTCTAAAGACTTTAAACCATCGAAATATAGGTCATTTGAATAGTGTTGTCAAAACGCTAATATAACTAAAGTGTGAAAGGGTTTGCTTAAAAGAGCCGGATGTCCGGCCCTTTCTATTCGATTGGCGTGTTACTTGTAGTCGTTCGGTCCGAACGCGCCCTCGAAGCCTGGAAGGGCCAGCGCGCGATCGACCAGGCCAGTTGCTCGTGCGTAGTCGAAATTGCGGTTGACGTTCTGCTTGACCAAGAAGGACGCACCACCGTAGAACTTCTCGTATTGCTGGTGGCGATTCCCAAACTCCGAGCCAATGAAGTCCCAGGCCATCCGCATGAGCGCGACGCGCTCGTCGGCGGTCGTGGTCGCCGAGCGATAGTACCGCTGCACGTCGGCTGCGGTGTCGGCGTTGTGGAAGTCCTTGTGCGACGACGGGAGGGTGATCATCCCAGCACCGGACAACTCGCGGATGATTTCCACCATACGAGCGTTCAACTCCGATTGGAGCGCCATGATCGAATACAGGGCGGTTCGGGACGGCCACAGCACACCATTGCTGTCCTTCTCGGCAGCTACTTCCTGTGCCAGAAGCATGTTCTCGACGATCGACACGAGCGAGGTCAACTCGCCCATCTGGGTCTGCACTGCGGGGTTGGCGTCGTTGCCCGTCAGCTCATTCATTCGTTTGGCCAAGCCGGTCATGAAACGCAGCTTGGTGGCGTAGCGAGCCTGCGCCTGCAAGTTGCCATACAGGTGCGCGGGCGTTTTCCACCATTGGTCGCGGGCGACCTGGAGGTTGCGGTAGATGAAAACGTGCTCCCAAGGGATGAACACGTCTTCGAGCACCACGAAGCAGTCCGATTCGTCAAAGCGGCTCGACAGCGGGTAGTCGAAGGAGTTCAGTGCCTGACCGCCGAACGGGCGACGCGGGTAGAGCTTGACGCCAGGGGCTCCCACTGGAACGGCCACGCCGAACGCATAGTTCTCGTCTCCGGCCTGTAGCGGGTGGATGGTGCTGATGTAGATGTAGTCGCAGTAGACGCCGGCCGTTGCCAGTTGCTGGGCGCCCTTGATGACGATGCCGTCGTCTCTTTCCTTGACGACACCTGCGTACAAGGTAGGGTCGCTTTGCTGGTGCGCTGGCTTGCTGCGGTCGATCTGCGGAGGCACGATGGCGTACGTCACGTACTGGTGGGTCTCGCGAAGGTGCTCGTAGAACTTGACCACGTTGTCCGCAAATTGCTGTCCACCAGCAGCGAACACGCTCGGAACGGCCGCATAGCCGGCGAAGAATCCGGCGACGTGATCTGGCGAGCGCCCCATCAGCCCGAAGGTCGCCTCCGACCACATTTCGCTCGCCAGACGCTTTGCTTTCAGATCGGCGTGCGTCTGCGGGATTTGGAAGCCGCGGAGGACCGGGTTGCCGGTCGTCGGTGACGTGTACGTCATCACCTCCCGGTTCTCGGGCGCAGCCGCGATGTCGTAGAGGTTGCTCAGGGAGCGAGCTCCCCTCGCAAAAGCGCGATGGGTCGTCACATCCGAGACCCGTTCGCCATCCACATAGATTTGTCGACCATCGCGCAGCGCGCGCAGGTACTCATCACCCGTACGCAAGTTAGCTGTGACCACTGTAGCTCCTAGTTGAAACGACTTGATACCGCCTTGAATGGACGGCGACTTGGCTCGTTGGCTTCGCTGGATCCCACGGTTGACGCCAGATCGCAAACGCTGCATACTAAGCCACATAGGTATGTTAACTCATCTATTTGGCGCATGCAACGGGGTAGGTTCGAGGTGCGGCGCCAAGGTCCACAAGCCGGTGAACAAGAGGAACTAGACGGAAATGAACAATGTTCGAACAACGCTGCATTTCGAGACGGCCGACCACCTCCTCGATGTGCCTGTCACCGATCTGGTGATCGCGGGCTGGACCGGCAGCGACGCTGCGGCCATCGAAGCCCATATCTTGGAACTGGAGGCGTTGGGTGTGCGACGCCCGAAGAAGACGCCAATCTTCTACCGGGGTGCTGCCACGCTGCTTACCCAGCGCGAATCGATCGAAGTGGTGGGAAGCACCGCGAGCGGTGAGGTGGAACCCGTGATCTTCAGCACCGAGAGCGGCCTGTGGCTGGGCATCGGCTCCGACCACACGGACCGCGAAGTTGAGACCGTGGGCATCACGATTTCCAAGCAAATGTGCGCTAAGCCCGTGTCTACGAAGGTCTGGAAATTCGAGGAAGTGGAAGGCCACTGGAACGAGCTCATCGTTCGCTCTTGGATGACGAAGGGTGGTCAACGTCGGCTCTACCAAGAAGGGCCTCTCGCCAAAATGCGTCATCCCTTTGAATTGCTCAAGCTATACGGCGGCGAAGGCTACGTCCCCGAACCCGGACTGGCCATGTTCTGCGGGACGCTGGCTGTGCACGGCAGCTTGGAGCCTGCCGAACTGTTCGAAATGGAGTTGGAAGATCCTGTGCTCCAACGCCGCCTGACCCATTCCTATCGTGTGACTGAACTGCCCATCGAGGGCTGAAAGGAGAGCGCTATGCCGATGAACAAACCCCACCTTGAATTTCACCCATTGGACATGGTCAACGGATGGCAGAGCCCTCCCGGGTATCCGCCAGGCGCGGGCGTGCAGGAGAAGATTCTGGCCAGTGACATCGACGAAGTGAACAAGTCCGGCAGCCGGACGCGACTGCTTCGGTTCGAAGCGGGCGCCTTCTCCACCAAGCCTTTCGTTCATGACCACTGGGAAGAGGTCTATCTGGTGTCGGGAAACCTGACAGTGGGCAACGACGAGAACGGCGTGGGAGGTGAAGAGTTCGCCGCGCCAACCTATGCATGCCGTCCTCCGGGCGTTTGGCACGGTCCGTTCAAGTCCGAGACTGGATGTCTCCTTTACGAGATCCACTACTACGACGAGAGCCAGAAGTAAGAGGCGCCCCATGACTTTGAAGATTGCCGTCCCAGACCTGATCTCGAACTCCTACTTCCCGGTCGAAGCTGCTGTAGAGCTCGGCTTCTTCAAAGCCGCGGGCCTGGACGTTTCGCTTGAATTGATCTTCCCCGTTGACAAGGCCTACGCGGCGCTGAAAGAAGGTCGAGTCGATTTTGTGGGGGGATCGGCGCATTCCGCCTTGGCCGCCTTCCCGCGGTGGAAAGGCGTGAAGCTGCTGGCCGCCCAGGCGCAGGGCATGTACTGGTTCCTTGTCATGCGGTCGGATCTGGCCAAGCAAAAGGGCGATCTGAGTGTTGTCAAGGGCCGCAAGATCGGCGCAGCCCCTTGGGTGGAAATGGGCCTGCGGCAGCTATTGACCGCCGGTGGCATCGATATCGAGGCTGACAGCGTTCAAATTGCACCTGTGCCTGGCGTTCAGGCGGGGAACGTGAACTTTGGCGTCGCAGCCGCGAAAGCGCTCGAAGAGGGGAAGATCGACGGCTTCTGGGCTAACGGCATGGGCACTGAAGTGGCGGTCCGCAATGGCACCGGTACCGTCGTCCTGGACGTGCGCCGGGGAGACGGCCCTGCGGGTTGCTTCGACTATACCTTCGCATCGATTGCTGCTTCGGACAAATTCATTGAGAAGTCTCCTGATCTGGTAGCGGCCGCCGTAAGTGCCCTTGTCAGCACTCAGAAGGCACTAATCGAGAACCCCGACATCGCAGTTAAGGTTGGCGAAAAGCTGTTTCCTCCCACGGAAGCGTCGCTGATTGCCACGCTAATTGAGCGGGACCTGCCGTACTACGATGCGTCGATCTCAACGCGAGCTGTGGACGGCATGAATACCTTTGCCCGGTCTCTGGGCATTCTCGACGATCATCCCGTCTATTCGGACGTGGTTGCTGAGCAGTTCAAGTCGCTCTGGAACCCATAAGCAGGAGGTCCGCCATGTCCATCGACCAGAAAGAGTTTCGCAACGCGTTGGGCCAGTTCGCAACCGGCGTCGCCATCGTGACTGCGACCGTGGACGGCAACCGCTTGGGCGCCACCATCAGTTCGTTCAACTCGGTGTCGCTGGACCCGCCGCTTGTGTTGTTCAGCATGATCCGTGGTTCTCTCGGCATTGCCCAGTGGAAGGCCGCGAAATCGTATTGCATTGCCATTCTCGGTGAGTCGCAACGGGATTTGTCCAACCGATTCGCAAAAGCGGGAACCGATAAGTGGATCGGCATCGACCCTGCGTTTGCTGCCAACGGCGCGCCGATGGTTCCGGGCGCGAACGCCTATTTCGAATGCGAGCCCTGGAGCGTATGCGATGGAGGGGACCATGAGATCTTCATTTGTCGAGTCAATGCATTTCGCGTGGTCCCTCAAGCCGAGCCGTCGCTGATCTTTTGTGGTGGCAGGTACAGGCACCTGCGCGCCGTTGACGCGGTAGCCAAGCCACCACTCGAAAACCTGTACTTGCACGGCTGGTGAGTGCGGCCTCTTCAGGCCCGCACAAGCCCAGCTGACAACGTTCGCGACGATCGCGCGAACCCGTCCTGGTACTGAGCACCAAAAAGTTGTTGGAGTTATGAATACTGCACACGTCAAAGCCCGGGAAGGAAGCGACCGCTTCTTAAATCTGGTCGAGTTCAAATGGCTGATGGCCGGCATGGGATGGCGGATCATCTGTCGCGCTTGCAGGCCAACAGGGCCTACCTCGACGAGTGTTTGCGACGGGCGATGAAGAGCGAGTCAGAGTAGCTGCGAAAGTGCAGCGTCGAAATGCTTGGATCGTCGGATGCCCAGTGCGACAAGATGCCGTCCACATCTATCGGCCTGGCAATGTAGTGGGCGCTGAATGGTCCCATTCGTTTAAAGGTCTCACTCATCGGTCCAGGTAGGTCAGTGCGGATTGAACAGGGGCGGACAAGTACATAGCTGCTTGGCACGCCAAATTAGTACTCTTTTCCCGAGGACGTCATGGAAACACTCTCCAAGCTTGAAACCGTCGAAGCAATGCTGTCGAGGATCGACGATCCGACGGGTCAAGGAGCCCTTGTGTTCACGCAGGTGTACCGTGAACAAGCGCGCGCGTCCGCCGCGAGCGCAGACGCATTGGAAAAGGCGGGCATCGACCAGCATCCTCTGGCAGGGGCACCGATATCGGTCAAGGACCTGTTCGATGTGAAGGGTGCGCAGACGCTGGCTGGTTCGCGCGTGCTGAAGAATGCCAAGCCTGCGGCTCACGACGCAGCCGTTATTGCCCGACTGCGCCAATGCGGCGCCGCGATCATCGGCAAGACCAACATGACAGAGTTCGCATTCAGCGGATTGGGCATCAATCCCCACTATGGAACACCTGTGAGCGCATGGGATCGGCCGGCTCGCCGCATTCCCGGAGGGTCATCGTCCGGTGCAGCTGTGTCCGTCGCCGAACGAATGGCCTGGGCTGCCATCGGCACAGACACCGGAGGATCGTGCCGCATCCCCGCGGCATTGAACGGGATCGTCGGAATGAAGCCGACGGCTTCCACTGTCCCGCGTGACGGAGCGCTACCCCTTTCGTTCAGCTACGATTCCGTTGGGACGCTCGCGTCGACCGTGGCAGACTGCGCGCGGGTGTACTCGGTTATCAGCGCGTCCGCCGCAACGCTCGTCAGGCGCGAGTGCTCCACGCTTCGTTTGGGCGTCATTCGGAATTACGTCATGGAAGGGCTAGACGATTCCGTCGGGCGCGCATACGAGACCGCTTTGAAAAAACTCGCGGCGGCCGGCGCAATCTTGCACGAACTGACGTTGCCGGTGCTGATCGACCTTCCGGATGTTCTTCATGGCGGCGGACTCGTCGCCGCGGAAGCCTTCCAATGGCACCGTGAGCTCCTGTCCAGCCAAGAGCGAGAGTACGACCCACGTGTCTCGGCCCGGATTCAGCGCGGAAAGAGTATTAGCGCCTCCGACTACATTTCATTGCTGAGCCTACGTGAACGAATGATTCAACGCTGGTCTGAGCAGATTGCACCCTTCGACGCAGTTTTGATGCCAACGGTGCCCACAGTGGCGCCCCCGTTGGAAGCACTTGAAGATGATGACGAGTATGGGCGTGTCAATCTGTTGATGCTGCGCAACCCCACTATCGTGAACGTCTTGGACGGCTGCGCAGTGTCGCTGCCCTGTCACGAACGCGGTACAGCCCCTGTAGGTATGTCGGTCGTGGGCGATCGTCGGTGCGATTGGCAGGTGCTGAGCATCGCTCATGTTATCGAGCAGGTGCTCTCCGCCTGACGCCTCAGCACGGATCTGCGAGGGAGAACGCCATGCAAAACGCAATCCACTTGAATGCCGCCTCCGCATATCCTGAAGGCACCTTGCCTGGGATCGGCCTGTCTCGATTCGCCAAAGAGCTTCGCGAGCTTTTCTGTTCCAAGGCGACGGTTAAGTGCCATTACGAACTGCCACGGCAGGCAACGGCAATACTCGACGCGGTGCGTCGTGGCGACTTTCAGATTGGCGATCTCTATTGTGGTGCGCTAACTTCTGTGGATCGACTCTTCCAGATCGGCTCAATGCCGTTTCAATCCTCCACCCGTGCGTCTGCGATGCAACTTCTGGCGGCGGCGCGACCGCACTACGAGCAAATATTTGAGAAGTTAGGAGTCCATCTGCTGTACGTTTCGCCTTGGCCTCCCACTGGATTATGGACACGGGAGCCGATCTATTCAAAGACGGAATTCGAGACTTTGCGAATTAGTACGTATGACGATATGTCGGCTGATGTGGTGCGTAGCGCGGGCGGCCAAGCGGTGCAAATGCCAATCGTAGAAGCCCTCAGCCGTCTGCGCGACGGGCAGTTGGACGGCGTGCTCTCGTCGGGAGACGGTGCAGCAGGTCAGCGTCTCCGCCAGTACCTCGGATCCTTCTATGACATCAAATACGCAACCCCCATTTCATTCGTTGTCATGAATGACGAGCTTTACAACAGCCTTGCCGTTGGCGAGCAACGGCTCGTTGATCAAGCCGCGCAGGTGGTCGAGCGTTCACTCTGGTGCGACTTGGATGGACGTGTCCGTCAGAACCACAGCGTCATGATTGAGGCTGGCGTCCAGCTGTTCCCGGACGTTGACGTGAAGTTGAAGCAAGCTTTGTGGGAGGGTGGACACAAGGCAATCAATCGGTGGGAGCAGGGCGTTTGTGGCCAGACGGCCTCGATCCTTGGAGCTTACTTTCCATCGCCTGAGGGGCGGTAAGTTGTCGCTGACGGCAGCCACCCTTCGGCTCAGAGAGGTGCGGCTCGGGTGCCCAGAATAGCTTGGGGTAAGAACGAAGGCTGGAGATTCTTCGCCTGCGGATAGATCGTGAAGGAGCGCCAACGATGAGTCAGATCAGTTTTCGGGTGCCGAGCACCCGAGCAGAAGGAAGAAGACGCGCCGGGCAAGGTGACGGCCATCGACAGGCACTGGATCTGGTAGGACGGCCAGCGTCTCACCAAGGCGCCGCTGCAGATCGAGGAAGGCTTCGTGAAGGTGCCCACGCGCGGCGGCCTGGGCGTCGAGCTTGACATGGATGAAGTCGAGAAGGCGCACCAGTTGTACCTGAAGCACGGCCTCGGCGCGCGCAACGATGCGCAGACCATGCAGTACCTGATGCCGGGATGGGCCTTCGATAACAAGGAGCCATGCGTGGTGCGCTGAAGGCATGCTCTCAGTGCGACGAACTGCATTGACTTCTTCTCAAGACGAAAGCTTGCAAACCGACGCCGCGGACGCGCGTGCGATCTGGACTGCGGTGCGTCGGAGGGGATCGAACCTTCCATCTGCAGGTGCATGAACACTTGGTTTCCCGCACTTGGGCCGTGGAAATACCGACAGAAATACCGGCTAATACATCTGCCTTGACGGATGTGGCTGATTTTCCACAAGCAAGGCCAATACCTGACCTTCGCGTTCACCACCAAAATGCCAAGTCCCATGCGACCGATCAGTTGCGGCAGCGGATCCGGCTCCGTCACAGCAAGCTCGAATCTGCTTCTGCTTCAAGCAGCTCGCGACCGCCTGATTTCAGTCAACACCAGAAGCGCCGCGCCTGCAGTGATGGCGCAATCGGCCAGGTTGAAGATGGCGAAGTCGTAGACGTCGCGCCAATGAAGATGGATGAAGTCGACCACATGTCCCTGCCACGAGCGGTCGATCGCATTTCCCAGCGCGCCGCCGAGCACAAGTGCCAAGGCCGCTCTGAACAGCAACGTTCCGCTGGGCTGCACCAGCAGTTTGAGGATGAATGCAGCCGCCGCGATGGCAAGCGCCGTAAACAGCCATCGTTGCCAGCCCGAAGCGTCGGCCAAGAAAGAGAAGGCAACGCCCCGGTTGTGCGCCAGGACGAGATCGGCAAAGGGCGTGATGGGAAGGATTTCGCCCCCGCTTAGGAATCGCGTGGCGAGCGACTTCGACGCTTGGTCTAGCAGCACAACGGTGAAGGCAATGCCCAGATAGGGCACCAGGCGAGCCGCCACGGCAGATATGCCTTCGCGGCGTCTATCAGCAGACACGATGATCGTCATTGAGGGGTTCTCGTCGATGTTGCCGGGCGGGTGGCTCTGGGGGTACAACTCCCGTGGTCCACCCCGATGGTCGATCGTCACGGTGCGGTTCCGGGCGGCATTTTCCCGTAAACGCGCGAGCCGACGAGCGAGTTCCTCCAACTAAGCCGCAAAAAAAAATCCCAGGGGGCGTTTGTGAAGCGAGGCCTTGTCGTACAGCACAGTTATCAGGTGCCAAGGGGCACCTCGTTTACCGTCGAAAATTGACCCTCGGGCTGCCGCGCCGAGGACTCGCGACTGCGAACAGCCGACCGCCTGACCAATCTGATCGCGATCTACTGCATCCTGAGTTGGCGCATCTGGGTGACGATGCTCAGCCGCGCCGATCCTCGAAAACTCGGTGGCTGCCTCGCGCGCAAGGGCGACCCTCCGCCCGGCAACATCGTCATGTGGCGCTGGCTCATACAAGGCGAGTTTTGCAACACAATCGGCCATAAACGGACCTTCGTGCCGACGAATGTGCTTTGGCGAATTGCGGGATGAGTGATTGAGAAGCGGCCTTTCGCACCGCGACGGCCTGCGTTTCAAATCGGCTTTGGGCGCAAGCTCGAAGAGCCGAGAGGTTCGCTTCGTAAGCACCTACGTTCGACGTTCTAGGCCCAGGAAGCCTGAATGTCATCTACGAGCCGGCGCAGCATGGGTGCGTAACGTCGAACCAGCTCCTGCTGCTGCCCGGCTGCCGAGTGAAAGCCGATGCTCACCGAGTACAGCGAGCGATCAGGCGCCACCAAAGGCGCCGCGATCACCGTCAGGCCAGGTTGCCAGCTTGCGATGCAGTAGCCGTCGCTCTCAATTTCCCGACCTGCTTCATCGATCTCGCGGCGAATCTTTGCCCAATCGCTTTCGTGCCTTGCGGCCAGCGTCTTCATCACGATGTCACGATGCGCGGCGCTCAAGCCGGCCAGATAGGCGCGGCCGCCGGCCGTCAGCTCCATCGGGAAACGTGAGCCTTGCTCCGCCCGACGAAATACGCCACGGCGGCTTTCTCGCACCGACTCCAGATACACCATTTCCAATTGATCCGCGACGGCCAGGCCGACGTTGATCTTTTCGCCCTCCGCCACCTTTTTCATCAACGGCAACGCGATGTCAATGCCTGGGAGGTTGTATCGGAACGCCTGGGCCAGGCTCAGGACGGCAACGGTCAGCCGATAGCCACGGCTTTCGTGGTCATAGGCAAGGAAGCCGGCCTCGACCAACGACCGCGTAAGCCTGCTTACCGTGGGCCGCGGCAGGCCAGTGCGCTCGGCGAGCTCGGCATTGCCCAGCACTGGAACGCCGACTCGAAACGATCGAAGAAGCTGCAGGCCCCTCTCCAGAGACTGGCTCCCCGACGTCGATCGCGTGAAGGTGCCACTTCTCTTGGTCTGGGTTCTGGTTGATTCGACAGGAAGGGCTTTGGTGGGGCTGGCCAATGCTTCTAACAATTTCACTTATCGAAATCGTACCGTATCGCAGCGGCGGGTGTTTACCAATAATCCGCCCAAGAGCCGCACCTTCCGAAAGCAGGCCCTATGAACACACGGAGACCAGGACCCATGAGCGCCATCCAAGACCTTCGCATCGTTCACGATGGCGCCGTTGCCCTCGTCGAGATGGATCGTCCGCCTCACAACTTCGTCGACGCCGATTTCATGCAGCGACTTGCGGACGCCCTCGAACGCCTGGATACGGTCGACGCTTGCCGAGCGATCGCGCTGATGTCGGCCGGAAAGAACTTCTGCGCCGGCGCGGATTTCAGCGGCGCGGCGCGGTCCGAAGAGTCCGTCGACCCGTCCGCGTTCTATGTTCACGCAATGCGGCTCTTCGGAACGTCCAAGCCGATCGTGGCCGCGGTCAATGGCGCGGCCGTGGGCGCGGGGCTTGGGCTGACTCTGGTTGCAGACTTTCGCGTGGCCGGTCCTGGCACGCGATTCAGCGCAAATTTCAACAAGCTGGGCTTCCATCCCGGGTTTGGACTCACGCTGACACTTCCGCGTCTCATCGGCGAGCAGAAGGCGTCCCTGCTTTTCTACACCGGCCGTCGGATTGGCGGCGAAGAAGCGGCCAGCATCGGATTGGCCGATGAGGTGGCCGCCGACGATGCGGAGATTCGCACACGAGCCATCGCGCTGGCGCAAGAAATCGCGGCTTCGGCGCCATTGGCCGTGGAGAGTACACGCGCAGCGCTTCGAGCAGATCTTCAGAAGCGCGTTGCACTGGCCAATCAGAACGAGCTGTCGATCCAACTCGGACAGTTTCGAACCGAAGACTTCAAGGAAGGCGTGGCAGCCATGGCGCAGCGGCGTCTCCCCGCCTTTCACCGCCGCTGAATCATGCAACTGCACCTCAACTTAACTTGATGACTTCGATGAACAACGCCAACACTGGCGAACCAACAGCTGCAGGCCCGCTTGACGGCATTCGTGTACTTGACCTTACTTCGGTGGTGCTGGGGCCGCTCGCGACGCAGGTGCTCGCAGACTTTGGCGCCGATGTGATCAAGATCGAAGGTCCAGAGGGCGACCTGATGCGGGCCAACGGCGTATCGCTTCATCCGGGAATGAGTTCAATCTTCCTCGCCCTCAATCGCAACAAGCGGTCCGTCGTGCTGGACTTGAAGGCGGAGGAAGGTGCAGCCGCGCTGCGCTACTTGCTCAAGACCGCCGATGTCCTGGTGCACAACATGCGCGTTGCGGCGATCGATCGCTTGGGCTTTGGCTATGAAGCGGTCAAGGCGATCAATCCACGCATCGTTTACGTCGCTGCGACGGGCTTTCAGCAGAGTGGGCCAGATCGGGACAAACCCGCCTTCGACGACATCATCCAGGCCGCGTGCGGACTGGCAAGTATTGCATCCGTCGGTCGCGATGCCCCGGGTTATGTGCCAAGCCTGATCGCAGACAAGACAACAGGTCTTGTGGTTTCGAATGCCGTCATGGCCGCTCTCGTGCACCGGGAGCGCAATGGTGACGGACAGTATGTCGAGGTGCCAATGCTCGAAACCATGGCCGCATTCACGCTGGCCGAGCACATGGGCGGGCTGACTTTTCCGGGATCGACCGTGCAAGCCGGCTACGCCCGCCTGATGAATGGCGGTCGGCAGGCTGCCCGAACCAGCGACGGCTGGATCGGTTTCCTGCCTTACACACCGAAGCACTGGCAGGCGTTCTTCAGCGCTGCCGGCCACGAGGAGATATGCCGCCGGTACGACCTCTCGGATCGGCATCAGCTCAACAAGAACATCAAGTCGCTCTACCGCCATCTCGGCGAGATCATGCCCTCGCGAAGCACCGATGAGTGGCTGGCGTTGTGCGAGCAGCTCGACATTCCGGCAACAAGGATCTATTCCCTGGACGAACTTCCCCGGCATCCGCAATTGATGGCGTCGGGGCTGTTCGAACAGAGAGAGCATCCGACTGAAGGCCCGATCAACGAGCTTCGTCCAACCACCCTCTTTCAGGGTACGCCGGCATCGATTCGGCGCCCGGCGCCAACCCTTGGCCAGCATACGGATGAGGTGCTGAAAGAGGCCGGCTACAAGGCGCCAGACCTAGCGATCCGCGCCGACGCCATTTCGTCCAACTGATCCAGGGAAAGATACAGCAGCGAATGGACTTCGAACTGAACGATGAGCACAGGATGCTCAAGGATCTGGTCGCCCGCTTCGTGCGCGACGAGTTGATTCCACTGGAACCCGCCGTGCTTGCACGCGAGGCCGCAACCGGCGAGTGCAGCTTGCTGCCGCAGGAGCATGAACGGCTGAGTGCATTGTCTCGCGAGCTCGGCCTTTGGGGCCTCGATGCACCGGCGGAGATGGACGGTTTCGATTTGCCGGTGACAGCGATGGTCGGCGTCAACGAGGAGCTCGGGAAGACCATCACGCCCTTCGAACTCCCTCCGGATTCTCCCAACCTGCGCATGCTCCTCAACACGGCATCCGAGGCGCAGCGTGCCAAGTACCTCGCGCCCTATGCTCGCGGGGAGACGGTTTCGGCGATCGCCATTTCGGAGCCTGGCGCCGGAGCCGATCCATCGGCCATCAGCACTCGGGCCCTGCGTGACGGTGACCAGTGGGTGCTCAACGGCCGCAAGATCTGGATCAGCCGTGCGGCCCGCGCGGACTGGACCATCGTGATGGCGGTCACGGACAAGTCCAGGGGTACGCGCGGCGGCATCTCCGCATTCATCGTCGACCGGGACACGCCAGGCTTCAAGGTCGAGCGACGCATTCCGATGATTGGCGGTGCTTCGACGTACGAGGTGCTGCTGGAAGACTGTCGCATTCCATCGACGCAGCTGCTGGGCGAGGAGGGGGCCGGCTTCGGCCCCATGCAAGCCCGTCTATCGAGTCGCCGCGTACAGATGGCCGCATGGTGCATTGGCAGGGCGCGGCGCGCGCTGGACATGCTTTGCGAGTATGCCCCGCAACGCAAGACATTCGGGTCGTCCCTTGCGGAGCGTCAGACCATTCAATGGTGGATTGCGGATGCGGCTACCCGAATCCATGCATGTCGCCTCATGACGTACGAGGCTGCGGCTCGCATCGATCGCGGCGATGAGGCTCGCACGCAGGTCTCGATGATCAAGGTCTATGCAACCGAGATGGCGTGGGAGGTGATCGACCGGGTCATGCAGTCCTTCGGCGCGATGGGCATGACCAAGGAGATGCCGCTGCAGCAAATGGCCAACGAGACCCGGCTGATGCGCATCTACGAAGGCCCGAGCGAGGTTCATCGCTGGGTCATAGCGCGCGAGTTGCTTGGGTTGAAACGCTGATTCCCGTATATCTGCTTCAGGAGACAAAACATGATCGATCGCAGACTGAATCGCCGACAGATCTCGGTACTTGCCCTCTCGGGCATTGGCTCGCTGGGTCTCGGACTTCCCGCTGTGGGCAACGCGCAGGGCGACGCGTATCCCTCGCGCTCCATCAAGTTCGTCGTTCCATTCCCGCCTGGCAGCGGCACGGACACGACGGCGCGCATGTTCGCCAGGAAAATCGGCGAGCTGGCCGGCCAGCCGGTCACCGTCGAGAACAAGCCGGGCGGCAATGGCTTCATTGGCGTTCAGGCCGTGATGAACGCTCCCGCGGATGGCTACACGGTGTTCCTCGGAAGCAACTCGACCTTGTCGACCAACGCCGCGACTTTCAAGAAGCTGCCGTACGACCCGATCGCCGACTTTGCGCCAATTACCTTGCTGTCTCGCGGCCCGTGCCTGATCGTCGTACCTTCGAATTCGCCGTACAGGACGTTGAACGATCTCATCGTCGCGGCGAGGAAGCGGCCTGGTGCGCTCAACTATGCGAGCGGCTCTGTTTCGTACACGCTATACACCGAATGGTTGAACGAACTGGCGAAGATCAAGACAACCGCGATCAACACCAAGGGCGCGGGCGAGGCGATCAATGTGACGATGGCGGGCACGGTCGATTTTTCTGTCGTCGACGCAAGCGGCGCGGTCGAGTTGCTCAAGGGCGGGCGCCTGCATGCGTTGGCGTACACGGCGCCAGAACGTACGCCGCTTCTTCCCGATGTTCCGACGTCGGCGGAAGCTGGAATGCCGGGCTACCTGGCCTACAACTGGGTGGCGGCTGCCGTACCGACGAAGACGCCGCCAGGCGCGGTGAAACGGTTGGCCGCGCTGTTTGAACAGGCCGGAGCGAGCGCCGAGATCAAGGACTACTACTCGCGCCAATCCACCACCTTGTTGATGACGGGCGCCACGGAGATGCGCAAATACCAGATCGACGAGATAGCGCGGTGGAAGCGCCTCGCGGCGACCACGGGTCTCGAGCTGCTCTGACTTCGGCTCGTTTGCCGCGGAATCGAAGACGCTGCCAATCGCCTCGTGCCAAGCATCCAACTGCCAGTCGCGCGAGCAACGTTGGAAAGTATTCAGACTCAAGGCGTTTAGATTGGTCTGGGCGCCTTCATGGACGTCCGCTTCGCGTCATACTTCAAACGATTAAACCTCTTACTCGAAGGTCTTTTCGGCCTGCGAGATTCCGAAGTGCTTCAACATCAAGAGGATGGACCCTGCGTACAGAAGGCCGATGAATGCGATCGACAAGTACATCGCGCGAGCTGCGATCACTTCGTGGAGACATTCCAGGCTCGCGACCGAGGCTGCTATAGCTGCCCCTGGCAGATGTACCTGATGTGCAGATAATCATCGAGGCCGTGCACCGAGCCCTCGCGGCCGTAGCCCGAGGCCTTGACGCCCCCGAAGGGCGCGGCCTCGGCAGCCAATGCACCTTCGTTGATGCCGACGATGCCTGACTCCAGCGCCTCGGCCACGCGCCAGATGCGGCGCACGTCCTGCGAGTAGAAGTACGCGGCGAGCCCGAAGGGGGTGTCGTTGGCCGCGGCGATCACCTCGGACTCGCTGTCGAAGCGCGTGATCGGCACCACGGGCCCGAAAGTCTCTTCGCAGCTGCACGCCATGGTGGCATCGGCGTTCACCATCACCGTGGGCGCGAAATAGTTCGGGCCCAGATCGACAAGACGCTTCCCACCGGTGAGCACTTTGGCGCCCCTGGCGACCGCGTCCTGGACATGGCGGTCGATTTTCTCGACGGCACGCACATTGATCATCGGACCGATCTGCGAGGCTGTGTCGCTCGCCGGGCCCACCTTGAGTGCGCTCACGCGGCCGGCCAGCTTGTCGGCGAAGGCGTCATGCAGGTGCTCATGCACGAACACGCGGTTCGGGGAGACGCAGGTCTGGCCGCCGTTGCGGAACTTGGCGGCCATCAGGCCTTCGACGGCAGCGTCGATGTCGGCGTCTTCAAAGACGATGAAAGGCGCATTGCCGCCGAGTTCGAGAGACAGCTTCTTCAGTGTGTCGGCCGACCGGCGCGCCAGGTGCTGGCCCACCGGCGTCGAACCCGTGAAGCTGATCTTGCGCACGCGCGCATCGTCCAGCCACACGTCCACCACCTCGGGCGTGCGTTCGCGCGAGGCGGTGACGATGTTGATCACGCCCGCCGGCACTCCGGCCTCCTGGGCCAGCTTGACCAGGGCGAGGGAGGTGAGCGGCGTGTCCTCGGCCGGCTTGCACACCACCGTGCAGCCGGCGGCAAGGGCCGGCGCGATCTTGCGCGCGATCATCGCAGCCGGGAAGTTCCACGGCGTGATGGTTGCGACCACGCCCACCGGTTGCTTCAGCGCGAACATGCGCCGGCCCGGCACAGGAGCGGGAATGATGTCGCCATTGGCGCGCGTGGCCTCCTCGGCAAACCACTCGATGTAGCTTGCCGCATAGGCCACCTCGCCCCGGCCCTCGGCCAGCGGCTTGCCTTGTTCGCGCGAGATTAGCCGGCCGAGATCCTCCTGGTGCGCCATCACCAGGAAGTTCCAGCGCTTGATGATCTGGGCGCGCTGTTTGGCCGGCATGGCGCGCCAGGCCGGGAAGGCGGCGTGGGCGGCATCGACGGCTGCGTGTGCGTCGGCGGCGGTGCCATTGGGAACGCTCGCGAAGATGGCGCCGGTGGCAGGGTCCGTCACGTCGAGGCGACGTGCGTCGCTGGCCTCGCGCCATTCGGCGCCGATGAGATGGGAGCCGGGCATTAAGTCCTGGCGTTCGAGAGTCAGTGTCATGGTGTTTGTCATATGGGCTTTGTTAGATTGCGACCACATGCTCGGACGAGACGTGGTCGATTGGCCTTCCACCGTGCCCGAGTGCAGGCGGCCGCGGCGCGATGCGTCTTCGAGCTCGACTGTCTCCGGCGATCACAGTGTTGCGGAAGGTTGGGGGCACTTCGATACTCCTCATGTTGCAGCCTCTGCCTTCGCCACGCGTGGCTTCGCTTTGGGAGAAAGGTTCTTCAGCATGTCGCGCACAATCGCCGCAAGGTCGTATCTCGGAGCCCAGCCCCAGTCACGCCGCGCGCAGCTGTCATCGATCGAATCGGGCCATCCGCTGGCGATCGCCTGACGGAAATCGGGCTCATACGCGATCGCGAAGTGCGGCAGCTGCTTGCGTATCTCCTGCGCGATCTCGCGGGGCGTGAAGCTCACACCGGCGAGGTTGTAGCTACCGCGTTCGGTGATGGCCGAATTTGGGGCTTCCATCAGCTCCAGTGTCCCGCGCACCGCATCGTCCATGTAGAGCATGGGCAAAGGTTCATCCTCGGCGAGGAAGCAGGTATAGCGCTCCCCTTTGAGGGCCGCGTGAAAGATGTCGATCGCGTAGTCGGTCGTTCCACCGCCAGGGCTCGCCCTATAAGAAATGAGGCCCGGATATCGCAAGCCGCGAACATCCACGCCATGCTTCTCGAAGTACCAGCGGCACCAGCCCTCGCCGGCCAGCTTCGAGATGCCGTAGACGGTGCTGGGCTCCATGACCGTCTGTTGAGGCGTGGCATCGGCGGGTGTCGTCGGACCAAAGGCTGCGATGGAGCTCGGCCAGAATATCTTGTCCAGCTTGTGTTGCCGTGCGACCTCCAGAACGTTCAACAGGCTGCCCATGTTGAGTTTCCACGCCCACGCAGGTGCAGTCTCGCCCGTCGCCGACAAGGCCGCCGCGAGATGATAGATCTGGGTAATGCGATGCTTCTCGACCACCTGTGTGAGCTGGCCTGCGTCCGTGGCATCCAGCATCTCATAGCGGAGATCGATATGTCGGCCCACCTCCAGACGGTCGCTGCCCACCACGTTGTCCGCGCCGTAGCGGCCTGCCAGAGCAACCGAGAGTTCGGTGCCCAACTGCCCGTTGGCGCCGATGACCAGAATGCGAGGCGATCCGCTCATGCGAGCACCCCCAGCTCTTTGCCTGCCTGCGAGAAGGCGCTCAATGCAGCGTCCAGTTGCGCGCGTGTGTGCTGCGCACTGATCTGGACTCTGATGCGAGCTTGGCCCTTTGGGACGACCGGGTAGAAGAATCCAATCACATAGACCCCCAACTCCAGCAGCCGATGGGCTAGTCGTTGGGAAAGCTCCGCGTCATGGAGCATCACCGGGATGATCGGGTGGTCGCCTGGCTTCAGCTCGAAACCGCGTGCCGCGAGCCCGGCGCGGAAGTGCCGCGTGTTGTCCTCCAGGCTGTCACGCAGATTCGTGTCGGCTTCGAGCAGGTCGAGCACTTTCAAAGTCGCGCCGACGATCATCGGTGCGAGGCTGTTCGAGAATAGATAGGGCCGCGAGCGCTGGCGCAGCAACTGAACGATGTCCGCTCTGGCGCTCGTGAATCCGCCGGATGCCCCGCCGAGTGCCTTGCCAAGAGTCCCCGTGATGATGTCGACCTTGCCGAAGACACCCCGGTATTCATGGGTGCCGCGCCCTCGCTTGCCGAGAAAACCGGTGGCGTGTGAGTCGTCAACACCCAGCAATGCCCCGAATTCGTCGCAGACATTCCGGATTTCGTCCAAGCGAGCGATGGTCCCGTCCATCGAGAAGACCCCGTCGGTGAACACCAGCTTGTACCGGACTCCCGCGTCATCAGCCGATTTCAGTTGCTCGCGCAGATCCATCACATCGTTGTGCCGGTAGCGGTAGCGCTTGGCCTTGCACAACCGGATGCCATCGATGATGGACGCGTGATTGAGTTCGTCGCTGATAACGGCATCGTCGGGACCGAGCAGTGTCTCGAACAAACCTCCATTGGCATCGAATGCCGATCCGTACAGGATGGTGTCCTCCGTGCCGACAAACTGCGAGAGCCGCGCTTCGAGCGTTTTGTGGAAATCCTGCGTGCCGCAGATGAACCGGACGGAACTCAGCCCGAATCCGCGCGCAGCCAGTGCGGCATGGGCGGCCTCGATGACGCCGGGATGAGATGACAAGCCCAGATAGTTGTTCGCGCAGAGATTAATCACTTCCCGCCCATCGGCGGTGGTGACCCGGCTTCCTTGCGGCGATTGAATCGTGCGTTCGAGCTTGAACAGGCCGGTGGCCTGTATCTGCTCGAGTTCGGTTCGGAGCGAGGCGTAGAAAGCTGCAGTGGTTCTCATGGTTGTTCGTCGAAGCCGGGGGCGGCCCAAAAGTCTTTCTGGAAAATGTCCGCTCCGGCGGCATCGCTCACCCGCTGGCGCAGAACGCGTTCGAAGTGGGTGGGGTCATGAGCCTTCAGAGCGGTGGCTTCGCGGGGCATGTAGAAGTCGCGCAGCCGCGATACCCAGAAGCGCAGCGCCGCGGCGCGCTGAAGAGCCGGCAATAGGCGACGTTCCTCAGGAACGAGCGGACGCACCGACTCGTAAGCTGCCAGAAATGCGGCACGCCGGACGACGTCGGCGCGTCCGCAGTCCAGATGCACGCACCAGTCGTTGAGACAGACTCCGATGTCGAACAGGAAGGTGTCGCAACCTGCGAAGTAGAAATCGAGGAATCCGCTCAAGCAGCCGTCCTCGAACATCACGTTGTCGCGAAACAGGTCGGCATGAACCGGCCCTCGCGGGAGGGCTGCATAGTCGGGCGATGCGGCGATGCGCGTCTGGAAGGCTAGCTCGTCGAGCAACAGCGTGTGTTGGTCGTTGCCGACGCAGGGCAGCAAGACCGGCACGGTCTCTTTCCACCACGGAAGGCCGTGCAGGTTGGGCTGGTGGCGGGCATAGTCCCTGCCGGCCAGGTGCATTCGCGCCAGCATTTCGCCCACGGCGCCGCATTGCCGCGCATCGGGCGCCAGTTCACTCTTGCCGCGCAACCTGCCCACCACTGCGGCGGGCTTGCCCTTGAGACGGTGCAGGATGCACCCTTCCGCGTCGGGCGTCGGACCAGGCACCGGAACGCCGCGACTGGCCAGATGCTGCATCAAGTGCAGGTAAAACGGCAGTTGCTCCCATGCCAGGCGCTCGAACAGCGTCAGCACGTACTGGCCGCGATCCGTGTCGACAAAGTAGTTGGTGTTCTCGATACCGCCATTGCAGGCGGCCATTGCCTGCAGGTTGCCAAGGCCCAGGCGGCGGAGGAGGGCGGCAGCCTCCTCGCAGGGAACTTCGGTGAATACAGCCATGCTGCGATCAGGACAGGTGCGCGGCGACGAATGCCTTGACCCGCACCGCATCGGCCGGGAGCACCGTCACGCGCTTGGGCAGGTCTTCGATACCGTGGAATTGCACGGGCCGCACAGGCTCGCGGCCCAAGGCTTCGAAGATGGTTGCGGCGAACTTGATCGGCAGTGCCGTCTCCAGCACGATCATCGGCACACCGGGCTGCACGAATTGGCGCGCCACCTTCAGGCCGTCGGCGGTGTGGGTGTCTATCGTCACGCCAAAGCGCTGGTGAGTGTCGCGGATGGTCATCAGGCGGTCGGCGTGTGTGCTCTTGCCGCTGAGGAACCCGTAGCGCGCACGGGCTAGCGCGAACACGGGATCGGCGCTCTGGTCGAAGCGGCCGTTCTTCGCGAGTTCCTCGCCGAACAGGCGCTTGACCGTGCCCGCGTCGCGGCCTAGCAGGTCGAACATGAATCGCTCGAAGTTGCTGGCCTTGGAAATGTCCATCGACGGACTGGAGGTTTCGAAGGTGTCGGCGGTGCCGCGGACGCGGTAGACGCCGGTGCGGAAGAACTCGTCCAGCACGTCGTTCTCGTTCGTCGCGAGCACGAGCTTGTCGATGGGCAGGCCCATCATGCGCGCCACATGACCGGCGCAGATGTTGCCGAAGTTGCCCGACGGCACGGTGAAGCTCACCTTTTCGGTGTTGGAACTTGTGGCCTGGAAATAGCCGGCGAAGTAGTACACCGCCTGAGCCACAAGGCGCGCCCAGTTGATGGAGTTGACCGTGCCGATCCTGTACTTGCGCTTGAACTCGAGGTCGTTGGATACGGCCTTGACGATGTCCTGGCAATCGTCGAAGACGCCTTCGATGGCAAGGTTGTGGATGTTCGCGTCCTGCAGGCTGAACATCTGTGCCTGCTGGAACGGGCTCATGCGGCCTTGCGGCGAGGTCATGAAGACACGCAAGCCCTTCTTGCCCTTCATGGCGTATTCGGCTGCGCTGCCGGTGTCACCGCTGGTGGCTCCCAGAATGTTGAGCTCTTCGCCGCGGCGCGCCAATTCATACTCGAGCAGGTTGCCCAGCAACTGCATGGCCATGTCCTTGAAGGCCAGCGTCGGGCCGTTGGACAGGGCTTCGAGCCACACGCCGTCTTCCAGCGGCTTGAGTGGCACGATCGCCTTCGTGCCGAACATGTCTTCGGTATACGTTTTCAGGCAGATTGCGCGCAAGTCCTCGGCCGGTATGTCGTCGATGTAGAGCGAGAGGACTTCAAAGGCTAGTTCCGCATACGGCAGATCGCGCCACCTGGATAGCTGCCCGGGTGTGACCTGGGGGTATTGTTCCGGCAGGTACAGGCCGCCATCGGGCGCCAGTCCTTCCAGCAGGATTTCGCAGAAGTGCTTGCGGTCGGGGTGGCCGCGGGTGGACAAGTACAGCATCGCAGGTTTCATTTCTTGACGTGGTTTCCGTTCAACGCAAGGCCATTTGTGCGACGGCTGCGAACCAACGCACGCCGCAAGCCAGAACGTCGTCGTTGAAGTCATACGAGGGGTGGTGCAGCGGGGCCGCATGGTCTGCGCCTCGCTGGCCGAGCCAGAGATAAGCCCCAGGCCGCTGCTGGAGCATGAAAGCGAAGTCTTCCGACGTGAACGCCGGCGCGGAGGCCACTTGTACTTCCAGGCCCACGCTGCGCGCTGCCTCGAGTGCGAGCTGCGCGTGCGCAGGACTGTTGACCGTCGCGGGGTAGTAGCGCGTGTACTCGACCTCGATCGTGGTGCCGCTCCCGCTTGCGATACCCGCCGCAACGTCGCGGATCGCCTGCTCGATCGCGTCTTGCGTGGCGGAGTCGAAACTGCGCACGGTGCCGGTCAGCTCCACGGCCGCAGGCAGAACGTTGTGCGATTGGCCTCCGCTGATGCGCGTCACCGACAAGACCGCATTCTGCGTCGGAGGAATTCGCCGCGACACGATGGTATGCATCTGCGCGACGAGCTGGCTCGCGGCAAGCACCACGTCGGGTGTCAGATCGGGTTGCGCTGCGTGGCCGCCGCGTCCGCGCACGACGATGTCGAAGCGGTCCGCCGCGGCCATGATCGGCCCCGGCCTTGTGGCGACCGTGCCTGCGGGCAGGTCGGGCCAGTTGTGCAGGGCGAACACGGATTCGCACGGGAAGCGGTCGAACAAGCCTTCCCGCACCATCTCGCGCGCGCCTCCCCGCCCCTCTTCGGCGGGCTGGAAGATAAATGCAATGCTTCCATCGAAGCCACCGGCTCGCGCGAGTTGCCGAGCTGCTCCCAGCAGCATGGCGGTGTGCCCGTCGTGGCCGCAGCCGTGATGAACGCCAGCGTGGCGACTGACGTGGGGACGCTCGGCGTCCTCCCGCATCGGAAGTGCATCCATGTCTGCACGCAAGCCCACCATGCGTGTCGAATTGCCCCTGCGCAAAACGCCGACCACGCCGGTCCCGCCGATTCCCTCGTGAACCTCGAGGCCGCAATCGCGCAGCGCAGCCGCGACCACGCTCGAAGTGCGACGTTCCTCGAATGCCAGCTCGGGGTGTGCGTGCAGGTCGCGCCGCAATGCGACCAGGGCCGGCAGCAAGTCTTCGATGTCTTTGTTCATGGTTTTCAATACCCCCGAGAACGATCGACCAGCCCGATCAACGACTCGCCCGCCTCGTGCCGGCGGATGTTGTCCAGCACCTGTTCCACGGCCGTCTCCGGCTGCGTCATGCTGGCGATGTGCGGCGTGAGCAGGATCTTCGGGTGCGCCCAGAAGGGGTGGCCCGCAGGCAGCGGCTCTGGATCGGTGACGTCGACGACCGCGCCTGACAGCCAGCCCGTCTCCAGCGCATCGAGCAGCGCCTGGTGGTCGAGGTGCGCCCCGCGGCCGACGTGCACCAACGATGCGCCGCGCGGAAGATGCTGAAACAGCGCCCCGTCGAGAATGCCGCGCGTTTCCTGGGTAAGCGGCAGCAGGCACATCAGGATGTCGGTGCTGGCGAGCATCGCAGGCAGTTCCTCCTGGCCCGCGTAGCACGCCACGCCGTCAACCTCGCGGCGCGTCCTGCTCCAGCCGGCGAGTTGGAAGCCGAGTGTGCGCAGCTGGTCCAGCACGGCGCATCCGAGCACACCCAGGCCGAGGACACCTACGCGCCGCTTCGATGCGGGATAGACGCGGTGCGCAGCCCAAAGGCCCTCGCGCTGTTGCCGGATATAGGTTGGCAGGTCCCGGTGAAGCGCGAGCACAGCCATCGTGGCGTACTCCACCATGCCCGAGACGACGCCGAGCTCCGCCATGCGCAGCACCGGCAATTCCGGCGGCAGCGCGGCAAGGTCGAACTGGTCGATCCCCGCACCCGTGGAGAAGAAGAGCTCCAGGTTGGGGAACTGCCTCGCCATGTCCCGGGGCGGCACCCACGCGGCAAGGTAGCGCACGCGGTCCGCCTTTCCGGTGTCGGGCCAGATATGAAACGGAAGGTCGGGCGCCTTGGCGGCGAACAGGCGTGCCCATTCCGCCCCGCGTACGGGGTCGGCCTTGTACAAGAAAGACATGCGGCTTACTCGTACACGACCCAGATCTTGCGGGTGGTCTCGATGCAGCGCCACACGCCGGTGAAGTCGGGCTTCATCACGAACGAGTCGCCAGCCTGGATCCGCACCGGTGGCTTTCCGTCCTCGGTCACTTCCGAGACGCCCGAGAGGATGTAGCAGAACTCCCAGGTGCCGCCCTTGATGGACCGGAAGGTGCCCGGTGTCGTCTCCCAAATGCCGGTGAGCACCTTGTCGTCGGAAGATCGTTCGACTTCCCAACTCCTGAATTGCGGGTTGCCTTCCATGAGGCGTTCGGGCAGCGGTGCCCTGTCGCGCGAGGGGCCCAGGTCGTCGAACTTGAAGAAGGTGAGATTGCTCATGGGAAATGGTTTCTTGTGAATGGAGAAGAACTGAAAGGGATCAGGCGGCAGCCGGGAAGCCGTCAGATGGCACCGACGGTGACCTTCGAGCCATCGCCCAAGCGCGAGAAGCGGAAGGGCGTGGGATCGACGGGGGGGGGCTCGCCGGTGACCAGGCTGGCGGCAAGCTGCCCCGCACCGGGACCGGTGCCGAAACCATGGCCACTGAATCCGGCGGCAAGCACGAAGCCCTTGATCCGGTCAACGGGCGAAATGACCGGTACGGCGTCGGGCGTGCTATCGATGTACGCCCCCCACGCGTCCGACACCGCCACGTCCTTCAACGCGGGATAAAGCCGCTTGAGGCAGCCGAGCAGATGGCGGACCGCGCCTTGGTCGGGCGCCGGATCGAGAACGCGGATCTGCTCGAACGGCGACTCCTTGTCGAAGTCCCAGCTGCCGAGCGCTCCAGGCCCGCGAAAGAATGAACGCCCGATGCCGAACTCCACCGCCCTGATCCGTTTCATGAACATCGGCATGAATTCGCGTGCGTATCGCAGTGCCTGGGGAGTGAATTCGAGTGTCCCCCTGCCGCTGATCGCCACGATGTAGCCACCATCGAGGCGGCGCGTCAGCGTGCATTCCGGTGTGGACAGCGCTGGCGGCAAGCCTTCGATGGGATCGGTCCGCAAGACGGACGCGCGCACGCTCGCCTGCGGAAAGGAGATGCCGTGCCGGCGGCAGAACGCGGAGGCCCAGGCACCGCCGGAGCACACGACAGCGCCCGTTCGGATCATGCCTCGTTCGGTGATCACGCCGCTGACCGCGCCGTTGGTGACGTCCAGGCCACGGGCTGCGCAGTCCTGATGGATCGTGGCGCCCAAGGCCTGTGCCCCTTGCGCGATCACGGGGGTGGCGAGTGAGGGGTCCGCCGTGCCATCGTCCATCGAGTGCACGCCGCCCAGCCACCGGCGGCTGTCGCTGCCTTTCATGACGCCCGTCGCTTCAGCCGCACCGAGCATGCGGGTACGAACTCCGAAGGGCCGGCCATGCTGCGTGCCCCAGTCGTCCCAGGTGGCGAGTTGCTTCGGATCGTCGGTTGCGTAGTACAGGCCGCAGCGGCGGAAACCGAGGTCGCGCCCGATTTCGCGCTTCATCTCTTCCCAGAGGCGAAGCGCCAGGGCCGAGAGAGGTAGCTCGCGCACGTCGCGGTTCTGCTGGCGGCACCAGCCCCAGTTGCGGCTCGATTGCTCCCCTCCGATGTAGCCCTTTTCGAGAACCGCGACCGACAGGCCGCGCTTCGCCAGGAAATAGGCTGTGGAAACGCCAACGATGCCGCCGCCGATCACCACGGCGTCGGCTCGCTCGGGCAGCTTGTCGTCGCTGCGGATGCGAAGAATGTATGGAGACATGAGTTGTGTCAGATGTCGTCGCGGATGCACGCGGTCGCGTGATTGCGCTCTATGAACCGGAGTTCCGGGACCCCGCTCGCGCACGCCGACTGCGCGTGGGGGCAGCGCGTGCGGAACGCGCAGCCCGATGGCGGCGACAGCGGGCTGGGGATGTCTCCCTTGAGCAGCTCGCGCGGACGCCGCTGCCGCGGATCGATGTTCGGAACGGCGGCCATCAGCGCACGCGTATACGGATGCCGTGGGTTGTTCAACAACGAATCGGCGTCGGCGATCTCCACGAGGCGGCCGAGGTACATCACGGCGATCCGGTCCGAGATGTGGCCCACCACCGCGAGGTCGTGGCTGATGAACAGCATGGTGAGTCCGAGCCGCTGCTTCAGCTCCAGCAGAAGGTTGATCACCTGTGCCTGCACGGACACGTCGAGGGAAGACACCGGCTCGTCGGCCACCAGCAGCTGCGGTTCGGTCATGAGCGCACGGGCGATGCCGATCCGCTGGCGCTGCCCACCGGAAAACTCGTGCGGATAGCGCGCACGGTGCGCGGGGTTCAGTCCGACCGTCTTTAGAACCGTATCGATGCGGTCTCGCCGCTCCTGCACCGTCATTTCGGGCATGTGGATTTCCAGCGGCGCCGAGAGCAGTTGCTCTACGGTGTGTTTCGGGTTCAGGGACGAGTACGGGTCCTGGAACACCATCTGCATCGCACGCCGCAGGGGCCGCATCTGGCGCCGCGTGAGGCCCACCAGGGCTTCTCCGTCGAAATGCACCTGGCCTGCCGTCGGTGGGTCCAGGTTCAGGATGGCGCGGCCGATCGTGCTTTTGCCCGAGCCGCTTTCGCCGACCAGGCTCAGCACCTCGCCACGGCGAATCTCGAAGCTGACGCCGTCGACTGCCTTGACACTCTGCGCCGGCTTGCCAAGCCAGCCGCCGCCCAGCGGGTACCACTTGCGCAAACCCTCGACTTGCAACAAGGGGGGAGAAAGGTGTTCTTGCTGCATCATGCGGCTCCTTCGATTTCCGGCCAACGGACGCATCGCACCAGATGGCCCTGCTTTGCGTTATCCAGGTTGGGCACCGCGGCATCGCAGCGACCCGGCTCGAAGTGCTTGCAGCGCGGTCCGAAGGTGCAGCCCGGGGGGTGCGAGGCCGGATCGGGCACGTTGCCCGGAATCGCGAACAGCGGCGTCTTGCGGGCATGACTCGAATGAAGCCGCGGAACCGAATGGATCAGGCCGCGGCTGTAGGGATGCCGCGGCTGCGTGAACAGCGTTACGACATCCGCCTGCTCGACGATCCGGCCTGCATACATCACCATCACGCGGTCTGCGATCTCGGCCACCGTGCCGAGGTTGTGGGTGATGAAGATCATGGCCATGCGGGTCTGCGACTGCAGCTTCTGCAGCAGTTCGAGAATCTGGGCCTGGATGGTCACGTCCAACGCGGTGGTGGGCTCGTCGGCGATCAGCAGCGACGGCTCGCAGGCGATCGCCATGGCGATCATCACGCGTTGTCGCATGCCGCCGGACAGCTCGTGCGGGTAGTTCGCCAGCCGGCGCTTCGGATCCGAGATGCCGACCTGGTTCAAGAGTTCGGCGGCGCGGTTCGTGGCGGCACGCCCGTTCATCCCGAGGTGGATGCGCAAGCTCTCGCAGATCTGCGCACCGACGGTGTGTACCGGATTCAGGGACGTCATCGGTTCCTGGAAGATCACCGAGGCGATGCCTCCTCGCACCCGTCGCATCACGCGCTCGGGCGAGCCGACCAATTCGTACGTCTTGCCGTCGCGTGCCGCAAGCCGGGCCGACCCGCTGATCGTGCAGTAAGGCGCGGGCGGCGTGAGGCCGAGCAGGCCCAGGCAGGTCACGCTCTTGCCGGAACTGGTTTCCCCCACCAGCGCCAATGTCTCGCCGCGGCGCACCGAGAAGCTGACGTCGCGCACGGCATGCACGACTCCGGCCGCTGTGCGGAAGGCGACGTTCAGATCGCGCACGTCCAGGATGTTCTCCGCGTCGACGGCGGTTCCTGCATGCCGGGCGGGGATCGGTTCAAAGCGATTCATATCAAGCATTTCATCGATCCAGTTTTGCGTCCAGCGCATCGCGCAGGCCGTCACCAATGAAGTTGAAACTCGTGACGGTCAGCGTGATGGCCAGGCCCGGCACGATCGCGAGCCAGGGCGCATTGGTCAGGTAGCTCTGCGCGTTCTCCAGCATGTTTCCCCAGCTCGGCGTCGGTGGCTGGATGCCGAAGCCAAGAAAACTGATGTACGACTCGGCCAGGATGGCGTGCGCGATGTTCAGCGTCGCGGCGACCACGATGGGCGCGACCGCGTTGGGTAAGAGCTCGCGGAACATGATGCGGCTGTCGCTGGCGCCGAGCGATTCCGCGGCGAGCGCGAAATCGCGTTCGCGCAGCGATCGGATCTGCCCTTCCACCACGCGTGCCACCTCCATCCAGCTCGCCAAGGCAATCAGCAGCACGATGGAGGCGACCGACGGTTCGATCAGAGCCGCAACGGCCAGCAGCAGGAAGATGGTCGGAAAGCACAGCATCGCGTCCACGAAGCGCATCAGCGCAGCACCGATCGCGCCGCGGTAGAAGCCCGCCACGAGGCCCACCAGCACGCCCACCACCACCGACAGCGCGGTGGCTGCAAAGCCGACAGCCAGGGAGATGCGCCCGGCATGCATCAGGCGCGCCAGGATGTCGCGGCCCAAGGGATCGGTTCCGAGCACGTGCGGGCCCGCGAACGGCACCGCCAGCCGCGCGCGAATGTCGGTATCGGTGGCGTTGAACGGCATCAGCCAGGGGCCGATGAAGCTCAGGAGCGTCATGAACAGCACGATGCCCACACCCAGGAGCGCCGCCCGGTGGCGGAGGAAGCGTCTCAGGGTCGGATAGCGCTCGCCGAGCGTGCGGCGAGGCGGAACCAGCGGAAGGGTCTGGACAGTGCTCATTTCGATGCTCCTTTGATGCGCGGGTCCGCGACGGAGTAGAGAAGGTCCGCGACCAGGCTGCCCAGCAGAACCATGCAAGCCGTGAACATCAGCATTCCCATTACCACGGGGTAGTCCCGGTTGCTGACGCTGTCGAGAAAGAGCCGGCCCATGCCCGGCCAGGTGAAGACGGTTTCCGTCACCAGCGCGCCGCTGAGCAGCGTGGACACGTGCAGGCCCGTGATCGTGATCATGGGCAGCAGCGCGTTGCGCAGCGCGTGGCGCAACAGGATCTGCATGGCGGGCACGCCCTTGGACTTGGCCGTGCGGATGTAGTCCTGATTCACCACGTCAAGCATCGACGAGCGCATGTAGCGGCTCCACACGGCGGTGGACACCAGCGCCAGCACGATGCACGGCGCCACCAGGTGATGCAGACGGTCGATGAAGGAGCCGTCCCCGATGGTTTCGCGGTTGCCAGCCGGCAGCCAACCCAGGTTCACCGAGAACACATAGATGACGGCCAGGCCGAACCAGAATGTGGGGATCGACAGCGCGACCATCGCGCCCACCGTGGCCAAATGGTCGAAGAACGAGTAGCGCCGCACCGCACCCAGGATGCCGATCATGCCGCCGATGAACATCGCAAGCAGGGTCGAGCTCAACATGAGTTCGAGCGTCGGCCCGACGTGCATGCCGATCTTCTTCAGCACCGGCAACTGGTCCCGGTAAGAAGTGCCCCAGTCGCCTGTGGCAATGCTTCGGGCCCAGTCCAGATATTGGATCGGCACGGACCGGTCCAACCCGTACTGTTTCATCAGCCGGTCGACGTCTTCCTGGCCGAGATCGCCGGTGGCGACAAATTGCGCCAGCGGCCCCCCTGGCGCGAGATGCAGGATGGCAAAGGCGATCACAGAGACGAGCGCGAGCAGCAGCAGCGACTGCAGCAAGCGGCGCAGAAGATAGCGAGCCATGATGCGTCACACCGCCCAGCGCCAGCTGGCCGCGTTCCAGCTGTTGGCCAGCGCGTTCACGTTGTTCGCATAGCCGTCCAGGCCGCCCTTCGTGCCCTCGATCTGCACCTCGTAAAAAAGCGGCAGGAACGGCAGGTCGTCCATGATCAGCTCCTGGACCTTGGCGTAGATCTCCTTGCGCTTCGCCAGGTTGTATTCCTGCCGGCCTCGGGTGAGCAGCGTATCCACCCCGGCGTTCTTGTACTGGCTCACGTTGGACCCTGAGCCTGTCTGCTTCGGGATCGCGCCGGAGCCGAAGCGGTGCGTGATGTCCGGATCCGAAGCGATCGTGTAGGTCGGCGCGGTCATCAGGCTGTCGAACTCCGAGTTTCGCCAGAAGTCTGCCCAGAGCACCGCCGCGACCATGTTCTTGATCAGCATCTCGACGCCGATCTTCTTGAAGTCGTCGGCAATGAGCTGCTGCGTCTGCGCGCGCAGCTGGTTGCCCGTGGTCGTCGAATTCGTGAAGGACAGCCGCACGCCATTCTTGACGCGAATACCGTCTGCGCCGCGCACCCAGCCGGCCTGGTCCAGCATTGCGGAGGCTTTTTTGGGGTCGTACTCGGGCTTGGGCAGGTTGGGATTGGAAGCCCAGTGCGTCGGGACGAGGTAGTTGTTGGCCGGCTTCGGCACGCCGTAGTAGACGAGATCGCAAATCGCCTGGCGATCCATCGCAATGTTCAGCGCCTTGCGCACCGCCTTGTCCGCCAGGGCCGGGTGAGCGAGGTTGAGCGTCAGGTTCTCCACCGCCCCGCGGGGCGCCGCGTAGACGCGGCGGCCTCGCAGCGCGGTGGCTTCCTTGTAGAAGTTGGCCGGGATGCCCTGCAGGCCGACGTAGTCGATCTCCCCTGTCTTGAACTGGGTGTACATCGCATTCAGGTCCGGCACGTACTTGAAGATGAGCCGGTTCAGCGACGGCCCCTTGCCGAAGTAGTTCGGATTGGCCTCGAGGATCACGTGGTCGCCGGTCTTGCGGCTGACGAACTTGAACGGCCCCGTGCCGACGGGCGCGGCGGCAAACAGCGGAGAGTTCGGGTCCGGGTTCTGCGAAAGAATGTGCGCGGGGACGATGAAGGTCCAGCTCAGCACGGATGTCAGCGGTGCGTACGGTTCCTTCAGCTTCCACGTGATCACGTGGTCACCTTCGGTGGCCACGGACGCGATGAACTCGAAGGCGGTACGGTTGCGGGCGCGGAAGGCGGGGTTCTTCATGAGGTTGATCGAATACCTGACGTCCTCCGCCGTCATCGGCTTGCCGTCATGCCACTTCACGTCCCGCCGCAACTCGACACGCCAGGTCAGGCCGTCAGCCGATATGCCGCCGTTTTCGAGGGTAGGAACCGCGTTCGCCAGCAGGGGCACGAACTTCCCGTCCGCGTCGATCATCCACAGCGTACTGAAGAGGTTCCACCAGACGCCCTGGTCCACTTCGTTGGCGGTCATCAGCGGATGCAGGACAGTCACCTCCTGCGAGAAGCCGAGGATGGCCTGGCCGGTCGGCTTCGTGGCCGGCGCGGCGGCGTGAGCACGCGCCGCCAGCCCCAGGGAGCCCAGGGCAAAAGTGGCCGCGCCTGCAAAAACGGCGTCGCGCCGGGTTAGTTTGCCCATGGGGGCATCGTCGATCCTGTTCGTCCGCTTCATGTCACTACCTTTCAATTGGCTGCTGTGATCATTCATGGTTGTCTCCTGTTTAAGGTTTTAGAAATCAGCGACCTTGCCCCAAGCGGTGCCGCTGAATCGGCCGGGCCGGAAGGGTGTGGGATCGACGATCGGTTCGGCGCCGGTGGCCAGGTCCGCGATCAGGTGGCCGGCGCCGGGCCCGATGCCGAAGCCGTGTCCGGAGAAGCCCGCGGCCAGAATGAAGCCCGGCATGCCAGGCACTTCGCCGATGCCGGGAACACCGTCCGGCGTGCTGTCGACGAAGCCGGCCCACGCATGCGTGATCCTGGCCTCGTGAAGCTGGGGCAGCAGTTCGACAGCGCGGCGGTGGGTCTCTTTGATCGTGGTCGAACAGGGCCTCGGATCGAGGATGCGCACGCGTTCCATCGGCGTCGGCGCATCGAGGCGCCAGCGCGCCAGCGTCTCATGGCCGCCCCGGATGCCTTGCAGGCCACCCGGAAGAAGGCTGCGCCAGCGCTTGGCGAACATCGGCACGAACTGCGGAGCGAAGCGCAGGAACTGGCCTGTCACATCCACGCGCGCGCGGCCGCTGATGGCCAGTGCGTAGCGTCCGTCGTTGCGGCGCGTGGCGGACACGCCCGACATCACCAGGGCGTCCGGCAGGCGATGCGCCACAGGGGACACGCTCAGGATGGACTGCCGGATCGAGGCCTGCGGAAAACGGATGCCCAGTTGTCGGCAGAACGAAGACGCCCAGGCGCCGCCTGCCATCACGACCGTGCGGGTTCTGATGACGCCGGCTTCCGTGATGACGCCGCTGACCCGCCCGCCTTCGGTCTCGATGCCGCGGGCAGCGCAGTTCTGGTGGACGCTGCCCCCGAGCTTGATGAGCGCAGCGGCCACGGCCGGCGCGGCCTTGGCGGGATCGGCGGTGCCGTCGCTGGGCGAGAAGACGCCGCCCTTCCAGGCGCGGCCGGTCGCCTGCCCGCGCTCGGCGGCTTCGCGGCTACTCAGCATGTGGCTCGTGACGCCTGAAGTTTTCGCAAAATCACGCCAGCTGGCCCAGCCGGTCAATTCAGTCTCGTCGTTACTGAGAAACAGCAGCCCGCAGCGACGGAAGCCGGTGTCTTCGCCGCTCTCGGCGGCAAATTGTTCCCACAGGTCCAGGCTCTTGCTCGCCATGGGCAATTCTCGGGCATCGCGGTTCTGCCGCCGGCACCAGCCCCAGTTGCGGCTCGACTGCTCAGCGCCGATCCGGCCCTTCTCGACCAATGCGACCGACACGCCGCGCTTGGCCAAGTAGTAGGCGGTGAAGACGCCGATGATGCCGCCGCCGATGACGACGACGTCCGCCGAAGCCGGTGGCGTGGGGAGAGTTTGAATCTGGTTCAGCGGAGGGGACATGATGAATCTCGCCGCTCGTTCAAGCTTGGACGGCCTGGACCACGAAGAACTTCGCCACGCAATCGCTGCTTTCCCACCCGATCGATGCACCCTGCGGCACGAAGAGCGCGTCGCCCGTGCCCACCGACAGCACGCCGCCATCCGGTGCTGCGAATCGCACGCTGCCGGCCACGAGGTGCATGAACTCGTTCTGGCGATGCGGGCGAACGATCCGATGGTAGGGGGTCGAATCCCAGGTGCCCGCGCTGTACCCCGCGGCATCCTCGGTGAAGACGTTGTCGCTGCGGCACTCCGGCGCCGGCCCTAGCAACGCCTCTGCCGGTAGCGAACGGGACGGCTTGAAGTCGGCGTCGGCGCGAAGCGGGACAAGGCCGCGCTTCGTCGGCTTGTCGCAGGCGGCCGCGCAAAAGGAAAACTGCACGCGGGACGTCGCCACGATGCGAAGGGCGGTGCCGCATCCGATCACAGCACCTGTTTGCGGACCGAGCACCAACGCAGCGGAGCCGGCCGCTGTCAGCGTCAGTTCGCCTTCAGACACCACGATGGTCTCGATGTGCGGATAACTTGCGATGTCGAGCTCGCCGATGAAGCTGATGCGGCCCGCGCTCATCGCGTTGGATCCTTCCCATGCGATCTCGCGATGCCGCGCGAAGGGGTCGTCCTTGCCGAACGGCGCCCTGCGGAAAGCGGTTGAAACAGGCGCGCCGTCGGCACGGTGCAGCATGATGGCCACGGTCATTTTTTCTCCTAAGCATTGAAGCCAAGAATGGCTTTGGTTTCCAGATATTCCTCAAGGCCCTCGATGCCGTATTCGCGGCCATTTCCCGAGCGCTTGTAGCCGCCGAACGGAGCATGGGGGCTCCAGGCCGGATAGTTGATGTGCACCTGCCCCGAGCGGATGCGCGCCGCGACGGCGCGCGCCGCCGCAAGGTCCTGCCCCTGGACGTGAGCGCCCAGGCCGTAGACGGTGTCGTTGGCAATCTCCACGGCCTCGTCGACGCTGTCGTACGGAATGATCGCGAGTACCGGCCCGAAGATCTCCTCTTGCGCGATCTGCATCTGGGGATGCACGGCAGAGAAGATGGTCGGGCGGCAGTAGAAGCCGCGGCTCAAGGCCTCGGGCCGACCGGGGCCGCCGCAAACGAGCCGCGCGCCTTCGGCGATTCCGATGCCGATCATTTCCTGCACCCGATTGAACTGGGCGCGATTCGCCACAGGGCCGTGCGTGGTCTGCTCGGCGCGCGGATCGCCCACGACGAAGCTGGACGCCGCTTCGAGCGCGATGCGTTCGACCTCCTGGAGGTGCTCACGCGGCACGATCATGCGCGTCGGCGCGCTGCACGACTGGCCGACGTTGCGCAAGGCGGCCGCCACCCCTGCTGGCACGGCCCGCGCCAGGTCCGCGTCCGGCAGGATCACGTTGGGTGATTTCCCGCCGAGTTCCTGGGCCACGCGCTTCACCGTCGGGGCGGCGGCCTGGGCCACCAGGACGCCGGCCCTGGTCGAGCCGGTGATCGAGATCATGTCCACGTCCGGATGCGCCGACAGCGCGGCGCCGACCTCCGGCCCGGTGCCGCTCACCAGGTTGAAGACGCCCGGCCTTTGCCCAGGCCGA
>NZ_LMEK01000026.1:245891-343214 GCF_001426595.1 Variovorax sp. Root434
AGTTCCAGGGGGTGATCAGGCCGCACACGCCGATGGCCTCGCGCATGATGGCCACGTCCCCCCGATGGGTGAGAAACGGATAGCTGGCCAGATTGTCCCGTGCCACGCGGATGTGCTGCGCCGCGACCGGCACCTGTGTGCTGCGCGCAAAGCCGATGGCAGCGCCCATCTCCTGCGAGATCACCTCGGCGAACGACTCTGCCCGTTCGAGGATCAGGGTGTGGACACGGTCGAGAAGCAAGATCCTGCTCTGGACGGAACTCACGGACCAGGCGGCGAAGGCGCGCCGCGCCGCGGCCACCGCCGCATCGACGTCCTGCGCAGTTCCCAGCGCGATCTCCGCAACGGGTTCCTCGGTCGACGGGTCGATGACAGAGGCGCGAGCCTGCCCCTGGGGCAGCACCCACTCGCCGTCGATGAACATGCGGTCCAGATGGCCAGCGCTCCGGAGGCGTTCGACGATGGACGGATGGCTCATGTTCTTACCGTTCATGAAAGCGGGGCTGCGAACTCAGCGTGCCATCGGGGGCCGGTGCTTCGCAGCGCGGGAACTGCCGCAATGCGAGCGGCTTGGCGAACTTGTCCTGCGTTCCCGCAGCGGCTTGCGCTCGAACGATTTCGGCGCACTTGGCGGTCCCGACATGGGGCCGCGACTTCACGCCCACTTCCTTCATGCGCAACTGCGTGCGGTCGCCTTTGCGCTGCATCCGGGCGGCATCCACAAGGGCTGCTGGAGTGGTCGATTGCTCAAGGGAGGTCATGGTCGAAAAGCCAGTGAGTAGAAAGCTGTAATGACTCGGTTTCCGCAGTGTCGGGACGGAGGTCCATGCGGTCAAATACAAGTTTTAGGCGTATCCATGCGGTATTGATATGACAACTGGGGCGAGCGTTCCGCGTCGCGATGCCAATGAGGCTTGCTGTAGCGCGATCAATCCGTTGGCATGACGTGGTCCACGTCCGCGCCGGGAGGTACGTGAATCGCCGAGATGAGCGGCCACCGATCGGTCGTTCAGTTCCGCGACCGCAGCCGATCTGCCGTCGAAACGCTGCAGCCGTCGGCCATATCAATCCTGAATGAATGACGAAATATTTTTTATTGGACCGCATGCATCTGCATGTCGATACTGCCGACGAAGGCGCGTCGCGGCGTACAGGTGTCGCGAATCGGTCTGCGCACATCTGGCGTTTCGCGCGCGCTTTGTCAGAAGTGCCGCTACGCGCCATGAAGAATTCAGCAACAACGTCTCCGGCTCAAGCAGCCGTAAGAAAGGTTTAGAGTGATGGCACAGGACATTTACATCGCGGACGCGGCCAACCGGCCGCGGCTGAACAAGGCCCACACCGAAGTCATGGAGCAGGTTCGGTTCGTCCGCGCCGTGATTCCCGCTCCGGCGCCGCATTGGTGCTACCTCACCAAAATCGAGGCCGTTGCCGTGCAACGCAAGGGAGAAGCGGCATGACGCTCGCCTCGAAGGACATCGCACTGGATCCCGCGGCAGCAGAAGCCGTGCGCCTGCGGCAGTTCGAGCCCGGCGATGTGTCGGCGGCGCACGCGTTGTCCAGCGCCCTGAAGTGGCCGCACCGGATCGAAGATTGGCAGTTTGCACTGTCGCTCGGGCAGGGCGTGATCGCCGAACGCGGCGGGAAAGTGGTCGGTACCGCACTGTCGTGGCAATTCGGGACGGACTACGCCACTCTCGGATTGGTGATCGTCTCGCCCGACTTGCAGGGCCAGCGGATAGGCAACCGCCTGATGCAGGCCGTGCTCGATCGCCTGGCCACTCGGAATGTGCTGCTGCACGCGACAGCGGCGGGCCGCGGCCTGTATGAGCGCTTGGGATTCGTCACCACGGGGGAGATCGCGCAGCATCAAGGGGTGCTTGCGATCCTGCCGGCGGTCGCGGGCCGCAAGGGCGACCTCCTGCGGCCGCTGGGAGCTGCGGACATCGAAGCGTTGATCGCGATGGACGCACGCGGCGCGGGTATGCCTCGCGGCGAGTTGCTTCGCCGGTTGTTCTCCCAGGGGAAAACCGTCGTCCTTGAGCGAGGCGGCCAGGCGGCGGGCTTCGCCGTGCTTCGCCGCTATGGCCATGGCCATGCCGTGGGGCCGGTCTCAGCGCCCGATTTCGATGCCGCGCGCCTACTGATTGCAGACTGCTGCTGTCACACCGAGGGGTTTCTGCGCGTCGATGTGGACGCAACCAGCGGTTTGCCGCAATGGTTGGAAAGCCTGGGACTGCCGCGCGTCAACGGTGTATCCACCATGGTCCGCGGCCAGGTGCCGGAGCGCGGGCCCGCCCACGGCGGTTGGGCGCTGGTCACCCAGGCAATCGGCTGACCTTCTTGCGCTCAGCTGACTGTGAGCCGCGTACCACGATGTTCATGGCCTCGAGGAAGTCTGCGACGAGCGCTTGCGCCGGCTGTTGGCGTGCACGCACCAAGTGGCACCTGAAGTGGATCTCCGGCTCGAACGCCAGCGAATGAACACCCGAGAGCCCAAGCTCACTGAGCACCAGTGGTTCCACGATGCTGACGCCAAGGCCCCGCGCCACCATCGCGCAGACCGTGGTGGCCAGCGAAGTCTCGATCTCCAGCCTGCGCACCTCGGGATCGAAGACGCGATCGATGGCTGCGCGCACTACGTCCGGAGGTGCCAGCGATATGAATGATTCGCCTGCCAGATCCGAAGGAACGACCTTGCGCTTGCGGGCCAGCCGGTGCCCGCGGGGCACGATGCATACGGCACGATCGGAATGCACAAGTTCGCTGTCGACCTCCTGTGGCAACGCAACATAGGAGACCAATCCAAGCTCGCAGTAGCCCGACGAAACCCACTTGCAGATGGTTGCGGAATCGGTCGTGTGGACCACGACCGGCACCCGAGGGCGAAGGCCGCGAAAAACCTGCAGGATGCGCGGCACCAAGCTGACGCCGATGGCAGGCGACACGGCGATTCGCAAGCCTTCGACGCCCAGCGTGCGGATGCGGTCCGCTGCATCGCTGATGGTCTGCAATCCGACGTAGGTGCGGTCCACCTCCTTCAGCAACGCATACGCTTCAGGCGTCGGAACCACGCGCTGCCCGACGCGCTCGAACAACTGGAGCTGGGTCTCGCGCTGCAACAGCGCGACGGCTCTGCTCACGTTGGGCTGCGACGTGTGCAGTTGCGCCGCGGCAAGCGTCATCGAGCCCGTGTGCATCACGGCTCGGAAGCATTCGATCTGGCGGAAGTTCATATCAGCGATGTATCAAAAGTACAAACACTTGTATTTGATCGCATGATTCGACATTTCGATATCGCGAGAATCCTGGGCTTCCGCGGCATCGAGTTCGCGAGGGGCCAGATTGACCGGCGCGCCGAGTGGGTAGGAGCAGCGTAGAGCCTGTCCGGCTGCTGTCGGTGCCAGGCCGGGACCTAGCGGCCGCTACGGCCTGGGCGCTGCGCAGACTGGCGCGTCATGTTCTTGGGAATCGGCCCTCGACCTCGTCATGTCCAAGTACGAGGGGGCCGGTGGGGGGCCAACCGGCCTTCGGAAGAATGCGCGTACTGGAGAGCGGGCGCTACTCGACAGATGACGCAGTTGTAGTTGCCGACAACACTTCACATCCCTCGCCCACGGCCACCGCAAGGTGTTCGACGCCACGTGGTACGACGATGAACTCCCCCGGCTCGATGGTCTCTTCGCGGTCACGAAACTTCATGAGCAAGCATCCCCGGTGAACAAAGAACAGCTCATCGTCGTGCTCTCGAAATGACCAGCCAGAGGCGTCTTTGAACACGGCGACGTTGATCTGCGTGTTGTTGACCTGCTCCCCGCCTCCGCTGGAAACCGCGGTAGCCAGGCGCTTCTTGCGAATCGGCGAAAGGTGCTTGTTCAGGGCAGCGACGTCGCGAATGATTGCGGTGAGTTGGCTCGGCACGTCATTCCCATCGGCTGGGTATTTGCCGTCCAGTGCCGCAGTCCCAATCGTAAAACCTGCTGCCCCCGCATTCTGGACGACTGCAATACGTTCAGGCGTGGCGATCGAGCCCGCAATGTAGACGGGTTTCGAGACTGCAGCGCAGACGGCCTTCATCAACTCGGGTACGTTTTGAGCCGAGCGATATGCCAGCAGGTCCAGTCCATGCACGCCATCGCGCGCTGCAATCGTCTTGGCACTTTCAACGATTTCCTCGACGGTGCCCTCAAGCACGCTCGGGTGGCCGGTAATCCGGCCTGGGAACGGGAAGTATCGGATGCCGGTGTCCTTGATGATTGGCAGCACGTCATCGACCCGCGTGCCACCCAGAAGAACGTCAACGCCGATCTCGACGGCTGCCTTCGCAGAAACGATTTCGCTTTCACGGTCCAGCGACACCACTTCCAGATAGGAGGTCGCACCGCCGGCCTTGATCGCCGCATCGAGGCTCTTCAACTGCTCGAGCGGCAAGCCGATGTCCTTGAACCCGATGTGCCGCACGCCAAGGCCGAGCGCAGTTTGAAGTTGCTGCGCCGCGTCCACAACCGTGCGGTCGTTGCGCGTAAGCATGAAGATGAAACGTAGACCCATGATGGTGGTTCCTTTCGAAGTTGGTTCGTCTTGGTTTACGCGGCGACAAGGCGCTTTGCGTAGGCAAGCGCCGTTTCCAGGCTTGCGTGATCTGCAGTCCCGAGACCCGCGATGTCGAACGCCGTGCCGTGATCCGGGCTAGTGCGCACGAACGGCAGGCCCAGCGTGATGTTCACGCCTTTCTCCAGCCCGAGATACTTCACAGGGATCAGCCCCTGATCGTGGTACTGCGCGACGACAACGTCGAATCGACCTTGACGCGCTTGCATGAAGACTGTGTCGCCCGGATGAGGGCCGCTCGCATCGATGCCTTCGGCTCGGGCCGCCTCGATGGCGGGTCGGATGATCCTGATCTCCTCATCTCCAAAGAGGCCGCCTTCCCCTGCGTGCGGGTTGAGGCCCGCTACGGCAACACGCGGGGCTGCGAAGCCGAGAGCCTTCCCACCCTCGTGGGCAAGCCGGATGGCCGCCATCTGCGCGTCGAAATTACCTTGTTCGATTGCTTTGCGCAGCGACGTGTGGATCGTGACGAGCACCGTGCGGATGTCGTCGTTCGCAAGCATCATCGCCACGCGCTTGGCGCCGCCGTAATCGGCCAGGATTTCCGTGTGGCCGGGGTAGCGGATTCCCGCATTGGCCATCGCCTCCTTGTTGATCGGCGCCGTGACGATGCCGCTCACTTCTCCGGCCTTCGCCGCTGCGATCGCCGCAACGATGGCGTCGAAGGCCGCCTGCCCGGAGATTGCGCTGATCTGCCCGATTGGTGGGGGCTCAACAATCCGGGTGGTGTCGATGACCTCCATCGTCTGCGGCCGGAACTGGGCCGCACCGGCTGCCTCGATGCGTTGCACCTCGATGTTCAACCCGAGCCGGCGCACGATGTCCTGCATGACGACATGGCTGCCGAACACGACGACATGCTCGCCGCCCTTCGCAAGTACCTTGGCCACGATCTCCGGCCCGATGCCGGATGCGTCGCCCATGGTCACGGCCAGCGGGGAGGAAGTGTTTTTCACAATGATTCCGTTCGCAAGGTTTGAGTTGTTCCGCGTATGCGCGCGACAGCGCGCTCCAGAGCGTCGTCACCGCCAAAGCCGCCGGCCTTCATGGCGAGTACGAGCGAGCGTCCATCGCCGAGCGTGGCGCGACCCAGCGGAAATCCGGGATCGAGCTCCTGCAAAATCTCGAACTCTCGGACATTGAGAAGGTCGAGGACCGCTTCCATCGTGTCACCGCCGGTAGCGATCAACGCGCCAAAGCGTGGGTCTTGCAGCGCTCGTGCTGCGCTCTCTGCAATGCGGCGCAGCACCGCGTTCGGGTCCTGCTCACGCGCCATCGGTCCGCGCAGCAGCATGGTGCCGCTGAGCTCCTGGAGTTGATCCGCTTGTCGGTGGCTGCACGGATTCGCACTTCCGACGACGACCAGGACATCGTTGCTGATGCCATCCATCAATGGCCGTCGGGCCTTGGTCCGCACAAAACGCCGTGACAGGGCTGCAGCCATGCCGGGAGAGCCCACCCACAGAATCGACTCCGGATCCTCGATGAGGGCAATCTGCGAGTCGAGCTCTTCCTGCGTCACCGCATCGAGGAGGGTGACATTCTTGATGCAGCTCGGGACCAAGTCGATCAGCGCTGAGTGCCGCGCGGGATGCACGGGATCCTTGCCATACGCGCTCTCGGAAACCGGAATGCCATCAACGAGTTGAATCCCCCTCACCGTCGTACGCCCGGCTTGGGGGAACGCCGGTGCAAACACCAGTGATTTGCGGCCGCTCGCTGCAAAGCATGCTTCAAGCTCCTGCGCTACGTGGCCGCGTAGCGTGGAATCCACCGTTTTGTAGAGCACGGCATGGCCGGCAAGCCGGTCTGTCAATCGAGTGACTCTCTCGAAAGCTTGCGACGAAGTCGCAGACCGCGAGCCGCTATCGACCGCGACCACCGCTGCAGCTTGGCGCGGGAGCTGGCCCCTTCCGATCGACGCAGTCACACCGCGGGCGACGAAAGGTGCCGCCCCATCTGCCGCACTGGTCAGATCATCGGCGAGGACCGCGATATCGGGTTGAGAATTGGTGCGCATGCATCAATTATCAAAACCATGATGCTTTACGAAAAGCGATAATTTCTGAAGTAGTTGGTGATAAATTCTCACCAATGAATCGTTCGGAAATTCCGTCGCTAGACGACTTGCGAGCCTTTGAAGCAACGGCGCGCCTGGGTTCGGTCCGGCTTGCAGCGGACTCGCTTTCGCTCACGCACGGTGCCGTCAGCCGCCGGATCACCAAACTCGCCAATGACATCGGCGTCAGCTTGTTCGAAAAGAGCGGGCGAGGCCTTCGCCTCACACCCGCCGGCGAGACACTCAACCTCACCCTCGGCAGGTTCTTCGGGGAGTTGGCCACCACAGTGCAAAGCCTGCGCGCTACCAAGGCAGGGAAGAGTTCCCTGGTGCTCTCCTGCGAGCCTTCGGTCGCCATGCGTTGGCTCATTCCGCGGCTCGGGGAGTTTCAAGTTGCGCATCCCAACACTGCCCTCCACCTCTCCGTGGGTGGAGGGCTTGTGGACTTTCGCAAGAATCAGGTCGATCTCGCTATTCGACGCCTAGACTTCGCAGTGCCCGAAACGTGGAACGTCCGGCCTCTTTTTCTCGAAAAAGTTGGGCCTGTCATGAGGCCGGAATGGGTTCCCCGGTTCGAACGCGGTGACTATCTCGCTCTCGGGTCGAAGACTCGGCCTGACGCGTGGGCGCAATGGTTGAAGACGCATCCGTCGGCACGTCGGCCCACGGAGATTCGGTACTACGACCATCACGCCCTGATTGTCGAAGCCGCGTCTGCCGGCCTGGGTGTGGCCCTCAGTCCGCTCGTACTCGCGGTTGACGATGTGGAACGAGGAAGCCTGACGGCACCTGCCGGCTTTGACCCAGACGGCAGTCAATATGGGTTGATATGGTTGGGATCAAGTGAACTGAAAGGTGTGGAGTTTGAACTCGCAGAGTGGCTTCAAACGCAGTTCAGCCCTCTAAACCCCAATCCGACCTAGTCCGACCTCGCACTGAAGCAGTTCGCCAACCTTGGCAGTTCGCGGTCCCGTTGGTAAACAACGCGACGCGCGCTAGCTGATATGGCTTGAACCTGTCAACAGCGCGAGCCGATCTCTCCGGGTGCCGGATTGCAGAATCTTTCGCGAATGCCGGATGGGGAACGCGGCGGANCTCGGCGCACCCACGGTGCGCAACCCACGGTAGTCCCGGAGACGGGCCGCCTCAACGGCTCAAGCCATTCTGTCTAGGGAAGTGATCACGCTTTTTGCGTTATTGAACCTGTGGATGGCCAGGAAGACCTGAGCAGACCTTCCCCTAGCTGATATGGCTTGAACCTGTCAACAGCGCGAGCCGATCTCTCCGGGTGCCGGATTGCAGAATCTTTCGCGAATGCCGGATGGGGAACGCGGCGGAGCCGAATGCGTGAGCGACGGTTGATCATGCTGATATGCGTGGATTGGCTACCGACAGTTCATGTGTTCGTCGCGGGGCTGCCTGCTTTCTAGGGTCTGCGGTTGGTCACTTGCGTGGCTGCGCAATAGCTAGCCCGAGGATTCCCCTGTGGCCGTGGCTGCGCCGCGTTCCCGATCCAGCCTCAAGCACTTTGTTCGATAGGCGCCCTCCTGGTGGTGTGTGTCATCTCGTCGCTGGTTCACGTCGAAGCGGCCGGTGGCGGCGTCACCTCGCACGCGATGGCCCACACGAAGCCCGAGAGTTCACGCGCGATGGCCACGACGATCTTGTTATGCGGCACGTGCCGTGCGGCCAGCCGCCTGAAGCGTGTGCACAGCCGCAACTGCGCAATCCAGGCGATGTCGGTCACGGCCTTGGGCAGGTCCGACTGGCGCTTGGCGATGTCAGCGCTGACTCGAGCCGGATAGCGGTACAGGTGTGCCACCTCCACCAGCATGCGCCGCGCCGCCGAGTTGCCGGCCTTGGTGATGGCGCCCTGACGCCGCCGCTGGCCACTGGAGTCCTCACTGGGCACCAGGCCCAGGTAGGCCATCAACTGGCGCGGGTTCGCGAAGCGGTGGAAGTTCTGGATCTCGGCCACCAGTGTGACCGCGGCGATCAGTTGCACGCCGCGCAGCGCCTGCAGTGCGGCCACCACCGGTGCCAGCGACCAGCCCGCCAGCGCGTCGCGCAGCGACTTCTCCAGGCGTGCGATGCGCGCCCCCGACTCGCTCACCGCGTGCAGGTACTCCTGGAAGGCGATCTGCTGCGCGGCGTGCGGCAGCGCCAGGCTGGCCAGCCAGCGCAGATGCGCCGCCGTCCAGGCGCTCTTGCCCGCGTACATCACGCCATTGCGCAACAGCAGCGCCTTCAGGCGGTGGCGCGCGTTGCGCTGCTCGCGCACGGCGTCTTCGCGGGCGCGCACCAAGTCGCGCATCGCCTCGTCCACGGCGTCCGGCACGCGAACGGCACTAAGCTCACCTGCGCGTGCCAGGCGCGCCAGCATCAACGCATCGCGGCGATCGGTCTTCACCCGGTCGCCCGAGCGCTTGGGGATGGACGAGGGCGCTACCACCTCGCAGTGGTAGCCCAGTGCGGCCAGGTGGCGTTGCAGCACGAAGCCGCACGGGCCCGCTTCGTAGACCACATGCACGTGTTGGCCCCGGCTGACCAGCCGGCGCACAGCCTTGCTGACGGCATCGACGCCGCCGGCTACTGCTCCCAAATGGCGTACTTCGCCGTCACGGCCGGCCTCGGCCAGGGCTATGTCGATGCTGTCCTTGTGGACGTCCAGGCCGACGTAAACAGTGGCCGCGGGGGTGGTAGATTGACTCATGGCCCGTCTCCTTGCTCGTTGACACGCTGACCGCCTCTCGGGGTGCAGCGTTGTGGCTCGGCGCACCCACGGTGCGCAACCCACGGTAGTCCCGGAGACGGGCCGCCTCAACGGCTCAAGCCATTCTGTCTAGATTACTCGGACTAATCACGAGCAAAGCCAAGTCCGTGCTCAGTAAGTCGGTGCCCCCATGACAGCGTCAATTGTTGAATAACCTCGGCAACCACACGGCAAACTGGTGAGAGCTTGCCTTGCTTGGGAAATGCCAATGTGACATGCCGGATCATGTCAGGCCTTACGAGCTTGCTGGCTTGCAGACTACCGCTTCGGAGTTCTGCGGCGATCGAGTATGGGCCCAGCACCGTATAGAGTTCCGACGTATGGGCGACCAGTTCTTTCTGGACCGACAGCGAATCCGCCTCGACGACGGACTCTAGCTTGAACCCTTGACTGCGCGCCGCTTCGTCGAGCGCATTTCGCCAGTGGCTCGGACGACGGGGTAGTACGAACCGCAATCCTGATAGACGGGAGAAGCTCACGGTGGGTTCGCGAGTGATTTCGTCGCCAGGCGCCGAGACAAGGTACGTGTGTGCGACGCTCAGGAGCTTCTCATCACGCGTGGTAGGCCGATTGAAGCGAAAGAGGATCGCGAGATCGACAGCGCCGCTGTCCAGTAGTGCGTCCAGTTCAGTGCCCTGCGACTCGGCGATATTGAGCCGGATACCGGGGTGCTCCGCCTGCAGCCTCGCAAAAAGGTGAGTCATCAACGGGTGTGCTGCCGAAGGAATGATGCCCAGTCGTACTTCCCCAAGAAGCCTGCCCGACTCTGCACGCAACTCTTCTTCCATGCGCTCCGTGTCTTGAAGCCAAAAGCGCAATCGCAGTGCCGCACGCGAACCGAATTCGGTCAGCACAACGCCCCGCCCTGTCCGACGAAACAGTGGTCCACCTAAAGTCGATTCGAAGTCGCTGATTTGTCGGCTGATGTGTGACTGAACCGTCTGTCGGCGCGCCGCGACCTTGCTCAGGCTGCCCGCTTCGGCGACCTCGAGGAACAGCCTGACGTTCGAGAGGTTCATAGGGTTTACCCGGTTTAGTCATGCCAAATATGGCAAGTCTGAATCCTCTGAATTCTATCTATACGAAGAGCTCGTCAATTTCTACATTTGCTCCGCACGCTGGAAATCAGGCCTCACTCCGAGCCAACCACAGCGATCCACCCAAGGAGATACCTTGAAACTCGTCAGCTTCCAACTCGCCGGAAAGCCCACCTATGCGGTGGTCCAGGCCGACCGATACCTGCAGCCTCCGGCCGACTTCCTGGGCCGCTTTCCTGATCTGGCCGCCGTGCTGCAGGCCGGTGCGTTAGCCGAACTGGAGAAAGCAGCCGCAGCCAACGGCACGGTCGTCCAGCCGTCGGCGACACAACCCCTGCCAGTCATTCCCAACCCGAGAAAGTTCATCTGCGTAGGCCTGAACTACAAGACCCACGTGGCCGAGACCAAGCGCGGGGACAGCGAATACCCGTCGCTGTTCATCCGCTTCAACGACACGCTGGCGGCGCACGAAAACACGGTGCTGCGCCCGGCCTTTTCCGAGCGTTTGGACTGGGAAGGCGAACTGGCCTTGGTGATCGGCAAGGGTGGCCGACACATCCCGAAGGAGCAAGCCTTCGAGCACATCGCCGGCTATGCCTGCCTGAACGACATCAGCGTCCGCGACTGGCAGCGCCACACGCACCAGTTCACGCCCGGCAAGAACTTCCCCGGCACCGCTCCCTTCGGCCCGTACTTGGTGACGCGCGACGAGGTGCCGGACGTCACCAAGCTGACGCTGGAGACGCGCGTCAATGGCAACGTCATGCAGCACGCGAGCATCGACGACCTGATATTCAACATCCCTGTCCTGGTCGAGTACATCTCGCGCTTCACGCCGCTGTCGCCCGGCGACGTGATCGCCACCGGAACGCCCGGCGGCGTCGGCGACCGCCGCGAGCCACCGCTGTACATGAAGGAAGGCGACGTGGTCGAGGTGGAGATCACCGGCCTTGGCGTCCTGCGCAACCGCATCGGAACGGCAGCCTGAGCGCCGCGACTCACCATGGCAACCCAATCCTCCCCCAAACTGCGCATCGCCGTTGACATCGGTGGCACCTTCACCGACATGGCCGCCTTCGACGAGGCCACCGGCAAGTTGCTGTTCGGCAAGGCGCTTTCGACGCACGGTCAACTCGTCAATGGCATCCAGGCCACGCTGGACAGCGCCGACATCGATGTGCGCAACGGCCAACTGTTTCTGCACGGCTCCACCATCGCGATCAACACGCTGCTGGAGCGCAACGGCGCCAACACGGCGCTGTTGATCACGGAAGGCTTTCGCGACATCTACGAGATCGGCCGCGTCAACCGGCCGGATGCCTACAACCTCTTTTTCAACAAACACCAGCCGTTGGTCAAGCGCTCGCTGCGGTTCGAAGTGGCCGAGCGTCTTCGCGCCGACGGCAGCTTGCACAAGCCCTTGGACGAAGGCGCGGTACGCGAACTGGCCCGCGAACTGAAGGGGCAGAACATCGAAGCGGTGGCGGTGCTGCTGCTGCACTCGTACCGCAATCCGGCGCATGAGCGGCGCGTCAAGCAAATCCTGCAGGAAGAACTCCCGGGCGCTTTCGTTTCCGCTTCGCACGAGCTGTCGCAGGAATACCGTGAGTTCGAGCGCGTCTCCACCGTCGTGGCCAACGCCTACGTCGGGCCCCGTGTCTCCGAATACCTCGGTCAACTCGAGACTCACCTTGCCGACAAGGGCTTCGGTGGCGATTTCTACGTCGTGCAATCGACTGGTGGCCTGTTTCCGATCGAGCATGCGCGCGTCGGCTGCGTTCGCATGCTGGAGTCCGGTCCTGCGGCCGGCGTCATCGGTGCGCAGGCCATCTGTGCGCAACTCGGCATGGGCGATGCGATCGCCTTCGACATGGGCGGCACGACGGCCAAGGCAGGCGTGATCAGCGAGGGCCGGCCGCTCACGACAGGCTCGGCGCTGATCGGCGGCTACGAGCGTGCGCTTCCGATCCAGATTCCGATGATGGACATCCACGAGGTCGGCACCGGTGGCGGCTCGATCGCTCGCGTCGAGACCGGCAATGCGTTGCGCGTGGGGCCGCAGAGCGCCGGCTCCATCCCCGGCCCAGTGGCTTACGGCCGTGGCGGCAAGGAGCCGACCGTGACGGATGCCAATCTGGTGCTGGGCCGGCTCGACGCTGACAACTTCCTCGGCGGTGAACTCAAGCTAGACGTGGAAGGCTGCAAGCGCCAGATGGCCGAACGCGTGGCGGGCCCGTTGGGCCTGGACTCGACCGAAGCGGCCGATGGCATCCTGCGCATCGCGGTGACGCAGATGTCGCACGCCGTGAAGGCCGTGACCACCGAACGGGGCCTGGACGCCGGCAGCTTCACCATGGTGGTGTACGGGGGCGCGGGCCCGCTGCATGCCTCGGCGATCGCCCGCGAGATCGGCATCCGCAAGGTGCTGATTCCATACGCGCCAGGCTACTTTTCGGCCTACGGGATGCTGTTCTCCGACCTGCGCTATGACTACGTGCGCTCGGTATTCCGCAAGCTCAACGACGTCTCCTTCGAGGAGATCGAAGCGGCCTACAAGACGATGGAAGACGAGGGCCGCACCGCGCTGGCGCAGTCCGGCGTGAAGGCGGACGGCATCGTGATCGAGCGTGCAGCCGACATGCGCTATGTGGGACAGGAGCACGCCGTCACGGTGGACCTGCCGATGGCCTTCTTCGAGAGCAAGGACCGCTCTGCGATCAAGCAGCAGTTCGACGAACTGCACAAGGTGCGCTATGGCACCTCGGCGCCCCGGGAACCGGCCGACCTGGTGAGCCTGCGCGTCACTGTGCTCGGCATCATGAAGAAGCCGCCCAGGCACCGTGTGGACGAGGGTTCGTCCAAGCCGGAAAGAGCTGCGGTGCGCACCGTCAAGCCGGTGTACTTCCGCTCCGGCGGCTGGGCTGACACGCCGGTCTACAAGCGCGACCGGCTGCGCGCGGGCAACGTCATCAGCGGCCCCGCGCTGATCGAGGAGCACGCCTCCACCACCGTCATGCAACCAGGCGACGAGATGCGCGTGGACGAACTCGGCAACCTTCAAATTTCCATCGGGAGCGATCGGTCATGAGCACCGCCCAAACTCAATTGGCCGCGGTTGACCCGGTCACCGTCGAAATCATCCGCAACGGCCTGTACGCCGTGACGGAGGAGATGAAGACCAACCTCACGCGCACTGCCTACAACCTGATCATCTACGAGGCGCTGGACTTCACCGTCGGTCTCTTCACCAAGGAGGGCGACACGGTCTCGATCGGGCTGGGCCTGCCGATGTTCATCCGAGGGATGTCCGAGACGGTGAAGGCGAAGATCAGGCACTTCGGCTACGAGAACATCCTGCCTGGCGACATCCTGGTCACCAATGACGCCTACACCACCGGCAGCCACCTGAACCACTTCACGTTCACGATGCCCGTGTTCCATGAGGGCAGGCTGGAAGGCTTCACCTGCTGCATGGCGCACTGGCTCGACGTGGGCGGCACGCTCGGCAACGTGACGACCGACATCTTCAGCGAGGGAATCCAGATCCCCATCATGAAGTACCAGCGCGAGGGCGTGGTCAACCAGGACCTGATCGACATCATCGCGATGAATGTGCGGCTGGCCGACCGTGCATTGGGCGACCTGCGCGCGCAGATCACCGCGATCACCACCGGCGAGCGCCGGTACGTGGAGCTCCTGCAGCGCTATGGCGCCGATGCGGTGAACGGCTCGATCCGCCAGATCATGGATTCGTCGGAAGCGGTAGCCCGCAAGAACACGCTGTCCATCCCCGATGGCGTCTATGAGGCCGAATCCTTCATGGACGACGACGGGCTGGAGATCGGCAAGCGCATTCCGATCCGCGTCAAGGTGACCGTCGCCGGCGACGAGATGACCGTGGACCTGTCGGACGTCAGCAAGCAGGTGCGTGGCTTCTACAACTCGGGCTTCACGACGGGGATCGCCTGCGCGCAGGTGGCCTACAAGTGCCTGACGACACCGACCGATTACCCGGTGAACGACGGAAGCTTCCGATCGCTGAAGGTGATCATGCCGATGGGCACGGTGATCAGCGCCGAGCGTCCGTACCCGATGCGGGTGTGGATGACGTTCCCGATGACGGTGATCGACACCATCTTCAAGGCGCTCGCACCAGCCATTCCCGACCGCTCCATTGCCGGCCACCATGCCGATCTGGTGTTCCCCAATATCCATGGCATCTCGCCGGAGGACGGGAGGCTGTTCATCGTGGGCATTGGCCCGCTGGGCGGTGGCTGGGGTGCCAAGAGCACCGAGGATGGCGTCTCGGTCACCGTCTGCATCAACGATGGCGACACGCACAACAGCCCGACCGAGCAGCTGGAAGCCAAGTACCCGGTGCTGGTCGAGAAGTACCAGATTCGCCAGGACAGTGCCGGCGCCGGCCAGTACCGCGGTGGCCTGGGCGCGGAGATGGTGGTGCAGGCGCTGTCGCCCTTTACCGTGACCACCCGCATCGACCGGGTGCACTGCAAGCCTTGGGGCCTGGAAGGCGGCGGCGACGCGATGGGCAACGGTCTGGCCGTGCGCCACAAGGGAGAGTGGAAGACCGACCACGCTAACGCGAAGATCTTCAACGTGCGATTGGAACGCGGGGACGCCTACAAGATGCTGTCGGGTGGCGGTGGCGGTTTCGGGAATCCGATCAAGCGAGATGCGGAGCTGGTCGCCGAGGACGTTCGCGAAGGCTATGTCAGCGCTGACGTAGCGCGCGAGGTGTATCGCGTGGCACTGGATTCGCATGGGCAGGTCGCCCAGGAAGCAACGCGGGCATTGCGCAGCTCGCCAGGCCTGGTGCGCAGCGGCGCGACAGACACGGTCGCCTGGGACGGGCAATGAACCCCGCCGCCGTCATGGCCGACGACATTGCCCAGCGAGCCGACGAGATGTTGAGTCTGTGGAGCTCGCTGTCGATGCGCCATATCGCATTGGGATCGGCCTGCGCATGCGGTACCGGGGGCGTCAGCCTGCGGCTCGATGATTTCGAGCTCGACATCGTCGGCTATCTGGAGGACGCGGGACTGCGCTCGGGTGTGGAGGAGGTGGTCGGCTTCTTTGTTGCCTTGCAGCAGACCGCTGCGCGCACGCAGCCGTTGCGTAGCCTGCTGGAAGACGCCATGGAGGAGCGGATGCCGGAAGCGGTCGGCGAATGGCTGATGCCCAAGGTAGAACGCACGCTGCGCTCGTTTGCCGAGTTGCATGGCCCTGGCGAGCGAGGCTGATTGTGGCCGGCCATTTCTCATCCCTGCTGACGGCCGATACGCAAGCCGGCGACCGTGTGCCGGTGACGGTATTGACTGGGTTCCTTGGCAGCGGCAAGACCACGTTGCTGAATCGGTTGCTGCAACAGGCGGACCTGCACGGCATGGCGGTGATCGTGAACGAGTTCGGCGAGGTCGGCATCGACCACGATCTGATCACGCAGACGAGCGATGACACGATCCTGCTGGCCAATGGATGCATGTGCTGCTCGGTGCGCGGAGACCTGGTCGCTGCCATGCAGCGTCTCGGCGAACGCTCTGTTCCCTCAGTGCGGCATGTGCTCATCGAAACCAGCGGACTGGCTAACCCTGCTCCGATCCTTCGCACATTGATGGGCGATGCAGCGATCCGCAGTCGTTTTGCGCTGGCCGGTGTCGCATGCACGGTGGATGCCGTGCTCGGTATGGGCACGCTCGACCGGCACGCCGAATCCGTACAGCAAGCAGCAATCGCCGACCATCTATTTCTGACAAAGGCCGATCTGATGGAAGACGGTTCGCCGCCGCCGGAACTGCTTGTGCGATTGAGCGAGATCAATTCGGTGGCAAAACTGCACCTCGCACGCGACAAACAGCCACAGGCACTGCACAGGCTGGTGCAGTCGCCCAAGGAAAACAGCGAGATTTCGGCCAGTGCTATGTACTACAGGCCACCGCAGGCCGATGGTCGACCACCGAGAGATTCGGAGCCAGTCCACCGCGATGGCATCTCCTCATTCGTGGTCGAGCGCGATGTCCCACTCCCGCGCGACGCTTTTTTCGCCTGGCTGGACATGGTGATCGCGATGCGCGGAGAGGACCTGCTGCGCGTCAAAGGCCTTGTGCACCTGGCCGATGAACCGGACCGTCCCATGGTGGTCCATGGCGTACAGCACCTGTTCCACCCACCCGAGTTCCTGCCAGCTTGGCCAGGGCAGGACCGGCGCACTCGCATCGTCTTCATCACTCGCGGCGTCAATGGGCAGGCAATGAGCGAAACCCTCGATGTGCTGATTCGACGACACCTGAGGCGGGGCCCATCTCACGCCGCGTCGCCATCAGCACCCTGAGTCACTCAAAGAACAACACCGAAAAAGCCAGAGACATCATGAAAGTCGATTCCTTCGCATTGCCGCCTGACCCCGGCGTCGCACGGCAGGCGGCGCAGTTGCTGTTCCGTATCGAAAACGTGCCGTTCAGCCGTTGGCACACGAAGGCGCGCATCATCATGGGCAGCGCGACCTTCTTCGATGCCTTCGACGCGCTCGCGCTGGCCTTTGTTCTGCCCGTGCTGATCGGCCTGTGGCACCTCAGCCCTCTTGAGGTCGGCACACTCATCGCTGCAGGCTATGTCGGCCAGGTCATCGGCGCCCTTGTCTTCGGCTGGGCGGCCGAGCGTTTCGGCCGTGTGCCCAGTGTCACCACCACCGTCGGGGTGATGTCGGTGATGAGCATCGCCTGTGCCTTTGCCGGCAACTTCCAGATGCTGTTCGCGCTGCGCTTCCTGCAGGGCATCGGTGTCGGCGGCGAGGTGCCCATCGCGGCTGCCTACATCAATGAGCTTTCGCAGGCCAAGGGGCGCGGGCGCTTCTTCATTCTGTACGAACTGATCTTCCCGCTGGGCCTGCTCGGCGCGGCACAGGTGGGGGCCTTTGTAGTGCCAAGATTTGGTTGGGAATACATGTTCCTTGTCGGCGGCATACCTGGCCTGCTGATCCTGTTCTTCATGGCGCGCCTGCCGGAGTCGCCCCGTTGGTTGACGTCGAAGGGCCGTTTCCAGGATGCCGAGCGCGTGATCGAGGGGATTGAGTTGAGCACTGTGAAGCGCAGTCTCGATGTCGAGCGCGACAAGGCCGAAGTCGAATCGCGGGTGGCCACGCTCGCCGCAGGACTGGTCAATCGGAAGAAGAGTTCCTGGAAGGAGCTGTTCTCGCCGTTTTATCGACCGCGCACGCTGGTGGTCTGGTTGCTGTGGGCCTCGTCGTACTTCGTCGCCAACGGCATCAACAACTGGCTGCCGTCGCTCTACAAGACTGTTTACCACATGCCGCTCCAGGAGGCGCTACGGATGGCCTCCTTGACCAATGTGCTGAGCACCTGCGCGGTGCTTGTCTGCGCGCTGCTGGTGGACCGTGTCGGACGCCGCCGCTGGGCGACGGCGAGCTTCCTCATCAGTGGCACGCTGCTCGGCATGCTGGCATTGCTGGGCGCCAGCAGCGCCTGGTCGGTCGTGATCCTCGCGTCCTCGGCCTATGCCGTGATGGGCACGACCACGGTGCTGCTGTATCTCTACACGCCAGAGATCTACCCGACGCGGATGCGTGCCATCGGCACCGGCCTGGCCACATCCTGGCTTCGGCTGGCATCGGCGGTTGCGCCCGCGCTGGTCGGCGTGGTGCTGTCGACGAAGGGCATCGCAACGGTATTCCTGATGTTTGCGGCCGCCAATGTCTTCGGGCTCATTGCCTCGATGCGCATGGTCGAGACCACCAACCGGGCGTTGGAAGACATCTCGCCCTGATCACGTCGCGCTTGCCGCAGGCACCGCGGCGGCAGTGCCGTGGCGCAGCGCGACTCGTCCAGTCACTTCCACAAATCGGAGACACCATGAGATTGCCGAGAAGAGCCATCGTCGCGGCCACCGCGCTCGCCGCGCTCACCGTTGCGCCAGCGTGGGCACAGCCCGCCAAGGGCAAGTTCCCGGATCGCCTGATACGCATCGTCGTACCGTTTTCTGCGGGAGGCGGTGTCGACAATATCGCCCGCCTGCTGGCCAATCAACTGCAGACGCAGCTTGGGGGCGCGTCGGTCATCGTGGAGAACCGCGCCGGTGCCAACGGTGCGCTGGGCGGAAAAGCTGTTCAGGCTGCACCCGCCGACGGCTATACGCTGCTTTTCTCCGCGGCAACGCACGTGTTGGCGAAAGAAGTCATGAGCTCGCCGCCATACGATCCGCAAAGGGATTTCTCACCGATTGCACGCGTCGCCGAGGCGCCGTTGATGCTCGTCATCGCACCGCAACTCGAGCCTCGGAACCTCAGTGAAGTAATCGCCGCCGTCAAGAAGCAACCGGACAGGTGGACGGCAGCGATTCCCGCGGCGGGTGCGCCCAGTCACCTGGCCACATTGCTTCTGGCCAAACAGGGCAACGTCAAGTTCACCTATGTCCCTTACAAGGGGACGCAACCAGCTCTGGTGGATGTGGCCGGCGGACACGTCCAGCTCCTGATGGATTCAATGGTCTCGGTACTGCCATTGGCCAGAGCCGGGCGCGTTCGGCCGATCGCAATCACATCTACCAAACGCAGCACGCTTGCGCCCGACGTTCCGACTGTGCAGGAGGGCGGCCTACCGGGCTTCACATACGGGTCGTGGTACGGCGTTTGGGCTCCCAAAGGCACACCCGCCGATCGCGTTCAGTTGCTCAATGGCGCGATCAACGCCGCCATGTCCGAACTGGGCAAGTCGGGCGCGCTGGCAGCCCTGGGGGTGGAGCCCGTGGCGCAGGACGTCGATCAGTTTAAGAGCTACATCGCCGGTTTCGTGACGCAAAGCGCCGAACTGCTCAACAGTGCCGGCTTCAAGCCCGAGTGACAACCTCTCGCTTCAGTTTTCTTTCATTTCACTGAGATCAGATCATGAACAAGACCACCATCGTGGCAGCGAGCATGCTGTCCTGCGTTACCGCTGCGACGGCCCAGTCGTCCGTCACGCTCTTCGGCGTCGTTGATGTCGGTGTCAGCCATTACAGCGCGAGAAGCGAGTTCTACAACAACACGGCTTCGACCACAGTCGTCGCCCTGCCGAGCGTCACGCGGAGTCAGACTGCTCTGTCCAACAGCGGGACTTCCAATAGCCGGCTCGGATTTCGCGGCACAGAAGATCTCGGCGGAGGGCTTGCCGCTGGCTTTTGGCTAGAAGCGGGCACGACGCCCGACAATGGCGCCACCGCCCTTGCCAGCTTCAATCGGCGGTCCACGGTCAGTCTGTCGGGGAACTTCGGCGAGATTCGCCTGGGCCGTGATATCACCCCGACATTCTGGAATGACTCGGTGTTCAGCCCGTTCAGCACGATCGGGGTCGGCGCCAATGTCGTGTCGAGCGTCGGAACTAACTTGCAGATCGCAAGGGGCCCTGGCTCCGCGGTTGCAACTTCCGACAACTACCTTCGCACCAGCAACAGCATTGGCTATTTCTTCCCTCCGAACCTAGGCGGAGTCTATGGTCAGGTGCAATATGCCTTGCCCGAGAGCGTCTCGCAGAGCAACGTGCCAGGAAGTCCATCCCAAAAGGGACGCTATTTTGGTGGACGTCTGGGTTATGCGGCGGGGCCTCTCGATGTTGCTTTGGCGTACGGAGAAAGCATGGCAATCGACTCCACTGGCGTGAACGCTCTTGGCCTGCCCACAGGCACCAACTCGAACGAGAAGATCAAGACCCTCAATCTCGGCGCTTCGTACGATTTTGGATTCATGAAGATCTTCGGTGAAATCTCGCAAGTCAGGGACCAGGCCCTGTCGACAACACTGGTGCCGGTACTCGGCTCCCTCACGCTGCGTGATTCGGACAAGTACAAGGGCGGGCTTCTTGGCATAACCGTACCCGTCGGTCCTGGATTGATCAAGGCGGCCTACTCGCGCGTCAAGTACGACAACGATCTGGGTCCCCTGGCAACTTCTCTGACCCCAAGGCGCGATGCCTCGGTCAACAAGCTTGCCGTTGGTTTCGACTACAACCTTTCCAAGCGTACGGCCTTGTACGCCACAGTGGCCCGGATTCGGATCAAGGGCGGGCAGAACAACCCGGCCATCATGGGCGCAGTGACGGGTGGGGTGACGTATTTGTCCACAGGCGGGGGAGTGTCTGGACTCGCACCGCGCAGTTCCTCCGGATATGACATTGGCATCAGGCACTCTTTCTAAGCGGGTCTGGTACACGGGCAAAACCTGCCTAAGTCGCGAGCGAATCGGCCGCTTTGCGTAGCTCAGACCGCTTGGTAGGGATGGAGCGGGAGCCCCCATAAACTCGATCCGAACCGGCAAAGGAACGGCGTGCGCATGCACTCCACACGCCCAGGGCGGTGCTGACGCTTCCACCAACGCTGCTTGCATTCGGACATTGATAGCGGATCCCGCCAGGGAGCTTGTCGAAGACGATCACGCCGTTTTCCGGGTATTGCTCCAACTTGTGGACGAACGGGCTCGGTCTGCTACCGACAGGCGGTGAGGCGTTTGAGCTTCCAGGCATTGATACCCTCAGCGTCCTTTTGTTTCGCATGAGAATGAAGACAATCAATCGAGCGCGAACTGGCGCTGTTCCTTCGGCGCGATGCCGGCCTGGCGCACGACCTCGCGCCAGCGGGCCAGGTCGGACTGCATCCGCCGGGCGAGCGCCTCGGGGCTGCCCGGTTCGGCGAGCGCGCCCTGGCTCTCGAAGCGCTGCACGACGTCCGGGTCGGCCAGCACCTCGTTCAGCGCTCGGTTGAGGCGTTCGACGACCGTGGCGGGCGTGCCCGCCGGTGCAAACAGTCCATACCATTGGACGACATCCACACCCGCGACACCCAGCTCCGAGAGCGTCGGCACGTCCGGCAGCGCGGCGAGGCGCCGCGAGCCCGCCACGGCCAAGGCTTGAAGCTGGGCCGCGCGGATGAACGGATAGGCCGTGAAAAGGCTCGGGAACATGATCTGCGAGCGGCCCTGGACCGTTTCCGCGATTGCGGGCGCGGCACCCTCGCAGGTGGTGCTGGCCATCGAAGTGCCGCTGCTGAGCTGGAAGAGCTCGGCCGCGAAATGCGGCGGCGTGCCGTCGCCGGCGGACGCGTAGCTCAGGCTGCGGGGCTTCGTCTTCAGTCGTGCGATCAGTTGCTGCACCTGCGGTATGCCCGCGCCCGGATGGGCGACCATCAGGGTCGAGGAAGAGCCCACGAGCCCTACCGGCTCGAAGTCGGCGACCGGATCGTAGGCCAGCTTCTGCAGCGCCGGGTTCATCGCGTGGGTGCCGACATAGCCGAACATCAGCGTGTGGCCGTCCGGCGTTGCCCTGGCCACGTATTCGCTTGCGATGGCGCCGTTGGCCCCGGCGCGGTTGTCGACCAGGATCTCCTGGCCGAGCAGCGGCCCGAGCTTCGCCGCGATGATGCGCGCCATCGTGTCGTTGCCGCCGCCCGCTCGCGTGGGCACGATGATCGTCAGCGCCTTGTGCGGGAGGCGGGAAGGGCTGGCGACCGGCGCCTCCGGCCGGGAGAACACGTAGTCGGGCAGGTGCATCTCGCCCTGCATGATCTTGCGCGCGGTGCGCAGGAGGGCAGCGCGATCCACTGTCGCCGTGTCCCCGTTGCCCTTGAGTTCGACCTCGATGTCGATCTGCCCCGCCGGGTGCAGCACGACCAGCCTGTGCGTTCCGGCGCCGCGCGCGATGCCGCTTGCGACCGTTCCCGGCAGCGCGAAGGCGCTCGCCACGCCAATGGCGCCCGTCACCGCGTGCGACGCGTGGCACTTGCGCGGCGTGAAGTAGCGCGAGGTGATGCTGTCGTCCGTTTCGCCCACGCTCACCAGCACGGGCTTCGGGATGACGCTGTCGGAGACGTCGCCCAGTCCCATCCTGCGTCCTGCCTCCAGGCGCAGCGTCTCGAGGCGCTCGAGCAGGCCGGTGTTGGCGTCGAGCGCGGCGGGCTTCTCGCGCCCGGTGACGCCCAGGTCGCCCGCGCGCACGATCATCAATGGCATGGCGGCGTCGATGCAGGTCACCTCCACGCCGTCGATCGTGTCGATGCGCCTGCCGGTCGGGAAGACCTGGCCCGTGACCGCCCCCCACGCGTCCAGGAAGTTCAGCAGGATCGGCGCCGCCGTGCCCGCCACCCCGTCGATGCGCGCGTCGCCTTCGTACGTCACGCGTCCGCTGGGGGTGCGCACCGTCACGTCGATGCGCGAGCCGGTGTTGACGTTGTGGACGCGAACGAGGGTGGTGCCGTCCCTGGCCGGCACCAGCCCCTGCTCGATCGCGAAGGGCCCGACGCCCGAGAGCATGTTGCCGCAGTTCGGCCGCGTGTCCACGGAGCGATGCCCGACGCCCACCTGCGCGAACAGATAGTCGACATCGCATCCCGGCCGCGAGGAACGCGAGACGATGGCTACCTTGCTGTTCAGCGTGCTTCCGCCGCCCACGCCGTCGAGCTGGAGCGGGTCGGAGGCGCCGATCGCGCCGATGAGCGCCTGGTCGCGCGCCTCGTCGCCGTCCGGCAGCCATTCGCGCAGGAAGAACGGGCCGCGCGAGGTGCCGGCGCGCATCAGCACGCAGGGAATCGATCTGTTCATCATCAGTCTGCGCTGATCTTGGCGGCCTGGACCACCTTCTTCCACTTGACCTGCTCCTGCGCCACGTAGGCGCGCATCTGCTCGGGGGTCATGGTCGAGACTTCGGCGCCGTGGTCCTCCAGGCGCTTGATCACGCTCTTGTCCGCGAGCACTTCGTTGAGGACCTTGTTGAGCTGCGCGATGACGGGCGCGGGCGTCTTCGCCGGCGCGAAGATGCCGTACCACTGCGAGACGTCGACGTCCGGGATGCCCTGTTCCTGCAGCGTGGGAACGTCGGGCATGAGCGCCGAGCGCTTGGCGCCAGCCACGCCCAGGGCCTTGAGCTTGCCGGCCTTGACGTAGGGCACCGCCGTGAAGAGGCTCGGGAACATCACTTGCGTCTGCCCGGCGATGGTGTCGGTGATGGCCGGTGCGGAGCCCTTGTAGGGCACGTGCAGCATGCTGGTGCCCGTCGAGAGCTTGAACATCTCGGCCGCGAAGTGCGGCGCCGTACCGTTGCCGGCCGATGCGTAGCTCGTCTTGTCCGGCGCGGCCTTCAGCATGGCCACGAGTTCCTTCGCGCTGGCGGCCTTGACGGACGGGTTGACCACCATCACCGTGGCCGAGGATCCCAGCATGCCGACCGGCTCGAAGTCCTTGACCGGGTCGTAGCGCAGCTTCTGCAGCGCCGGGTTCATCGCATGCGTCGCGATGTAGCCGAGCATGAGCGTGTAGCCGTCGGGTGCCGCGCGCATCACGTACTCGCTGGCGATGGCTCCGTTGGCGCCTGCCTTGTTGTCGACGATGACGGGCTGCTTGAGGATGGCCGACATGGCCTGGCCGACGACGCGCGCCATGGCGTCGTTGGCGCCGCCCGCGGCCGTCGGCACGATCAGCGTGATCTGCTTTTCAGGAAAGGCGGCCGCCGCGCTCGCGCAGGCGAGCGATGCCGCCAGCGCGACGGTGCCGAGGAGGCGAATGTTCTGGGTCTTCAATTTGTCTGCTCCGGTGGATTTCTGAATGCTCGAAAGGCTCTTGTGTGGCCCTGGTACGCATGTTCTTCCTGGGCCCGTGTTCTGTAAATTGCATGTTTAGGATCGATTGATGCACACTGCCTATCAATCAGATCGAGTCGGAGCACCGCCATGGCCATCAACTTCAATCTCAACGACCTGCAGGCATTCCGCGCGGTAGCCGAGCTCAACAGCTTTCGCAAGGCCGCCGAGGCGTTGCATGTCTCGCAGCCCGCCTTCAGCCGCCGCATCGAGAAGCTGGAGGAGGCGCTCGGCGTAAAGCTGCTCGACCGTACGACCCGGCGCGTGAACCTGACTTCTGTCGGGCGCGAATTCGACCGCAAGGTGCAGCAGCTCCTGGACGACCTTGACCACACGCTGCTGGGCATCCGCGGTGTCGCGGCCACGCGCATGGGCGAGGTGAAGATTGCCTGCGTACCGTCGACTGTCTACTACTTTCTGTCCCAGGTGATCTCGCGCTACCACGAGCGCTATCCGAAGATCCGGGTCAAGGTCTTCGATGCGAGTGCGAACGAGGTGCTGGCGGCGGTGTCGAGCGGCGAAGCCGATTTCGGGCTCAACTTCGTCGGCGCGCAGGAGCCGGACATCGAATTCAAGCCTCTGTTGGAAGAGCGCTTCGTTGCGGCCTGCAGGCGCGACCATCCGATCGCAAAGAAGCGCCGCGTGAGCTGGACCGAGCTGGCGCAGTACGACTACATCTCGGTGAGCAAGGCGTCCGGCAATCGGCTGCTGTTGGACCAGGCGCTCTCGGGGGTGGCTGGTCGTCCGCAGAGCATCTACGAGACTCAGCATGTCACGACGATGCTCGGTCTCGTCGAGGCGGGTCTCGGGGTGGCGGCGGTCCCCTCGATCGCCATGCCGGACGCGGACCATCCGCTGCTGGTGAGCGTTCCGCTGCACGACCCTGCCATCACCCGCACGATCGGCCTCATACGGCGCAAGGGGCGGAGCCTTTCTCCGGCCGCGCAGCAGCTCTACGCCTTCTTCTCCGAGATGAAGGCAAAGCGTGGCAAGCCGGGAGGCCGCCGCGCGGAGAGTGGAAAGGCCGAGGGCACGCGCGCCTGAGGCCTGCCGGCCGCCTGGGCGATCAGGGCGTCGGGCCGGCGTGCCCCAGCGGCGCTGCGTAGTCCTTCGAGCCCTCCTCGAGCTCGTGCTCGGTGCGGGCGTAGTTCGCGGCCAGCTCGCGCTGCAGCACCTCCCGGTCGCACGCCTTCTCCCAGATGGAGACGACGATGCAGGCCACCGCGTTGCTGATGGTGCTGGTGAGTGCGCGCGCCTCCGACATGAAGCGGTCGATCCCGACGATCAGCGCAACCCCGGCCACGGGCAGGTCGGGCATGACGGTGAGCGTGGCCACCAGGGCGACGAAACCACTGCCTGTGACGCCCGCGGCGCCCTTGGACGTGAGCAGCATGATGCCCAGCATCGAGCCGATCTGGACCCACGACAGATGGATGTCGCAGGCCTGGGCGATGAACATGGATGCCAGCGTCAGGTAGATCGCCGTGCCGTCCAGATTGAATGAATAGCCGGTCGGAAGCACCAGCCCGACCACGCCCTTCTTGCAGCCGAGCCGTTCGAGCTTTTGCAGGAGCCGCGGAAGCACCGGCTCGCTGGACGAGGTGCCCAGCACCACCAGCAGCTCTTCCTTGATGTAGCGCATCAGCTGCCACAGTTTGAAGCCGTGCAGGCGTGCGAGCAGTCCCAGGACCACGACGACAAAGAAGATGCAGGCCACGTAGAAAGTCCCGATCAACAGTCCGAGCGATCCGATCGACTTGATGCCGTAGCGGCCCACCGTGAAGGCCATCGCACCGAAGGCTCCGATCGGCGCGAGGCGCATGATGATGCCGAAGGCGGCGAAGAGCATGTGGGAAAAGCCGTCAATGCCGTCGAGCACGGGCTTGGCGGAGCTTCCTATGCGGGTGAGTCCGAATCCGCAGAGCACCGCCAGCAGCAGCACCGGCAGCACCTCGCCCTCGGCGAACGCGCCGACGAAGGCGTTGGGGATGATGTGCATCACGAAGTCGGTGAACCCGTGGATGTGGACCTGGTTCGCGAAGCGTGTGGCGACCGACGCGTCGAGGTTCCTGGGGTCGATGTGCATGCCGGTGCCCGGCTGCATCAGGAACACGGTCACCAGGCCGGTGAGGAGCGCAAGCACCGTCAGCGCATAGAAGAGCCCCATCGCCTTGAGCAGGGTCTTGCCGATTTCCTTGGAGTCGCCCAGCGAGGTGATGCCGGTCACGATGGTGCAGAACACCACCGGCGCGATCATCATCTTGACCAGCTTGACGAAGCCGTCGCCCAGCGGCTTGAGCGCGGCGCCGAACTCGGGCCAGTAGTGGCCCACGGCGATGCCGAGGATCAGGCCGATGAGAACCTGCACATAGAGAAGTTTCGAGAGCTTGCGGATGTTCATGACCTTGTCTCCGGGGTGGGGGCGCACGAATGCATGCCGGTCTGCGCCGGCTCCGTCTGCTGCGGTGAAGGATGCTGGGCTCGGCGCTCAGCCGCGCGCGGCCAGCACGCGGTCGACCATGACGCCGGCCTGGCCGAGGTGGTTGGCCGGCTCGCACATGGCTTCGAGCTGCGCGCGCGTCACGTGCCTGCCGATCTCGGTGTGCGCAGCAAGGATCTCGATCAGTGGCCGGTTCTCGGCGATCGCCTGGCGGCACAGGTCGTACACCAGGTCGTGCGCATACTCGCGGCCGATGTAGGGTCCCAGGCCCATCATCACGGCCTCGGACATCACCAGGCCGTTGGTGATATCGATGTTGGCGCGCATGCGGGTGGCATCCACCTCCAGGCCCTTCAGGATGAATTTGGTCTGTTTCAGGGCGCCCGACATCAGGCAGAAGATCTCGGGCAGCGACACCCATTCGATCTCCCAGGGGCCGGTGGAGCGCTCGTGGTCTGCCACCATCGCGTCCATCAACGCTGCGGCATGCTGGCGCGCCACCGAGATGTTGGCGTGGATGTAGAGGCAGGAGATGGGGTTGCGCTTCTGCGGCATGGTCGACGATGAGCCGCGGCCCGGCGCGAAGGGCTCGAACACCTCTGCCACTTCGGTCTGCATCATCAGCTTGACGTCCATCGCGATCTTGCCGAGCGAGCCGCCGACCAGCCCGAGGAACGCGCCGACCTCCGCGATGGTGTCGCGCACCGTGTGCCACGATATCAGCGGCTGCGCCAGCCCCAGTTCCTTCATCAGCCCGGCCTGCGTTTCCATCGCGCCCTTCTCCAGCGAGGAGAGCGTGCCCGATGCGCCGCCGAACTCGCCCATCAGCACACGCGGCTTGAGTTGCTGCAGGCGCTCGCGGTGGCGGTCGATGCCGGCCAGGATGCTCGCCATCTTGTAGCCGAAGGTGATGGGCGTGGCCTGCTGCAGGTTCGAGCGGCCGATGACCGGCGTGTCGCGGTACTTGCGTGCCAAAGCCGCGAGCGCCTCGCCGATCTCGTCGAGGTCCTGCTCGACGAGGGCGAGCCCTTCGCGCATCTGCAGCACCGCGGCCGTGTCGGTGATGTCCTGCGTGGTCGCGCCCCAGTGGCAGTACTCGCCCAGCTTGTCCCTGCAGTTGGCATTGATCTGGTTGACCACCGCGATGATGGGATAGCCGATCTGCTCGGTCTTGGCCTTCAGCTTGACCCAGTCGATCTGCGAGAGGTTGCAGTTCCTGACGATCTCGTCGGCCGCTTCCTTCGGGATGATGCCCAGTTCGCCTTGGACCTTCGCGAGGGCGCGCTCGATGTCGAGGTACTTCGCGGTCCGGTTCTCGTCGGACCAGACCTCGCGCATGCGCGCGTCGCTGAACATGTCGCCGAATATCCGTGAATCGATGATGGTGGAAGCCATGGTGCCTGTCTCCTTCTGCGAGGGAAGTGGATGAATGAAATCAGCCGCGGGCCAGCGCCAGCGTGCGTTGCGCCTGCAGCACCACGGGCCGGTCGACCATGCGGCCGTCCAGCCGAGCTGCGCCCGGCGACGCGGCATCGGCGGCCAGCACGCGCCGCGCCCAGTCCAGCGCCTGCGCGCTCGGCTGCAGCGCCGCATGGATCGGCTGCACCTGGCGCGGATGGATGCACAGCTTGGCGCCGAAGCCCATCTGCCGCGCCTCGGCAAGGTCCGACAGGAGGCGCGCCTCGTCGTCCAGCTGCGGCGTGACACCCGCCACGGGCGCAGGCAGGCCCGCGACGCGGGAGGCGATGGCGATGCGGCTGGCCGCGTAGGCGAGGCCGCGTGCGTCCGTCGCGATGTCCATATCGAGGTCGAGCGCGAAGTCGAGTGTGCCGAACACCAGGCGCTGCACGCCGGAGGCCGCGATGGCCTCCGCCTGCGCCACGCCCTGGGCACTCTCGATGAGCGCGAGGACGGCCGCGCCGGGCAGCGCGGCATGCACGCGGGCGATCTGCGCGGCCGATTCGGCCTTGGGCAGGAGCACCTCGGCCGCTGCCGCGTCGCCCAGCGCGGCGAGGTCGGCGGCGAACCACGGCGAGCCGGCGTCGTTGATGCGCACCACGGTGCGCGACCTGTCGGCAGGGCTCACACCCTGCAGCCACGCCACGACGATGGCGCGCGCATCGGCCTTGTCGGCGGGGGCGACGGCGTCCTCGAGGTCGAGCACGATCCGGTCGGCACCGCTGGCGAGCGCCTTGCCGAATCGGTCCGGGTGCGTGCCGGGCACGAAGAGGTAGGTGCGGGCGGAATGCTGATGTTCACCGGGCATGGCGTGGCCTTCAGACTGCGTTCGACGCGCGCAGCGCTGCGATCTCGGCATCGCCGTAGCCGAGCTCCGCGAGGATCGCATCGGTGTGCTCTCCGAGCGCGGGCACCGGGTCCATGCGCGGGCCGGTGTTCCAGGTGCCGGGCGGCAGCATGGCGGGCACCGGGCCTTTCGCCGTCGCCACTTCGCTCCAGCGGCCGCGTGCCTGCAGCTGCGGATGGGCCCAGACCTCCTTCATCGTGTTGACCTGGGCGTTGGCGATCTGCGCGAACTCCAGCCGCTCGACCACCTGCCTGCCGCTGAGCGATGCGAAGGCCTCGACGATGATCTCGCGCAGCGCGGCCCTTTGTGCCACGCGCTTGAAGTTGGCTGTGAACCGCGGGTCCTTCGCGAGCTCGGGCTGCTGCAGCACCTTGTCGCAGAAGCTGGCCCACTCGCGCTCGTTCTGCAGGCCCAGCATCACGGTGGTGCCGTCGCCGGCCGGGAACGGGCCGTACGGGTAGATCGTCGCGTGGCTGGCGCCGGTGCGCGGCGGCGGCTCCGCGCCTTCGAAGGCGTAGTAGAGCGGGTAGCTGTTCCACTCCGCCAGCGACTCCAGCATCGAGATGTCGATGCGCTGGCCTTTACCGGTCTGGCCGCGCTGCAGCAGCGCGGCGAGGATGTTGCTGTAGGCGTACATGCCCGCGGCGATGTCCGCGATCGAGGGCCCCGCCTTGCAGGGCTCCTCCGGCGTGCCGGTGACCGAGACGAAGCCGGCTTCGCTCTGGATCAGCAGGTCGTAGGCCTTCTTGTCGCGGTACGGACCGGGGCGCTCGGGATCGTCGCCGTAGCCGGAGATGTCGCACATGATGAGTCCCGGCTTGGCGCGCGAGAGCCGGTCGTAGCCCAGGCCCAGGCGCGCAGCCGCGCCGGGTGCCAGGTTCTGCACGACCACGTCGGCCTTTTCCATGACCAGGCGCTCGAGCACGCGGGCGGCCTCGGGGTGCTTCACGTCGAGCGTGAGGCTCTCCTTGGAGCGGTTGGTCCACACGAAATGCGACGCCAGGCCGCGGACCCGCTCGTCGTAGCCGCGGGCGAAGTCGCCCGAGCCGGGACGCTCGATCTTGATGACGCGCGCGCCGAGGTCCGCGAGCTGGCGGGTGGCGAAGGGAGCCGCGATCGCGTGCTCCAGCGTGACGACGGTGATGCCCTTGAGTGGCTGCATGGCGTGTTTCCTTCTGCGGTGCGAAACGAGTCAGCGCAGGACGGCCGTGGCGTCCATCGTCAGCCAACCCTCGTGGTCCGAGGCCCAGAGCCGGACGGTCTTGCCGTCGGCCTGCGGCTGGCCGCTGACGTGGAAGGCGTTGAGATCGAAGGTGGGCCGTACGGCCTTGAAGCGGAAGCTCGCGACGTCTGCATCAGGCAGCTGGCGGCGCAGCAGGTCCATCAGCAGCGTAGCGATCAGCGGGCCGTGCACGATCAGGCCCGGGTAGCCCTCGACCTGCGTGGCGTACTGGCGGTCGTAGTGGATGCGGTGGCCGTTGAAGGTGAGCGCCGAATAGCGGAACAGCAGCACGTCGTCGGGAACGATCTGCCGGCGCCACGCCGCGTCCGTGGGCGCCGCCTGCGGAGGAGGGGGTACGTCGCCGGGCGCCTGCGCCTCGCGATAGACGATGTCGTGGAACTCGACCAGCGCCGGCGCGGGTTCTCCATTGCAACGGACCTCGTGGCGCACCTTGACGAACACAAGCTTGCCGGTGCGGCCTTCCTTCAGCGTGACGTCGTCGATGGTCGACGTGCGCGTGACCTGGTCGCCCACGCGGATCGGGGCGCGGAACTCGAACTGGCTGCCGGCCCACATGCGCCGGGGCAGCGGCACCGGCGGCAGGAACCCGCCGCGCCTGGCATGGCCGTCGGCGCCGATCTCGCTTTGCCGGTGCATGGGCAGGAAGTAGAGCCAGTGCCACAGGGGCGGAAGCGCCGTGCCGGCCGGCACCGGCGCGGCCGGGTGGTCGAGCGTGGCCGTCAATGCCGCCACGGGCGTGGGATGGATGGTGTCCTCGAAGCGCTCGCTGCGCCCGATCCATGACTGCAACTGATCCGGATGTACGTCCACTCTCGTGTCTCCTTGGTTTGCTGCACCCAGCGGCAGCAGGACTGGGAACGGAGTGTGCGGCGCATCGAACGCCAAGTGAATTGCATTATTTGAGGCTATTGATGCAATCGGTGGAATGACGCGCGGTCCAGCCAGCCCTGCCGGTCCCCTCTTGCGGCACCCGCGGTCGCACCCGCGGACTCCTTATTCGCAAGTGCGATGACCGTTCAATGAATACGCTAATGGACCGCGCGGCGATGCGTTCCTGCTGTCCATCGCCACTCGACCAGCCCGCAGCAACAGGCGGACATCTACCTGGTGACATATTCATGAAGCCTTGGGTTCCAAGCTCCTCGCATCGTTGCCCTGGCCAACAAGCCCGGCAAACTCTCTCGCGTGCTGGTTGGCCTGGGCGCTACTTCTATCGACGACGGCTTCCTTTCTTTGCTACCGCGCGGTGGCCCCGCCGTCGACAGGGATGATCGCCCCGGTCATGTAGCTGGAAGCGGGCGAGGCCAGCAGCAGGGCCAGTCCCTTGATCTCGTCGACCTGGGCCACACGGCCCATCGGAATATGCGTGCGCATCCGTTCGGCCGACTCAGGAAGGCGCAGGCGACCGCCGTTGATGTTCGTGGCAAAGGGGCCAGGCGCGATGGCGTTCACCAGCACGTTGTGCGGCGCCAGCTCGATGGCGGCCTGCCTGACCAGGTTGTTCGCGGCTGCCTTCGACGTGACATAGGCGTAGCCGGAGAGCGACTCCGAGCGCAGGCCCGCGATCGAGGTGGTCACGACGATGCGCCCCTCCCGGCGCGGCTTCATGTGCCGCGCCGCCGCGCGCACGGTGTGCAGGACGCCGTCGAGGTTGATGCGCAGGACCTTGTCCCAGTGCGCGAGGTCGAGGTTTTCCAACTGGCCCGCCTCCACGACGAAGCCGCGTCCGGCGCTGATGCCCGCGTTCGCGAACACGCAGTCGATGGCGCCGTGGCGCGCGGCCATGCCGTCCACCAGCGCATCCACCGCCGCTGCGTCGGCGACGTCCAGCACCGCGCCTTCCACCAGCGGGTAGCGCGCCTTCAGGCGCTCCACCTCGGTGTCCAGCGCCTGCGCATCCATGTCGGTCATGAACGTGCGTGCACCGGCCTCCAGCATCGTCTCGGCGTATGCCAGGCCGAGGCCGCTGGCGGCACCCGTGACCAGGACGCTGCGGCCCGTGAGATCGAAGAGTGAAGCCAGGCTCATGCGGCCTCCGCGCTCTTCTTCACCGGGAGCAGGGCCTCCCAGTGCTCGGCCGCCTCGATCATGTAGTGGACCGTGAGCACCACCTTCTTGAAGTACCAGCGGCCGTCGATGCGCACGTAGTTGTCGTCGAAGCGGCCCACCACGTAGAAGCTCTTGCCGCCGTGCACGGGGCGGCCGTCGAGGTAGGACTGGCCGGTGCCCGTGTCGCCGTCCACGCTCACCTCGTGCTGGTGGATGAACTGCCGCGCGTACTGCACGGGAAAGTTCTCGAAGAAGGTGCGAATGGCCTCGCGCCCGAACACCTCGGGGCGTGCGTTGTAGATGATGCTGGCGTCCGGCGCGAACAGTTCGTGCAGGCGGGGGCCCTGGTCCTCGTTCACCAGCATGTGGTAGCGCGCACGCAGGGCGCGGATCGCCTCCACGCTTTCGAGTTCGTCGACGCGGCGCTGCAGGGCCTGCAGCTGCTGCGCGATCTGCGCGAGCGTGTCGCGGGGTTCGGTGTTCATTTCGAAGTCTCCTGGAGAAAGTGCCCGACCCTGCGGTGCAGGGCCAGTGCGGTGATGGATGAAGTGCGCCGCCTCATCCCGCATCGGGATGCTGCTTGCCGAAGTCGTCGAGGATCGCGTGCATGCGCTTTTCGACCGAAGCGCCCGTGTGGACGTGCGGCATGACGTAGAAGCGCCCCGCGCGGACGGCCGCCAGCGTCGCGGAGGCGACGTCTGTCGCGTCGATGGGGGATGCAGCCATGCCCGCGCGCACCCGCTCGTCATACGCCGCCGCGGGCGCGACAGTGTCTGCGAGGGCGCCCGGCCGGTTGCGCTGCGACACGTGGATGCCGGTGGGCAGCAGCGAAGGGCAGACCACGGTCACGCCGATCGGCGAACCGGACTGCTCCAGGTCGCGCGCGAGGCATTCCGAGAAGGCCACCACCGCGTGCTTGCTCGCGCTGTAGACGGCGGAGCCCGCCAGCGTCGCGAGCCCGGCGGCGGAGGCCGTGTTGATCACGTGGGCGGGCCGGCCGCGTGCACGCATGCGCGGAACGAAGCTGCGCACGCCATTGACCACGCCCAGCACGTTCACGCCCAGCACCCACTGCCAGTCGGCTTCGGTGGCGGCCCAGGCCGGCCCGAGCACGGCGACGCCCGCATTGTTGAACAGCCAGTCGACACCGCCGAAGCGGTCGTCGCAGGCCTGTGCGAAGGCCTCGACGTCGCTCGCGCGGCTCACGTCGCATCGCTGCGCCAGCGTGGGCGCGCCCATCGATCGGACGAGCGCCTCGGTGGCCGCCAGCGCCTCCACCTCGACGTCGGCGAGTGCCACGGCCATGCCCTCGCCCGCGCAGGCCAGGGCCAGCGCGCGGCCGATGCCGCTGCCAGCGCCGGTGACGGCGGCCACGGCGGCTGCAGCAAGTGTGTGCGGTGTGGACGTTGCGCTCATTCCAGCGTCACTCCCGCCGTGCGCAGGACTTCCGTCCACTTGACCGCCTCCCGGGCCACATAGGTCTGGAACTCGGCATGCGGCATGTCGATGATGAAGCCTCCCGCCGATTCGAGCGTGTTCTTGACTTCCTGCGAGCGCAGGGCTTCCGAGGTCTCCACCGACAGGCGCTTGACGATGTGCCCCGGCGTTTTCGCAGGCGCGAAGAACCCGCCCCAGGTCAGCGACTCGACACCCGGATAGCCGGCCTCCGCCATGGTCGGCACCTCGGGCAGCATCGGCATGCGCTGGCCGCGCGTGACCGCCAGCGCGCGCAGCTTGCCGCTTCGGATGTGCGGCGCGGCGGTCTGGAGGAAGTCGAACATTGCATCGACGTTGCCCGAGACGAGGTCGACCAGTGCCGCCGAAGTCGCCTTGTACGGCACGTGCGTGAAGCGCGCGCCGGTGCGCGTCTGCAGCAGCTCCAGGCACAGGTGTCCTCCGGTGCCGTTGCCGCCCGAGCCGAAGTTGAGCTTGCCCGGATTCTTCTTCGCGAGCTCGACCAGCTCGGCCACCGAGCCGATGCCGAGCCTCGGGTTGACCACCAGCACGTTCGGGTTGCCCGAGAGGCCGTGGATGGCCACGAAGTCCTTCACCGGGTCGTAGCGGATCGTCTTGTACAGCGCGCTGTTGGTGCCCTGGGTGCCTTGCGTGCCCAGCAGCAGCGTGTAGCCGTCGGGCGCCGCGCGCGAGACGAACTCGGCGCCGATCGAGCCGCTCACGCCGACCTTGTTGTCGATCACGATGGGCTGGCCCAGGCGGGCGGCGAGCACCCGCGCGATCACGCGGGCCTGCAGGTCGACGACGCTGCCCGCTGAAAAGGGAACCACCAATGTGATGGGCCTGGTGGGGTAGGTCTCCTGGGCGCGCAGCACCGGAGCCAGCGGGAGCAGGCCTGTGGCGACGGTGAATTGCCGGCGGTTGAGGGTCATGTGTGTGTCTCCCGGATCAGTTCTGCCTGAGGATCTCGGCCCACGGGGCGTGGCCGGCCAGCACGTCGCTGCCTTCGAGGTCGACCTCGAAGTTCTCGAGCACGCGGCACACCAGCATGTAGTAGCCGATCGTCATCACGATCTCCATGAGCTGCTGGTGCGGCAGCTCGGCGGCCAGCGCATCGAACATCTCGCGCGGCGCCTTGACCTGGCGCACCACGGCGTCGGCGAAGTCGAGCACGCGGCATTCGAGGCCGTCGAACGGCTCCCTCGCCACGCTGCCTTGCGGATGGTCGAGCACCGCCTCGACCTTGACGGCGGGCACTCCCGCCTGGGCGGCCACGCGCCGGTGCTGGGTCACCTCGTAGCTGGAGCCGCACAGCGCGCCAACGCGCAGGATCACCAGTTCGCGCAGCGACACCGGCAGCGAGGAGCGCCGCAGGATGCCGGAGCCCAGGGCCAGGAAGCCCTGTGCGGTGGCGCCGCCGTGGGCGACCATGCGGTAGATGTTGAGTGGAGGGCGCCCGCCCAGCAATGCGTGGAGTTCCGGGGGCGCCTCGGCGAGGTCGAAGTAGGGAATGCGAGCCATGGTTCCTCAGTCGAGTCGGATGGCGGCGGCGCGGATCACCTCGCGCCACCGGAGGGTTTCACTGCGCGCGAAGTCGGCCAGCGCCTGGGGCGTGCCGCCCTGGGGCTCGATGGTCAGTTCGCGCATGCGATCGGCCACCGCAGGGGTCTGCAGCGCCCGGTTCACTTCCTGGTTGAGCCTGTCGATGATTGGTGCGGGCGTGCCGCTGGGCGCCCACAGACCGCCCCAGGCCGCGATCACGCAGTCCGGCAGGCCCAGTTCCTCGAAGGTCGGCACCTGCGGCAGCAGTGGCAGCCGGTTGCGCGAGGTGACTGCGAGCGGGCGGATCTTCTCGCTGCGGATGTACGCCAGGTTGCCCGCCACGTTGTCGAAGATCGCCGGCACCTGCCCGCCAAGCACGTCGGTGAGCGCTGGCGCGCTGCCCTTGTACGGGATGTGCGCGAGCTGCATCCTGGCCGCTCGGTTGAGCAGCACCAGCGACAGGTCGCCGCTGGTGGCGTTCCCGGGCGTGGCGACCGCGATGCGTCCGGGCGCCGCCGAGGCCATGGCGAGAAAGCTCTTGAGGTCGCGCGCCTCGAAGGCCGGGTTGACGCACAGCACGTTGTAGACCTTGCCTTCGAGCGCGATGGGCGCGAAGTCCTTCACCGGGTCGTAGTCCAGCTTCGGATAGAGGCTGACGTTCATCGCGTGGGTCGCGTTGCTGCCGTAGAAGAGCGTGTAGCCATCGGGCGCGCTGCGCGCCGCGACCACGGCCGCGATGTTTCCGGAGGCGCCCGGCCGGTTGTCGACGATCACCGGCTGGCCCAGCTGCCGGGCCAGCTGTTCGGCCAGGCGGCGCGAGGACTGGTCGGCCGAGCCGCCCGCCGGAAAGCCCACGATCAGGCGCAGGGGCCGGCTGGGGTAGGCATCGTTGCGTGCCGCCATCGCGGCGCCCAGGTGCGGCGCCGCGACCGCGCAGGCGGCCGCCTGGAGGAATCGGCGTCGTTGCAGCGGCTGCATGGTCGCTTTCAGGCGCGCGGCGCGGCGATGCCGCCGGTCAGGCCGCCATCGACGACCAGTGCATGGCCGTTCACGTAGGAGGCTTCGTGCGACATCAGGAACAGGGCCGCGTAGGCCACCTCCCAGCCGGTGCCTTGGCGGCCGAAAGGCAGCGGCATCGCGAGGCGGTCGGACCTGCGACGCGTCGCCGCGCGGCCGATGGGCGTGTCCATCAGGCCGGGCAGGATGCTGTTGCAGCGCACGCCCTTGGCCTGTCCCGCCATCGCGATCGAGCGCGCCAGCGACACCTGGGCGGCCTTGGTCGTTTCGTAGGCCGGATTGAAGCTGGAATTGCGCAGCGCGGCGATCGACGACAGCAGCACGATGGAGCCGCCGGGCGCCATGTGCCGCAATGCCTGCTGCCCGAACAGCATGCACGAGCGCACGTTGGTGGCGTGCTCGCGGTCCCAGGCTTCGGCGGTCTGGTTGTCCAGCGACAGGCCGCTGGCCACGCCCACCACCATCACGAGGCCGTCGAGTCCGCCCATCTTCTGCACCGCGCGCTCCACGGTCGAGGCGGCCGCGTCCGGCTGCGACACGTCGACCACCTCGGCATGAGCCGTCGCGCCCGATGCGCGCACCAGGTCGCAGGTCCGCTGCAGCGCGGCGGGGTTGATGTCGACACAGGTCAGCGTCGCGCCCTCGTGGGCGAACAGCAGGGAGATCGCCCGTCCGTTGCCCACGGGCGGATCGGGGTCGTCGATGTCGCGCTGGCCCGCACCCACCACCAGGATGCGCCGCTGCTCGAGGCGTCCCGCTGAGGGCCGGAGGTCGCCCAGTGTTTCAGCGAAAAGCTGGAGTCCGGGCTGGATGGCTGGCGATGTCATGCATGTTTCCTTCTTCGGCGTTTGGTGCGCTCATGGTTCGATTTTGGAAACGTTTCCGAAATGGTGAAAACCCTCGCTCGCTGTCACCTAAGATGCACCCCATCGTCTTGCCAGACAGGGAATGCCCATCCGAATGAATGCAGGAAAACAGAAGATCGATCTGCGCGACGTGGCGCGCCTGGCGGGTGTCTCGCTGGGCAGCGCGTCGCGGGCGATGAACGGCGCCGGCGCCTCGGCGGCCACGCAGGAGAAGGTCAACCAGGCGGCGGCGGCGCTGGGCTACCGCCCCAACCACGCGGCGCGGGTGCTGCGTTCGCGGCTCAGCCGCACCGTGGGGTGCCTGCTGCCCGACATCTCGAACCCGCTGTATGCGCAGGTGTTCCGCGCGCTGGAGGACGAGTTCCTGCGGCGCGACTACCTGCTGCTGCTGGCCAACGGAGCCAACGACGTCGAGCGCGAGACGAAGGCGCTGGGAACGTTCACACAGCGCGGCATGGACGGCGTGATCCTCGCGCCCGGCAACGAGCGCAACGCGGCGCTGGTGGAGGCGCTGCGGGTGCTGCCGATGCCGGCCGTCGTGTTCGACCGCGAGGTCAGCGGCGCCCATGACGCCGTGCTCATCGACCACGCGGGCGGCGTGCGGCGCGTGGTCGAGCGCCTGCTCGGCCTGGGGCATCGCGACATCGCCCTCGTGCTCTGGCAGGGCGACACGCGCCCGGTGCGCCGCCGCGTGCAGGGCTTTCGCACGGCGTTCCAGGCCGCGGGCCTGCCTGTGCCTGATCTCCTGGTGCAGGCGCGCAGCGTCACCGCATCGGTCAACGCGGAGGTCACCGAGCTGCTCGGGCGGCCGGACCGGCCGACAGCGCTCATCGTGCAGGGCACCCACATGCTCAACAGCGCGCTGCGCGCGATCGCCGCGCGCGGGCTCCAGGTGCCGCGAGACATCTCGGTGGTCGCCATCGGCGACACGCCCTTCGCCGCCGAGCACGACCCGGCGGTGAGCGTGCTCGACATCGACCAGGCCGAGACCGCGCGTTGCCTGGTCGACCTGCTGCTCACCCGGATCGCCGACAACGGGTTGCCTCAACGCAAGGCCCGCGTCGGGCTGCGCTACGTGGAGCGCGACTCGGTGGCCGCGCCCGCGTCGGCCTAGGAGCGGTCAGGTCGTCGAGGTGCCACGGTACTCCCGGCCGAGCGCGTCCACCAGTTCGGCGACCGTCGGCACGGCGCGCACGCCGGACACCGAATGCCCCCCGCTCCAGATGTCGGTCCAGCGCTGGCTGGGCGCCGCATTGGCGCCGCCGCCGTAGCGTCTTCTCGCTTCCTCCACCGAAATGCTCTCGTTGAGCGTCGAGATGTCGATACCCAGCCGCCGTGCCGACGGCGCAAGGAAGCTGGCGGGCAGGCCGGTGAAGCCGCGCGTGAGCAGCACGTCGTCGATCGAGCTGTCGACCAGCATCCGCCGGTACTCGTCGCTCGCCAGGCTCTCCTGCGTGGCGATGAAGCGGGTGCCCATGATGCCGAGGTCGCAGCCGAGCTCTCTTGCGGCGCGCAGGGCCACCCCGTCCGACAGGCCGCCGGCGAGCGCGATGGGCCCGTCGAACACGTCGCGCACCGCGCGCACGAAGGCGAAGGGGTTCGCCCAGCCGGTGTGCCCGCCCGCACCCGCGGTGAGTAGCACGAGGCCGTCCACGCCCGACTCGATGGCGCGCACCGCATGGTGCAGCGAGGCCACGTCCGCGAACACGCGGCAGCCGCCGTCGTGGAGGCGCGGCACCACGGCGGCGGGCGAACCCACGCTGGTGATGACGAGCTGCGCGCGGTGCCGCGTGATCAGCTCGACCTCGGCCATCACCCGCGCTGGGTCGCGCCGCATGATGAGGTTGGGGCAGTAGGGCGCCGTGCGCCAGGGCGCAGCGGCGGCTTCTTCATCCAGGCGAGTGAGCCAGGCGTCGAACTCGTCGAGGGTCTGGCAGTTGGCCGTCGGAAAGGCGCCGATCACGCCCGCCGCGCAGACGGCGGACACCCAGTCGATGCCCGAGACCCGCAGCATGGGCGCGGCGATGAGGGGCAGGGCCAGGCGGTCGAGGAAGGGAAGTGCTTGGGTCATTGCAGTGCGGTGGATTCGTTCAGGTGCGCCACGGCAGCGCGTGCTTGGCGGATGAGGTCTTCGACGATCGCGGCGAGCGGCTCGGTGCGCGTGGCGAAGCCGATGGCCGGGCCGAGCGAGAGCATGCCGCCGCGCCAGTCGCCGTCGCCATAGCAGCGGTCGCGCGCCACGCGGCTGTCGAGCAGGGCGCCGAAGGCGGCGTGGTCCGCTGCGCCGGCACGCTCGACGGCGTCGACCTGCGCGGCGGTGTCGTTGCGCAGCACGCGCCAGGTGTTGCCCAGCGTGTGCAGCAGGCGCACGGTGCTGTGCTCGTCGCAGCCCAGCAGGTGGTTCTTGTAGGCGGCGTGGGCTGACACCTCGTCGCTCACGAGGAAGCGGCTTCCCATGAGGACGCCGTCCGCGCCGAGCGCGAGCGCGGCGGCGAGCTGGCTGCCATGGCCGATGCCTCCGCCCAGCACCAACGGGATGTGGAACTGCCCGCGCGCCGCGGCCAGCGCGCCCATCAGCATGGTGGGCAGCTCGTTGGCGCCGGGGTGCCCGCCTTCCTCCATGCCGACCAGCGCGACCGCGTCGGCGCCGGCCGCCTGGGCGGCGAGGGCGTGCCGCACGCTCGATGCCTTGTGGATCACGATGCCGCTGGCTGCGTGGATGGCCTGGATCAACGCGTCCGGCGCATAGCCGGCGGTCTCGAAGTGGCGCACGCCATGATCCAGCGCGGTTTCCAGCGAGGCCCGCACGCCGGTGTTGGCCTGCGGGCGCGCCGAAAGCGTGAGGTTGACGCCGAAGGCGCGGCCCCCGGTGATCTCGCTGCAGCGCCGCAGCTGCTCGCGCAGCGCGGCCTCGCCGTCGAAGGAGCGCGGGGTGATGAAGCCCATGCAGCCTGCGTTGGTGAGCGTCCCCACGTAGCGGGCGTCCGAGAGCCACATCAGCCCGCCGCCGAGGATGGGGTAGGCGAGGCCGAAAAGCCTCGTCAGCCGCGTGGGCAGCGGTGGCTGGCTCACAGCAGCAGCTGCCGTGCGTTGTCGAGGCCGGGCGCGTCGCCGAGCGCCGACGGATCGACGCCCGCGAGCGGCACGGGGAAGCGCACCAGTGACAGCGGCTGCGTGCCGTTGATCAGGCCGCGCCCCGCGAACTGCGGCAGGGCGGCCAGTTCGCCGGGCGCGACCACGGGCGCGACGGGCAGGTCGTTGCGCGCCAGCGTCTCGAAGGCCTCGGCCGAATCGCGACCGGTGAGCTGCTGGGCGATGCGGTCGTTGATGGCCTCGGCCTGCTTCTTGCGCGCGCCCAGCGTCCGGTAGGTCTCGCCTGCGAAGTCGCCCATGTCCAGCACCTTGCAAAGGCGCGCCCAGAAATGGTCTTCCAGCGCCGCGACGCTCAGGTACTGAGCGTCGCGGCAGCGGAAGCTTCCGTACGCGGGTTTCAGCTGCGTGGACGCGCGCTGGCGCTCGAGGCTGCCCGCGCCGTCGGCGCGGTAGGCGCCCAGGCGCGGGTTCATCCAGTGCAGCACGCAGTCGGCCAGCGCCACGTCCAGGTGCTGGCCCCGGCCCGTGCGTTCGCGCTGCAGCAGCGCCGCCAGCGTGGACGACAGCGCATACATCGAGCCGCACAGATCCGCCACCGGCAGACCGAAGTTCTGCGTGGGCGGGCCATCGGGTTCGCCCGAGACCGCGAGCGCCCCCGCCACGGCGAGGTAGTTGATGTCGTGGCCTGGCAGCTGCGCCCACGGCCCCTCCTGCCCATAGCCGCTGAGCGAGACGTACACGAGGCGCGGAAAGCGCTCGCGCAGGCTGGCGTAGTCCAGGCCCAGGCGCGCCATCACGCCGGGGCGGTACGACTCCACCAGCACGTCGGCCTGCGCCACGAGCTCGTGCACGCGGGCGCGCTGCGCCTCGTCCTTGAGGTCGGCCAGCAGGCTGAGCTTGCCCCGGTTGACCGCCTCGAAGCCGCCCGGCCCCATGCGCCGCGCGTTGTCGCCGCCGGGCGGGCGCTCGATCTTGATGACGCGCGCACCCATCTCCGCCAGGTTCTGCGTGAAGAAGGGGCCCGGCAGCAGTTCGCTGAAGTCGAGCACGGTGATGCCCGTGAGCGGCGCGGCCGCGCTCATGCCGCGCCCCGCTCCACGATCACCGCATCCAGCGGCAGCGCGCCTTCGCCTCGCGCGCCGACCCAGATCGGGTTGAGGTCCATCTCCTCGATGCGCGCCGCGTTCGCCGTCACGAACTCCGACACACCCAGCAGCAGACGCTCCAGTGCGGCCACGTCGGCCAGGGGGCGGCCGCGCGCACCGTCGAGCACGGGGAAGCAGCGCATCTCGCGCACCATCGATGCGGCATCTTCGGGGCTCAGCGGCAGCAGCCGGCGCGTGACGTCGCGCAGGATCTCCACGTAGACCCCGCCCAGGCCGAAGGTCATCACATGACCGAACACCGGGTCGCGCGTGACGCCGGCCATGAGCTCGACGCCGCCGCCCGGAGCCATCTTCTCGATCAGCAGGCCGTCGATGGCGGCATCAGGCTTGTGGTGTTTGGCCGAGGCCATGATGTCGTCCCACGCCAGTTCCACCTGCGCGCCGTCGGCGGCGCCCACCCGCACGCCGCCGATGTCCGACTTGTGCAGGATGTCCGGGCTGGCGATCTTCGCGACCACCGGGTAGCCCATGCCGTCGGCGATCCGGCGCGCCTCTTCCCGGGTGCGGGCCACGGCCACGGGCAGCAGCGGGATGCCGGCCTTTGCCAGCAGGGCCTTCGCCTGCAGCTCCGAGAGGCTGCGCACCTCGCCTTGCACCGCCGGCACGGCGGCCGGAAGACGGCGCGACGGGCGGCCCGCTGCGCTGCGGTGCCAGCGGCCCCATTCGGTCCAGCGCCGGATCGCGGCGATCGCCTTGCCGACCGAGCGTGGCGGCGCGAAGCCGGCCTCGACCAGCATGCGGTAGCCCTCGCCCATCCGGTCGCTCATCCAGATCGGCACGATGGGGCTGCGCACGCGCTTCTGCGCGGCGATGATGGTCTGCGCCATGCGGATGGTGGTCTCGCCGTAGTCCAGCGCGATCGGCGTGACCACGCAGCCCGTGTTGGGGTCCGCGGCGACCGCGCCCAGCGTGCTTTCGATGAGGTCGGCGTCGCTGAGCACGGCGGCGGTCGTGTCGACCGGGTTGTTGATCGCCGCGTAGTCGGGCAGCTTGCTGCGAAGCAGCGCGGTGGTCTCGGGAGCGAACTCGGCCAGCGTGAGCCCGGCCGTTCCCACCGCATCGGCCGTCAGCGCCGTGGTGCCGCCCGACGAGCAGTAGACGCCGATCGCCTCGCGCTCGCCCGGCATGGCGCGCGCGAAGAGCCAGGCCGTGTCCACCAGCTCGTCGATGTCGTCGACCTCGATCACGCCGTACTGGCGGAACACAGCGCTGTTGACCTCGGCCGAACCCGTCAGCGAGGCGGTGTGCGACTGCGCGGCGCGCTGGCCGTACTCAGACTTGCCGACCTTCAGCGCGATGACCGGCTTGCCGTTGTCCGCCGCGCACTGCAGCGCGGCCAGGAAGCGCGGGCCGTCCTTGATGCCCTCGAGCAGCGTCACGATCACCTTGATGTCGGGCGCGGTCGCCATGTAGTGGATGAAGTCCGCCACCTGCAGGTCCACCTCGTTGCCGGTGGAGGCCCACAGGCCGATGCCGATGCCGCGCTCCATGGCCTGCATCACGTTGCGCCCCAGGCCGCCGCCTTGCGTGGCCAGGCCGATCGGACCCTTGACCAGGTCGTGCGGGAACGACGGCGAGAAGGTCATGCCCAGGCGTTGGTTGACGTTGGTCAGTCCCGGGCAGTTCGGGCCGTAGATGCGCATGCCGGCCTGCTCGGCGATTTCCTTGAGCCGGGCCTGCGCCCGCTCGCCCTCGGCGCCCGCCTCGCCGAAGCCGGAGGTGAGGATGATGGCGAAGGGCACGCGCCTGGCCGCGCATTCCTCCATCACCGCGATGACGCCCGATGCGGGCACCGCGATGACGACGACATCGGGCGTCTGCGGCAGCGAGGCGATGCTGGGCCAGCAGCGATGGCCGCGCAGTTCGCTCCTGGTGGGGTTGACCAGGTAGAGCTCCCCGTCGATCTTCGAATGGTCGAGCAGATTGCTCAGGGTGCGTCCGCCGATGCTCTGCGGCCGCTCGGAGGCGCCGACCAGCGCGATGGAACGCGGATGGATGAGGCGTGACAGGTCTGTGCTGAAGGCCGGTTGGGTCATGCTGTGCGACTCCCGCGGCGTTCAGGCGATGGCCGAGATGCCGAGGATCTCGCGCCCGACGATCAGCGTCTGCACTTCGGTCGTGCCTTCGGGGATGGTCCCGCCGCGGGTGTCGCGGAAGATCCGCTCGATCGGGTAGTCGGTGGCATAGCCCAGGCCGCCGTGCACCTGCAGCGCCATGCTGGCCACCTCGTGGGCGGCCTCGGTGGCGTAGAGCTTGGCGATGGAGGCGGCCGTGCGCGCGTCGTGGCCCGAGTCGAGCGCGGCGGCGGCGCGCAGCCCCAGCGCGCGTGCGGCCTCCACGCGGATCGTCATGTCGACGATCAGCTTCTGCACCAGCTGGAAGCTGCCGATGGGCTTGCCGAACTGCGTGCGCGTGCGCGCGTAGTCGATGGAAAGGTCCAGCGCCGACTGCGCGGCGCCCACGGCGCCCATGGCGATGTTCACGCGCGCGCTGTCCAGGCCGATCAGCATCTTCTTGAGCGCGTTGCCTTCCTCGCCCAGCAGGTTCTCGCGCGGCACCTTGACGTTGTCGAAGCCCAGCTCGGCCGTGCCGGTGCTGCGCAGCACCATCGTGTCGACGCGCCGCATCTCGTAGGGCGAGACATCGCGCTCGACCAGGAAGGTGGAGAGCTGGCCCTGGCAGTCGGGGCTGAAGGTGCGCGCCACGACGATGCCGAAGTCGCCGAAGGCGCCGTTCGTGATCCACAGCTTGCGGCCGTTGAGCACGTAGTGGTCGCCCTGCAGGTCGGCGCGGGTCTGCACCTGCGCGATGTTGGAGCCCGTGCCCGGCTCGCTGATGGCGCTGAAGCAGCGGCGCTCGTTGTTCAGCAGCGGCTTGAGGAAGCGCTCCTTCTGCGCGGGCGTGGCCTCGGCCGCGAGCTTGTTGATCGCCGCGTTGGTGATGTTGAGCATCGTGCGCAGCGACAGCCAGGCATAGCCCGCTTCTTCCATCAGCATCGCCCAGGTGAGCTGGTCCAGGCCCATGCCGCCTTCTTCTTCCGGCAAGCGACCGCCCAGGTAGCCGAACTCCGACAGTGGCTTGAGCAGCTCGAAGGGAAAGGTCTTGTCCTGGTCGTGGCGCGCGACGATGGGCGCGACCTCGCTCTTCATGAAGCGGCGGATGCTGTCGCGCAGCATGGCTTGTTCTGCAGTCTGGGTGTACACGTTGTCTCCTGTTTGAAAGTGAAGATGAGCGGCGCTCAAGGCTCTGCGGGAGGCAAGGCCTTGGTGCTGCGGCGGGAAGATGAAGTGGCAGAAGAAGCGGGCGATGGCTGCTGCTGCTCGCGCACCGTGCCCTCGGCGGCGGCCTGCTTGCGAAAGACGATCGCCTTGACCTCCTGCAGCGCCTCGAGGCAGCGCTCGCGCTGGTCGCGCATGCGATGGGTGAGCCCGGCCACCGACAGGGCCAGCGTCTCGCCGCCGATCTGGCCGGCCACGGCGACGGCGGTCAGCCCTTCGCTGCCTTCGTTCTCGATCCAGATCCAGCCCTGTTCGCGTGCGCGTTCCACCTGCGCTTCCAGGGCGGCCAGATCGGTGAGCGTGCCGGAGGCCAGCGCGCGCAGCGGCTTCAGGCGCAGCTGCCGCGCGGCCTCTTCCGGTGTGCCGATCGCAAGGATCGCCTTGCCCAGGGCGGAGACGTGCAGCGCCAGCTTGTCGCCCACATGCTGCATGTAGCGCAGTGCGTGCCGGCCCTCGCTCAGGGCGATGATCTTCACGACGCCGTTCTCCAGCCTGCCGCACAGGCCGGTTTCGCCGGTGCGGTCGCGCAGCAGTTCGCACGCCTCGGCACCCACGGCGTACAGGGGGTCGCTGGCGGAGATTTCCCTGGCCACTGCCAACAGGCGCGCCGTTGGATAGAAGCGCCGGCTGCGCGCGGTGCGCAGCAGATAGCCCAGCTCGTGCAGCGTGTGCAGCAGGTCGGAGCAGCTGCTCTCGGGCAGGTCCATGAGGCGGGCCAGGTCCGAGTTGGACAGCTCGCGCTTCTCGCGTGCAAAGACTTCCAGCAAGGTCATTGTGCGGGCGGCCGCAGGAACGATGGTTGGCATGAATCCTCCGATAGGTCGTAGAAGTTATCGATCATAGCGATGGGAATCATGCGTTTGCGAGGGATTGCTGCTGAAGAAATGCCTTGAAGATGCAGAAAACACGGTTGCCAAACAACGACTGGTTGAAGTAGTCTACGTCTATTCGTAGAAAAAACGCAATCGAATCGCGTCACAAAACCCGGAGACAACCCTTGAAAACCTTCCTCAAAGCCCTCGCCTCGGTCAGCGGCGCGCTCCTCCTTTCCACCGCCGTGCATGCGGCCGGCGAAGCCGACGGCTGGCCGTCCAGGCCGCTGACCTTCGTCGTGCCGTTTCCGCCTGGCGGCATCACCGACAGCACCTCGCGCCTGCTCGCACAGAAGCTGGGCGACAAGCTCGGGCAGCAGGTGATCGTCGACAACCGGCCCGGCGCGGGCGGCTCCATCGGTGTCGAATACGCGGTGCGCCAGCCTGCCGACGGCTACACGCTGATCTACGGCACGCAAGGCACGCATGCGGCCAACCTCGCGCTCTACAAGAACGTGCGCTACGACCCGGTCAAGGACTTCAAGGCCGTGCACGGCATGTCGGAGTCGCCGCTGATCCTGGTCATCAACCCGAACAAGCCGTTCAAGACGGTGCCCGAGCTGGTGGCGTACGCCAAACAGAACCCCGGCAAGCTCAACTTCGGCTCGGCGGGCGCGGGCACGGCGACGCACCTGACGGCGGAGCTCTTCCAGACGACTGCGGGCATCAAGATGACGCACGTGCCCTACAAGGGCAGCAGCCCGGCCTTGACCGACCTGATCGCCGGCAACCTGGACCTGGCCTTCGACTACGCGGCCGTGGTGCTGCCCTTCGTGCAGGCGGGCAAGCTCAAGGCGCTGGCCGTGACCGGCAAATCGCGCCTCAGCAGTGCGCCCGATTTGCCGACCATCGGCGAGCTGGGCTACCCCGGCGCCGAGTCCAGCGCATGGGGCGCCATGTTCGTCTCCTCGAAGACGCCCGCGCCCATCGTCAAGCGCCTGGCCGATGCCATGGCGGAAGGCATCGTGAACCCCGAGCTCCTGGCCGCCACCGAGAAGTTCGGCAGCGTGCCGATGCGCGGCATGCGCGGCGAGAAGCTCGACGCCTTCGTCAAGTCCGAGATGACGCGCTGGCGCGAGGTAGTGCAGAGCTCCGGCGCCAGACTGGAGTAGCACGCGCGCCCCCACCACAGCCCCTTTTTTTACAACCGGGAAATCCGTTTCTATGACCACTGACCTACGTGGCCTGCAGCCACAGCATCCGACGCTCTACCAGCTCGCGCCCGACGGCGAGTCGCTGGAGTTCCTCTTCGCGCAATGTCCGACGTGCCGCAAGCTCGTCTTTCCCGCCAACGTGCCCGGCTGCAGCCACTGCGGCGATCCGCTGCAAGGCGCCGAGAAGCTCGCGCGCCCCGGCGGCGGCAAGCTGCTGGAGTACGTGACCCTGCACGTGCCGCTGCTGCCCGGCATGGACGTGCCCCGCATCGCCGCCGACATCCTCATCGAGGACGGGCTCGTCGAGGAGGGCGTGATCGCCGGATCGGACGAGTCGGCCCTGCGCGTCGGCATGGTGCTGCGCGCCGTCGCTGTCGCGCAGCCCGGCGGCGAAACCTTCGCCTGCCGCTTCGTTGCGGCAGAGGGAGCGGCGCGATGAGCAACTGGATCGACGACAACGAAGGCGTGTACGTCGCGGGCATCGGCATGCACGCATACCAGTTCCCGAGCGAGACGCCCTACACGCACCTGGGCCTGGCCGCGGTGCGCGCCGCGCTGGCGGACGCGGGCCTGGCCTGGCCGCAGGTGAACAGCGCCTACGTGGGCACGACCTCCATCGGCATGGCGGCCGGGCGGGTGATGCTGCGGCACCTCGGCTCGAGCGGCCTGGCGGTCACCCAGGTCGAGAATGCCTCGGCATCGGGCTCCTTCGCCTTCCGGCAGGCGTGCATGGAGGTGGCGCGCGGCGTCAGTGACGTGGTGCTGGCGGTGGGCGTGGACAAGCACGGCGACGCCCGGCGCGCAGCCGACAAGGAGGGGCTGGCCCGCCTGAGCGAGACGGCCAACGTCCCCGCGGTGAAGTTCGCGATGATGGCCCGCACCTACCTGCGCGAACGCGGCGCGGACGCGGCCTCCATGGCGCAGGTAGCTGTGAAGAACCATGGCAACGCCTCGCGCAATCCCTTCGCGCAGTTCCGCAAGCCGCGCACCCTCGAACAGGTGCTCGCCTCGCCGGCCGTGGCCGGCGACCTGACCGTGCAGCAATGCTGCCCGCGCGGCGAGGGTGCCGCGGCCGCGATCGTCGTCTCGGGCCGCGCGCTGCGCCGGCTCGGCCTGGACGCTTCCCGCTGCGTGCGCGTGCGCGCCTCGACCGCATGCAGCGAAACACCCGAAACCTCCTACGGCGCCGCGGCGGTCGACCTCGTGCGCGCCAGCGCCCGCGCGGCGCTCGAGCAGGCGGCGATTCCCGCAAGCCGGCTGGACCTGCTGGAACTGCACGACGCCTTTTCGGTGGAGGAACTGCTCTACAGCGAAGCCATCGGCGTGTGCGAGCCGGGCGAGGGGGCCGCGTACCTGCTGCGCGGCGACTCGCAGATCGGCGGGCGCTGCGCGATCAACGCGTCGGGCGGTCTGATCGGCATGGGCCACCCGCTGGGGCCGACGGGCATCGGCCAGATCGCGGAGATCACGCGACAGCTTCGCGGCGAGGCCGGCGACCGGCAGCACGAAGGTGCCGGCTGGGGCATGGCCCACATGATCGGGCTCGGGTCTGTGGCCATCGCGCACGTCCTTTCCCGCGCCACGGCATGACAGCGCAAGAAAACGAAGGAAACACCATGTCTGAAAACACCTGGCCCGACCACGTCGACCTGCCGACGCTTACCTACCGCGTCGAGGGGCACGTGGCCGTCGTGACGCTAAACCGGCCGGACCGCATGAACACGCTGGGCGGCACGATGAAGCCCGACCTGGCCCATGCATTCTTCGAACTGGCCCGCGCCGACCAGCGCGTGCGCGCGGTGGTGCTCACGGGCGCCGGCGAGCGGGCCTTCTGTGCCGGCGCCGACATCAAGGAGCGCGCCGACCATCAGATCTGCGCCGCCGACTTCTTCGTCGCGCAGAAGGCGACGCACGACCTGTTCCGCGGCATCGAGGAGTTCGAGAAGCCGACCATCGCGGCGATCAACGGCGTCGCGCTCGGCGGCGGCCTCGAACTGGCCCTGTGCTGCGACCTGCGGCTGGCCGCCGACCATGCGCGCCTGGGCCTTCCGGAGGTGCGGCTGGGCGTGATCCCCGCAGCCGGCGGCACGCAGCGGCTGCCGCGCCTGATCGGCGAGGCGCGCGCTAAGGCGCTGATGTTCACGGCCGCCCAGATCGATGCTGCCAAGGCCCTGGACTACGGCCTGGTCACGCAGGTGCTGCCCGGCGCCGAGCTGCTGCCGGCCGCCATCGCGCTCGCGCAGCAGATCGGCGAGATGCCGCCGCTGGCGGTGCGCTTCGTCAAGCGGGCTGTCAACCGCGGCATGCAAACCGACCTGGACAGCGGCCTCGAGTACGAGCGCTATGCCGCGGCCCTGCTGGTGGACAGCGAGGACCGCAAGGAAGGCATGCGCGCCTTCGTCGAGAAGCGCAAGCCCGTGTTCCAGGGGCGCTGAACCCCCCTCGCATCCCCCATCCATTCAAAAGCAAGCAAGGAAACACATATGAAACTCGGTTTGGACTCACAGGTCGCGCTGGTGACCGGCGGCGGCCAGGGCGTGGGCCGGCAGATCTGCATCGAACTCGCCCGCGAAGGCGCGCGTGTCGTGGTCAACGACCTGTTCCCCGAAAGGGCGCAGGCCGTGGCCCGCGAGATCGAGGCGCAGGGCGGCAAGGCGCTGGCCGCGCCCGCCGACATCACGCAGGCAGATCAGGTGCACGCCATGGTCGAGGCCGCCGCGCGGCACTTCGACGCGCCCGTGCAGATCCTCGTGAACAACGCCGGCATCATTCCCGAGCGGCGCGAGAAGGGCGGGCGCACGCCGGCCTTCGTCGACATGCCGGTGGCCGACTGGGCCAAGATCGTCAACCTCAACGTCTACGGCACCTTCCATTGCTGCCATGCCGTGCTGCCCGGCATGGTGGCCGCCAAAGGAGGCCGGATCGTGAACATCATCTCGGAGGCAGGCCGCATCGGCGAAGCGAACATGGCCGTCTATTCCGGCGCGAAGGCCGCCATTGCGGGCTTCGCCAAGGCGCTGGCGCGCGAGCATGGACGGCACGCGATCACTGTCAATTCCATTGCCCTTGGTGCGGTTTCGCATGAAGGTATCAAGGATGGGCCGTTGCATCCGGATGCGACGATTCAGAACAACGAACTGCTCGCGAAGATGGTGAACCTCTATCCGATCTCCAAGGGCCTGGGACGGCTGTCCAGGCCGGACGATGTGTCCGGGCTCGTGGCATTCCTCGCTTCCGAGCGCGCGTTGTTCGTCACCGGTCAAACGATCGGGGCATCGGGTGGATTTGCCATGATCTGAGGAGCGCGCGGCGCGACAACCCTTGAGGTTGCCGCATCGGCCTCACTGCCGTTTGTTTCAGGCGATCCTGAAAGTAGCCACCTTGCCCCATGCCGACTGCTAAATCGCTCCGGTCGATACGGCATGGGATCGAAGATCGGGGCGGCACCCGTGACCAGATCGCCGATGAGATGGCCCGCGCCGGGGCCGATACCGAAACCGTGGCCGGAAAACCCCGCGGCCAGGATGAACCCTGGGATGCCAGGCGCTTCGCCGATGCCAGACACGCCGTCTGGCGCGCTGTCGACAAATCCAGCCCAGGCATTGGCAACCCTCGCTGGGCGAAGCGCTGGCAGCAGGTCGATAGCCCGGCGGTGTATCTCTCTCTCCGCTGCAGGATCGGGCCGAGGGCCGAGGGCCGAGGGTCGAGGACTCTCATGCGCGCAGACCGGTCACTCGACAGTGAAACAGAATCCAGTCATTCCGGACCTGAATTACTGCATTCATGTCAATCTCGATCTACTACAACTTTCACCACGAGAGCAACCTCGCGGCAAATGGTGCATTCCACCTTTGCCTCTTCAACGTCCTGCGGCAGGGCGGTGGACTTGTTCAGATCATTCTTAGTCTTACTGTGTCATAAGAGCAGTTTTGCGCTTGCCCTTCCGCAGCAGGGGCACTGTCCGAGACGAGCGATCAGCTGATAGCTCAGTCGATGGCGCAGTGTCGTGATCGACGTCGGCACGTGGCGCTGCGCGCGCAGGACTGCCTCGGGGGACGTAATCCTCGGGAAGCGCAGGCACTTGGCGTTCGATGAAGTTTTTTTTACCGCCGACAAACTTGTCGGCGACGAGGCGTTCAGCCATCAGGAACCCGTAGGCCGCGATGCTCAAGGCGGCATGGTGGTGGAATCCCCGCCACCCTCGGCCCTCGTAATGGCCCAGGCCGAAGTCCTGCTTCAGATCTTGGTAGTCGCGCTCGATGCGCCAGCGCTGATGAGCGACGTCGACCAACTCGTTGATCGGCGTGTCCTCTGGCAGGGTGGACAGGAAGTACTTGCTCGGTTCAGCGTCGCCTGCCGGCCACTCGATGAGCAGCCACTGCTCGGGACGCAGGCGTGCCTTTCCCATATTGCCACCGGCGTGGCGCACCCGAACGGCCGCAAAGCGGCCGTTCAGTGTGTCGTTGCTTCCCTCGCGCCAACTGATGTTCTGGAACGCTCGGCTGGGCAGGGACTGCGCCAATGCCTTGACGCTCACGGGCTGCAGCGCCGCAGTGCGCCTGGGCATCACGGGCGGTCGGCCCATGCCGCTGTAAGGCTTGGGCGGCAGCGGCTGAACGCCAGGCGGCCAGACCACGACGGCAGATGTGATACCTACCGCATAGAGCAGGCCCATATCGCTGAGCGCCTGACGAAAAGCGTTGTCCACACCGTAGCCAGCATCGGCCAGCACGCAGTGGCGCGGGGCACCTTCGTCCAGCAACGTGCGCAATTGCTGCAGCGCGATCTGCGTCTTCGTGGCGAAACGAACCTCCTCGGGAACGCCAGCCTTGGCGCGGCGTTCAGCATCTGCCGCCCAGTCCTCGGGCAGGTACAGCTGCCAAGCCACGGGCAGGCTGCCCTGCTTGCTTGCAAGCGAGATGCTCACGGCCACTTGGCAGTTGTCCTGTTTGCCCAGCATCCCGCAGTACTGACGAGTGACCCCGACCGAGTGGCGACCCTTCTTCGGGAACCCGGTGTCGTCGATGACCCACCAGCCGCCCTGACTGAAGTCCATCTTGGGCATCACCCACTGACATACGCGCCGCAGCATCTGGGTGTCCGACCATTCGGCCTTGGCCACGAAGTGGTGCAGTGCTTGGTGCCGCGCGCTGGCGTGCGTCGGGTCCACCCGCGCGGCCATGGGCTCCACGCTCTTGCGTGACAGCGGAAGCATCAAGCCCGTGCAGTAGCCACGAAGGCCCGCGTGCCGGTCCGCGTGACCCAAGCCTTCGCTCAGGTGCTCCAGGTAGCTATCGAAGCGCTCGGCTGCATTCATCAATCCTCCGTTGCGAAGACGAGAGGATCGCATTATTTCACTTATGACACAGTAAGATTAGCTCGTAGATCGCAGCAGCTGCTCCATCCTCGAGCCGCGCTGCATGACCGCGCCGGCCTTCTGCATCCGCTCCTTCTCGCTCAGCCCGGGGTCGCGCATGATCTGCTGGCTCGCCTTGAACATTTCCAGGTTCGCGATGGTGATGAGCTGCCGGTTCGAGGACTGGCGCCAGCCGGTCAGCTTGTTGATGTCCCAGAGGATCCTTTTCTCCTCCGGATCCTTGGTACCGAATCCGTAGGTGAATGAGGCGATCCTCTGTTTCAGCTGCTGCGGCAGCTCGGTGCGCCAGACCATCGGGGATTCGGGAATGTCCGGCGACTCCCACAGCACGCGGATCTTCGCGGCGTCGGCCGGGCGCCGGGAGCGAAGGTAGTCCAGCTCCGAAGTGTTGTTGGTCGCGACATCGACCTCCCCCTTGGCAACGGCCAGCAGGTTGGCCTCGTGGCTTCCGCGCCGGACTTCCCTGAACAGTCCCGCCGGGTCGATCACTCCCTTCTTGACGAAAGCGAAGTACATCGGGACGAGATGTCCCGAAGCACTCTTTTCGTCGCCGTCGCCGAAGCGCAGCTGCGGGGCCGAGCGGATCAGGTCCTCGAGATCGCGCAGCTTGCTGTCTTGCGGCACGATGAGGATCGAGCGATAGGAAGCCTTGCCCTGGTTCACCATGGTGGCGAATACGCTGCCGACCCCCATCTCCACGACGTCCAGCGCGGCTGCATTTCCGAGCCACGCCACGTCCATGCTCCCCGCTGCGAATTCCTTCACGATCTCGTCGGCGGCGCCGAACACGCGCCGGTCTATCGAAGTGCCCGTTGCAAGCGCCATCCGATCGAGGAACGGATTCCAGTTCTTCAGCATGACTTCGGGATCCCGGGGGCTGATGAGTCCGAAGGCCAGCCGGGCCGTGGGCTGAGGCCCGGGCGGTTTTGCGGCCTGGGGCGTGCCTTGCGCCCAGGCGGGTGCGCATCCGGCAGCGCCGGCCCCGATCAAAAAATGACGTCGTTTCACTGTGTCTCCTGATGCTTTTTTTTGCATGTGTCGTTGGTGGGCAAGGGAGCGGACACCTGAGCAGCCAGATGCGCAACCCCGAATCCATGATTGAGTCGTCATGCGCCGGTGCCGAGAGGAAAAGCACGGTGACTGTGCGAAAGCATGTTGAAAGACTCGAGTCCGGAAGATGGATGCCGGCGGCCATGAACGTGCCGGTCGCCCGGGGCGCAAGTGCGAGCCCGGCGGCATCGGCTTCAGGCCGGGCGGTCTTTCTTTCGACTGTCTTTCGACTGTGCGTGGTGCAAGCCCCAGTTCGTGGCAAGGCCCTTGATGGCACCATTCGTCCATGAAGCTTTTGCTCGTGGAAGACGACTTTGACCTGTCGGGGGTGCTCTCCCGAAGCTTGTCGTCGCGCGGCTTCGAACTGCTGTGCTGCAGCGACGGCGTCGAGGCCTTGGCCGCGGCTCGCAAGAAGAGCTTCGACATCATCGTGCTCGACCTCTCGCTTCCCGGGCTCGACGGGCTCGAGCTCCTTCACCGTCTGCGCGGCGACGGAAACGCGACCCCGGTGCTCGTGCTGACTGCCAGGGGCGCTGTCGGGGACCGGATCGCCGGTCTCAACGCCGGGGCCGATGACTATCTGGCCAAGCCGTTCGACCTGGAGGAGTTGATCGCGCGCGTCGGCGCGTTGACCCGCCGCTTCGGGCGCGACGGGGAGTTCAGGTGCGGACGACTGCGCTACGAGGCGTCTGCCAATGTTTTCTACAAGGACCAGAGCCCGCTCGATCTCTCGCAGCGCGAGGCCGATCTCCTGAAAAAGCTGATGTCACGCGTCGAGCACGTCGTCCCCAGGGAGGTACTGAGGGACGCGGTGTTCGGCGCGGACGCGGCGCAGGCGGAAGCCATCGACGTCGTCGTACACCGGCTCCGGAAGAAACTGGTCGGTGCGAATGTCGAAGTGCTGAACCTGCGGGGAGTCGGATATCTGTTGTGCGACGACGCGTCGGTGGCGGCGCAGCGTCCATCCTCTTGATATGAAGTCGCCGCTTCAACCGCCGCGCGCCGGGTCGCTTCGGCACTTCCTGCTTCTATGGCTCCTCGGGGGGCTATGGCTTCTGATCGCGTGCATCGTGCTCGTCCATCTGGTGGGGGGCCTGATCACCTTGGCGCGCGAGCAGGATGCCCGCCTCGTCGCGAAGCTTGGGCGGATCGACGCGGCAGGCGGTGACGAGATGCAAGGCGTTCAGGGCCCGGTGCCGCCGGTGCCATCGTTCTATCGGGTCAGTGCCATCGACGGAAGCCTGATCGCGGGCGACCGCATGCTCGAGGCATTTCCGTGGACCGCGACCCTGCCGGAGTCCGGCGATCCCCGCTTTTATGTGAGCCAGCGGAGCGGGACATCCGTGCGGGCCGTAGCGGCCCTGCGAAAGGACGCGCACGACCCTGACCGGAAGGTGGTCGTCCAATTTGCCGAACCGATGCGTGCACGCTTCGAGCTCTGGGACGAGCTCCCCGGGCAGCTGCTCGGATGGATCGGCGTGGCAGCCGTCGGCATGTCCCTAGTGGTGATTTCGGGTGTGGCCATGACCTCGCGATGGCTGGAGCGTGCGCGCCAGGCCCTCGATGCGCCGCAACTGGATGTCGGTCTCTACGACGGGCCGTCCGAGCTGCGCCCGGCGATGGCGCGCATGCACGAACTCCATCTGCGGCAGCGCGAATGGGTGGAAGAGCAGCGCCGCTTCCTCGCCGACGCGTCGCACCAGCTGCGCACCCCCATGTCGGTGCTCCGGACTCAGCTGCAGTCGGCCATCGCCGGCGATGTGCCGGCCTCCGAGATCCTGCCGCAGATGCTGCATACGGTGGATCGGGCGACGGACATGGCCAATCAGCTGCTCAGCCTGAGCAAGCTCGAGCAGATCAAGCGTGCGGGGCGGCTGCAGACCGTGCTGCTGCACGCCGTGGCCCTGGACGCGGTAATGGAGCTCGCACCGCTCGTCGCGGCCAAGCGCCTGGACTTCGCGCTCGAGGGCGACGATGGGTTGGGCGCCACCGGCGATCCGCTCATGCTCGGTGAGCTGCTTCGCAACCTGCTTGCGAACGCGATACATCACACGCCCGACGGCGGCCGGCTCGGCATCCTGATGCGCGCCTATGCCGCAACGATCGAGCTGGTGGTGTGGGACGGTGGGCCCGGCTTGGACGATGCGTTGCGCCCGCGGCTGTTCCAGGCGTTCTCGGCGACCAAGGGCGGTGTTGGGCTGGGGCTGTCCATCTGCCGGCAGATCGCGGAAGCCATGGGCGCGACCATGGAGATCCACAACCGCGTCGACGGCGGCCGCGTCATCGGCGTCGACGCCGTGGTTCGCTGGAGCCAGGGGCCCTGACCGCCGACGGCGCAGCGTGCCGCATCGCTGCGCTTGCCGCGTCCTTCAATCCGTGCCTTTTCACAGCCCTCGCGTGGCTGGGGGCAGTGCTTTCACAAATTTCTCGGGATTCAACCGTCAAGGAGACGAACATGAAGAAGAAAAACGCGCTTGCCGCTCTCGCGGTCCTCGCCATGGCAGGCATGACCGGTCTGACCGGCGTGCCTGTCGCCCACGCGCAGGGCGCAGGCCAGCTGAACGTCATCTGTTCCGTCCAGGACGAATGGTGCTCGCTGATGAGCACGACCTTCGCCCGCAGTTCCGGCATCAAGGTCAACGTGCTCAAGCGAGGCAGCGGCGAGGCGCTGGCGCAGCTGCTGGCGGAGCGCAGCAATCCGAAGACCGACGTGTGGTTCGGCGGCACGGGCGATCCCCACCTGCAGGCCGCGGAGCAGGACTTGACGCTCGAGTACAAGTCGCCATCCCTCCCGCAGCTCCACGCCTGGTCGCAGTCGCAGGCCGAACAATCGAAATGGCGGACCGTCGGCGTCTACTCCGGCCCGCTGGGTTTTGCATTCAACACCGAGCTGCTGGCGAAGAAGAAGCTGCCTGAGCCCAAGTGCTGGAAGGACCTGCTCTCGCCGGCGCTGCGCGGCGAGATCCAGGTTGCCAACCCGACGAGCTCGGGCACCGCCTACACCATGATCGCGACCCTGGTGCAGCTGATGGGGGAGGACAAGGCTTTCGAGTACATGAAGGCTCTGCACAGGAACGTCGGGCAGTACGCGCGCTCCGGTACGGGTCCCATCAAGGCCGCAGCCCGCGGTGAGACCACTGTTTCCATCAGCTTCGTCCATGACGCGCCCAGCGAGCAGATGCAGGGCTTTCCGATCGCGACCGCGACACCCTGCGAGGGAACGGGCGCGGAGATCGGATCGATGTCGATCGTCAAGGGCGCACGCAACCTCGATAACGCCAGGAAGTTCTATGAGTGGGCCCTGACGCCGGCGGCGCAGCAGCTGGCAGCCGCGGCGCATCAGTACCAGCTGCCCTCGAACAAGTCGGCCAGGCTGGACAGCCACGTTCCCGATTTCCGCAAGATCCGCCTCATCGACTACGACTACGCGAAGTACGGGCAATCGGCAGAGCGCAAGCGCCTGATCGAACGCTGGGACCGCGAGGTCAATTCCCTGCCACGTTGATCGGTCCGGCATGAAACTCAACGACAACAACCGACCGATCGCGGTCTGGTCGATCATCGGCCTCGTCGCTTTCTGCGTCCTCCCCTGGTATGCGCTGCCTGAAGGCTTGTCCGGACTCCAGGGCATCGGCGAATTGTTTGCCGGGCATGACAGCTCCAGCGCGCTCGCCCAGATCCTGCTGCATCGGCGTCCCTGGCTTGCCATTGGGGTCTGGCCGCTGTTCGTTGCGCTGGTGTCCCTGCGCATGGCGCCTGGGGTCGCCCAGGGCCGCCTCCTCGCCTGGTGCAGCGCGTTGGGCGTGGCGGGAATGCTTCTCCAGGGCTTCGCCATCGGATTGCCCGCGGCCAGCGTGATCCACGGCGCAAGCCAGCCAGGTTTCGGCTGGGGGGCCATGCTGGTACTGTGTTCGCTTCTTATGCTGGCCGCATTCGGCATGGCGCGAACCGGCGCATTCCGCGGCGACCTGTTCGTCGCGGCGGCGGTGCTCGGCGCCAGTAGCCTGCTGGTCACCTTCGTCGCCTTTCCGGTCTTCAGGTCGTTGTCCAGCGCCTTCCTCGACGACAGCGGCCACCCCAGTGTCGCGGCCTGGCTCGCACGGATCGCAAGCGAGCGGATCTGGGGCATCGGCTGCGCATACTCCGCGCAGAGCTGCGGCGTCGCGTGGAACACGTTGGCACTGGCCACGTTGACCGGCCTCACCACGACGGTGCTCGGAACGCTGCTGGCCCTGATCGAGAACCGCAGCGACTCCAGAATCCGCAACGCGCTTCGATTCCTCGCGCCTTTGCCCATCATCACGCCTCCCTTCGTCGTGGGACTGGGCCTCATCCTCCTGTTCGGGAGGGCGGGCATCGTCAACCAACTGATCGAATGGGCCTTCGGAGTGGAGCCTACGCGCTGGTTCTATGGCTGGTTCGGCGTCTGGCTTGCGCAGCTGTTCGCGTTCACACCGATCGCCTTCCTGATCGTGCGCGGCGTCATCGAGGGCATCAGCCCTTCGCTCGAAGAGGCATCGCAGACCCTGCGCGCGGGCGGCTGGCGCACCTTCCTGTACGTCACCTTCCCGTTGATGCTGCCGGGGCTCACGAACGCGTTTCTCGTCGGCTTTATCGAAAGCATCGCCGACTTCGGCAACCCGATCGTCGTCGGCGGGCAGTTCTCGGTCCTGTCCACGGAGATCTTCTTCGCCATCGTCGGCGCCCAGTTCGATCAGGGCAAGGCAGCCGCGCTCGCGCTGATCCTCACCGTGTTCGCCCTGGGCGTCTTCGCGCTCCAGCGCCGCGTCCTCGGCCGGAAGAACTTCACCACCGTCTCGGGCAAGGGCGACGCAGGGCTTGCGATGCGCCTGCCCGACGGGCTGCGGCGCGCGGCGCTGTGCGTGGTCGTGCCCTGGCTGATCTTCACTCTGGTTGTCTACGTCTTCGCGTTCTGCGGCGGCTTCGTGCAGACCTGGGGACGGAACTATTCGCCGACCCTTGCCCACTTCCGCACCGCCTTCGAGGTTGCGATCGAGGGTGGTGCCGTGCAATGGATCGGCGTGGCCTGGGACTCGCTCTTCACGACGGTGCGGCTGGCCGCGATTGCGGCACCGCTCACGGCGGGCATGGGCCTGCTGATCGCCTGGCTGCTGGCCCGTGTCCAGTTCCGCGCGCAGGGCGTGTTCGAGTTCTCGGCGCTCATGGCTTTCGCGATTCCGGGGACCGTCCTGGGCGTCAGCTATGTCCTGGTGTTCAACGTTCCGCCGCTGGAGATGACCGGCACCGGCCTGATCATCGTGATGTGCTTCATCTTCCGGAATCTCCCGGTGGGCGTGCGGGCCGGTGCCGCGGCATTCAAGCAGCTCGACAAGTCGCTCGACGAGGCCTCGCTGATGCTTCGCGCCTCGACGGCGCGGACGCTCTGGTCGGTCACGCTGCCGCTGCTCAAGCCTGCTCTGGCCGCATCGCTCATCTACAGCTTCGTGAGATCGATGACCACCGTTTCCGCGGTGATCTTCCTCGTGACGGCCGAGACGGAACTGGCCACTACTTTCATCATCGGGCGAGTGGGCCAGGGCGACTATGGCGTGGCCCTGGCATACAGCACCGTCCTGATCGTTCTGATGGCACTGGTCACGGGCCTGGTCCAGTGGCGGGTCGGCAATCGCCGCCTGGGCAGAAGAGCTTCCGCGGCGGCAACACCCGCCGGCGCGTCCGACGTAAATCGCAGCCCGGCGGCAACTGCATCGCCGTGATCCCAATCCTCCAGCGAAAGAAACTCATGTACGGCATCGAATTCAAGAACGTCTCCAAGAGCTACGGCACGGGTGCCGGCGCGCCGATGGTCGTCAAGGACATCAGCTTCGGTGTTCCGAAGGGAACGCTGACCACCATCCTCGGACCGTCGGGATGCGGAAAGACCACGACACTGCGGATGATCGCGGGCCTGGAAAGCCCTAGCTCGGGCCGCATCTTCATCGACGGCACGGATGTCACCACGCTCGGTGCGGCGCTGCGGAACGTGAGCCTTGTGTTCCAGAGCTATGCGCTGTTCCCGCACATGAGCGTCATCGAGAACGTGTCCTACGGGCTGCGCATGTCAGGCCTGCCAACGCCTCAGGCCAGGGAAAAGGCGGGGCTGATGCTCGAGACCGTGGGCCTCAAGGGCATGAACGAGCGCATGCCCAGCGAGCTCTCGGGTGGCCAGCAGCAGCGGGTCGCGCTGGCGCGTGCGCTTGCGCTGGAGCCTGCTGTGCTCCTGTTCGACGAGCCGCTGTCCAACCTGGATGCCCGGCTGCGGCGCTCCATGCGCGAGGAGATCCGCTCGCTGCAGCAGCGCCTTTCCCTTACGGTGGCCTACGTGACGCATGACCAGAGCGAGGCGCTGGCGGTCAGCGATCACATCATCGTGATGGATCAGGGGGTGATCGCGCAGCGCGGGGCACCGCACGAACTGTACGAATCGCCGCAATCCGAATTCGTTGCGGGCTTCATGGGCGAGGCCATGCTGTTCGATGGGCTTTGCGATGAACAGCGACGGGTTGGCCTGGGTACCCTGAGCATCGCCGCACCTGCGGGAATCGGTCAGGGCCCCGTGAAGGTCGCGGTGCGTCCGGAGGCCTGGGTCATCAGGCCCGTCTCCAACGACGGCCTCGCGGCGCGGGTGATCAAGAGAACCTACGTCGGCAGCACTGTCGAGTACACGTTCTCCAGCCAGCTCGGCGAGATCTTCGTGGTGTCGCCCGAAGTCAGGCAGACCTTGGCGCATGGCGCGCCGGTGAGCCTGCACCTGGCCGACCACGGCGTTTCCATCGTTTCCTTGGTGAAATAGGCGGGCGCTCGCTGCGTTCGCAGGACATCGGTGTCGACGCCGGCGAGATAGCCTTCAGATCATGCAGATGAGTTTCCGACAACCGGCGATTGCCGCCAGTGGGGAAGATTGCAATCCCTTGCTGCAGCTTCCCGAATTCGACGATAGGCAGTCGAGGGACCCGCAGCCTCGGCAGTCGCTGTTCGATATGAATTCCTGCCTGTCTTTTTCGGAGCATGGCGTGTCATGGCAACCCGGGCGCTTGCGTTACCACCAGGATTTCGAACTCCACGTCATCATGGCTCCGTTCGCTTGTGCTTTCGTCGGTGACGAGATCCACAGCTTCGCATCGGGCAATGTCGTCCTGATCGGCCCGCGCCTGCCGCACAACTTTCGGTTCACGGGCACGGCCGATGGCGCTCGCGCGGCGACGAATCCCGTTCTGCGATTCGCCGATGCACCCTTGCGCAAGAGCATGGTCCTGCTGCCGGAGCTGCGCGAGGCCGAAAGCCTTCTGGACAGGGCCCATCAGGGCGTCGAGTTCGTCGGGTTCCGGGAAGCCGCTATGAAGTACTTGGCGCGAATCGAGCAAAGCCGAGGGCTGGAGCGTTTCTCGGTTTTTTCGGCGCTTCTGGACGAGCTCGCGCGATGGAAGGACGCAAGGGTCTTGACGAAGCTGAAGTACGGGCAGGCGCAACCCCTGGCTGGCTGCCGGTCGGAAAAGATCTACGCCGTGCTGGACTACCTCCGGGTGAACTACATGCAGGAATTCAGCCTGCCCGAGATCGGCGCCATGGTCGGGATGCACGAGGCGGCGCTTTCCCGCCAGTTCCGCAAGCTCACCGGCAGAACATTCACCGCCTTCGTTGCCGAACTGAGGGTGGCCAAGGCCTGTCAGTTGCTCCTCCATAGCGATCGCCAGATCAGCGCCATCTGCTATGCCGTCGGCTTCAACAACATTTCGAATTTCAACAGGCACTTCCTCAAACGCAAGGGCCTGACGCCGACTGAGTACAGGGCGCTCGGCGAGCTGGGCCGACGCAGCGGCTTGGACTGAACCCCATCGACTGGAGCACTGGGTTCATCGGAACTAAGCCACCTGCTGAGCGAGTTGGGATTCGAATTCGCTGGTTGGGCGGTCGCCGAACGCTGAGTGCAGCCGCTTGGCGTTGTAAACCTCTTCAATAAACCGCGGCAGCCGTGTTTCCACGCCTGCGAACGACTCGTGGCCTGCCAGATGTTGATTTCCATCTAAGTTTGACCCTCACGATAACCCTGATCTGCTCTCTCGCAACACCATCCGCAGGTGCCCGCGCGAGGGCGAGGCTGCGCCCAGCCAGCCTACGATTCCGGCACCAGTGACTCACAACGCGACCGCATCCTGAGGGCGCAGGCCTTCTGTGTCCGTACCCGTACGCATGCAGCTAAATTTGCGCAGGATCTTCAAGATCGCGATGGAGCTGCACGAGCCGGGTGAATGTCACTGTTCTGATGCTCGCGCTTCGTGCCATCTTGCGGCGAAGTGTCGACGACTGGATAGAAGCGGCGCGCGTGACGTTGAGAGTCAGTCGAAGGCGACGGACGTCGAACTGGGCTGCTGCCGGTTTCAAAGACACCTTGTTAAGGTGGAAGATGAAACCGGAGGTGGTTCATGGGAACGAGAAGGCAATTCAGCCGAGAGTTCAAGCTTGAGGCGGTCAAGCTGGTGAAGGAACGAGGCGTGTCGGTGGCACAGGCTGCACGCGACCTCGATGTACACGAGAACGTGTTGCGCAAGTGGCTTCGTGAATGACTTGGAAAGTGACCCACCAGGTGGGGGAAGGGCGTGGCATGTCGCATGCTTGTGCGAGCGCCGCCAACACGCGTTGAAGAACTGCTTCGCGGACGGTCGCCGGCCAAGCTGCATCCATGACGACGACGTTCATGGTCATGACATCTGGCCTAGGTGAAGAATCCAGCAGCAGCTTTCCGCCGATTGCCATGGCATCAAGGGCTCGCTCAGTGAAATGCACCTGGAACCCGGCTCGGGCCACTGGCGAGTGCTGCCCAACCTCCGGAATGAGTACGGCGTCGGTTAGCGTTTCGGCGAGGCGCCGACACTGTTCCCTGCTGAGTCGGCCCTCGGGGGTAGTGACGGTGATGATGGTCATGGCGATATCGATCAGTGATATTTGTTCAGAAGATGCTCGTTACAAAATCTCATGTGGACGGGGTTGGTGGTCAACGAGCGTGCTTGAACGTCGGTCGATTTCGGCCGATGAATCCTGCAATGTCGGTCTTCTTCCCCGGGGCGAGTGGGCACAGGTGCAGCATCCTCAAAGTATGTCATGTGTCATATCTCTGGTATGTCGCCAACTTTGCAGCAACTTGGCGAAGCAAGAGCCTCTTCTGAGGACACGAAGGAACATGGTCGCTGGCGCGTTGGATCTGCTACGCCGGCGTGGATTGGGCAAGGTCGAGGCGCGAGCGCTCAGCTCGCGGAACCCCGGGGCGCACTGCGGCATCATTTCCCCGGTGGCAGATTGCAGCTTTTTTGAAGAGGCCGTTGCCTCGGCAGAGGAGGTGGGTCAGCCATTGGCCCCTTGCTGAAGCACTGCGGGGCGGTGGCAGGATTGAATGCCTTCATTGGCATGTGGCTGAAAGTGCTGCGAACCTCCCAGTTCGAGGCAGGTGCCCTGTATTGGCTGTATCGGTACAGGGGGCGCCGCAGACGGGGGCAATCGGACGAAGATGTGGTGCCGGATCACCTGTTGGATCTGGTCGCTCATGCGTTTGCCGAGTGGCTGGGGCTGATTGAGAGGTCCTTGTGTGCGGAGGGCGTTAGTGCGGGACGCGCCCGAAGACTCGCGACGCTAGTGGTTGGTGCCATGGAAGGCACAGCGGCAATGTGCAATGCATCGCGGAGCACCAAACCGCTCGAGGAGATTCAAGCAGAGCTTCGTCTGATTCTTTCGAGTGCGACTGCTGGCGTGTAGATCCCACCTTACGGCGTGCTGCAACTAACTTGTTTGACACACTGACGTTGGACGCAAGGGCTGTCTCGTCGGAGCAGGCGGGGGTGTGACAAGCCTGTCACCGAGGGTTCCCTGTTGTGCTGCGCGAGGACTTTCAGAAGCCGCTGACGACACCCCATGCGGATTGGTAAATGGGGGCTCGGGGATACTTGAATCGCCCAGCAGTCGCGGAGGCCAGCTGGTTCAAGTCAGGTGCTACGGTGCTCGACCTGTACTCGCGTCGCATCGTCGGCTGGTCGATGCAGGACAGCATGACCTCGCAACTCGTGTCGTCAAGAGACTGTGGGGCTTCAGCAAGGTGCGATACCGTGGACTTCACAAGAACGCGACCAGGGCATTCACGGCCCTTGCGCTGGCCAACATCTACATGAGCCGAGGGCTGCTGCTGGTGCGCGTGCGTCCGTAAAACGGCGAAGGCCGCCGAAAGCAGCGCGCCGATGCACAAACACGGGAAAAAAACTGTCATCCCTGAGTGCCGATCAGCGCAATCCAAAGCGTGCAGCACGCTCGATGCCGAAAAAAGGGTAGCTACTTCAGCGTAGCCTTAGCTGTCTCTGACTTACAGGGCTACCGTGCTGCGAACATTTGGCGACCGGGTTTGCATTCGCTCGGGAACTGCGACGACATCGTGGTGGGAGCGAACCGCGTGGCCTCGATGGCCGAGTGCGATCACAGAGGCGCGTCAGCGCCTCTTTTCACCTATTCGTGCTTGGAGTGAGCGGTGCTTGATGATTCTCCGTGGGCGTAGTGAGCCTTGGTGCGCGCTTCACGTAGGGCGAATTTCGATGATCGCCTCGCAAAAGCGACGGCTTTTATTCTTCGAGAAGTTGATACGGCCTGAGCTCCAATGCCAATGCGAGACGCTCAAGATTGTCGAGTGAAATGTTGCGAGCTTGACGTTCAACATGAGCGACAAAGGTCCGATGCAGCCCTGCCTCGAACGCCAGGGCCTCTTGCGACCATCCCCTTAATCCGCGCTGCCGGATCAAATTCAACGCAAGCACTTCCCTTGCCGAGGCTTCGGGCTGCTTCGAAGAATTCCTAGAACTTGTCACAGGGGAAGTCTTCGAGAAAGCTGCTTTTGCGTCAGCCGCGTTTGAGTCACAATCGGCAGGCCTACGGCTTCTACTAGGGGTCTCTGTTCATGCGAAATGTCCGGCTTCCGTCTCCGTTTCCTACCGGGCGCTCGCCGAAGCTGCCGGCGTCGATCACGCGCACCCGGTCGAGGCAACCCGCATCGGTCGTGCGCAGCCTGTCTGCGGCGCGCATCGGTGCGCAGGTGAGGGCGTTGCGTATGGCGGCTGGGTTGTCTGCCGGTGCTTTGGCAAAGGCCTCCGGGATTTCTTCCTCGATGCTCTCGCGCATCGAGCGCGGGCTGGTCTCGCCTTCGGTGGAAACCTTGGAGCGCCTGGCGAACGGTTTGGGTGTGCCGGCGTCGCGCTTCTTCGGCGATCAGGCGCGCCGCACGGACTTCTGCCATGTGCGCGCAGGGCAGGGCGTTGTGGTTGATCGCGTCGGTGCGGTGTCAGACTACCGCTACGAGCTGCTGGGGCATCTGTTGTCCGGCAACCTGTTCGTCGAGCCCTACCTCGTCACATTGCTACCCGGTGCCGATCCCTATGTGATCTTCCAGCACCCGGGTCTCAAGTTCCTGTACTTCCTGTCCGGGGAGGTCAGCTACCGCTATGGCGCCAAGGTGGTCACGGTGAGGGCAGGGGACTCGCTGCTGTTCGAGGCAACCGCACTGCACGGGATCGAGGCTATTCAAGGTGGGCCGGTGTCCTACCTCTCGGTCGTGTTCACGTTGCGCGAGTGAGGCGCGCGGGGACGGGCCTGCTCGGGCGCAACGGCTGATCGGGTGCGTTGACACCTTTCTCCCTTCGTTCCGTCCTTCTTTCCTTTCGAGCCTGCACCGTGAGGCACGGCGTCCGGTGAAACAGGACCGATCACCGAAGCGCAGGTTGGTCGCTCCAGCGCGGTGTGCATTCGGACAATCACTTCGGCGTCGATGGGCTCCTGAGCCTTGCCCGCTGTGGACGCATTGGGCGATGGACTGCGCATGAAGAGTGACAGCGGCCGGCATCGAGGCGGTTCCCCTGAGCGGTTTTTTTCTCCCTGGCCTCTAGCAGCGCCGAACCACTGTCGAGAGGCAGTGTGCGCGACCCGGATGAAGTCGCAGTGAAGTCCGTGCAGGAGTTCCGTGAAACGATACCCGTGGTCCGGTGTCGTGCGACTCTCGCCCAGCTGGACCTGGAAGGGCTACGGATCGGCATGTCGGCGCAAGCGGGCGTCCAGCAGCGTTCCGCCGCGCTCATGCAACGCTCAATCGCCTCATGTGACCGACGTCGCCGCAACGATTGCCCCCGAATGGCGCCGCATCGGAAGGCGCGCCCAGCATTGAACCGGGTTTCCGCCTTCTCAATGCAGACGCACCGCGAAGTGTTGTCTTCGGTCGCGGCCGAGAAAAACGCATGGGCAGGTTTCTCGATCGCGGGCAAATTGCTCAGCGATCCGCTGACGTGTCTGGCGCCGAGGTCGTGAGTCCGTAGAACTCGTGCAGCTTGCCGGCGCGCAGCTGTTTGTCGGGCAGCTGTGTCTTGTATTGCGCCACGAGCGCCGGTGACAGCGTGCGGCTCAGCGCGTACTCGACGACCTCGTTGTCCTTGGAGGCGCAGAGCAGGACGCCGATGGCGGGGTTCTCGTGGGGCTTGCGGACGTCGCGATCCAGCGCCTCCAGGTAGAAGTTCAGTTTGCCAAGGTGCTCGGGCTCGAAGCGTTCGACCTTGAGTTCGATGGCCACCAGGCAGTTCAACGCGCGGTGGAAGAACAATAAATCCAGTGCGAAGTCCCGCCCGCCCACCTGAAGCGGGAATTCCGAGCCGACGAAGCAAAAATCCCGTCCGAGCTCAATCAGGAACGTGCGCAGCCGGGCCAGCAAGCCCCGGTGGAGGTCGGCTTCCGTGTGCGCGGCTGGCAGGTCCAGGAATTGGAGCGTGTAAGCGTCCTTGAACAGGTCCGCTCCCGCCTGCCCATGAAAGTGTTCGCCGAAGTCAAGGCAGCCGTCGTCCAGCGCCTCCAGTCCGCAGTCGGGTGGTCGCGATGGCCGGCGACGGGGTGAACGATGCACCGGCCCTGGCGCAGGCCACGGTGGGCCTCGCGATGGGCACGGGAACGGATGTCGCGATGGAAAGCGCCGGCATCACGCTGCTCAAGGGCGACCTGATGGGCATCGTACGCGCGAGGACTCTCTCGCAGGCAACGATGCGGAACATTCGCCAGAACCTGTTCCTGTCCTTCGCCTACAACGTGGCCGGCATCCCGCTGGCGGCCGGCGTACTGTACCCATTCTTCGGGCTGCTGTTGTCGCCGGTGGTCGCGGCAGCGGCCATGGCGCTGTCATCAGTGAGCGTCATCACAAACGCGCTGCGGTTGCGAGCCGTCAAGCTGGACCGACATGAGTGAGCGCCGGGGTGCCGGCTTGACGGGCATCAAGCTCCGGGCGCGGGGCGCGTGCCAAGCTTCATGACGCCAAGGAGCGCCCATGTCACACAACCGCCTGCTGGCCCGACGCGCCGGCATTGACACCTACCAGCAGCCCGTGGTCTACATGCGCAGCGACTGCGCCGTGTGCCGGGCCGAGGGCTTCCAGTCGCAAGCGCAGGTCGAGCTGATCGCCAATGGGCGCCATCTGTTCGCGATCCTGCACCAGGTGAGCGGCGATTGGCTGCGCAATGACGAGATCGCGCTGTCGGAGGTGGCCTGGAACCTGATGGGCGCCGCCGAGGGCGAGGAGCTGGTGGTGCGGCACCCGCCGATCCTCGACTCGCTGGCGCACCTGCGCAACAAGGTCCACGGCGGCAGGCTGGACTATGCGGCTCTGCGGGCCCTGATGGAAGACGTGAGCCGCGGGCGCCTGCCCGACATCCACCTGGCTTCCTTCGTGACGGTCTGCGCCGGCCGCGGCCTCGACCTGGACGAGACCGTGGCGCTGACCCGCGCCATGGTCGACGTCGGGGAGCGCATCGACTGGGGCACCTCGCCCGTGATGGACAAGCACTGCATCGGTGGCTTGCCCGGCAACCGGACCACGCTGCTGGTGGTGCCGATCATCGCGGCCTGCGGTCTGGTGATGCCCAAGACATCGTCGCGCGCCATCACCTCGGCGGCCGGCACGGCCGATGTGATGGAAACGCTCGCGCCCGTCGACCTGGGCCTGGCGGCGATGCGCCATGTGGTCGAGCGCGAAGGTGGCTGCATTGCGTGGGGAAGCGCCATGCGCGTCAGTCCCGCGGACGACATGCTCATCCGCGTGGAGCGGCCGCTCGGCATCGACAGCGAGGGCCTCATGGTGGCTTCCATCCTGTCCAAGAAGGCCGCGATGGGTTCGCAGCGCGTGCTGATCGACATTCCGGTCGGCCCCCTGGCCAAGGTGCGCAGCGATGCCACCGCCGGCCAGCTATCGCACAGCCTGGTATCGGTGGGCGCGGCGCTGGGCCTGCATGTGCAGACGGTGTTCACCGACGGCAGCCAGCCGGTCGGCCGCGGCGTGGGTCCCGCGCTCGAAGCGATGGATGTAATGGCGGTGCTCGAACGCAGCGCCGATGCGCCGTCGGACCTGCGCGAACGCGCGCTTCTGCTGGCGGGACTCCTGCTCGAGCTGGCGGGCAAGGCGGCGCCGGACGCCGGCAACGCGCTGGCGCGCGGGGTCCTGGACGACGGGCGCGCGCTCGCCCGGTTCATTGCGATCTGCGAAGCACAGGGCGGCCTGCGCGTGCCGCCGAAGGCCGCCCACACGCACTGCGTGACGGCGCCCGCCGCTGGGGTGGTGTCGGCGATCGACACGCGTCTGGTGGCGCGCATGGCCAAGCTGGCCGGCGCGCCGCGCGATCCGGCTGCGGGTGCCTCGATGCACGTGCGCGTGAGGGACCGCGTCGAACGCGGCCAACCGCTCTTCACGCTGCATGCCGAGAGCCTCGGCGAGCTCCAGTACGCCCTGAGTTTCGTGCGCGCGCAACTGCCGGTCGTGCGCATCGAAGCCGCGCCGTGAGCGCTACAGATACAAGGCGCGCCGTCCGGCTCAGGCTGACATTGTGGCAAGCAGCATCGCCTGGAGCGCGAAACGGTGGTCCTGCGCGCACTCTGCGGCATCGATCAGACCCGAAGGGGCATCGAGACTCCAATGGTCCGGGTCGACGGCGTCGACCAAAAAAAGCCACGTCGCCCACCGCGCCGGAAGGATTGAGCAGGCGCAGGCAGAGACCTTCCCTGCGGGCGAGTTCGAAAAAAAGCTCTTCGCGCGCCCGGAAAGCGGGTCGCCGATGAAGGCGATCTGCGTGTTCGGCCCCGGCATGCAGCCATGGTTGCGCAGGGCCATCAGGTCCGCCAACGCCCGGGCGAGCAGGCGAAGCTCGATGAACGCGATCCGCAGTCCGTGGCCCTGGGGTATGTGGCCGATTCGGCCCGGGCCGATGCGAAGAGATTCCCCAAGCATGAGAACAGCCAGACTTGCAGCGGCTGCTCGCTCTGGCAACCCACGCCGACCGATGCCCTGGGAAACTGCACGCTGTTTCCCGGATAGCAGGTCAATTCCAAGGGCTGGTGCAGCGCCTGGGCCAAGAAAGCCTCGTTTCGGGGCCGCGCGCCCTTCATCCGCCGGAGGTCAGTGCGGCCGGTTCAGGCGCACCTCGGGCCAGGACAGCTCCAGCCCCATCACCGCACGTGCATACAGGTAGTTGTTGAGCATCGGCTCGCTGAGCGAGTCCATGTCGACATGGCCGACCGCGTCACAGGGAAAGGCGAAGGCGCGGTGATTGGCGAACAAGGGATGAAACCGAAGTTCGTAACCACCGGATGCATTGAGTGTGTCCATCTTGGTCTCCTTGAGCGTTTGCGCTTGCGTCAGTCATTGCAATCGGAAGACGAATCGCGCCATCTCAATTTGGACCCCGTGCTTGACGCCAGCATCAATGCTGCGCATCAGACGGAAACACTGTGTCAATCGTCGGTATCAGTGGCATTTCATCCTCGGCCCTGCTCGTGCGCAGGGCCTCCCATCCACGGGGCGTGATCTCGAGCACGGTGGCCGGGTCCTGCCGCTGGCGGTGGTCGCAGTCGACGCGCGCCGATGGAATCAGCACCTTGACCAGATCGGCGGCGCCGAGCAGGCGCAGCCTGTCGATCACTGCGGAATCGGCCTGGGTGCAGGGCAGCGACGCTTCGGACAGCGCTCTCAGGAGGTTCAGGCACATGGGCACACTTTCCTGGGCTCAGTCGAGCGTGACCCAGAAAACGAACATGTTCAGTGCAAGCCAAGCCCCCGCAGCGAACAGCACCCCGACCAGCACGACGGCAAGCCACTGGAGCACGGACATGGGACGCCTCGCCGTGTGTTCAGCGCCTGGCGCGAGCGCAGGTGCTGAAGCCGAAGAGCGAGTAGAGAGGACAGGTGCCGATCAATCCGGTCAGCAGCGGCACCACGCCGATGTAGCCCCACCGGCCGATGATTTCCGTGGCAGCGAGCACGATGAGCAGCATGCCGCCGCTGACACGCGCCGTGCGATCGAGGGGGCCGACGTTCTTCGACAGGAAGGACATGCGTTTTCTCCTTGCAGGCAGAAGAGGATCTTGTGCGGCGCAAGCCTGTCCGGTGTTGAGGCAGATCAAGGATTCAGGCGGGCAGAAGCCTGCGGACGCTCGCGGCAATGGCCGCAGCGAGCGGGATCCGATTGGACGGGTGGCGGATGGTGTCGCAGCTGACGATTTCGCCTGCACCGGCAGAACGCAGGTCCTCGAATGCCGTCTGCGCGAACACCGCATGGACCGCCACGCACACGGGGGCGGCGAGCCCGGCCTGGCGCAGAGGGCCGACCGTCTCGATCATGGTGCGGGCGGTCGAGACGATGTCGTCCACCAGCACCGGCGTGTGCGAGCGCCAGCGCTCGACATCGGGCAGCCAGACCTCGACATCGCGATCGCCCCGGCGCGTCTTGCTCAGCACGACGAAGGGGGCATTGGCATGCAGCGCCACCGCGCCGACCCATTGGGCGCTTTCCTCGTCGGGACCGATCAGCAGAGGGGTGCGCACATGCGCTCGAATCCACTGCGCCACGCTCCCCGCGGCATGGACGACGCCCGACGGAACGCGGCAGACCTGGGACAGATCGGTGATGCGGTGCAGGTGGGGGTCGACGGTCACGAGCCAGTCGACAGATCGCGAGATCCATGCGCCCACATGCTGGGCGCTGATCGTCTCTCCGGGCTGGAAGCGCCGGTCCTGCCGCATGTAGGCCAGGTACGGCGCGACCAGGCCGACCGACCGTGCGCCGGCCTCCCGCAGCGCCGCCGCCAGCAGGAACAGAGGCACGAGCTTGTCGTCGGGCCGGTCAAGCGTGCAGACGATGAACGTCCCGCGTCCGTCGACCGGCGACTCGATGCGCACATAGGACTCTCCATCGGGAAAGTGCCGCACCGTGGCCGCGCCGCGCTCCAATCCGAGGCGGGCGGCTAGTTCGTCGGCGAGCTGCCCGTTCCCGGGCATCGCGACCACGACGCTGGACGTGATCATTCGAACGCCAGGGCATCCGACACCAGTTCATAGACCGGTCCGGAGAGCCTGTCGCACAGTACCGTCTCCGCCTCGACGCCGGCCATCGTCGCCGAGGCCTTGGCTTCCTCGAGGAGGCGGTCGTCGATCGCATGGAACACCCGCAGCCGCCCTTGCCTCAGCTTCGCGAGGCGTATGGCCTCGGCCAGCCCGCGCTGCGATGTCGGACTGCCATCGACAGGGACAAGAATTCGTTGGTCCATGGCTGGCTCCTCAAATTGCAGGATGAGAAGACTGCCAGTATCCGGACGATGGCGCGCTGCGCCTTGAGGTGGCGCAAGGCAAGTCGACGGCGGCGGCCTATCGCAGGACCAGCACGGGAAGCGTCGAGTGCGCCAGCACGTGCTGCGTCTCGCTGCCCAGCAGCAATCGCTTGATGCCTTTTCGGCCGTGCGATGCCATCACGATCAGGTCGCTCTTGTGCTTCTTCGCAGCTGCGATGATCGACTCTGCCACCAGGTCGGAGCTGACCGTGGCCGTCTTGATGCGCACGCCGTCTTGCTTGGCACGCGCGCTCACGGCGTCGAGCATCGCCAGCGCCTTGTCGGTCCATTGCTTCTCGACGCGGCCGACGTCCTCGTTGGAGACGGTCATGGAGCCCTCGAAGTAGCTCCTGGGGTAGCGTGGAACCACGTGGAGCGCCACGAGATCGGCGTCGTTCTGGCCAGCCAGTGCAATTGCGCTTGCGACGGCCTTCTTCGAGAGCACGGAACCGTCGGTGGCGACGAGGATGCGCTTGAACATGAAAGGTCTCCGGGTGTGTTTGCTGCGAGCTTAGGCAGGCCATGGCCCGGCACGTTGGTTCAGATCAAGATGCGTCGCAGCGGCCGGACGGCGCACCGCATCGAGGTGGATCAGACCCCGGCCTTGCGGCGAGGCGAATGCCGGCGCGTCCTCGAAGGCGCGGCGCCCGCCAGGCGGGCGTAGAAGAATCGCTTGGCCAGCTCTGCCAGCGCCAGGTACGCCGCCAGCATGCCGGCCAGCCAGGCGAAGAAGATCGCGGGCGGCGGCTCGAAATGGAAGAACCTGGCAAGCGGCGAAAAAGGCAGCAGCAGCGCGGCCGCCACCACGAAAAGCGACGCCAGCGAGAGCGCTGCCCCGGGGCGGCTGGTCCAGGGCCGGCCGCGGGTGCGGATCACGAAGATCACCAGCACCTGCGTGGCCAGCGACTCGACGAACCAGGCGGTGCGAAACAGCGGGGCGTCCGCGTGCAGCACCTGGATCAGCAGCCAGAAGGTCAGCGCATCGAAGGCCGAGCTGATCGCGCCGAACAGCCACATGTAGCGCTGGATGAACTTCATGTCGAGCGTGCGGGGCCGGTGCAGGTCGGCGGCATCCACGCGGTCGAGCGGGATGGCCGCCTGCGACAGGTCGTAGAGCACGTTGTTGAGCAGAATCTGCGCCGGGAGCATCGGCAGGAAGGGCAGCAGCAGCGAGGCGCCCGCCATGCTCAGCATGTTCCCGAAGTTGGAACTCGTGCCCATCATGATGTACTTCATGACGTTGCCGAAAGTGCGCCGCCCTTCGCGCACGCCTTCATGCAGCACGGCGAGGTCGTGGTCGAGCATGACGATGTCCGCCACCTCGCGCGCCACGTCGACCGCGCTGTCCACGGTCAGTCCGACATCGGCCGAGCGTAGCGCGGGGGCGTCGTTGACGCCGTCGCCCAGGTAGCCGACCACGTGGCCGCGGGCCCTGAGCGCCAGGATGATCCGGTTCTTCTGCGCCGGGTTGACGCGGCAGAACAGGGTGGTGCGGGCCACGCGGGCGCGCAGCGCGGTCTCGTCCATGGCCGAGATTTCCTGCCCCGTCAGCACGCCCGCCACCGGAATGCGCAGCAGGGCGCACAGGTGCTGGGTCACCAACTCGCTGTCGCCGCTCACGATCTTCACGTGGACGCCGCTCTTCGCCAGCGCGGCCATGGCTTCGCCCGCGCCGGCCTTGGGCGAGTCGATGAAGGCGGCGAAGCCGGCGAACACCAGCGCGCTCTCGTCGCGCACGTCGGCATGCGGATGGTCCGCCGGCACGTCGCGCCAGGCCACCCCCAGCACGCGCAGGCCCTGGCGTTCGAGCGCGTGGCAGCGCTCGCGCAGCTGCGCCAGGGCGACCGCGTCCAGCGGCGCCAGCGAGCGGCCTTCGTCGCGCTCGAAGCGGCTGCACAGTGCCAGCACATCGTCCGGCGCACCCTTGACCACCAGCCAGCGCGCATCGCCCCGGTCGAGCAGCACCGAGACGCGCCGGCGCTCGAAGTCGAAGGGCACTTCGTCGATCTTCGTCCAGGTCGCGGTGTCCATCGGGTGCGCCATCAGCGCCTCGTCGAGCGGGCTCTTCAGGCCGCTCTCGAACGTGCTGTTGAGGCGGGCCAGCATCAGCACCCGCGCACTGTCGCGGCCGTCCGCGTCGACGCATCGGGCCAGGCTGATGCGCGCTTCGGTCAGGGTGCCGGTCTTGTCGGTGCACAGCACATCCATCGCGCCGAGGTTCTGGATCGAGGCCAGGCGCTTGACGATCACGCGGCGCCCGGCAAGGCGCATGGCGCCGCGCGAGAGCGTGACCGACACCACCATCGGCAGCAGCTCGGGCGTGAGCCCGACGGCGAGCGCCACCGCGAACAGAAAGGAGTCGAGCAGCGGCCGATGCAGGATCACGTTGACCAGCAGCACGAACAACACCAGCAGCAGGGTCAGCCGCATGATCATCAGGCCGAAGCGGTGCATGCCGACCTCGAACGCGGTGGGCGGCGGCTCGGCCTGCAGGCTGCCCGCCACTTCGCCGAGCGCGGTGCGCGAGCCGGTGGCCATGACGACGACGCGCGCGCTGCCGCTGACCACCGTGCTGCCCATGAACACCGCGTTGAGGGCGTCCTGCAGCTCGGTGGCATGACCGTCCAGCGCGCCCGGGCGCTTCTCCACGGGGTAGGACTCGCCGGTCAGCAGGCTCTGGTTGACGAAGAAGTCGCGCGCCTCCAACACCAGGCCGTCCGCCGGCACTCGATCGCCCGCCGACAGAAGCATCAGGTCGCCCGGCATCACCTCGGTCACCGGAATCTCCAGCGTGGCGCCGTCGCGCAGCACGCTGGCGCGCAGCGCCACGGCGGCGCGCAGCTTCTCGGCGGCGTTGCTGGCGCGGTGCTCCTGCACGAAGTCGAGCGTCACGCTCAGCAACACCAGCAGCACGATGATCCCGGCATTCGCGATGTCGCCGGTGGCCGCCGAGATCGTGCTGGCGGCGAGCAGCACGAGGACGAGCGGATTGCGCAGGCGTGCGAGGAACTGCATGGGCAGGGAGCGCTTCGCCTGCGGCTCGAAGCTGTTAGGGCCCCAGTGTGCACGCGCTTCGTCGGCCTGCAGCTGCGACAGTCCCCAGGGAGCGGCCGCGCTGGCGCCGAGCCACCATGGCTCGGGGACGGAGGCGTTGGCGTGCGAAGGGCGTGTCACTGCAACAGGGTGTCGTCGCTACGCCGGGAGGGCGAAGCGGGAGCCCAAGGCTAGGCCTGTCTGCGCGCTCCGGCCTTGCGCCCGATCAAGATCGGCGCGGCGGCGCGAAAGCTCGCGGGCGGTTGATCCAGCGCAAGGCCGCGCGGGGAGGGGCGGCCTAAGGTCGGCTGATCGCATTCCGCAAGCTCCAGGAGCCTTCATGCAGACCCCCAAATCCATCCTGCTTCATCTCGACGACTCCGAGCGCACGGTGGAGCGCATCAAGCTGGCCCGCGAGCTGGCCGAGACTTTCGATGCCGAAGTGACCGCCCGGCCGTGCACTCTGTCCGCACTCATGCGCTACCCGTACGCCATCGAGGCCGCGGCGGAAGCGGTCGCGATCATGCAGGAGATCGACAAGGATGCACGCGACAAGATGCACGCTACCTTCATGAGGCACGGCGCGGGCTCGCAGCGCCTGCACTGGGCCGAACCGGAGAGCGACGGCCCGTGGGGATTCGCGCGGCGCGCGCTCTATGCCGACCTGCTCATCCTCGGCCAGCGTGACCGGAACGACCCGATGGACAGCGAACTGCCCGGCGATTTCCTGCCGAGCGTGCTGGTGCAAAGCGGCCGGCCGGCGCTGGTGCTGCCCTACACGGGCCCGATCGGCCCCATCGGCCACAACGTGCTGGTGGCATGGAAGGAAACGCGCGAGGCCGCGCATGCGGTGACGGCCGCGCTGCCGTGGCTGTGCACGGCGTCCCGCGTGCATGCCGTGGCCTATGGCGAGGACGCGCAGGCCTCCCTGCAGAGCCTGCAGAACTACCTGCGGGTGCAGGGCGTCCGCAATCTCGAGCTGCACCCCGGCGGCGACGACGACGACGAGGATGCCGGCAACAAGCTGCTTTCCTTCGGCGCCGACCTGGGCGCGGACCTGCTGGTCATGGGCTGCTACGGCCACAGCCGGGCGCGCGAATGGGTGCTGGGCGGCGTCACTGAATCGATGCTGCAGTCGATGACGCTGCCCGTGCTGATGTCGCACTGAGCCGTTCGCACCAGACCACAGGAGCAACGGCATGCGCATCGATTTTCTCGGCGGCACCGCCACCGTCACGGGCTCCAAATACCTGTTGACGCACGAGGGCCGGCGGCTGCTGGTCGATTGCGGACTCTTCCAGGGGCTGAAGCAGCTGCGCCTGCGCAACTGGGACGCGCTGCCGGTGGACCCTGCCAGCATCGATGCCGTGCTGCTGACGCACGCGCACATGGACCACAGCGGCTACGTGCCGCGGCTGGTCCAGCTTGGCTTCAAGGGCAGGGTGTACGGCACCTCGGCCACCCGCGAGTTCTGTGAACTGCTGCTGCCCGACTCGGGCCGCCTGCAGGAAGAGGATGCCGACTTCGCCAACCGCCACGGCCATTCGAAGCACAAGCCGGCGCTGCCGCTGTATACGGAACAGGATGCGCGCACGGCCCTGAAGCGTTTCGAGGTGCTGCCGTTCGGCCAGGAGTGCGCCCCGTGGCCCGGCTGGTCGTGGCAACTGCACCGCGCGGGCCACATCCTGGGCGCCGCCAGCGTGCGCATTGGCTGGGGGGAAGGGGCAAGCATCCTCTTTTCGGGCGACCTGGGGCGCAGCGACGATCTGCTGATGCGCCCGCCCGAGGTCGCCGAGCCGGCGGACTACGTGGTGGTGGAGTCCACCTACGGCAACCGCAAGCACCCTGTGTCGGACACGCTGGGCGACCTGGCTGGCGTGATCAACCGGACCGCCGCGCGCGGCGGCATCGTGGTGATCCCGGCCTTTGCGGTCGGGCGCGCCCAGACGCTGCTGCATTGCATCCAGTTGCTCAAGCAGGCGCGGCGCATTCCCGACATGCCGGTGTACCTGAACAGCCCCATGGCCGCGGACGCCACGCGCATCTACCAGAGGCACCCAGACGAGCACCGCTTGAGCGCCGAGCAGTGCGCCGCCATGCGCGAGCAGACGATCATCGTCAACACGGTCGAGGAGTCGCGGCGCCTGAACACGCTGGGCTTTCCGTCGATCATCGTTTCCGCGAGCGGCATGGCCACGGGCGGGCGGGTGCTGCACCATCTGAAGGCCTATGCGCCCGATGCCCGGAACACCATCCTGTTCGCGGGTTTCCAGGCTGCAGGCACGCGCGGCGCGGCCATGCTGGGGGGCGCGGACGCGATCAAGATCCATGGTGCCTACGTGCCGGTGCGCGCGGAGGTGGCCAGCCTCGACACCCTGTCGGCCCACGCCGACCGCGACCAGCTGCTCGCCTGGCTCGACGCCCAGCGCGCACCGCGCCGCGTCTTTGTGACCCACGGGGAACCGGCGGCGGCCGACGCGCTTCGGCTGGCCATCGAGGAGCGCCACGGCTGGCCGTGCACCGTGCCCGACTATCGCGACGCGCAGGAACTCTGAAATCCGATGGCCGGCCCGCTCAGGGCACCAGCACCGCGGCGCCTTCGATCCGGCCTGCGCGCAGATCGGCCAGCGCCTCGTTGGCCTGCCTCAACGGATAGGTCCTGACATGCACCTTCAGCGGATGCGTCTGCGCGAATTCGAGGAACTCGCGGGCGTCGGCGCGCGTGAGGTTCGCCACCGACACCACGCAGCGCTCCTCCCACAGCAGCCGATAGGGAAAGGCCGGGATGTCGCTCATGTGGATGCCGCCGCAGACCACCCGGCCGCCCTTGCGCACTGCGCGTAGCGCCGTCGGCACCAGCTCGCCGGCGGGCGCGAAGACGATGGCTGCGTCCAGCGCTTCGGGCGCGCACTCGTCCGAGCCCCCGGCCCATCCGGCGCCGAGGCTGCGCGCGAAGGCTTGCGTCTCATGGTCGCCAGGCCGGGTAAACGCGTAAACCTCGCGCCCTTGCGCGACGGCGACCTGCGCCACCAGGTGCGCCGCGGCGCCGAATCCGTAGAGGCCAAGCCGGCGCGCGTCCTCGCCGGCTGCCTTCAGGCTGCGCCAGCCGATCAGGCCCGCGCAGAGCAGGGGCGCAACGCGGGCCGCGTCGGTTTCGGGCAGGGTCAGCGGCAGGCAGAACGCCGCCTCGGCAATCACATGGCTCGCGAAGCCGCCGTCGCGGTGGTAGCCCGTGAAGCGCGGCGCGTCGCACAGGTTCTCGTGGCCCTCGGTGCAGAAGGCGCAGCAGCCGCAGCTGTGGCCCAGCCAAGGCACGCCCACGCGGTCACCGACACGATGGCCTTCGACACCGGCGCCGAGCGCTTCCACCACGCCCACGATCTCGTGCCCCGGCACGATCGGCAGCATGGGCAGCGGCAGTTCACCGTCGACGATGTGCAGGTCGGTGCGGCAGACCGCGCAGGCCAGCACGCGCAGGCGCAGTTCGCCGGGACCGGGCTGCGGGATGCTGCGCCGCTCCAGTTCGAGGGGCAGCATCGCCGTGTTCAACACCATCGCGCGCATGTCAGCTCAGGCGTCCACGAGCAGGTCGTTCACCACCACCGAGACGCCGGGGGTGGCCCATGCGGCGCCCTGCACCGCATCGCGCTCGGCCCAGGAGTGCACCGTGCCGCGCAGCGTGACCTGCGAGCCGTTGACCGTGATGGAGAGCCGGCTGGCTTCGCGGTCGGCCTGCCGCGAGAGCGCGTCGTGGATCTGCTTTTCCACATCGGCGGGGCTGAGCTTCGGCGTGACCTTCACGAGGTTCGACACGCCGGTCACGCCCATCAGGTTGCGCACGGCACCATCGGCGGCGCTGCGCTGGTAGTCCCACTCGACCTCTCCGTTCAGCGTGAGCCAGCCTTCTGTCACCATGGGGTGGATCTTGCCGTTCGGCACGAGCACGTTCCATTCGAGTGCGCGCTCGGCTGCCATCGCGATGTCGGCGTCGGTGCGCTGGTTGTCGAACGGCAGCTTGACCGTCATCTCGATGGCCAGCGCCTTCACGCCATGCACGCGTTGCACGGCGAGTTCGACGGCATATTTCTCGGCGTGGCTGGCGAGGTGGCCGGTGAGGGTCACGACGCCGTCCTTGACGATCACGCCCACGTCGCAAGCCTTGACTGCCGGATCCCAGTTCAGCTCGGCCTGGACATCGTCGCGCAATTGGGTATCGGTCTTCATGGCGGATTCCTTGCAATGAATGAATCGCGGGCGGCCGCTGCCGGGGAACGGGGCGGCGCTCATGGCTTCCATTCTGGGAAGCAGGCGGCCCGGCTGCATTGCGCTGGATCAAGCGCGCGCGTCCGGCGGCGGGCGCTGTGTCGTCGCTTCCTCGGGGCCGCGGTTTTCTTGGGGAAGCCGCATGGCAATGATCGATGCGTGGCCTACCGAGGCCGGTCACGCCGGTCGCCACCGAGTCGACGCAGGTCAAGGCATGGGCTGCGCCGTGCGCGACCTTGATCCCGCGCAAGGCACCGGGAGCTTCATGCCGTCAGCATTCGGGCATCCGGATCACATGTCCAGAGGACACATTGCCATGAGCACCGGTTTCACTTTCCCGTTGGCGCTTTGCAAGGCGCAGTGGAGCATCTGGCTGCACACGCTCGAAATGCTGGAAACCAGCACGGCGCACTGCCTGGAACTCGGATCGCACTCCTTGCGCGACGGCGCAGCCGAGACCTGCGCCGAGACAGAGGCGATCGCGCAGGCCGAAGACTGGCGGGCCTTGGCCATGGCGCCGCCGACGCCGCGCCCCGGCAGGCGGTGGTGGCCGGCGCCTTGTGCACATTGAGCACGGCGCTGACGCCAGCATCGCCGTCCCGAAAGAAGCCATGACGCTCTCGACGATCGCCCTCCATCTCGACCACACCGAGCGCTGCGAGGTCCGCACCTTGCTCGCGGTCCGGCTGGCAAGGCAGCACGGCAGCCACCTGCTCGGCATCGTTCCCACGGGTGTGCCGGTCGGTGCGATGGTGGCGCTCCCGCAAGCGGCACAGACCGCCGCTCTCGTTGCCGCGGCCTCGCTGAACCAGCGCCGGCGGGCCGAAGCCATCGCGCATGTCTTTCGCTGCCGGCTGCGCGACACGGGTTCGCCGTCCTGCGAGATCCGGCTGGTGGATGGTGACCCCGTGGATGCCGTCATTGCCCATGGTCATGGGAGCGACCTGGTCGTCGTCGGACAGCCGGACCGCCAGGCAGCGGTGGACGCCAGGGCGCGGCAACTGCCCGAAGAGGTCATGCTGCACGCGGGCCGGCCCGTTCTCATCGTGCCGTGCGCGGGGCGTTTAGATGGCGCGGCGGACCGGGTCCTGGTGGCCTGGGACGGCGGTAGGGAGGCGGCACTCTCGGTGTACGGCGCGCTGCCGCTGCTGCGCAAGGCAAGCCGCGTCACGGTGGTGTCGCTGCTGGCAGACGGCACCACCGAATCGGCCGCCTCACCGTGCCCCGGCGACCTGAGCAGTTGGCTCCTGCGGCATGGCATCCAGGCCGATGTCGAGCGCTGCGCGGCAGCCGGGGAAACCGGCGATGCGTTGCAGGCCCGCGCGTCGGCGCTGGCAGCCGACCTGATCGTGATGGGGGGCTATGGACACGCCCGGGCGCGGGAACGCATCCTGGGCGGCGTCACGCACGACGTTCTTGCGCGCACTCCCATCCCTGTCCTCATGGCCCATTGACGGGAGTGGGGGCATCCTTTTCAGAGGACGCCGGCACGGTGCTACTTCTTTTCGGTGCCAGCGGGGCGTGCCGCGTGCTTCATGGCCTCGACCGTCCGCGCAGAAGCATCCGCGGCGGCCTTTGCGGCGCTGCGCGTGGCTTCCACGGCCTTGTCGAGCGCCTCGCGCGTGGCCTGAGCGGCCTTTTCGGCTTCCTCCTTGCTGGCCTCGGCGGAACGCTTGAGTGACTCTTGCGCCCTTTGCAATGCCTCCGCGGTGGCGGCCGAGGCCTTCTTGCTTTCTTCCTCGACCTTGCGCGCGGCTTCCTTGCTGTCGTCGAGCGCCCGGCTTGCCGAGGTGCTCGCCTTTTCTTCCAGCCGGGTGGCGGCCTCGGCCGCCTTGCGGGCGGCGCGGCGCACGCCTTCGGCCAGCGCCTTCGACACCTTGCCGGTGGCGACCCGGCTCTTGTCGGCAGCGGCCTTCGCGGCGTCGGCCGCTTCGCGCGCCGCTTTCTCGGCATCTCTCGCGGCCCGGCTGGCGGCGTCTCCGGCTTTCCGGGTCACGCCCGGGAGCGGGCTCAGCTGGCCCGGCGCGGTGTTGTCCGCGGCAAAGGCGATGCTGCTCAGCGCAACGGCGAGCGGGGCCAGCAGGAAGCGAAGTTTTCTGGATGTCATGGCGCTTTCCTTGGTTGATTGTGAAAGCACTGAATTCATTCACGGGTCGGCCCCATCAGGCGGCTTTTTCCTGTCGCACCAGCAGCACGGGAACCGGTGTGCTGCGCAGGATCTGCTCGGCATCGCTGCCCAGCAGCGCGCGTCCGATGCCGCGGCGGCCGTGCGTGCCTATCACGATCAGGTCGCAGGCCGTCCTGGTGGCCTCCTCGACGACGATGTCGGCGATGCGCCCCGCCGTGATTTCGCGCAGCACGGTCTCCGCCACCAGCCCGGCCGCCGTCACCTGGGCCTGGGCCTTGGCAAGCACCGATTCCCCGTACTGCCGCATCTTCTGGAGGCCGGCCTCGAAGCTGGAGATCGCGGACATCTCCGCGAGCATCGGAAAGTCGTCGATCACGTGGAGCAGCCGCAGCCTGGCCCTGAGCTCGCCGGCCAGGCGGATGGCTTCCTGCAGGCCGCGTTCGGCGGTGGGGCTGCCGTCCAGCGGAACCAGGATGTGCGCATACAGGGACATGGTGTTCTCCTCGGGACCGCTTCGAAGACAGGCACCCGTCGCCAGTCCCCGGCGCGACGGACACACGGATTCTTAGCCCGGCCGCCAGCGGTGGCTTTGCGCAACGTCAACATGGCCCGAACTCGCACGCCCTTGATGCGTGTCAAGGCGGCGCGGGGCAATGGGAAGAGACTGGCAGCCATTCCATCCGCACCGCTTCAGGACCGCAAGCCCGCCATGTACTCATGCAATCCTGCTCTGCCGAAAGCACAGGCGCCGCCGACGCGATTGCCGCGGCGCTCCACGCGTCTATGGTCCGCCGTCAGGCCGCATGCGGCGGGCGGTCTCGCCGTGGCAGCGCTGCTGGCCGTGGCCGCATGGCTCGGCCCTCGCTGGTTGCTCGGGCCACGCGTGGAGGCGAACGCGGTCGTGCAGCGCGACTTCGTCCAGTCGGTGGTGGCCAGCGGGCATGTGGAGGCACCGCACCGCGTGAACATCGGCACCCAGGTCACCGGCACCGTCAAGCGCGTGCCCGTGGCGGAAGGCCAGGGCGTGAATGCGGGCCAGGTGCTCGTGGAGCTCGAAAGCGCGGAGCTGGCCGCCGCCGTGGCGCAGGCGGATGCGGCAGTGTCGCAGGCGCGGGCGCGGCTGCGCCAGCTGCGCGAGGTCCAGGCGCCGGTGGCCGCGCAGGCCGTGCGGCAGGCCCAGGTGAACCTCGACAACGCACGCGCACAGTTGCGCCGCAATACCGACCTGTTCAACCAGGGCTTCGTCGGGCAGGCCGCGCTCGACGAGGTGCGCAAGGCGGTCGACCTGGCCGAATCGCAGCTGCGCGCCAGCCAGAGCCAGCTCGACAGCGTACGCGCCGGCGGAAGCGACGAAGCGGTGGCGGCCACTTCGCTCGACCAGGCGAGGGCTGGCGCGGCTGCGGCGCGTTCGCGCCTTGTCTACGCCACCATCGTCGCGCCAGCGGCCGGCACGCTGATCGACCGTGCCGTGGAGCCCGGCGACGTGGTGCAGCCCGGCAAGGCACTGATGGTGCTGTCGCCGGCCGGCAAGACGCAGCTGGTGGTGCAGATCGACGAGAAGAACCTCCAGTCGCTCGCGCTCGGGCAGAAGGCGCTCGCATCGGCGGACGCCTACCCCGAGCAGCGCCTGGCGGCCGAACTGGCCTACATCAATCCCGGCGTGGACGTGCAGCGCGGCTCGGTCGAAGTCAAGCTGGACGTGCCCGATCCACCGTCCTACCTGCGGCAGGACATGACGGTGTCGGTCGACATCCAGGTGGCACGGCGGCCGCAGGCCGTGCTGGTGCCGTCGGATGCGCTGCATGACGCCGACCGCGCCGATCCCTGGGTCTTCAAGGTGGACGGACGCCGCGCGCGGCGGCAGCCGGTGCGCCTCGGGTTGCGCGGCGGCGGCTTCAGCGAGGTGCTCGACGGCCTGCGTGCGGGCGATCTCGTGCTGCCCGCGAAGACGAGCGGCATCCGGGACGGCCTGCGCCTGCGCGCGGTCGCCGTACCCACCGAAACGCGTGTGCCGTCGCCATGAACCGATGGGCGCCCTTCGAATGGATCGTGGCGCTGCGCTTCCTGCGCGAGGGGCGCATGCAGACCCTGTTCATCGTCGCGGGCATTGCCATCGGGGTGGCCGTGATCGTGTTCATGTCAGCGCTGCTCGCCGGCCTGCAGTCCAATTTCATCCGCCGCGTGCTGACGGCCCAGGCGCACATTCAGCTGCTGCCGCCCAAGGAGGTGGCGCGGCCCCTGGGGCCGGTGCGGGCGGCAGGCGCCGGCCCGCTGGAGGACGCCATCGTCCAGGCGCCGCTGCAGCGGCTCAAGTCGATCGACCAGTGGCAGACGCTCGCGGCCCAGGTCCGCGCCATGCCTGAAGTGGCGGTAGTGTCGCCCATCGCGAGCGGCTCCGCGCTCGTGATCCGGGGCGAAGCCAGCCGCGCCATTTCGGTGATCGGCGTCGATCCGGCCCTCTACTTCCGCATCGTGACGCTGCCCGAGAAGATGGTCCGCGGAACGACGCGCCTCACGCCGAGCGACATCCTCGTCGGCACCGACCTGGCGATCGACCTCGGCGTGACGGTCGGAGACAAGCTGCGCGTGTCAGCGGCTGGCGGCGGCGACCAGACGCTCACGGTGACCGGGCTTTTCGACCTGGGCAGTAAACCCGCCAACCAGCGCACCACCTTCGTGGCGCTGCGCACGGCGCAAAGCCTCCTGGGTCTGGTGGGCGGCGTGTCGGCCATCGACGTGACGGTGAAGGACATCTACGCCGCCGAGACCATTGCCCAGCGCATCACGGCCGCCAACCGCGTGCAGGCCGACAGCTGGATCGCGACCAACGCGCAGTTCTTCACCGCGGTGCAGGCGCAGAAGACTTCGAACACCACCATCCGCTTCTTCGTCGGCCTGTCGGTGGCCTTCGGCATCGCGAGCGTGCTGGTGGTGTCGGTCGTGCAGAAGTCGCGGGAGATCGGCATCTTGCGCGCGATGGGCATCTCGCGCGGGCAGGTGCTGCGGGTCTTCCTGCTGCAGGGCGGGCTTCTGGGGCTGCTCGGTTCCTTGGGCGGAGCGGGCATGGGTCTGGTGGCGCTGCTGCTGTGGCAGCGCTATGCGCTCAACCCCGACGGCACGCCGCTCTTCCCGCTGGCGATCGAGCCCGGCCTGTTCGCCGCCTCGCTGCTGCTGGCGACCCTCACCGGCCTGGCGGCGGCTTTCGCCCCGGCGCTGCGCGCGGCGCGGCTCGACCCCGTGGTGGCCATCCGTGGCTGAACCGGTCGTTCGCCTGCACGATGTGCGCAAGACCTTCAACCGGGGGCTTGCGAACGAGACCGAGGTGCTGCATGGCATCGACCTCGCGCTGGAGCGCGGCGAGTTCTGCGCCGTGATGGGACCCTCGGGTTCGGGCAAGAGCACGCTGCTGAACATCGTCGGGCTGCTCGACCGCCCCACGAGCGGATCACTGCGCATCGGCGGCGAGGAAACCGGTGCGCTCGACGACCATGCGCTCACGCGGCTGCGCGGGCACAACATCGGGTTCGTCTTCCAGTACCACAACCTGCTGGCCGGCTTCACGGCGCTCGAGAACGTGATGATGCCGATGCTCGGCGACGCCACGTTCTTCAACGACAGCATGGCACAGCGCGCCGCGGCCCTGCTCGACAGCGTGGGCCTTTCGAAATGGCGCGACAGCCGGGTCACCGAACTGAGCGGCGGCCAGCAGCAGCGTGTGGCGGTGGCCCGCTCGCTGGCCATGGCGCCGCCGCTGCTGCTGGCCGACGAGCCGACCGGCAATCTCGACACCAAGTCCGCCGACGCCGTGTTCGAACTGCTGCGACAGGCCAACCGCGAACACGGCATGGCGGTTCTCTTCGTCACGCACAACCCGCTGCTGGCGGCGCGTTGCGACAGGATCATCCGCGTCGTGGACGGCCGCCTGGAACGCTGAGGAGTTCGCGGTTATTCGATCTTCAGGACGTGATGGGCGCCGCCTTCGCGCTTGGGCAGCGTCAGGCGCAGCACGCCGTCCTCGAGCTTGGCCACAGCGCCCTTGTCGTCCACCTCGCTGGCCAGCGAGAAGCCGCGCGACACGCTGCCGCGGTAGGTCTCCCTGACGATGGAGCGGCCGTGCTTCTGCTCCTGGTCCTTCTTGATCTCGGCGGAGATCGAGACGTAGCTGCCGTCGACCGATACGCGCACGTCCTCTTTCTTCGCACCGGGAATCTCCGCGGTGACGAGGTATTCCTTGTCGTTTTCGCAGACGTCCACGCGGATGTCGGCCGGCAGCTCGGTGTCGTCGAGCAACTGCATCGGCCGTGCCCAGCGGCGCAGCACGTCGGGAAAGAGGTTTTCGATGCGATCGAAGCGAGAAGGTGCGGTGTTCATGCGGGACGCTCCGTGAAGGGAATGATGGGATTGCCACTCTAGGCATCCGCAGCGCCGCATCCGTTGCGCTGGATCAAGCGAGCGCGCTGCCGCCGCGCGGACGATGGCGTCTTCACCGCGTGCGGTCGAACAGGAGATGAACATGCGCCCGATCCAACCCCCTCTGGACGACCATCGATGCAGCCTCAAGCGGCGCGCGCCGGGGCTGTTCCGGCTGACGGCGGCCGTGCTGGCTGTCATGGCCCTGCAGGGGGGAGCGGCCCAGGCCCAGTCGCGCGGCGAGCTGCTCTACAACACGAACTGCATCGCCTGCCACAGCACGCAGATGCATTGGCGCAGCAGGAGACTGGCCACCGACTGGAACAGCCTCGAGGAACAGGTCCGCCGCTGGCAGCAGGCCGCCTCGCTCGGCTGGCGCGACGAGGACATCGTGGAGGTCGCGCGCTACCTGAACGAGCGCTACTACGGCTTCACGCCGACGATCACGTCGGGATTGCTGAAGGCAACAGGTCTATCACCATTCGCCGCAGGCCCGAGGCCGGCGGCTCCGACGGATCGGCCCTGAAGCCCATGGCGGCCGAGAGCTTCAGCATGCGCGTGTTCTCGCGCAGCACGAAGCCGACCAGGCGCCCGATGCCGCGGCGGCGCGCATGTTCGATCAGGCGCTCGAAGAGCAGGGTGCCCAGCCCCTGGCTCGGCAAGGACGAGGGCCTGCTCGGTGATTCGCGACACCAGCAGCTGGCGCGGGCGTTGCGTGCATCGCAGCCGCTGGCCACGATGTACGCGATGCGCCGCGAGCTGACCGCCCGGAGCCGCTCGGCCGTCACGGCTCGGGCGGCGCTGAGCCGGCCGTGTGAATGTTGAGCCAGGTCAAGGCTCCCGCACTGTACCGCAGCCATGCTCGCGACTCCCGAACCTCGAAGGAGAGAGCCACCATGAGTGAAGTCATCCTGGACCCCGCACGCTGGGAGTCGCTGGAGGCCGGCGACGCAGCTTTCATCGAAAGCTGGCTGGCGTGCGAAGGTGATCGCGTCCATGCGGGCCAGGTGCTCGCCAGGGCAGTGTTGGTGCAACAGAATGTGAATGTCGAAGCGCCGCACGATGGCGTGCTCGAACAGATTTGCGTGGCTGCCGGAGATTCATTCGGTAGCGGAGACGTGCTGGCGCGCGTCGTCAACTTCTGAGGTCTTGGCATGACAACCTTCCTGCTCGACACCGTCGGCGAATCCATGGCCCTGCCGTCACCGGCGCCCACGTCGATGTCGCTTGACCAGGCCCTCGAACGGCGCTGCAGCACGCGGGCCTTCCTGCCCGACGGGCTGTCGCTCGCGGCGCTGTCAGCGCTGCTCTGGGCGGCCTGTGGCGTCAATCGCGAGCAGCAAGGCGGACGCACCGCGCCTTCCGCGCACAATTGGAAGGAGATCGACATCTATGCGGTCCTGGCCGCAGGCACCTATCGATACGAGCCGCGCACGCATCGGCTGTTTCTGATCAGGGTGGGTGACCTGCGCGCGCACACGGGCCTGCAGGACTTCGTCGGGACCGCGCCGCTCAACCTGGTCTATGTGGCCGATCTGGGGCGCATGACCGAAGTCGATGCCAAGGACCGGCCGTTTCTCGCAGGCGCCGACGCGGGCTGCATCGCGCAGAACGTGTACCTGCATTGCGCGGCCGCGGGCCTGGCCACGGTCGTTCGGGCCATGATCGATCGGAAACAGCTCGCACAGGCGCTCGGCCTTCCGGCCACGCATCGCATCGCGCTCGCGCAGACAGTCGGCCATGCGAAGCCCTGACCGGCCCGCTGCCCGCCCGCCTTACCGTTGGCGCATGTACCTCACGGCCTGCTGCTGAGCGTGGCGAAGCGCCTCCGCCTGCGTGGCGTACGGTTCCGTGTCCGGGGGCAGTTGCACCGGCTCTCCCTGTGCGAACCGGCAGATGGCCACGGGCTGGAAGACCGCGCTCACGGGGCGGGCCTGCAACTCGCAATGCCAGTGGCCGACGTCGAGCGCCTGCGCGGGCGCTGGGCTTGCGGTCGAGTTCATGGCGTCACAGCGCGGTGGATTGCGCGTCGCAGATGCGGCGCTCCAGCTCCGCGATGCCGACGTGGGAGAGGTCGGTGTTGTGCGCGGCCTGCAGCCGCTGGCTGACCGCTTCGCTCAACTCGGCCTTCAGTTCGCCCATGAAGGGATCGGATGCGAAGACGGTGAGCGTGCCGAACGCGCCGGCCTTCAAGCCTTCGTCGAGCCGCCGGGCGATCTCCTTCGCGAAGCGCTGATGTTCCTTGCGATGCGGGTCGCTGCGCGGTTCGAAATGGTTCAGGCCCTGGCTGTTGTCGGCCGCCTGGCTGCCGGGGCGGTCGGTGCCCAGGGCGCTTGAATGCAGGCGGCTTTCCTCGTGGGTGAATGCCGCGACCGGCGCGAGGGGCGCCTTGGACGATTCACGGCGGAAAATGCGCGCCGATGCGGCATTGGCGACGACGATCCATTGGGTTTTCATGGCGGCTCCAACAAGAAGAAGAAAAGGAACGGATATCGAAGCCTAGGGCGCAGCTCCCGGCGAGGGGTTGCGCTCGATCAACTCCGCCCCCTACCAGCATCAGCGCGCGCAAGCTGTTGACCAGGCCGCTCACCGGATTGGCATGGAGAGCGGACCTTCCTGGGCCGCAGGGGGTGAGTGAGATTCGCTCCCGCCCTCGACACAAGAAAAGCCCGCCATCCTTGCGGATGGCGAGCTTGGTGAAGGTCCCCACCCGCCCTTTGAGGCCTGGGCAGTCTGAGGTTGCCTTCATCTCCACGGTGTCGGGACGACACCATGAACTCCCCCGAAGGGGATTCCTCGCTATCACCTTCAAATCTCCGGCTTTCGCCCTTGATGGGTCCGGGGGGCGCGAAGGGCGATTGCCGGTGCAGTCCGGCGCCGAGACCTGTCGGCTTGCGCCTTGATCTGCCGCAATCGACTGCCGCCCTCGCTCGCCTAGAGTGACGGCAAGCGTGCCCTTGCGCCAAGGGAATGGTCGAAAGGAATCCATGGTTCTCGACTCGAAAACTCGCCCCGGCACTGGCTGCGCCATGGCAGATGCCGCGCACGACCTGTTCAAGCAGACGGTGCGATCCGAAGCAGAGTTGCATCCGCGATTTCGCTTGCTCCGCGATCGGGCCGAGTTTGCGCCCGCGCGCGGACTGGTGAGCGAACTGCACGGTAGTGAAATTCGCGACATGCGGCCCGACTACTTCGCGTATCTGCAGGGGAGGGATTTCGATGATGCCCTCTTTGAGCTCTTCCTTTTTGCGCTGTTCAAGGCCGCAGGCCATCGAATCGATCTCAAGCATGAGGCCCCTGCCTTCTTGCTGGCAAAGGCCAGCACGACGGCTGCCGTTGACGCCTTCACTGTCGGAACGCCGGTCACCGGGGCCGAAGGCCAGGCTACGTCGCCACGGTTGGCCGTCCCCGAGCCACAAGCGCACGGCTTGGGCGGAATTCTCTTTCGACGGCTGCATCAGCAGCGTTGGCGTGCGCCTCATGCGGATGGCCACCCCTTCGTCTTCGCCATTCAGGACTTCGACCACAGACTGGCTCATGGCGCTCCATCTGCGCTCCTGCATTTCCTCTTCGGAGGTCCCGGCCAGTTGCAGGAACTCGGCGATTTGTTCCCGGACGGTTTCTTCGGCCATCAGGACGCCGAGCATGTCTCGGGCGTCCTGTTCTGCAACGATGCCACGATCGCGAAGTTCAATCGACTTGGACAGGAAGAGCACGCAGCCAGCGCAGCAAGGATGCTGCGCCATGGAGCTTGCCTTGCGGAAGACGGGGACGCTTCCACGCCGGCATGCTATGCCTACGAAGTGGGCCAGCGGGGTGCGCAGCGAGAACAGTGGAACGAAGGCACGGTGCTGATCCACAATCCTTTCGCTCTGCATCCGCTACCACCGGACTGGCTCGGTGCCTCGGCAGAGATGACATGCCAGGACGGCCAGGCCGCGAAGTGTATTGCGCATGGCTTTCATCCCTTCTCGTCGACGACCGAACTGCTGCGGGAAGATACTCCCGCGTGGTGGGTCGAGGAACGAAAGCGCCTTCTCGAGCAGGAGCAAGCGGCCCATCCGCCGGCGTGAACGAGCCGTTGCCGAGCATCCGTCGCTTCGCATAGAAGACGCTTGCGTTTGTATCCCGTTCCGACGACTTTGCGCTTGCGCAAGCGCTACTTGTCGCGACGCCGCAGGATGGACGCGTCGGGGAGCTGGCGCGAGGCGCGGCCCCCATGCAGGTACGCATGCGTCCTGTATCCCCGTTGAAACAGAGCCGAAAGGAAAGATCATGAAGTCGGATGCGCAGTTGAGAAGCGACGCGGCCCAGGAGTTGGCTGGGATTTCTCATGTCGCACTGCTCTCTCTGGCTTGGTGCATCATCTGCCTTCGCCGTCTCGCACCGTTTCGTTAGCCGCTCTTAGTAGGGCCGATCGCGCAGCCCGAGGCGATGCGCCAGCCGCGCCAAGGGTATCTCCAGCAATACGAAGGAGGCCGTGATCGCGGCGACCTGCAGGAACGACAGGCCCAGCAGGGATTGGACCGCCAACAATGGCAATAGCGACTCCGGAATCTGGTCGATCCCCAACGCCCGCCCGCTCGGTTCGATCGCCAGGCGCCGCTTGGCAAAACTGGAAAGCGCATCGCCGGCCATGGCACCCGCCGCGATGAGGGCGCCGATCCCGGGCGCAGAGCCGAAAAGCCACGCACACAGCGTGCACGTGGCAACGGATGCAACCACGCCTCTTACGGTTTTCGACGGCCCCAGGAGCGGTCGCCCGTCACGTAGCCTGAGGCCTCCATCCAGCGGGCTGGACCACCGGGCGCCAAGCATCCGCTTGGCTGCGATGGGCGCGTTGTTGGCCGCCCCGAGCAGTAGGAGCAACTGAAAACCGAGCCAGAAATCATGCATGTTCGGTGCACGGACCGATCTTCGGTCGAGCGGTAACAACGAGTTGGAGGGTGCCAACCATATGGCGGACATCATGTCCCGCGCTTGACCCAGCGCAAACTCTCGGTGAATGCGCTGATACTACCGCGCGCACAGCCTGAAGGCTTTGGAGCGGGGGCATCCTCGGCTTCGCGGACATGGCCCCGATCCACGAAACGCTGGTCGGGCAGGTCGAAGGCATGAGCGATGCGCAGTGCGGGAAATGGCTGCGCGGGCTCGCTGACCTGGGCCGCAGCCGCGAGTGAGATCCGCTCTCGCCCTCGGCAAAAAAAGAAGCCCGCCCTTCTTGCGAATGGCGGGCTTGGCGAAGGTCCCCGCCCGGCCCTTTGACGCCTGGGCAGTCTGGGGTTGCCTTCATCCCCATGATGTCGGAGTACGACGCCATGAACTCCCCCGAGGGGGATTCACCATTGCCAGCTTTGAATCTCCGGCTTTTGCCCTTGATTCATCGGTTCGTTCAATGTACTGCCAACTCTCAGTGTGAGGTTTGATCCAGCGCAAGTCCGGGCCACATGGGACCTCATTGGGGCTTGATCGATGTCAGGACGCATGAGCGGCCGCGAGCCTAGCCTTTCGGAACATGGCCGCCAGGAGCAATCGATGCTCATGTTCTCCCTTGAAGCGGCCCATCTCTTCGCGTGGTCGCTCGCCGACGCGCTGAATGTGGCGCTGTCGCCGCACGAGGAGCGCGTGTTCGAGGATGGCGAGCGCAAGCTGCGTCCGCTGGCCGACCCGTGCGGCGCCGACATCTACGTGGTGCAGAGCCTGTACGGTGGCTCGGTCGACAGCCCGCACGACAAGCTCTGTCGGCTGTTGATGTTCATCGGCACCCTGAAGGACCACGGCGCATCGCACGGGGAAGAAGGGGAGACGGACACCGTCGGGTCGATTGCAGGCGTTTGATGTTCGTCAACTCGCGCGGCATCCGCGTGCGGCATCCTGCATGCATGCGGATGCGATCCATCCGCCAGTCCAATGCCTACCGCAAGGAATCACATGAAGAAAATGCTCTTGCTCTGTCTGTCCGCGTTCCGTCGGCAGGTGCCCGTGCGCCGGCACGAGAAAGAAGCCGATCTGGTGCAGAGGCTGCGCGAAGCCGGTCTTTGACCCCCGGCCGTGCGGCGCGGAGTTCGTTGATGTGGCGTATTGGCAGCGAAGGCGCATGCCGGAGATGGCATACCTCCCCAATCGTCCATGCGGGCTCGAAGCCGCCGAGACACATGCGCTCAAGGTGATCATGAGGCGTAGGGCTTCGATGCCGCTACGACCCCGCCGGGCCCCGCACCTGTACGACAAATGCGTGATCCGGCGCTGACTTGATCGGCATCAAGGTGCCCGCGCAACGCGCGCCCGAAGATTCGCGCACCGCCCATATTCCGCGCCGGGCGCCGCGCATCACCGAGCAGGCTGCCCCATGAACTTCAGAACCATCCTCGTTCACCTGGACCGCTCCGACCGCAGCGCGGCGCGCTCCGCGCTGGCGGCGCAGTGGGCGAAGGCCCATGAAGGCCACCTGGTCGGGCTGGTGCCCACGGGCCTGTACGACGGCGTGATTCCGATCGATGCCATCGCCACGGGCATGACCGACTACATCGCCGATGCGGCCAGCCACCTGCGGCTGCGCGCTGAGGCCATCAGCCGGGAATTCAGGGAAGGCATCCATGCGTCGGGCTACTTGTCATACGAGGTTCGCCTCGTCGATGGGGCGACGGTCGACGCCGTTGTCCGACACGGCCGCGCAAGCGATCTCGTGGTGCTCGGCCAGGACGACGAATCGGATGCGATGGACACCACCGTGCACGGCCTGGTGCAGCAGGTGCTGATGGAAGCCGGGCGCCCGCTGCTGATCGTGCCTTGCGCCGGGAACTTCAGCGCCCCCGCGAAGAACGTCGTGGTCACCTGGGACGGTTCGCGGGAGTCCGCCATCGCCATCCATACGGCCTTGCCGGCGCTGCTGGGGGCATCGCGCGTGACGCTGGTCTCGTATCGGCATCCGGGCGAAGAGGGCGACGAACAGCGGCTTCTCATTCCGGAGATGATCCAATTCCTGCAGCGGCACGGCATCCAGGCGAGGTCGGAGCGGGAGGTGACCGAGATCGACATCGCGGACGCACTGCTGTCGCGCATCTCCAATCTCGGTGCCGACCTGCTCGTGATGGGCGGCTACGGCCATTCGCGGTTTCGCGAACGGGTGCTGGGCGGCGTCACGCGGCAGATCCTCGCACAGATGACCGTGCCGGTCCTGATGGCGCATTGAGGCGGCGGGCGCCGAGGCTCGGCTGCGCAGCCCTTGGGGCGCATCGGTCCTGCCATCCGGCGCCAGGCTCGGCCCCAAGCAACCGAAGGAAGACGTCCGTGCGCGACCAACCGCTCCAGGGCCTGACCGATGCCGAAGCCGCGCAGCGCCTGCGCCGCGACGGCCCGAATGTCCTGCCCTCCGTTTCCCGCAAGGGCCTGGTCCGCATCGCCTGGGGCGCGCTGACGCAGCCGATGTTCATGCTGCTGCTGGCCGCCGCGGCGCTCTATGCCATGCTCGGCGATCTGGGCGAGGCCGGCATGCTCGCGGTGTCGGTGCTGCTGGTGGGCGGGCTGTCGATCTACCAGGAGCAGCGCACCGAGCGGGTCCTCGAGACGCTGAAGGACCTGTCCAGCCCGCGCTGCACCGTCGTGCGGCAGGGGCGCCCCGTTCGGATCGCGAGCCGTGAACTCGTGCGCGGCGACTGCCTGCTGGTGAATGAAGGCGACCGCCTGTCCGCTGACGCGCGGCTGGTCGAGGCCGTCGGGCTGCAGGTCGATGAGTCCTTGCTCACCGGCGAGTCGATGCCGCTGGCCAAGCATCCCGGCAGCCCGGATGGCGACGGCGAAGGCCGGGCGGACGCGCTCCTCGCGGGCAGCCTGGTGGTGCGCGGCGACGGCGTGGCCGAGGTGACCGGCACGGGCGCCCACACGGCACTGGGCGCCATCCATCGGTCCATCGCGCAACTCGCGCCGCGCGCCAGCCGGCTGCAGGACGAGTTGAAGCTGCTGGTGCGGCGGGTGGCCTGGCTCGCGGCCTTCACCTGCCTGGCCGCGGCCGCCGTGTTCGCGCTGCGGGAGGGCTCCTGGACCCAGGGTCTGCTGGTCGGCCTGACGCTGGCGATGGCGCTGATCCCCGAGGAGTTTGCCGTCGTCTGGAGCGTGATGCTGGCGCTCGGCGCCTGGCGTCTTGCCAAGTCGAACGTGCTCACCCGCCAGCCCCAGGCCATCGAGGCGCTCGGCACCATCACCGTGCTGTGCGTGGACAAGACCGGCACGTTGACGCGAAACCGCATGGCGCTGGCGGCCCTGCACGACGGTGCCGGCGAATGCGAGTTGCGCGAAGCGGGTGAGCCTGCGGCGCAGCGCTTCCATCGCCTACTGCAGGCTGCGGTCCGCGCCAGCAACGCGGAGGGCGTCGAACCGATGGATCGGGCCGTGCGCGCGGCCGCCGAGGCTGCGGGCCTGCGCGCCGATCCGGCCTGGGTGCCCGGTGTGCGCCGGGGAATCCGCGAGGGCTCGCCCTACGTGGTGCATTGGTGGCACGCGCCCGGCGTGCCCGGCCAGGCGGTGGTGGTCAAGGGCGCGGCGGAGGCCGTGCTCGGTCTTTGCGAAGCCGATGGGGCGCTCATGCAGCAGTTGCGCGAGGCGGCCGACCGCTGGAGCGCCGCCGGCCTGCGCGTGCTCGCGGTGGCCGAGGGCCGCGCTCTCGCGGCCGGCGACGACGCCGCGCTGCCCGAGGGTCTTCGGCTTGCGCCGCTGGGCCTGCTCGGCTTCCTGGACCCCTTGCGCGACGAGGTGCCCGCTGCCGTGCAGGCGTGCCGGCGCGCGGGCGTGCGCGTGGTGATGATCACCGGCGATGCCGCCCTCACGGCGCGGTCGATCGCGCGGCAGGCCAGGCTCGTCGATGGCGGCACGACGCATGTGATGACCGGAGCGGCGCTGGCCGGCATGGACGACGATGCGCTGCGGGATTGCGTGCGCGAGGTGCAGGTGTTCGCGCGGGTCGATCCGGCGCAGAAGCTGCGCATCGTGCAGGCCCTGCAGCAGCGCGGCGAGGTCGTCGCGATGACGGGCGACGGCGTCAACGACGCGCCCGCGCTCAAGGCGGCCGACATCGGCGTCGCGATGGGCCAGCGCGGCACGGACGTCGCGCGCGAGGCCGCCTCGCTGGTGCTGACGGACGACAACTTCGCCTCCCTGGTCGACGCCGTGCGCGCCGGCCGGCGCATCTTCACCAACCTGCGCAAGGCCCTGGGCTATCTGTTTGCGGTGCACGTGCCCATCGTCGGCGTGGCGCTGATTCCGGTCGTGCTGGGCGGCCCGGTGCTGCTGCTGCCGCTGCACGTGGTGCTGCTCGAGCTGTTGATCGACCCGGCCTGCTCGCTGGTGTTCGAGGCCGAGCCGGCGCCGGACGACAGCATGGACGTGCCGCCGCGCCGCAAGGAGGACACGCTGTTCTCGCTGGCCTCGGCCGCCCGTGCGCTGGCGCTCGGCGGGCTTGCGTTTGCCGGCGTGGCGCTGGTGCAATGGGTCTGCCGGGAGCGCGGTGCTTCGGCGGAGGTGCTGCGCCTGGCGAGCCTGGGCTCGATCGTGCTCAGCAACCTGTTGCTGCTGCTGTGGTTCCGTGGCGCCGGCTTGGGGCGCACGCACACCAATGCGGTGTTCCATGCGTTGCTGGTGGGCGTCTGCGGGGTCTGGGTCCTGCTGACCGGCGTGCCGGGCGTCGGCGCATGGTTCGGCCTGGCAACGCTGCCGCCGCACTGGGCGTTGTGGGCCGCGCTGCCGGGCTGCTGGGCGGCATGGCGCCTCTTCATTCACTCTCGTGGTCGCTGAATCGGAAACAAGGCAGATGGACACGACATTGGTGCAGGCACTGCGCGAATCATTGCGGCGGGAGACCGGCGCGCGTCGAGTTGGTCGAGACGCACATCTCGTGGGTGCTGCGCGCGGCGGTTGCCCGAGGACTGGGCGTCGGATCCTGAACGCCGTGGCAAGGCCGGCGTTCCTGACGAAGTGCGCTTCGCCACGAAGACGCAGATCGCGCTGCGGCAATTGCGCACGCTGCTGGATGAAGGCGCGCCGCACCACTGCGTGCTGGCCGATGCTGGCTACGGTGTGGACAACGCTTTGGGCAGCACGGGCAGCGGCAGCTCCCCGTCGACCACGTGCAGGTCGGTGCGGCAGACCGCGCATGCCAGCACGCGCAGCCGCAGCTCGCCCGGGCCGGGCTGCGGAATGTTGCGCCGCTCGAGCTCCAGCGGCAGCAGGGCCGCGTTCAGCACCATGGCGCGCATGGTCGGCGCGAGCCGTTCGGCGGGGTCGAAGGAGCGTGCCTGGGACGTGGTGTACATGGCGGGCTCGCCGGAAAGGATGAAGGCAGGGGCGTCGCCGCTTCAGTCCATGTACTTGCCGCCGTTGATCGACAGCGTGATGCCGTTGATGAACGCGGACTCGTCCGCGACGAGAAACACCACGCCGCGCGCGATCTCGGCGGGCGTGGCGAGGCGGCCAGCCGGAATGTCCGACAGGATCCTCGCCATCGTCTCGGGCGCGACAGCCTCCACCATGGGGGTGTCGGTGTAGCCCGGCGCCACCACGTTGGCGGTGATGTTGCGCGAGGCGCCTTCCAGCGCGAGCGACTTGGTGAAGCCCACGAGCCCAGCCTTCGTAGCCGCGTAATTCACCTGACCCGCCTGCCCGGACAGGCCGTTGACCGAGCCCATGTTCACGATGCGGCCGAAGCGGCGTTCACGCATGCCGCCGATGACGGCACGGCACATGCTGAAGCAGCCGCCCAGGTTCACGTCGAGCACCTCGCGCCACTGCTCCAGGCTCATCTTGTGCAGCATCGTGTCGCGCGTGATGCCCGCGTTGTTGACCAGCACGTCGATGGGGCCGAGCGCGGACTCCACGTGCGCGACACCGGCCTGGCAGGCGGCGTGATCCGCCACGTTCCAGCAGAAGGCCGGAATGCCGGTGCGCGCGGTGAAGGCCTGCGCGGCCTCCGCGCGGTTCGCGAAGTTCACCGCCACGCGGTAGCCCGCCGCCTGCAGGGCCTCGGCCGTGGCCGCCCCGATGCCCGAGGTTCCGCCGGTGACGAGCGCGACGCGCATCTCAGGCGTCCACGAGCAGGTCGTTCACCACCACCGTGACGCCCGGCGTGGCCCATGCGGCGCCTTGTACCGCATCGCGCTCGGTCCAGGAGTGGACGGTGCCGCGCAGCGTGACGAGCGAGCCGTCCACCGAGATGGAGAGCTTGCGGGCCTCGCGGTCGGCCTGGCGCGAGAGCGCCTCGTGGATCTTCTTCTCGACGTCGGCGGGGCTCACCCTGGGCTTGACCTTCACGAGGTTCGACACGCCGGTCACGCCCATCAGGTTGCGCACGGTGACCTCGGCGGCGTTGCGCTGGTAGTCCCATTCGACCTCGCCGCTGAGGCTGAGCCAGCCCTTCTCGACCATCGGGTGGATCTTGCCGTCGGGCACGAGCACGTTCCATTCGAGCGCGCGTTCGGCCGCCAGGGCGATGTCGGCGTCGGTGCGCTGGTTGTCGAAAGGCAGCTTCACCGTGAGTTCGATCGCCAGCGCCTTCACGCCGTACACGCGCTGCGCGGCGCGCTCGACCGCGTACTTTTCGGCGTAGCTGGAGAGATGGCCGGTGAGTGTGACCACGCCGTCCTTGACGATCACGCCGATGTCGGAGGACTTGACGTCGGGGGCCCAGGTCAGCTCGGCCTGGATGTCGTTGCGCAATTGGGTATCGGTCTTCATGAGTGATTCCTTGCTGTGAATGGATGGGAGCCGGTCGTCCTGGCTCAGCCGTGGCGGCCGTGGAATCCACTGTAGGAAGGAGGCAGCAGAAGCGTATTGCGCTGGATCAACCGCGAATGCGGCGGGCATCGCGGCTTAGCCGATGGCTTCCAGCAACATTGCCTGGAGGATGAAGCGACGGTTGTCGGCCCGTGAGGTCGTGTCCCCGAGCATCTCCGCAAGCCGGTCGGCCGCATGGGCCCTCGTGGCAGCGCCATCGAACACCGGGATGCCGGCATGTTCCGCGATGCGCTGCACGAGTACCGGGTCCACGCCCTGGCATTCCATAGCCTCGTAGAGCCGGCCGAGCATGCGGGCGGTGTGCTGCACTTCCTGAGGGGAGCTTGCGGGAGACAGGCTCGAGCGCATCACGGCCACGTGCGCGCCGAGTTCTTCCGCAGCGCGGCGGAACAGCGCTTGCGCTTCGTCGGGCTGTGCCTCGCAGAGCAGGCCCAGGTTCTTGCCACGCAGCAGCGGGCGAGTGGTCCCGCCAAGCGCCGCGCGCTGCAGGATACGAGCCCGCGAGAGCAGGCTGGCCACGCCCAGCGGCGAGAGCTGTGGTTCGACCTCCGGGCTGCGGACGATGTTGGAAGGGGGCATGGCAACGGTCAATGTGTGACTTGCCAAGGTTAGGCATGCCGGCTGCACTGCATTTGATGCAGGTCAAGGCATCGGACCGCTTCGATGTGGCAGAGGTCTCACCATGTGCCGCTGATACACGCCGGACCCATTGCATTGACCAAATGTCACCCCGGGATTCAGGCCGTTGTTACTTCATTTTCGAGGGCTTCCTAACGTCGATTCATCGAAACGCGACAGACCACCAAGGAGTCTCGATGCTCAACACCGCTCCCACGAACACCGCGCAGCTTTCCCCGAGCCTGACCCTGCCCGCCGGCGGCCAGGCGTGCGCGGGCCGCAACACCATGGACACACTGAAGCTTCTCTGCGAGCAGCTCAAGCCGCAGCGCCGTGTCGTGCACACGGGCGACACGATCTACCAGGCGGGCGAGCGCTTCGGCAACCTCTACATCCTGAAT
>NZ_LMEK01000027.1:0-235242 GCF_001426595.1 Variovorax sp. Root434
CGCCTGAACTCGGCAATCGTCTTGTGATCCGGCGCTAAACGCCCCAGCAGCCACATGCACTCCACGTTGCGATGGCACTCGCGCTCCAGCGCCCGCGAGGAGCGGATCGCGCTCAGGTAGCCCCAGAGGTACAGCCGCAGCAGATCCCCCGGGTCGTAGGGGGTGTTCCAAGTCGCTGCGCCTGCGCCTTGGCAAAGCCCAGCGCCTTCAAGTCCAGCGCCTGCACCCAGGCATCCACCACTCGAACCAGTGCGTCCTGGCTCACCAGCTCATCGAGCATCAGCGGAAACAGCGTCGCCTGCCCCCGGTCCTGTCCGTGCCGATGTCCCATTGATCGCTCTCCAATGAAAAATGCCCTCCAGACCAACGTCTGAAGGGCATTCAAGGCAGACTCAACGCCGACTATTTACACAGACTGTTTCGGCGGGCTTTTTCATGCCTGCAACTGGGCCCACGCCTTGTCGAGCCGCTTCACGCTCACCGGCTGCGGCGTGCGCAACTCCTGTGCGAAGAAGCTCACGCGAAGCTCCTCGAGCAGCCAGCGGAATTCAAGCATGCGCTCATCCACCACGCCCTTGCGCTCCGCCACCAGGCGCCAATAGCGCTGCTCTTGCGGTTTCAGTTCGGCGAGCTTGGCGGCATCACGCGCCGGGTCCGCGCGCAGCTTGTCGAGCCGCAGCACGATGGCCTTGAGGTAACGCGCGAAGTGCTGCAACTGCGTCCACGGTGCGTCGGCGATGAAGCGCTTGCCGACGAGACGCTGCAGCTGCTGCGCGGCATCCTGCACGGCATCGGGCTGGATCTTCGTGTCCTTGATCTTGCGCGCGGCCGCCGCGTATTCGATGAGGATGGCCGACGCCAGCCGGCCCACCTCGTTGGCGATCAGCGTGAGGCGGCCGCGCCCCTCTTCCAGCCGGCGCTTGAACGCGAACTCGTCGGTCGGCAGCGGCTCCTGAAGGAAGGCGCGGTCGATCGCCACGTCGATGATCTGCGCACGCAGTTCCTCGGAGGTGCCGAGCGGCATGAACGCGACCGACATCTTCTGCAGATCGGGGATGTTCTTCTCGAGGTACTTGAGCGCATCCTTCAGCTGCAGTGCGAACAGGCGGCGCAGGCCGGCCCGGTGTTTGGTAGCCGCCACGGCGGGCTCGTCGAACACCTCGATGGTCACGGCGTCGCCCTCGTCGCGCAGCGCCGGAAAACCGATCAGCGATTGCGAGCCGCGGCGCACTTCCATCAGTTCGGGCAGCTCGCCGAAAGTCCAGCCCGTGTAGCGCTGGCCGGCGGGTAGTGCGGCGGCCGCAGGCGCGTTGGCCGCCTTCGCGGGCGCCTTCGAGTCTTCGTCCGTCGCCGTCTTCTTCTCCGGCGACGCCTTCACATTCAGCCCCGCGAGCGCCTGGAACGCGCCTCGTGCCTGCGCACCGAGTTCGGCCTTCAGCGCACCAAGGTTGCGCCCCATGCCCAGCTGCCGCCCGTGCTCGTCGATCACGCGCAGGTTCATGAACAGGTGCGGCGGCAGCATGTCGAGCTTGAAGTCGGCGCGCTTCACGTCGATGCTGGTCATGTCGCGCACGCGCTTGAGCAGCACGTCGGTCAGCGAGCCTGTGCCGAACAGCTCGGGCGCCGACAGTTCTTCCGCCAGCTTCGAAGCCGACTCGGGCAGCGGCACCAGCCGCGAGCGCGGGCGCTGCGGCAGGCTCTTGAGCAGCGCCTGGATCTTGTCCTTGAGCATGCCCGTCACCAGCCACTCGCAACGTTCCTCGCTCACCTGGTTGAGCACGAACAGCGGCACGCTGACGGTGAGGCCGTCTTTCGCGTCACCGGGCTCGTGAAGGTAGGTCGCAGCACAGTCCACGCCACCCAGTCGCAGCGTGGCCGGGAAAGACTGCGTCGTGATGCCAGCCGCCTGGTGGCGCATCAGTTCATCGCGCGTCAGGAACAAGAGGCGTGGCTGCTCCTTCGAGGCATGGCGGTACCAGTTCTCGAAGGTGATGCCGCTGGCCACGTCGGCGGGCAACTGCGCGTCGTAGAAGGCGAAGATCAGCTCGTCGTCGACCAGCACGTCCTGCCGGCGCGACTTGTGCTCCAGCCCTTCGACCTCGCGCACCAGCTTGCGGTTGGCCGTGAGGAACGGGAACTTGCTCTCCCATTGCCCACCGACCAACGCCTCGCGGATGAAGATCTCGCGCGCCGCGACCGGATCGACCTTGGTGAAGTCGACGCGCCGCCCGCTGTACACGACCAGCCCATACAGCGTCGCGCGTTCCAGCGCCGACACCTGCGCGCCCTTCTTCTCCCAGTGCGGGTCGAGCAATTGCTTCTTCAGCAGATGCCCCGCCACCTGTTCGAGCCACTGCGGCTCGATGTTGGCGATGCCGCGCCCGAAGAGCCGTGTGGTCTCGACCAGTTCGGCCGCAACGATCCAGCGGCCGGGCTTCTTCTTCAGGTGCGCCCCCGGATGCTTGTAGAACTTGATGCCGCGCGCGCCGAGATACGCCTCGTCGTCTTCGAGCTTCCAGCCGACGTTGCCGAGCAGGCCCGCGAGCATCGACAGGTGCAGCGGCTCGTAGCCAGCGGGCTCGGCGTTGAGGCGCCACTTGTGCTCGGTCACCACCGTGAGCAACTGCGAATGGATGTCGCGCCACTCGCGCACGCGGCGGATGTTGATGAAGTTCTGCCGCAGCAGCTGCTCGTACTGCCGGTTGCTGAGCTTATGCGTGTCTCCGTGGCCGCCGCGCGCGTCGGCGATCCACTTCCACAGCCGCAGGTAGCCGCTGAACTCGCTCTTCTCGTCGTCGAATTTCGAATGCGCCTGGTCGGCCTGCTGCTGTGCGTCCATCGGGCGGTCGCGCACGTCCTGCACGCTGAGGGCCGAGGCGATGACCAGCACCTCCTCGAGCGCACCGCGCGAGCGGGCTTCCAGGATCATCCGGCCGACGCGCGGGTCGAGCGGCAGCCGCGACAGCTCGGCACCGGTTTGCGTGAGTTCGTTGGCGTCGTCGACCGCGCCGAGTTCGTTGAGCAGTTGGTAGCCGTCGGCAATCGCGCGCGGCGATGGCGCTTCGAGGAACGGAAAGCGCGCCACGTCGCCCAGGCGCAGCGACTTCATCCGCAGGATCACGCCCGCGAGCGAGGAACGCAGGATTTCCGGATCGGTGAAGCGCGCCCTGCCTTCGAAATCCTTTTCGTCGTAGAGCCGGATGCAGATGCCGTTCGCCACCCGCCCGCACCGGCCCGCGCGCTGGTTGGCCGCGGCCTGGCTGATCGGCTCGACCAGCAACTGCTCGACCTTGCTGCGGAAGCTGTAGCGCTTCACGCGCGCCGTGCCGGTGTCGATCACGTAGCGGATGCCCGGCACGGTGAGCGAGGTCTCGGCCACATTGGTGGCCAGCACGATGCGCCGGCCCGTGTGGCCATCGAAGATGCGGTCCTGTTCGGGACCCGAGAGGCGCGCGAACAGCGGCAGCACCTCGGCGTTGCGCAATAACGGCTGGTGGCTCAGATGACGGCGCAGGTGGTCGGCCGCTTCGCGGATCTCGCGCTCGCCGGGCAGGAAGACGAGGATGTCGCCCGCGTTGTGCGGGTCGCGCCAGAGTTCGTCGACGCCGTCGGCGATCGCATCGTTCAGGTCGTGCTCGCGCGACTCCTCGAACGGGCGGTAGCGCTGCTCCACCGGGAAGGTGCGGCCGGAGACATAGATGATCGGCGCCGGCCCGTTCCTGGACGCGAAGTGCTGCGCGAAGCGGTCGGCGTCGATGGTGGCCGAGGTGACGATCACCTTCAGGTCGGGACGGCGCGGAAGAATCTCGCGCAGGTAGCCCAGCAGGAAGTCGATGTTCAGCGAGCGCTCGTGGGCCTCGTCGATGATCAGCGTGTCGTAGGCCTTCAGCAGCGGATCGGTCTGCGTCTCGGCCAGCAGGATGCCGTCGGTCATCAGCTTGACCGAGGCGTCGCGGCTCAACCGGTCCTGAAAGCGCACCTTGAAGCCGACCACGTCGCCCAGCGGCGTCTTCAGCTCTTCGGCGATGCGCTTGGCGACCGAGCTCGCGGCAATGCGGCGTGGCTGCGTGTGGCCGATGAGCCGGCCCTTGCCTGGCTCGGCGTTGAGCTTGCCACGACCCAGCGCGAGTGCGATCTTCGGCAGCTGCGTGGTCTTGCCCGAGCCCGTTTCGCCGCAGACGATAACGACCTGGTGCGCCGAGATGGCGGCCATGATTTCGTCGCGCCTGCCCGAGACAGGGAGCGATTCGGGAAATTCGATGCGAAGAGGTGTCGTGGTCGTCAAGGGAAGGCAGTCGTCGGGCTGGCGCGGCGGGCAAACCGTCGATTATCGGTGCGCACAGCAGTTGTTGCAGGGCGCCCACAGTGCGCTGCCCCACGGCAACACGTAGTGTAAATAGTCTTTACTCAACCGCACCCTCTCGCTACGATCGCGTCCATGTCCTGCCTTGCCCCCACCACCTTGCGCCGTCGCTGCGCAAGCCATGCGCCCACCGCGCATGGACGGGCCAAGTTGCCTCGCCCGGCCTGAAGCCGCGCCCCCGCGCGCTTCGAGCACAGAAGCGCCGCAACCGCTCCCACAGCGTCTGACTGCCGATTCCTTCATGCGAAGGAGCGGCCGCTTTTCCGTACCTGTTCGATAAAAAAGAAAAACACCATGTCCAAAGACATCCATTCCCGCCTGCACGCCGAGCTGTCCGAACGCACGCGCCATCTGCAGACCGTCGCCGAGGCGCTGAAGACCGAGCTCTTCGGCATCGACGACATCATCGACCGCGTGATCGATTCGCTGCGCGCCTGGTATGTGCTGCCGCAGCTCATCAGCCGCCCTGTGGTCATCTGCCTCTGGGGCCTGACCGGCACCGGCAAGACGCAGCTCGTGCGCCGTCTGGCCCAGCACCTGGGCTTCTACGATCGCTTCATCGAAGTGCAGATGGACGGCTTCAGCCACGGCTCGGGCTATCACAGCCGCGGCTCCATCTCGGCCATGCTGGCCGAATCGGGCATTGCCGAAGGCACGCCCGGCATCCTGGTGCTCGACGAGTTCCAGCGCTTCCGCACGGTCGACGGCAGCGGCAACGACGCCAAGGTCGAGCGCTACCAGGACGTGTGGGCGCTGCTGTCCGACGGCCGCCTGCCGCCCGCGCTGTCGATGCTCGGCGAGATCGAATCGTCGCTCGCGCAGGCCGAATACGTGCAGGACCGCGACGGCCCGGCCGACAGGAAGAAGGACGACAAGAAGCGCAAGCTGCACCTCTCGCCCTGGGAGGCGCGCGAAGTGAAGCGCTGCCTGAAGCTCACCGAGACCCTGCTGCAGATCATGGCCTGGAAGCCCGCCGAGGTGCACGCACGCCTGCGCGCCTTCCGCGACATGCAACAGAGCTGGGAGACCGACTACAGCAAGCTGCTGGTGTTCGTCTCGGGCAATCTCGACGAGATGTACGCCGAGACGGCGCGCCGCGTCGAGGACTGCGACACAGACGCCGACATCTTCCACACGCTGGCGAAGAAGCTCTCCGTCATCGATGTGAAGAAGGCGCTGGCCGAGCGTTTCCGCCCCGAACAGATCGCACGCCTGGGCAACAACCACGTGATCTACCCGTCGTTCAACCGTGCGACCTATGTGCGCCTGATCCTGTCGATCTGCGACCGCTATGTGGCCGAGATCCAGGAAAGCTCCGGCGTGCGCTTCGTGCTCGACGCGAGCGTGTACGAGCAGATCTACGCCAACGCCGTGTTCCCGGCGCAGGGCACGCGCCCGCTGTTCTCGTCGATCCACGCGATCCTGAGCGCCACGCTGGTCAATGCCGCGCTGTGGGCGCTGGAGCAAGGCGCCGACGGCAGCGAGCCGGTGTGGCTCACGCTGGATGCGGGCGCCTCGTGCATCGCGGCCAGGTACCGCAAGGCGCGCCGCCAGTTCCCGGTGTCGCTGGAGCTGAATCGCCTCAAGCAGCGTTCGAGCGAGGACTTCCGCGCCCTGCTCGCCGTGCACGAGGCCGGCCACGGCGTGGCCTACGGCCTGCTGTTCGGCCGCGCACCGCAGGAGATCAAGATCAACGTGGCCTCGTTCGAGGGCGGCTACAACAGCTACGAGCAGCGCAAGACGTGGTCGAAGGAGAACCTGCGCGACCGCATCTGCGTGAGTCTCGCGGGCCGTGCCGCCGAGCAGCTGGTGTTCGGCGAGCAGGCCTGCACCTCGGGCGCCGTGCAGGACTTCATGCAGGCCACCGCCTGCGCGGCACAGTACGTGCGCCACTTCGCGTTCGGCACGCGCCTGAGCCGCACCGACGTCGCGAACGACCCGGAGGACAACCGCAACACCGACGTCGATGCCACCAACCCCGAGATCGAGGCCCTGCTCGCGCAGGAGCATGCGCGCGCCCTCGCGCTGCTCGACGCGCACACGCCGGCGCTGGTGGCGGTGGTCAACACGCTGATGCGCGAGGGCTCCATCGCGCCGGCCGAACTGGCGGCAATGCTCGGCCTGCCAACCGCTCCAACCGGAGAGCCGACCGACGCCTATGCGGCGCTGCTGGCGAGCTTCCGCGCCCGCCATGCCGACCTGCTGCCCCCAGCGCAACCCGAGGGCGCCGCGGCGGCCGTCCCCGCCAGCGCGGCCCGCGTGCTGCGGGCGATCGCCTGAATCGCCCGCGTCAGGCAAACGACGCTCCATGAATGCACAATCACGCCCCATGTCCACCGTTTTCAACTTCACCTTCGTGCCCTGGTTCCGCTCGGTCGCGCCCTATATCCACACGCACCGCGGCAAGACTTTCGTGGTCGCCCTGGCGGGCGAGGCGATCGCGGCGGGCAAGCTGCAGAACATCGCGCAGGACCTGGCCCTGATCCAGAGCATGGGCGTGAAGATCGTGCTGGTGCACGGCTTCCGCCCGCAGGTCAACGAGCAGCTCGCGGCCAAGGGCCACGAAGCGAAGTACTCGCACGGCATCCGCATCACCGACGAAGTGGCGCTCGACTCCGCGCAGGAAGCCGCGGGGCAGCTGCGCTACGAGATCGAGGCCGCCTTCAGCCAGGGCCTGCCGAACACGCCGATGGCGGGCTCGACGGTGCGGGTGATCTCGGGCAACTTCATTACCGCGCGGCCCGTGGGCGTTGTCGACGGGGTGGACTTCAAGCATTCGGGCCTGGTGCGCAAGGTCGACTCGGCCGGCATCCGCCGCACGCTCGATTTCGGTGCGATGGTGCTGATGTCGCCCTTCGGCTTCTCGCCCACCGGCGAGGCTTTCAACCTGACGATGGAAGAGGTGGCCACCAGCGTCGCCATCTCGATCCAGGCCGACAAGCTGATCTTCCTGACCGAGATCCCGGGCATCCGCATCGACAGCGAGTTGCCCGAGAGCGAGGACAACCCGATCGACACCGAGCTGCCACTGGACGCCGCAGAAAAATTGCTCGCCTCGCTGCCACCGCCGCAGAAACCGACGGACACGGCTTTCTACCTGCAGCACTGCGTGAAGGCCTGCAAGGCCGGCGTCGAGCGCAACCACATCCTGCCCTTCGCGCTCGACGGCTCGCTGCTGCTCGAGGTGTACGTGCACGACGGCGTCGGCACGATGGTGATCGACGAGAAGCTCGAGAGCCTGCGCGAAGCCTCGGTGGACGACATCGGCGGCATCCTGCAGCTGATCGAGCCCTTCGAGCGCGACGGCACGCTGGTCAAGCGCGACCGCACCGAGATCGAGCGCGACGTGGGCCACTACACGGTGATCGAACACGACGGCGTGATCTTCGGCTGCGCGGCGCTCTACCCATACCCCGAGGCGCGCACCGCTGAGATGGCAGCGCTCACGGTGTCGCCGCAATCGCAGTCGCAGGGCGACGGCGAACGCATCCTCAAGCGTGTCGAACACCGCGCCAAGGCCATGGGCCTGGACAGCATCTTCGTGCTCACCACGCGCACCATGCACTGGTTCCTCAAGCGCGGCTTCCAGCAGGTCAACCCCGACTGGCTGCCCGAGGCGCGCAAGCGCAAGTACAACTGGGACCGCAAGAGCCAGGTGCTGGTCAAGAAGATCTGACCGACTGCTGAAATCCCCGAGAAGGAGACTGCCCCGATGACGCTCGCAACTGCCCTGCTCTTCGCCATGGTGGCCTTCGCCGCCATCGCCACGCCCGGCCCTACCGTCCTGCTGGCGCTGAGCAACGGCTCCCGCCACGGCGTACGGCGAGCCTTGCCGGGCATGCTCGGCGCGGTGCTGTCGGACTTCGTGCTGGTCGGCGCCGTGGCCCTCGGCCTTGGCGCGCTGCTGGCCGCGTCGGAGTTCTGGTTCTCGATGCTGAAGTGGGTCGGCGCGGTGTACCTGGCGTATCTCGGCCTGCGCATGCTGCGCTCCAGGGGTGGCGGCTTCCATCTGCCTGCCGCCGACGGCACGCCCTTGACCACGGCGGGCGAGAGCAAGCGCATCTTCTTCAAGTCCTTCCTCGTGGCGGTGACCAACCCCAAGGGCTACATCTTCTGCTCGGCGCTGTTGCCGCAGTTCATCGACCCCTCGGCCGCGCAGGCGCCGCAGTACCTGGCCATTGCCCTGATCTTCGCGGCCCTGGACATGGCGGTGATGCTGGCCTACGCCTTCGTCGGCGCCCGCGCGATCCGGCTGCTGACCGTGTCGGCCACGCGCTGGATCGACCGCGCCTGCGGCGGCATGCTGCTGGCGCTGGCCGGCTCGCTGGCCTTCTACCGGCGCGGCGCGGCCTGACGACGACACCTGTCACCGGCCAGTAGCCGCTTCGCCAGGAGCAGTAACAGCCGTCACCGATAATCCCGGGCATGAATCCCCTGCTTTCCCGGTTGCAACCCTATCCCTTCGAGCGGCTGAAGCAACTGTTCGCGGGCGTCACGCCCAATCCCGAGTTTTCCGCCATCAGCCTGGGCATCGGCGAACCCAAGCACGCCACGCCGGGCTTCATCAAGGACGCCTTGAGCGCGAGCCTCGGCGCGCTGGCCGCCTACCCCGCGACCGCCGGCGACGTGGCGCTGCGCACCGCCTTCACCGACTGGCTGAAAACCCGCTACAGCCTCGCCCTCGACCCCGCCACGCAGGTGCTGCCCGTCAACGGCTCGCGCGAGGCGCTGTTCTCGCTGGCCCAGACCGTGGTCGACCCGACCGCCTCGCCGCAGCCGGTGGTGATGTCGCCCAACCCGTTCTATCAGATCTACGAGGGCGCGGCCCTGCTCTCGGGTGCCGAGCCGTACTACGTGGCCAGCGTGCCCGCGCGCAATTTCGCAGTCGACTGGGACAGCGTGCCCGACGACGTCTGGGCCCGCACCCAACTGGTGTTCGTCTGCTCGCCGGGCAACCCGACGGGCGCCGTGATGTCGCTGGACGAGTGGAAGAAGCTCTTCGCGCTGTCCGACCGCCATGGCTTCGTGATCGCCGCCGACGAGTGCTACAGCGAAATCTACTTCCGCGACGAGCCCCCGCTCAGCGGCCTCGAAGCCTCGGTGAAGCTCGGCCGGCCCGACTTCAGGAACCTGATCGCGCTGACCTCGCTGTCCAAGCGCAGCAACGTGCCCGGCCTGCGCAGCGGCTTCGTGGCGGGCGACGCGTCCATCATCAAGAAGTTCTTGCTCTACCGCACCTACCACGGCAGCGCCATGAGCGGCACCGTGGCCGCGGCCAGCATCGCGGCCTGGGGCGACGAATCCCATGTGGTCGATAACCGCGCGCAGTACCGCGCCAAGTTCGCTGCCGTCACGCCGCTGCTCGAACCCGTGCTCGACGTGCGCCTGCCCGACGCCAGTTTCTACCTCTGGGCCGGCGTGCCCGAAGTGTGGGCTGGCGACGACGAAGCCTTCGCCCGCGCGCTCTACGCTCAATACAATGTGACGGTTTTGCCGGGCAGCTATCTGGCGCGCCATACGACATACGGGGCGCACAGCGCCAACCCCGGCCGGGGCCGCATCCGCATGGCGCTGGTGGCCGGAACGGCCGAGTGCGTCGAGGCCGCCGGACGCATCGTCCGCTTCTGCAACGAGGGCACGGACGCCCGCCGCTGATCCGCTTTCCCGCTCCCATTTTTCACCCGAGACTTTCTTCATGACCCAGCAACTGCAACAAATCATCGACGCCGCGTGGGAAGACCGCGCCAACATCTCGCCCTCCGCTTCGTCGGCCGAAGTGCGCGACGCCGTCGAGCACGTCATCACCGAACTCAACAACGGCAAGCTGCGCGTGGCCACCCGTGAAAGCGTCGGCAAGTGGACCGTGCACCAGTGGATCAAGAAGGCCGTGCTGCTGTCGTTCCGCCTGAAGGACAACGAGCAGATGCAGGCCGGTTCGCTCGGCTTCTACGACAAGGTGCCGACCAAGTTCTCGCACCTGTCGGCCAACGAGCTGAAGGAATCGGGCGTTCGCATCGTGCCCCCGGCCGTGGCCCGCCGCGGCAGCTACATCGCCAAGGGCGCGATCCTGATGCCCTCCTACGTGAACATCGGCGCCTACGTGGGCGAAAGCACCATGGTCGACACCTGGGCCACCGTGGGTTCGTGCGCGCAGATCGGCGCCAACGTGCACCTGTCGGGCGGCGTCGGCATCGGCGGCGTGCTCGAGCCGCTGCAGGCCGGCCCCACCATCATCGAAGACAACTGCTTCATCGGCGCGCGCTCCGAAGTGGTCGAAGGCGTGGTGGTCGAAGAAAACTCGGTGCTGTCGATGGGCGTGTTCATCGGCCAGAGCACCCCGATCTACGACCGCGCCACCGGCGAAACCCACTTCGGCCGCGTGCCCGCGGGCTCGGTCGTCGTGGCCGGAAGCCTGCCCAAGGACAACGGCCGCTACAGCATGTACGCCGCCATCATCGTGAAGAAGGTCGACGCCAAGACGCGTTCCACGACCTCGCTGAACGACCTGCTGCGCGACTGAGCGGTCCCCAGGACCAATCCCTTTTCCCCTTAGAGAAAACAACAGCACCCGAGGAGAGAGACCGATGAACATGATGGAGCGGATTCTTCGTTTGATGGCCGAGCGCAAGGCCTCCGACATCTACCTCTCGGCCCACTCCCCGGTGCTGATCCGCATCAACGGCATCTGCGTGCCGATCAACGCGCAAGTGCTGCCGGCCACCGCGCCGCTCGCGCTGCTGTCCGAGGTGGTGCCCCCCGCCCGCATCCAGGAGCTGGAAAGCACGGGCGAACTCAACATGGCCGTCGCCCTCGAAGGCGCCGGCAACTACCGCATCAGCGCCATGCGCCAGCGTGGCACCTACGCGGTGGTGGTGCGGCACATCGCCTCGACGATTCCGAGCTTTGCCGACCTGAACCTGCCCGACATCCTCAAGACGCTCATCATGGACAAGCGCGGGCTGATCCTGATGGTGGGCGCCACCGGCGCCGGCAAGACCACCACGCTGGCCTCGATGCTCGACTACCGCAACGAGCACGCCAGCGGCCACATCCTGACGGTGGAGGAACCGATCGAGTTCACCTACACCAACAAGAAATCGGTGGTGAACCAGCGCGACGTGGGCAGCGACACCACCTCGCTGCAGATGGCGCTGAAGAACGCGCTGCGCCAGGCGCCCGACGTGATCCAGATCGGCGAAATCCGCGACCGCGACACCATGACCGCCGCCATCGCCTACGCGCAGTCGGGCCACCTGTGCGTGGCCACGCTGCACGCCAACAACAGCTACCGCGCGCTGAACCGCATCCTGAGCTTCTTCCCGGTCGAGGTTCGGCCTACGCTCCTGGGCGACCTGGGCGGCGCGCTGCGCGCCATCGTGTCGCAGCGCCTGCTGCGCACGCCGACCGGCGGCCGCGTGCCGGCGCTCGAAGTCATGCTCAACACCGCGCTGGTGGCCGAGCTGATCGAAAAGGGTGACTTCTCGGGCGTCAAGGAAGCCATGGAAAAGTCGATGGCCGAAGGCTCGCAGACCTTCGAGGAAGACATCGCCCGCCTCATCACCGAAGAGCGCGTCACGCGCGAGGAAGGCCTGTCGCACGCCGATTCGCCCACCAACCTGATGTGGCGCCTGCAGAACCGCGCCGCGCCCAAGCAGCAGGTGGACGACCGCCACCTGACCGACCAGGTCGACGAACCCACCTTCACCGACATCACGCTCGACGTCAAATTCTGACTCTCCCCCAGGCTTCGCGCACTTCGTGTCGCGCGCCGGTTCCGCGGTGTTCCTGGAAGAGTCACCCTCCATTCCTGTGCCATGTCCCGTACGCTCCAGCTCGCCGAACAACTCATCTCGCGCCCCTCCGTCACCCCTGAAGACGCGGGCTGCCAACAGATCCTCGGCGAGCGGCTGGCGCCACTGGGCTTCACCCTGGAAACCATCGGGAGCGGGCCGGCCGACTTTCGGGTGACCAACCTCTGGGCGGTGCGCCGTCCCACCAACGCGGCTGCGACCAAGACGCTGGTATTCGCCGGCCACACCGACGTGGTGCCCACCGGCCCTGTCGAGCAATGGACCAGCCACCCTTTCACCCCCACGCATCGCGACGGCAAGCTCTACGGCCGTGGCGCCTGCGACATGAAGACCTCGGTGGCCGCCTTCGTGACCTCGATCGAGGAATTCCTGCAGGCCGTGCCCGACCCGCAGCTCACGCTCGCCCTGCTGCTCACCAGCGATGAAGAAGGCCCCGGCGTCGACGGCACCGTCATCGTCTGCAACGCGCTGGCCGCGCGCGGCGAAGTCATCGACTACTGCATCGTTGGCGAGCCCACGGCGGTGGAGCGCTGCGGCGACATGATCAAGAACGGCCGCCGCGGCACCATGAGCGGCAAGCTCACCGTCAAGGGTGTGCAGGGCCACATCGCCTATCCGCACCTGGCGAAGAACCCCGTGCATTCGGTGGCGCCCGCGCTGGCTGAGCTGGTGGCCATCAACACCGCGGGTGGCTGGGACACCGCGAGCAACCCCTACTTCCAGCCCACCAGCTGGCAGATCAGCAATTTCCATTCGGGCACCGGCGCAAGCAACGTGATTCCGGGCAGCGCGGTGATCGACTTCAACTTCCGCTTCTCGACCGAATCGACGCCCGAATCGCTGCAGCAGCGCGTGCACGCCGTGCTCGATGCGCACGGCATCGACTACACGCTGGCCTGGACCATCGGCGGACTGCCCTTCCTGACGACGCCCGGCGAATTGGTCGCGGCCGTGCAGGGCGCGATCCGCGCAGAGACCGGCATCGAAACCGAGCTGTCGACCAGCGGCGGCACCAGCGACGCGCGCTTCATCGCCAAGATCTGCAGGCAGGTGGTCGAACTCGGCCCGGTGAACGCCAGCATCCACAAGATCGACGAGCACATCGACGTGGCCGAGATCGAGACGCTGAAGAACATCTACCTGCGCACGCTGAAGCAGCTTGACGCTGCACTCGCGGCATGAGCACCGTCATCGAGCTGATCGAGTCGGGCGCCAGGCGGCTCGAGGAAGCCGGCGTGGCTTTTGGCCACGGCACCGCCAACGCCTTCGACGAAGCCGCCTGGCTCGTGCTGTGGCGCCTGAAGCTGCCGCTGGACGACCTCGACAGCGTCGCCGACACGCCCGTGTCGCCCGCAGAAGCCGGCAAGGTTTCCGCGCTGATCGACGAACGCATCGCCACGCGCAAGCCCGCCGCCTACCTCACGAAAGAGGCGTGGCTGCAGGGCGTGCCCTTCTACGTGGACGAACGCGCCATCGTGCCGCGCAGCTTCATCGCCGAGCTGATCGCCGACGGTTCCATCGACTACTGGCTCGGCGAGCACACGCAGCGCGTGCTCGACCTGTGCACCGGCAACGGCAGCCTCGCGGTGCTCGCGGCGCTGACGTACCCGGACGTGACCGTGGATGCGGCCGACCTGTCGGTCGAGGCGCTCGAAGTGGCCGCCATCAACGTCACGCGCCACGAGTTGGACGCGCGCGTCACGCTCATCGAATCGGACGGCCTGGCGAACGCGCCCGGCCCGTACGACCTCGTGCTGTGCAATCCACCCTACGTGAACAGCGCCAGCATGGCCGCCCTGCCCGCCGAATACCGTGCCGAGCCCGAGCTCGCACTGGCCGGCGGCACCGACGGCATGGATTTCGTGCGCCAGCTGTTCGCCGACGCGCCTTCCCGCATGAGCGAGCGCGCCGTGCTGGTGCTGGAAATCGGCAACGAGCGCGACTATTTCGAGGCCGCCTTTCCGCAGCTCGAGGTCGTCTGGCTCGAAACCTCGGCGGGCGAGGACCAGGTCTTGCTGGTCACACGGGATGCGCTGCTGAAATCGGACTTCCGGACGCAGAAGTAATACAAAACCATTTTTGGTTTTCCTTTTGCGCCCTCTGCGAAACCTTCGCGTCCTCTGCGTCCGGTAACCCGCATTCGCGGCCCCCTTCTGCCCACCCGGGATAATCCCGGCCTAGGCCCATTTTCATGATCACTCTCAAAAACGTCATTCTTCGCCGCAGCGCCAAGGTTCTGCTCGACGGCGCCACCGTCACCCTCAACCCCGGCGAGAAGGTCGGCCTGGTGGGGCGCAACGGCGCCGGCAAGTCGACCCTGTTCGCCTTGCTCAACGGCACGCTGCACGAAGACGGCGGCGACTTCTCGGTGCCCAAACACTGGCGCATGGCCCAGGTGGCGCAGAACATGCCCGAGACCGAGGAGTCGGCCACCGACTTCGTGGTGGGCGGCGACACCCGCCTGACCGAACTGCGCGAGTCGCTGGCCGCCATCGAGGCCGCCTACACCGAGAACCCCGACGACGCCGACATCGGCATGGAACTGGCCCACGCCTACACCGACCTGGCCGACGCCGGCGAGCACGACGCCGTGCCGCGCGCGCAGGCGCTCATCCTGGGCCTGGGCTTCAAGTCGCACGAGCTCGACGAGCCCGTCAACAGCTTCTCGGGCGGCTGGCGCATGCGCCTGCAGCTGGCCCGCGCCCTGATGTGCCCGAGCGACCTGCTGCTGCTCGACGAACCGACCAACCACCTGGACCTGGACGCCCTCGTCTGGCTCGAAGCCTGGCTGCAGAAGTACCCGGGCACCATGATCGTCATCAGCCACGACCGCGAGTTTCTCGACGCCGTGACCGACGTCACCCTGCACATCGCCAACGCCCAGCTCACGCGCTACGGCGGCAACTACAGCAAGTTCGAGGACATGCGCGCGCTGCAGATGGAGCAGCAGCAGGTGGCCTTCAGCAAGCAGCAGGACAAGATCGCCCACCTGCAGAAGTTCATCGACCGCTTCAAGGCCAAGGCCAGCAAGGCCAAGCAGGCGCAAAGCCGCGTCAAGGCGCTGGAGCGCATGGAAAAGGTGGCGCCGCTGCTGGCCGAGGCCGACTTCACCTTCGAGTTCAAGGAGCCGGGCAACATCCCCAATCCGATGCTGTCGATCAGCAACGCGAGCTTCGGGTACGAGATCGAGAACGAAGCGCCCAAGACCATTCTTCGCGGCGTGAGCCGCTCGGTGCTGGCGGGCCAGCGCATCGGCATCCTGGGCGCCAACGGCCAGGGCAAGTCGACGCTGGTGAAGACCATTGCGCGCGAAATGGGCGCGCTGGCCGGCCAGGTCACCGAGGGCAAGGGCCTGAACATCGGCTACTTCGCACAGCAGGAACTCGACGTGCTGCGCCCGCAGGACACCCCGCTCGAGCACATGGTGCGCATGGCGCGCGAGCTCGGCAGCAGCGTCAAGGAAGCCACCGGCGAGCAGGCCCTGCGCGGCTTCCTCGGCAGCTTCAATTTCAGCGGCGACATGGTCAAGCAGCCCGTGGGCACCATGAGCGGCGGCGAGAAGGCCCGCCTCGTGCTCGCGATGATGGTGTGGCAGCGCCCCAACCTGCTGCTGCTCGACGAGCCCACCAACCACCTGGACCTGGCCACCCGCGAGGCCCTGGCCGTGGCGCTCAACGAGTTCGAAGGCACGCTGATGCTGGTGAGCCACGACCGTGCGCTGCTGCGCTCGGTGTGCGACGAGTTCTGGCTGGTGGGCCGCGGCGTGGTCGGCGACTTCGACGGCGACCTCGACGACTACCAGCGCTACCTGCTCGACGAGGCCAAGCGCCTGCGCGAAGAAGCCAAGATGGCGACGCGCGAGGCCGTCAGCATCGCTGCTGCTGCTGCCGCACCGGTGGCGGCGCCCGCCGCTGGGCAGCAACGCAAGCAGGACGCCCAGGAGCGCCAGCAGCGCAGCGACCAGGCCAAGCCGATCAAGCGCGAGATCGCGCAGATCGACGAGCGCATGGCCGCCGCCGGCACCGAGCGCACAGCGCTCGAAGCGCGCCTGGCGCAGCCGCTGCCTCCTGCCGAGATTGCCGAAGCGGGCAAGCGGCTGAAGGCACTCAACGATGAAATCGGCCGCCTCGAAGAGCGATGGCTGGCCCTGTCGGACCAGCTCGAAGCCCTGGCGGCCTGACCTGGAACCAGGCAAGGGGAATCACCGGATGCCGTCCACCATCGACCTGGCCCGGGGTGACGAGAAACTCATCGCCGCCGTGCACCGCAGCCGCCGGCTCATCACCCGCAAGGCCCTGATGGCCGCCGCCGCCAGCGCCGTGCCCCTGCCCGGCATCGACTGGATGGCCGATGCCGCGCTGCTCTCGCGGCTGGTGCCGCAGATCAGCGCCGAGTTCGGCCTCTCGGTCACCCAGGTCGAAAAGCTCGCGCCGCACCAGCGCGAGCGCATCCAGAAGGCAGCGACCACCGTCGGCGCCCTGCTGGTCGGCCGGCTCGTCACGCGCGACCTGCTGATCCGGCTGGCCAGGCACGCGGGCGTGCGCCTTACCGCCAAGCAGGCAACCAAGTACGTGCCCATCGCCGGGCAGATCGTGTCGGCCGCGCTCGGCTATGCGGCACTGCGCGCGCTTGGCGAGCAGCACATCAAGGACTGCGTGCGCGTCAGCACGACCCTCGCTCTCGCGCCGCCCGAACCGCACGCGAACGCCTGAGCGCCTCGCGGTCGAACAGAACCTGCGCCGCCCAGCCTGCACACACCAGCCCGAAGCAACCGGCCCCCGCGATGGCGGGGCGTGCCGCCACCAGCCCGACGATCAGCCCCGCAAGGGACAGCAACGCCAGCAGCGCGCACAGCACGCGATCAAGCCAAAGGCCCGACAGGAAGCGTCTGAGCACGGCTTACTCATCGGCCGACGGTCGGCGCAAGGCCCGCGGCGCAGATTTGAGCGCCTCTTCCCGCACCTGCTGCTCGTAGGCAGCCAGCAGCGCAATGTAGTGGCGCGACATCACGTCGCTCACCCGCCCCAGGCCGATCTTGCTGATCGTCGGCTGCGGAATGCCGGTTCTCTGTTCGATCTGCTTCTGCGTGAGCCCCATGGCCCTCAGCGCCAGCACCAACTCGCGTGGCTTCATGGTCTTTCTCCCTTTTTCTCATATTTTAGAGTCCAGAAAGAATATTCATTTGAGCTTAAATCCCGCTCAATGGAGACCATTGCCACACGCGCCTTGGCCGCGCGCAAATTCGCCAAGATGACGCAGAAGCAGGCAGAGGCAGCTTCCGGCGTCAAGCAGTCCAGCATTTCCAAGATCGAGCGGGGAGACACCAGCCGGTCGATGAGCGTGCTCGCGCTGGCGCGCGCCTACCGTGCCGATCCCAACTGGCTGGACACCGGCGACGGACCGGCTCCATGGGACGAAGACCAGATCCGCCAGGCCCGCGACAGGGCCAACGAACCGCCTGGCCCCTATCGCGTGACACGCACTCCGCCGTCGATCCCGTCGTTCAATCCCCGCACTCCCGGCACCGTGCCGCTCATCGCATGGGCGGACGCCGCCAACTGGGACAGCCTGGAAGTTTCGCAACAGCCCAGTGCCGAGCGCTGGATTCCCTGCATCGCCCATCACAGCCTTCATACCTATGCGCTGCGCGTGCGCGGCGACAGCATGACCGCGCCCAGCGGCCATCTGAAGAGCTATCCGGCGGAGTCGATCGTGTTCGTCGATACACAGTTGAAGACACCCGATGACGGCGAACGCATCATCGCGAAACTCGACGACAGCGGCGAGATCACCTTCAAGGTGTTCAAGGAAGACGACGGGCGCCGCTGGCTGTTGCCGTTGAACCCGACGCACGAGCCGGTACGCCAAGCCTTCACCGTGCTCGGCACCGTCATCGGCAAGTGGGAAGACGAAGACTGAGGCCGTTGAAACGGGATTCCATCAAGGTCAGCTTCTATGCAGGTTCACAGGCGATAGTCATGGCTCTCCCTGTGGCCTGCATTCTCTGATCCTCCCTCCTCCAGCAGGTCACCTTCCAGCCCGCCTTCGTGCGGGCTGTTTTTTTGTTGTTCCAGGTCCGCGCGCTTTGCGTTACCTCGCCGGACAACTTTGAACGCCGCAAATAAAAAAGGCCGCTGGAAGGCGGCCTTGATCAACGTGTTTTCAGAGGAGAAGGGTTCTGGTAGGACGTACTGGATTCGAACCAGTGACCAACGGATTAAAAGTCCGCTGCTCTACCAACTGAGCTAACGTCCCGGAACCATTTTTTCTTCTAGCCGGTATCGAATCCGGCAAAGCCTAAGATTATAGCGTGACGTTTGAGGCAATTTGGTCGAGAACCCAACCCGCTGCACATTGACCGAAGGTCGCGGTGACGCTGACCACCGATCCGTAGCCATGGCAGTTGAGCGAGCCGTCGCCTTCGATGGCGCATGACGCATCGGGCGGCGCCACGCTTTCGCGGCTGAAGACGCAGGCGATGCCGATCTTGCGGCCTTCGCGCGGCGCGCCGTGTTCCTTGCGCAGGCGCTGACGCAATTGCGCCAGCAAGGGGTCGTGCGTGACGAGCGACAGGTCGTCGATGTCGACCTTGTGCGCCTGCCGCTTGCCGCCCGCCGCGCCCACCGTGACGAACGCAGCGCGCGATGATGAAGAAGATGCACGCGCCCACGCCGCCATGGCCACCTTGGCCTTCACCTGGTCGCAGGCATCGATGACGGCCGTTACCGGCCCGTTCGCGGCCAGCGCCGCATCGAGCAGCGATGTCCAGTTGCCGGGCTCGACGAAATCGTCGATCGCCTGCACCTTGCATCCGGGGTTGATCTGCGCGATGCGGTCACGCATGGCTTCGACCTTGGCCTGTCCCACGGTGGCATCGAGCGCATGGATCTGGCGGTTGATGTTCGACTCCGACACGTGGTCGAGGTCGATCATCGTCAGCCGCCCCACCCCGCTGCGCGCCAGCGCCTCGACCGCCCACGAACCCACGCCGCCGATGCCGACGACCAGCACATGCGCGTTGCGGATGCGCGCGGCACCGGCAACGCCGTACAGCCGCTCAAGCCCGCCGAAGCGGCGCGCAAGATCGGGCGCCGCGGTGTCGATGAGGACATCCGCGGCGGCGGGAGGAGTGGTGAAAGCGTCGATGACGATGGCACTCAAGCGCAAGGCTCCGCCGGCATCAACGCAGGCGCGAGAGGCGCTCGCGGCCGGCCTGCGCGGCTTCGGACTGCGGATAGGCCTTGGTCAGGTCTTCCAGCGTGCGGCGCGCGGCGCGCGTGTCCTTCAGCTCGATCTGGCAGTTCGCGATCGACAGCACGGCCTCGGGGGCTTTGGCATGGTCGGGCGCGAGCGAGAGCATGGAGCGGAAGTTCGCAATGGCCTCGTTGTAGTTGCGCGTGGCGTACTGCGCATTGCCGAGCCAGAACAACGCAGAAGCGTTGTAGCCGCTTTGCGGGTAGCGCTTGACGAATTCGGCGAACGCGGTCTGCGCCTGCGCGAACTGGCCCGAGCGGAACACGCCGAGGGCGGCGTCGAAGTCGGCCTTTTCCTTGGGATCGGCGGTGAACTCGCGGCCGTCCACCGATACCTTCGAGGGCTCGCTCTGCTTGAGCTTGTCGTCGATGGTGGTCTGGCGCGACTGCATCTCGCTCAGCGTGCGCGTGAGCTGCTCGTTCTGGCCGGTCATGCGGGCGAGGTCGCCACGCATCTGCTCGATCTGGTTCTGCAGGTCGAGCAGGCTGCGGCGCAACTGGCCGTTCTCGTCGGTCAGCCGCTGGTCGGTCTGCTGGCGCATGGCCTCGACGCGCTGGCGCAGGTCGAGGATGGCGCGGCGTGCCTCGTCATCCTCGAACAGTGCGGCCTGCGACCCCATCGAGACGCAAAGCAGGGCTGCGGCCAGCGCCGCGCCTCGCATGAGAGCGCGCGGCATCACCGGGTGTAGCGGAGTTCGGCGCGGCGGTTCTGTGCCCATACTTCCTCACCCGAGCCCGGGACGGCAGGCTTTTCCTTGCCGAAGCTCACGGCCTCGATCTGGCCGTCGCTCACGCCCAGCAGGGTCAGCGCGCGGCGGACGGCCTCGGCACGCTTCTGGCCGAGCGCCAGGTTGTACTCGCGGCCACCGCGCTCGTCGGTGTGGCCTTCGATCGAGACGCGGCGCTGCGGATTGGCCTTGAGGAACCTGGCGTGGCCGTCGATCAGCGACTGGAATTCGGGCTTGACGGTGTAGCTGTCATAGTCGAAATAGACGATGCGCGCCACGCCAACCGGACCCTGCATGGTGCCGGCGTTCTGATCGGCATTGACTGGCGTCACGGTGCTGGCGCCGCCGCCCTGCTGGCCCGCGGTGCCGCGCCCGTCGGTCACGGGCGTGTCGTTGAGCTTGGTGCCCGACGAGCAACCGGCGATGAGGGCCACGATGGCCAGCGAATAAATCGTACGTTTCAACATTTTTTCAAACTCCTCAAATAAACCTTGGTCATTGCTTTTGAAACGGACCCCAGTCCGGTTCCCTGATGTCTCCCGCCTGTCCCGCAAGCCGTGCCTTTATTTTTCCATCTAGCGTGGTCGTCATGAGCGCTTCGCGGCCTTGCAGGTGCGTTGCGTAGACGATCAGCTTGCTGTTCGGGGCAAAGCTTGGACTTTCGTCCGCGGAGGTGTCGGTGATCGCGCTGACGTTGCCGGTTGCCAACTCCATCACATGGAGTTTGAAGGCACCGCCCACGCGGGAGATGTAGGCCAACCACCGGCCATCGCCGCTGACAGACGGAGAGATGTTGTAGGTGCCGCTGAAGGTCACCCGTGTCGGGTTGCCGCCGCTGGCGCTCATCTTGTAGATCTGGGGCGCACCGCCGCGGTCGCTCACGAAATAGATGGTGCCGCCGTCGGCCGAGTACACAGGCTCGGTGTCGATGCTTGCGCTTTGCGTCAGGCGACGCGGTTCGCCGCCGCTGGCCGGGATGGAGAACAGCTGCGAGCCGCCGTCGCGGCTGAGCGTGACGGCGAGCGAATTGCCGTCGGGCGCCCAGGCCGGTGCGCTGTTGGAGCCCTTGAAGTTCGCCAGCAGCCGGCGCTGGCCGCTGGCCACGTTGTGCACGTACACGACGGGCTTGCGCGATTCGAAGGACACGTATGCCAGCTGTTGGCCATTGGACGACCAGCAGGGCGAGATGATGGGTTCGGGGCTGGCGAGCGCGGCTTGTGCGTTCTCGCCGTCGGCATCGGCCACCCACAGCGAGTAGCGGCTGCCGCCCTTGGTGACGTAGGCGATGCGGGTCGAGAAGATGCCCTTCTCGCCGGTCAGCTTCTCGTAGACGTAGTCGGCAATGCGATGCGAGGCAAGGCGCAGGTCGCCTTGCGGCACGGTGTAGCTCTGGCCACCGAGGTCCTGCCCCTTCACCACATCCCACAGGCGGAACTTCACGTCGAAGCGGCCGTCGCCCAGCCGGGTGACGCTGCCCACCACGAGCGAGTCGGCGGTGCGCTGGCGCCACAGCGACAGGTCGGGACGGGAGGCTTCGTCCAGCGCCTGGCCCGAGGCATCGACGCCGCGGAACTGGCCGCTGCGTTCCAGGTCGGCCTGGACGATGTCCGAGATCTTCTGGGGCGAGCCTTCCTGGCCCTTGAAAGGAACGAGCGCGATCGGCAGCTGCGTGAGCCCGACGCCCGACACCTCGACCCGGAACTGGGCCAGTGCAGGAATCATGGGGGTGGCAGCGAGGGCCGCAATGAGTGTGCGGCGTGCAAAAAGTGATGAAGAAGGAGTTGGAATTGGAGTTGGCAACGGCTTGTTCATGCGATTCGGAGAGGTTTCCGGGTAAAAAGTTCTCCCCGGCTTTATCGGGCCACATGTTACACACTGGCTTGAGGCGGCCGTCACAAAACGTTTATCGAGCGGCGCGGTCCTACAGAAGCACCAGCGGCAGGCCCTGGATGAGGGCCCCGTAGAATCCGCCGCCATGCAAGCATCCCCCGGCGGCGAGAACGCCCGCCCTCCCCTGATGCGCCGTCTGGCGCGACTCATGACCTGGTTTGGCGGCTCGCGCCAATGGTGGGCCCTCGGACTGAGCGGGGCGATGCTGGCTGCAATCACCGAGCCACTGATGGCCGCGCTGCTGAAGCCGCTGCTCGATCGCGGCTTCACGCGCGGCGAGATGCCGTTGTGGTTCGTGCCTGCCGCCGTGCTGCTGCTGTTCGCGGTGCGCGGCATCGCCCAGTTCATCTCCCAGTACGCGCTGTCGCGCATCGCCAATGAAGGCATGCAGAAGCTGCGACGGGTGCTGTTCGAGCACCTGCTCGGCGCCGAACTCGCGCTGTTCGCGCGCCAATCGGCCAGCACCCTGTCGAACACGGTGGTCTACGAAGTGCAGACCGGCGCAATGCTGCTGGTGCAGGCGCTGCTCGGCCTTTCGCGCGACGGCTTCACGCTGATCGCGCTGCTTGGCTATCTGGTTTACCTGAACTGGAAGCTCACCCTGATCGTCGCATTCCTCGTGCCCAGCATCTCCTGGATCATGAAGGTGTTCTCCAAACGGCTGTACCGCCTCACCCAGCAAGGCCAGCAGGCCACCGACGAACTGGCCTACGTGGTCGAGGAGAACGTGCTCGCCCACCGCGTGGTGCGCCTGCACGGCGCGGAAGGCGCGCAGGGCCACCGCTTCGAACAGCTGAGCCAACGCCTGAACCGCCTGGCCGTGAAGTCGACCATCGCGCAGGCGGCCACCACGCCGCTCACACAGATGATGGCGTCGCTCGCGCTGTCGGTGGTGGTGATGATCGCGCTCTGGCAAAGCGGCAAGCAGGGCTTCACGGTGGGCGGCTTCGTTGCCTACATCACGGCCATGCTGATGCTGATTGCGCCGATCCGGCGCCTCGCCGAAGTGGCCGGCCCGATCACGCGCGGCCTCGCCGCCCTGGAGCGCGGGCTGGTCCTGATCGACGACGTGGCACCGGAGTCGCAGGGCACATTCCAGGTCGAACACGCCGAAGGACGCATCGAGCTGCGCAACGTGCAGGTCAGCTACCGAGGCGAAGACGAACAACGCGCGCTCGACGGCGTGAGCCTGACCATCGAGCCCGGCCAGGTGGTCGCATTCGTCGGCCCCTCGGGTTCAGGCAAGACCACGCTGGTCAACCTGCTGCCCCGCTTCGTGCAGCCCAGCGGCGGCCAGGTGCTGCTCGACGGGCACGACACCAGCGAATGGCAACTGAAGAGCCTGCGCGCCCAGTTCGCCATGGTGAGCCAGGATGTCGTGATGCTCAACGAGACGCTGGCCGCCAACGTGGCGCTGGGCGCCGAGATCGACCGCGAGCGCGTGCTGCAGTGCATAGCGGCGGCCAACCTCAGTGCGCATGTCGAAAGCCTGCCCCAGGGCATGGACACGGTTCTCGGCCACAACGCCACGCAGCTGTCGGGCGGCCAGCGCCAGCGCCTCGCCATTGCCCGCGCGCTGTACAAGAACGCCCCCGTGCTGCTGCTCGACGAAGCCACCTCGGCTCTCGACACCGAGTCCGAGCGGCTGGTGCAGGGTGCCCTGCAGCGCCTGATGCAGAACCGCACGACGCTGATCGTGGCCCACCGCCTCTCGACCATCCAGCACGCAGATCGGATCATCGTGATGGAGCAAGGCCGCATCGCGGAGCAAGGCAGCCACGCACAACTCATGGCGATGGACGGACTCTATGCGCGGCTGCAGACGCTGGCCGTGCGCAGCGCCACGCCGGGGCAGGATCCGACGCTCTGAGCCGCTCTCAGAGCAGCACGATGTCGTACTGCCCCTGCCCGATCGCGGGCTCGGCCTGCAGCGAAATCGGCTTGCCGATGAAGTCGCTCAGCCCCGCCAGGTGCTGGCTTTCCTCATCGAGGAACAGCTCGATCACCTGAGGCGACGACACGATGCGGAACTCGCGCGGCGTGAACTGCCGCGCCTCGCGCAGGATTTCGCGCATCACGTCGTAGGCCACGCTGCGCGCGGTCTTCACGATGCCCTGCCCGCCACAGGCCACGCAGGGCTCGCACAGCATGTGCGCCAGCGATTCGCGGGTGCGCTTGCGTGTCATCTCGACCAGTCCGAGCTGCGAGAAACCGCCGGCCGTGGTCTTCACCCGGTCGCGCGCTAACTGCTTGCGGAATTCCGCCAGCACCTGCTCGCGATGGTCGTCGCGCCCCATGTCGATGAAGTCGACGATGATGATCCCGCCCAGATTGCGCAGCCGCAACTGCCGCGCGATGGCCTGCGCCGCTTCGAGGTTCGTCTTGAAGATGGTGTCGTCGAAGTTGCGCGCGCCGACGAAGCCGCCGGTGTTCACGTCCACCGTGGTCAGCGCCTCGGTCTGGTCGACCACCAGGTAGCCACCCGACTTGAGCTCGACGCGCCGGCCCAGCGCCTTCGCGATTTCCTCGTCGACCGAATACAGATCGAAGATCGGCCGCTCGCCCCTGTAGTGCTGCAGCTTGCCAGCTGCCTTGGGCATGAACTCGAGGCCGAACTTCAACAGCACCTCGAACTGCTCGCGCGAATCGATGCGGATGGTCTGCGTGTCCTCGCTGGTCATGTCGCGCAGCACGCGCTGCAGCAGGCTCAGATCCTGGTGCAGCAGCGACATCGCCGGCATGCGCATCGATGCCTCTCGGATGCGCGACCAGGTCTTGCGCAGGTAGGCGATGTCTTCGGCCAGTTCGGGGTCGCTGGAATCTTCGCCATTGGTGCGCAGGATGAAGCCACCCGTGTTGGCCGGCACCACGCCGCCGCTGTCGGCAGCCGCGGCCGCCTCGATCAGCGCGAGCATGCGGTTGCGCAGCGACTCGCGCTGGTCCGACGGAATCTTCTGCGAAACGCCGATGTGGTTGTCCTGCGGCAGGAACACCAGCAGCCGCCCGGCAATGCTGATCTGCGTCGACAAGCGCGCACCCTTGGTGCCGATGGGGTCCTTGATGACCTGCACCAGCAGCGACTGGCCTTCGAACACCTGCTTCTCGATCGGCACCATCGGGCCACCGTTGCGATGGTCGCGCTCGGGCGCCGGTGCGCTGGGCCGCGAGCCCGGCGTGAACGGCGAGACGATGTCGGCCACGTGCAGGAAGGCGGTGCGCTCCAGACCGATGTCGATGAAGGCCGACTGCATGCCCGGCAACACGCGCGACACCTTGCCGAGGTAGATGTTGCCGACGAGTCCGCGCTCCAGCGTGCGCTCGACGTGCAGCTCCTGCACCGCACCGTGCTCGACCAGCGCCACGCGGGTCTCCTGTGGAGACCAGTTGATCAGTATGTCCTGCATGGAATTCTCAAGTATTGAAACCGGCGCTTCGAAGCAGCTGCGCGGTCTCGAACATGGGGAGGCCCATGATGCCCGAATAGGACCCGCTGATGTGCTCGATGAACGCGGCCGCCGCACCCTGGATGGCATAGGCCCCGGCCTTGCCGAGCGGCTCGCCGCTGTCGGCGTAGCGGGCGATCTGCGCATCGGTGATGTCGGCGAAACGCACGCGCGACACGCTGAGCGCCGCATGGCGCTGCGTGCCGTGCTGCAGCGCCACGGCCGTCAGCACGCGGTGCGTGCTGCCTGAGAGCATCCGCAACATGCGCGCGGCATCCTTCTCGTCTTCGGGCTTGCCGAGGATGGCGCGGCCGAGCGTAACCGTGGTGTCCGCGCAGAGCACCGGCGCCTCGGCCAGTCCGCGGCTCCGGAGCCGGGCCACGGCGGCATCGAGCTTCAGCGCCGTGACGCGCTGCACATAAGTCGCCGGGGCCTCATTGGGCAGCACGGCTTCGAGCGATTCGGCGTCTTCGCCGGCATCGGCCAGCAGCAGTGCATGGCGAACGCCGAGCTGGCCGAGCAGCTGGGCGCGGCGGGGGCTTTGTGAAGCGAGGTAGACGAAATCCGACAAGGCTCAGTGCTCCTGAAGGGCCGAGCGGCGGCCGCCCGGGTCCGAAAAGAATGTGAAGGACTGCAAGGCCACCGATGAGGCATCGAGCCGCGCGGCCCGCCCGTCGGCGCTGGTCATTCGCGGTGGTAAGGATGGCCTGCGTTGACCGACCACGCCCGATACAACTGCTCGACCAGCAGCACCCGCGCCATCGCGTGCGGCAGCGTCAGGTCGGACAGCCGGATGCGCTCGTGGGCCGCAGCCTTGAAGGCCGGGTCGAGGCCGTCGGGCCCGCCGATGACCAGAGCCACGTCATCGCCCTCGCCTTGCCAGGCCTGCAGCCGCGCGGCAAGCGCCTTGGTGGTCAGTGCCGTGCCGCGTTCGTCGAGCGCGACGATGCGCATGCCGCGCGCCGAGCTTTTGGCAATGGCGCCCTCGATGCGTTCGCGCTCGGCGGCATACAGCGTTTCCAGCGACTTGGAGCCGCGCGGCTCGGTCTTGACGGCGCGCAGCTCGAGCTTGAGTTCGGGCGGGAAGCGCTTGGCGTAGTCGTCCCAGGCAGTCTGAGCCCAATCGGGCATGCGTTGCCCGACGGCGACCACCAGCAGCTTCATGCGCGGCGGGCTGGCGCCTTCTTGGCAGCCGCCGCCTTCTTCGCAGCGGGCTTCTTGGCGGCGGGCTTGCCGACGACCTTGACCGGCACGCGCGCGGTGGTTGTCTTCTTGGCAGGCACCTTCTTGGCAGCCGTTTTCCTGGCCGGGGCCTTCGCGGCCTTGGCTTCCTGCTCGGCTGCGCGGATCGCGGTCTTGGAGGCGCTCGAGCGGCGCAGCGTGGGCTCCTTGCCGGCGGCCTTCTTCTTGCCTTCGGGTTCGTCCTTGACCGACGAGCTGGTCGCCATGGCAGGCTTGGCACCGCCGAGCTTGGCGCGCACCGGCTTGTCGCCCCAGATCTCTTCGAGGTGGTAGTACTGGCGGATGGCGGGCTGCATGATGTGCGCCACGGCCGCGCCGCAGTCCACGATGATCCACTCGCCGTTGTCCTCGCCCTCGATGCGCGGCTTGCCGAAACCGGCTTCGCGCACCGCATCGCGCACGCTGGCGGCCAGCGCCTTGGTCTGGCGATTGGAGGTGCCCGACGCGACGATCACGCGCTCGAACAGCGGCGAAAGATGTTCTGTGTCGAATACCTGGATGTCCTGCGCCTTGACGTCTTCGAGACCATCGATGATGGCTCGCTGGAGTTTCTGGGTGTCTTTCTTGGCGGCGGCTTCAGTGGTCATCAGGCAGAGCGGTAGAGGTGGTGTTGGTCAATATAGCGTGCAACCGTGGGCGGAACCAGCGAGGAAATGTCCACGCCAAGCGCTGCGCGCCGCCGGATCTCGGTGGCACTGGTATCCATGGGTGGCAGTTCGAGCGCCTCGAAACGAGCGCCAACCGGAAGGCCGGGCAGCATTTTCGGATCAAAACGAGCAGTGTCGCCCGTCGATAATGCGCGATACGCTACAGAAACAATAGCAATGCCGAGTATATCCTGCCAGCCATGCCAGGTCGGCAACGCGCTCGCCTGGTCGGCGCCCATGATCAGGACCAGCTGTGCGCCGGGCTGCTCGCGCTGCAGCTCGTTCAGCGTATCGAGGGTGTAGGTCGGGCCGTCGCGCAGCACTTCGCGGCTGTCGACGACGACGGTGCCCTTCAGGCCGGAGAAGGCCAGGCGCGTCATCGCGAGGCGGTCTTCCTTCGGCGTCAGCGCCCTGCTCTTGTGCCAGGCCTGCCCGGTGGGAATGACGTGCAGTTCGGCAAGGCCGAGTTGCGCCAGCGCGGCTTCGGCAAGCGCCACATGGGCGTTGTGCGGCGGGTCGAATGCGCCGCCGAAAACGCCGATGCGGGGAGCCTTGCCGGAAGGGTTCACAACCAGTCGCGCCGCACGATGAAGTCGCTGTACAGCGCGGCTTCGGGGCTGCCCGGTTCGGGCTGCTGCTGGTAGGCCCAGCTTGCCAGCGGCGGCATCGAGAGCAGGATCGATTCGGTGCGTCCGCCCGACTGGAGGCCGAAGTGCGTGCCGCGGTCCCACACGAGGTTGAACTCCACGTACCGGCCGCGCCGGTAGAGCTGGAAGTTGCGCTCGCGCTCCGAATAAGGCGTGGCGCGGCGGCGCTCGACGATCGGCAGATAGGCCGGCAGGAAGCCGTTGCCTACCGAGCGGATCATCGCGAAGCCGTTCTCGAAACCGCCCTCGGAAAAATCGTCGAAGAAGATGCCGCCGATGCCGCGCTGCTCGTTGCGGTGCTTCAGGAAGAAATACTCGTCGCACCACGTCTTGAAGCGCGGGTACTTGTCGTCGCCGAAGGGCGCGAGCGCATCGCGGCACGCGGTATGGAAGTGAACCGCGTCTTCCTCGAAGCCGTAGCAAGGCGTGAGGTCCATGCCGCCGCCGAACCAGCAGACCGGCTCCCCGCCTTCGGGAAGCGCGGCGAGCATGCGCACGTTCATGTGCACGATGGGCACGTACGGATTGCGCGGGTGGAACACCAGCGACACACCCATTGCCTCGAAAGGTGCCCCCGCCAACTCGGGCCGGTTCTGCGTGGCCGAGGGTGGCAGCTTCGCTCCGCGCACCTGCGAGAAGCCGCAGCCCGCGCGCTCGAAGAGTTCGCCGCCCTCGAGGATGCAGGTCAACCCGTGGCCCTGCAGCGGCTCGCCGGGAGCCTTCTGCCATGCGTCGCGCACGCACGCACTGCCGTCGGCCTTCTCGACAGCCGCGATGATCGACTGCTGCAGCCCGCGAAGGTATTCGCCGACCGCTGCCGGGTTGGTTTGCTGCATCAAGCGCCGTGAGGGTTGCGCGCGTGAACAGCGCGGAATCCGATGTCCTTGCGGTACTGCACGCCGTCGAAGCTGACGCGCGCCGCAACCTCATAGGCCCGTTGCTGCGCCTGCTTCACGCTATCGGCCAGCACGGTCACGCAGAGCACGCGGCCACCGCTGGTCTTGAGCTCGCCGTCCTGCAGCGTCGTGCCGGCGTGGAACACCACGGCGTCGGGCGCCTCGGCTGGAATGCCGGTGATGCGATCGCCCTTGCGCGGCGACAGCGGGTAGCCGTGCGCGGCCATCACCACGCCCAGTGCCACGCGCCGGTCCCATTGCAGCTCGACCTGGTCGAGCGTGCCGTCGGTGGCATGCCAGAACACTTCGAAGAGGTCGGACTTGAGACGCATCATGATCGGCTGCGTCTCGGGGTCACCCATGCGGCAGTTGAATTCGAGCGTCTTCGGATGGCCGGTGGCGTCGATCATCAGGCCGGCATAGAGGAAGCCGGTGAACGGAATGCCGTCTTTTTCCATGCCGCGGATGGTCGGCAGGATGATTTCGCGCATAGCGCGCGCATGCACCTCGGCCGTGACCACCGGCGCAGGCGAGTACGCACCCATGCCGCCGGTGTTGGGGCCTTCGTCGTTGTCGAGCAGGCGCTTGTGGTCCTGGCTGGTGGCCAGCGCGGTCACGTTCTTGCCGTCGCACAGCACGATGAAGCTGGCTTCCTCGCCCTGCAGGAATTCCTCGATCACGACACGCGCGCCGCCTTCGTTGTGCGACACGCCGAACTTGTTGTCGACCAGCATGAAGTCGACGGCCTCGTGCGCTTCCTGCGCGGTCATGGCCACCACCACGCCCTTGCCTGCCGCCAGGCCGTCGGCCTTGACGACGATGGGCGCACCCTTGGCGTCGATGTACGCATGCGCAGCTGCGGCGTCGGTGAAGGCCTCGTATTCGGCTGTCGGGATCTTGTGGCGCTTCATGAACGCCTTGGAAAACGCCTTCGAGCTTTCGAGCTGCGCGGCCGCCTGCGTCGGGCCGAAGATGCGCAGGCCGTGCGCGCGGAACTCGTCGACCACGCCCGCAGCGAGCGGCCCCTCCGGGCCGACCACGGTCAGCGCGATCTTTTCCTTGATGGCCCACTCGCGCAACGCGGCAGGCTCGGTGATGTCGATGCAGTCGTAGCGTTCGTCGGCCGCGGTGCCGCCGTTGCCCGGCGCCACGTAAACGCGGCTCACCCGGGCGGCCTGCGCCAGGCGCCATGCCAGAGCGTGTTCACGGCCCCCGCCTCCAATTACCAGTACCTTCATTCGCGGGCCTTCATTTCTCGCTGTGATTCAACAAACAAACTAACAGTCATTCATTCCGACAGCGAGGCGTTGTGATAAACGTCCTGCACGTCGTCCAGGTCCTCGAGCACGTCGAGCAACTTCTGCATTCTTGCGGCGTCCTCGCCGGTCACGTCCACGGTGTTCTCGGCGCGCATGGTGACTTCGGCCGCGTCGGGCTTCAGGCCCGCGGCTTCGAGCGCGTTCTTCACGGTCTCGAAGTCGGCCACGGCGGTGATCACCTCGATGGCGCCGTCGTCGTCGGTCACCACGTCCTCGGCGCCCGCTTCGAGCGCCACTTCCATCACCTTGTCTTCACTGGTGCCCGGCGCAAAGATGAACTGGCCGCAGTGCTTGAACTGGAAGGCCACCGAGCCTTCGGTGCCCATGTTGCCGCCGTGCTTGGAGAAAGCGTGGCGCACTTCGGCCACGGTGCGCACGCGGTTGTCGGTCATGGTGTCGACGATGATCGCCGCGCCACCGATGCCGTACCCTTCGTAACGAATTTCTTCGTAATTGACGCCTTCCAGATTGCCCGTGGCCTTGTCGATATTGCGCTTGATGGTGTCGATCGGCAGGTTCACCGCCTTGGCCTTTTCCACCGCCAGCCGCAGCCGGGGGTTGGAGCCCAGGTCGGCGCCGCCGGCGCGGGCGGCCACCGTGATTTCGCGAATGGCGCGGGTCCAGAGCTTGCCCCGCTTCTCGTCCTGGCGGCCCTTCCGGTGCTGAATATTCGCCCACTTGCTATGTCCGGCCATGGCTTTCTATCTCGCTGTCTTGTGTTTTCAAAGCAAGCTCCGAGTTTACTGTCCGGCGCACACAACGCCCGCCGCGGGCCGGGAATTCGGGGTAGAGCTTTTGGTGATAATCGTTCGATGACGCCATCGCCTTCCGTCGGGCCCGGGAATCCCGACACCCTGCCGCCGCACGCTCCTTTGCCGCTGTACTACAAGACCGAGGCGGAGCACCAGGCGTTCCTGCTGCGCATCTTCGACAGCACGGCGGCGGACTACGACCGCATCGAGAGCGTTCTGGCCTTCGGCACCGGTCCGTCGTACCGCCGTGCGGCACTTCAGCAAGCCGGCCTTTCCGCGGGCATGCAGGTGCTGGACGTAGGCATCGGCACCGGGCTCGTGGCCCGGGAGGCGCTCAAGCTCATCGGCTCCATGGGCCACCTCGTGGGCGTCGATCCCAGCCCCGGCATGATGAGCCAGGTCAAGCTGCCCGGCGTCGAGCTGGTGCGCGGCGTGGCCGAGGCCCTGCCCCGGCCCGACGCCAGCTGCGACTTCGTGAGCATGGGCTACGCCATGCGCCACATCAGCGACGTGGCGGCGGCCTTCGGCGAATTCCACCGCGTGCTGCGCCCCGGCGGGCGCGTGGCGGTGCTCGAGATCACCAAGCCCGAGGGCCGCGTTGCCACGGCGCTGCTCAAGGGCTACATGCGTGCCGTCGTGCCGCTGATCGCCCGCGTGGTCGGCCGCCAGCGCAACACTTCCGAACTGTGGCGTTACTACTGGGACACGATCGAGGCCTGCATTCCCCCCCAGCGGGTGATGCAGGCACTGGCCGCCGCGGGCTTTCGCGACGTGCGCCGGCATGCGAGCCTCGGCGTCTTCTCTTCCTATACCGCCATCAAACCCGAACATCCCGCCGAGGCCAGCTGACAGTGCGAGCTCTGGACGACACCTCTTCTTCCCATTTGCGCGTCGAGCGCCTGTCGCTGCCGGCCAGCCTGGCGCTGGCCACCGACGGCAAGGCGCCTTTCGCGGCGCTCGGCTATGGAACGCCGCACGGCGTGGCCTGGATGCCGACGGTCAACGCGCGCGTGCTGTCTGCCAACGGCGCCATGGCCGACGTGTGGCATGCGAGCGGCCCGAACATCAAGTCGGGCACCACCGGCATTGCGCGCTGGCGCACCGACGGGCACTGGCTGCTCGGCGCCATCGATCTCGACGAGGCCAAGGAAAGGCAGGGCCTCGCCGAACTCGCGCACCGCGCCTACCGCGATCTCTTCAAGACGCTCGATCAGGCCGGCACACCGCACCTGCAGCGCATCTGGAACTACCTGCCGCAGATCAATGCCGATGGCGGCGGGCTGGAACGCTACCGCCAGTTCAACCTCGGCCGGCAGGAAGCGTTTCTCGAAGCCGGCCGCGCTGCCTTCGAAGGCGCGCCGGCGGCCTGCGCGCTGGGCATCCACCAGGGCGCCCTGTCGATCCGTTTCCTGGCCGGCCAGCAAGCGCCGCTGCCGGTCGAGAACCCGCGGCAGGTCTCGGCCTACCGCTATCCCGAAACCTACGGCCCGCGCTCGCCGACCTTCTCGCGCGCCGCGCTGGCAGACATCGGCGATGGAAACATCGCGCTCTTCATCTCGGGCACCGCGAGCATCGTCGGCCACGAGACCGTGCACCGCGGCAACCTGCCGGAGCAGACGCGCGAAACGCTGCGCAACCTGCAGGCCGTGATCGCGGCCGCCAACGAGCGCGGCACGGCGCAGTTCTCGCTGGCCGAACTCAACTGCGTGGTCTACGTGCGGCATCCGTCGGACACCGAGACGGTGCGCGGCATCATCGAGGACACGCTCGGCGCCGACGCCCCGATGGCGCGCCACGCGGTGTACCTCGAAGCCGACATCTGCCGCAGCGACCTCCTGGTCGAGATCGAGGCCCACACGGTCGCGGCCGGCCAGCTGCGGGCCTGACCGGTCGTTGTCCGGCACCCATCGTCTGATTGACTGATTCAATGACTCGCGTGCTGCGATTTCTCATGTCGATTCTGCTCGCGTTGATGCTCTACGCGCTGCTGCTGTTCCTGGGCCTGATCTCGCTGGTCTGGAACTTCGTTGCCATGCTGATCCACCCGGTGATGCCGGCCGCGCCCGCGCGCACCCTGGGCCGCATGACCATCGCCTTTGCGTACCGCATGTTCTGGTGGCTGGCATCGGTGACCGGCATGATGCGCATCGACGCCACCTGCCTCGACCCGATGCGCAAGGAGCCTGGCGTGATCTTCGTGGCCAACCACCCGACCATGCTCGATGCGCTGCTGCTGGTGGCACGCCTGCCGCGCAGCGCCTGCATCATGAAGGCCGACCTGATGGGCAACATCTTCCTGGGCGCGGGGGCGCGGCTGGCGCGCTACATCAGCAACAGGTCGGCCCGCACGATGGTGCGACTGGCCGTGAACGACCTGCGCAACGGCGGCCAGCTGGTGATCTTTCCAGAAGGCACGCGCACGGTGACGCCGCCGCTCAACCCGTTCCGCCCCGGCACCACGCTGATCGCCAAGCTCGCGCAGGCGCCCATTCAAACAGTGTTCATCGACACCGATTCGCCTTACCTCAGTAAAGGCTGGCCGCTGTGGCGCGTGCCGCCGCTGCCCATCGTCTTCACCTTGCGGCTCGGCAAGCGCTTTGCGCCCACGCAGAACAGCGACGTGCTGCAGGCCGAGCTCGAACAATACTTCCGCCAAAACATGGAGCAGCGCGCCACCGACGCGTCCCCCGAATGCCAGACGCCTCGCGCACCCACCTTGTCCTGATCCCCAGCTACAACACCGGCGAACGCCTGTTCTCGACAGTCGCCGCGGCGCGCGCGCAATGGAACCCCGTGTGGGTGGTGGTCGACGGCAGCGACGACGGCACGGGCGAGCGGCTGCAGCAGATGGCCGCCAGCGATCCCGGCCTGCGCGTGTGGGTGCTGCCGCAGAACCAGGGCAAGGGTTCTGCCGTGCTGCACGGACTGCGCGCCGCGAAGGACGCAGGCTTCACGCATGCGCTGACGATGGACTCCGACGGGCAGCATCCGGCGGACCTGATCCCGGCATTCATGAAGGCATCGCTGGCGCGACCCGAGACGATGGTGCTCGGGCGCCCGGTGTTCGATGCCAGCGCGCCGCTGCTGCGCGTGCGCGGGCGGCGCGTGTCGAACGGATGGACGCAGCTGGAAACACTGTTCGCCGGCGTGGGCGATTCGCTCTACGGTTTCCGCGTGTACCCGGTGGCCGACCTGATCGCCGTGATGGCACGCCAGCCGTGGATGAGGCGCTTCGACTTCGATACCGAAGCCGTCGTGCGGCTGGCATGGCGCGGCGTCAAGCCCGTGAACATCGATGCGCCCGTGAAATACCTGACCGCCGAGGAAGGCGGGGTCTCGCACTTCCGCTATGGGCGCGACAACGTGCTGCTGACGTGGATGCATGCACGGCTGATGGTCGAGTTCGTGTTGCGGCTGCCTGCGCTGGTGTTGCGCAAGCTGGCGAAGAAGCCGCCGTTCCAGGACTGATGTCTTGTCCCCTCCCCCTCCGGGAGAGGGTTGGGGTGAGGGCTTCAGCGCGCGCGGCGCGAACGCAGCAGCAGCGTGACCAGCAGCAGCGAGAGAACAACGAAAGCAATGAACGACCAGTTCGCCAGCGTCAGGCCGAACAGCGTCCAGTCGACCTTGGAACAGTCACCGCCGCCGCGGAAGATCATCGGCAGCGCGCGCTTCAGCGGGAAGGTCTCGATCATCCCGTAGAGGTCGCGCCCGCAGGACACGACTTCGGGCGGATACCACTGCAGCCAGCTTTGCGAGGCCGCCGTGTAAGCGCCGCCGACCGCTGCGAGCAGCGCCAGCACTCCGCCCGCGACCCGCAGGCCGACGCTGCGGAACACCGCGGCCAGCCCGGTGAACAGCGCCACCAGCACCAGCGCATAGCGCTGCACGATGCACATGGGACAAGGCTCGAGCCCGACCACGTGCTGCAGGTAGAGCCCGAAGGCCAGCATGAGAACGCAGGCCAGGCAAATCAGCGCGAACGCGCGGCGCGGCGCGCCGAAGTACCAATCGATCAAGGAGACACCCAATCTTCTTCTACGAACACCCTGGCCTTGCGCGGATTGGCGACGACGGTGTCGCCTTCCTTCAAGCCCAGTTCCCGGAACTGTTGCGCAGGGAGTTGCGCCTCGATGATGGTTCCGGAGCCCGGATTATCTGGATTCGTTTCGGTGGGTTCAAGTTCCAGCCGTGCGATCGGTCCGACCACGATGGCGCGCGCCAGCGTGGCGACGATGCCGGAGGCGCCAGGCGCATAGCGTGTCACGTCGATGTCATGCGGGCGCACATAGGCGCGCGCCTTGGCGTCGCGCGCGCCGCTGTGCTCGGGCGAATCGAGGCGCATGCCTTCGAGCTGCACCTGGCCGTTGTCGGCCCGTCCATGGAACAGGTTTACGTCACCCAGGAAGCCATAGACGAACGGGCTCGCGGGCTTGTCCCACACGTCCTGCGGCGAGCCGACCTGTTCGATCTGTCCCTTGTTGATGACCACCACGCGGTCGGCCACTTCGAGCGCCTCTTCCTGGTCGTGCGTGACGAAGATCGAGGTGACGTGCAGTTCGTCGTGCAGCCGGCGCAGCCAGCGGCGCAGTTCCTTGCGCACCTTGGCGTCGAGCGCGCCGAAGGGTTCGTCGAGCAGCAGCACCTTGGGCTCCACCGCCAGCGCGCGGGCCAGCGCAATGCGCTGGCGCTGGCCGCCGGAGAGTTGCGACGGGTAGCGGTCGGCCAGCCAGTCGAGCTGCACCAGCTTGAGCAGCTCGGTCACCTTGGCCTTGATCTGCGCGTCGCTCGGGCGCTCCTTGCGCGGCTTCACGCGCAGGCCGAAGGCGACGTTCTCGAACACGGTCATGTGGCGGAACAGCGCGTAGTGCTGGAACACGAAGCCGACCTGCCGCTCGCGCACGTGCACGTCGGTGGTGTCCTCGCCCGCGAACAGGATGCTGCCGGTGTCGGCCGTTTCCAAGCCCGCGATGATGCGCAGCAGCGTGGTCTTGCCGCAGCCCGAGGGACCGAGCAGCGCGACGAGTTCGCCGGATTCGACGTCGAGACTCACGTCGCGCAGCGCACGGAAGTCGCCGAACTGCTTGCTGATGTTGCGGATTTCGATGCTCATGATTTCTTCTCTCTCAGGCTCAGGCCGCCGTGGTTTCCGGAGGACGCTCGGGGGGCAGCTCGGCAATGGCTTTCATCTCGCGCTCGTGGCGCCATTCGATGACCGACTTGATCACCAGCGTGACCAGCGCGAGGATGGCCAGCAGCGAGGCCACTGCGAACGCGGCCACCGACTGGTATTCGTTGTAGAGCACTTCCACGTGCAGCGGCATGGTGTTGGTCTGCCCGCGGATGTGGCCCGACACCACCGACACCGCGCCGAACTCGCCCATGGCGCGCGCGTTGCACAGGATCACGCCGTACAGCAGGCCCCACTTGATGTTGGGCAGCGTCACACGCCAGAAGGTCTGCCAGCCGGTCGCGCCGAGCACGATGGCCGCCTGCTCCTCGTCGGTGCCCTGCGCCTGCATCAGCGGCACGAGTTCGCGCGCGATGAACGGAAAGGTCACGAACACGGTCGCCAGCACGATGCCGGGCACCGCGAAGATGATCTTGACGTCATGCTCCGCAAGCCACGGGCCGAGCCAGCCCTGCGCGCCGAACACCAGCACGTAGATCAGGCCCGCCACCACCGGCGACACCGCGAACGGCAGGTCGACCAGCGTGGTGAGGAAGGCCTTGCCGCGGAACTCGAACTTGGCGATGGCCCAGGCCGCCGCCACACCGAACACGAGGTTCATCGGCACCGCGATGGCGGCCGTGATCAGCGTGAGGCGGATGGCGCTCCAGGCATCGGGCTCCTTCAGCGCGTCGAGGTAGGCACCGACGCCCTTGCGCAGCGCCTCGGTCGCCACGGCAGCCAGCGGCAGCACGAGGAACAGGAACATGAACGCCAGCGCGAGGCCGATCAGCACCCAGCGCACCCAGGGCGATTCGGTGGTGCCGGCCTGTGCGCGGCGAATGACTTTGGAAGGGGCGCTCATCTCATGCTCCCGCGCGGCGGCGCTGCCAGGCTTGCAGGCCGTTGATGACCAGCAGCAGCACGAACGAAATGACCAGCATCACCAGCGCGACCGCCGTGGCGCCCGCATAGTCGTATTGCTCCAGCTTGCCGATGATGATCAGCGGCGTGATCTCCGAGATCATCGGCATGTTGCCGGCGATGAAAATCACAGAGCCGTACTCGCCGATGGCGCGCGCGAAGGCCATGGCAAAGCCCGTGAGCAGCGCGGGCGCGATCGACGGAAAGATCACCTTGGTGAAGGTCTGCAGGCGCGTCGCGCCCAGCGAGGTGGCGGCTTCTTCCAGCTCCTTCTCGGTGTCTTCGAGCACCGGCTGCACCGTGCGCACCACGAAGGGCAGCCCGATGAAGATCAGCGCGATCACGATGCCCGCCGGCGTGAACGCCAGCTTGATGCCGTGCGGCTCGAGCAGTTGCCCGACCCAGCCATTGCCTGCAAGCAGCGCGGTCAGCGAGATGCCGGCCACGGCCGTCGGCAGCGCGAACGGCAGGTCGACCAGTGCATCGACGATGCGTTTGCCCGGGAACTTGTAGCGCACCAGCACCCAGGCCACCAGCAGGCCGAACACCGCATTCACGATGGCCGCGATCAGCGATGCGCCGAAGGTCAGCCGGTACGAGGCCATCACGCGCGGCGCGGTCACGGCCACCCAGAACTGCTCCCAGGTCAGCGTGAATGTCTTGAAGACCAGCGCCGACAGCGGGATCAGAACGATCAGGCTGAGATAAAGAATCGAGAAGCCGAGCGTGATGTGGAAACCGGGCAGCACGCGCTTGGCGCCCCCTGCCCGGTTGGCACGAGAAAAAGGCGCTCCCGCTGACGGGAGCGCCGAAGAAACAGCGCCGCTCATTACCTGCCGCCGGGGGTGTACAACTTGTCGAACTGACCGCCGTCGTTGAAGTGCACCTTCTGCGCTTCGCCGAGGCTGCCGAACAATTCCTGCACCGTGAACAGCTGCAGCGGCTTGAAGGTCGCTGCGTACTTCTTGAGCACAGCCTGCGAGCGCGGGCGCAGCGCATGCTTGGCCGCGATTTCCTGCGCTTCGTCGGCGTACAGCCAGTCGAGGTAAGCCTTGGCCAGTTCGCCCGTGCCCTTCTTGTTGACGGTGCGTTCCACCACGGCCACCGGGTTCTCGGCCACGATGCTGATCGACGGGTACACCGATTCGACCTTGCCGGTGCCGAATTCACGGTCGATGGACACCACTTCCGATTCGAAGGTGATCAGCGCATCGCCGATGTTGCGTTGCAGGAAGGCGGTGGTCGCGTCGCGGCCGCCGCGTGCCAGCACCGGCACGTTCTTGAACAGCTTGCCGACGAACTCCGCCGCCTGCGCGTCGGTGCCGCCCTTCTTCTTGATGTAGCCCCAGGCGGCCAGGTAGGCGTAGCGGCCATTGCCGCCGGTCTTGGGGTTGACGATCACGACCTGCACGCCGGGCTTGACCAGGTCGTCCCAGTCCTTGATGCCCTTGGGGTTGCCGTTGCGCACGAGGAACAGCATGGTCGACGTGGTCGGCGATGCGTTGTCGGGGAATTTCTTGCTCCAGTCCTTCGCGACCACGCCGGTGTTGGCGAGGAAGTCGATGTCGGTCGTGGTGTTCATCGTCACCACGTCGGCGTCGAGGCCGTCGGCCACCGCGCGGGCCTGCGCGCTGGAGCCGCCGTGCGACTGGTCGATCTTCACGTCCTTGCCGGTGGCCTTCTTGTAGTGCGCCACGAAGGCCGCGTTGTAGTCCTTATAGAACTCGCGGGCCACGTCGTACGAGGCGTTCAGCAGCGACGTGCCCTGGGCAAAGGCGCTGCTGCCGGCGAGTGCTGAGGACGCCAGCGCGAGCACGGCGACGAAGGTCTTGATTCTGGAAGTCATGTGGTTGCCAAGGTTTCTGAAAATTCACGGCCCGCCGGCCAGGCGGCGGGCTCGTCGGTCAAGGACTGGAGCAAGGCAAGGCCCAGCGGCCAGTCCCCGTGCCCCGAGTCGACATTAATGTGGCCCGCATTCTGCATGCGCACGAACTCGCTGCCCCAGGCGCGCGAATATGCACCCGCCAGGCGAATGGGGCAAAAGGGGTCGTTGCTGCTGGCCACCACGATGCTGCGGTACGGCAGCGCGGCGTACGGCACGGGCGCGAAGTCGGACAGCACGGCACGGCGTTCGGGGTCCGCAGGCGCCACCAGCAGCGCGCCCTGGATGCGGGCAGCGGCTTCGGCCGGCAGGTGCGCCGTGGCGATGCAGCCCAGGCTGTGCGCCGCGATCACCACCGGGCCGGGGCTGTCGAGCACCAGCTTCGCCAGCGTCGACACCCACGCATCGCGCTTGGGCGAGGCCCAGTCGTCCTGCACCACCCGCGCCGCGCCGGGAATGCGCTCCTGCCACAGGCTCTGCCAGTGGCCGGGCCCGGAGTCGCGCCAACCTGGCACCATGATGACGCGGGTGTTCATGAGCACTCCCCCAGGCTTCGCGCACTTCGTGTCGCTTCGCCTCCCCCCTCGCCGGGGGCAACACCAGCGGCCCGGCAAAGCCGGTTCCGCGGTGTTCCACGAAGGAGCGTCGATGCTTTCACCGCCTGCTGTTCCGCTCTTACTTGTTCGGCTGCGGCGTGATGCGCAGGTAAGGCTTGACGGCCTTGAAGCCCTTGGGGAAGCGCTGGGCCAGTTCGGCCGGGTCCTGGATGCTCGGGATGATGACCACGTCGTCGCCGTCCTTCCAGTTCACGGGCGTGGCCACCTTGTGGCTGTCGGTGAGTTGCAGCGAGTCGATCACGCGCAGGATCTCGTCGAAGTTGCGGCCGGTCGAGGCCGGGTAGGTGATGGTCGTGCGGATGACCTTCTTCGGGTCGATGATGTAGACGCTGCGCACCGTGGCCGTGGCCGAGGCGTTTGGGTGGATCAGGTCGTACAGGTCGGCCACCTTGCGGTCTGCGTCCGCAATGATGGGGAAGTTGACCGTGGTGTTCTGCGTCTCGTTGATGTCGCCGATCCATTCCTTGTGCTTGTCGGCCGGGTCGACGCTCAGCGCGATGGGCTTCACGCCGCGCTTGGCGAACTCGCCCGACAGCGCCGCGGTCTTGCCGAGTTCGGTGGTGCACACGGGCGTGAAGTCGGCCGGGTGCGAGAAGAACACGACCCATGAATCGCCGGCCCATTGGTAGAAGTCGATGGGGCCTTCGCTGGAATCCTGAGTGAAATTGGGGGCTGTATCGCCGAGTCGCAGAGTCGCCATGGTCGCTCCTGGGATGGATGGGAGCCTCGGATTGTGCGAACCATTGCTTCAATGCCAAACGAATATCTGCTTGTTTGGATATGGCGTTTTCCGCATAAGAAGCGGCTTCAGCAGCCTAATACATGCCGGATTCGTCGCCATGCAGATGTTCGGCCAGGAAATCGATCAACCGGCGAATCGCAGGCACCATCGCGCGCCGCGCCGGAAAAACCATGTGCGCGATGACCGGTGCCGGTCCCCATCCGGGCAGCAGCTTCGCGAGCCGGCCGGCCTCCAGGTCGGCCCGGCACATGTAGTCGGGCAGCAAGGCTGCGCCCACCCCCTCGAGCGCTGCCAGCTGCAGCATGGCAAGGTCGTCCGCCACGTAGCGCGGTGTGTGGACATGCACGTGGATCTCGCCGTTAGGGCCTTCGAGCCGCCATTCGCTGCGACCCTCGCCGCTGGCCGACATGGCAACGGTCTGGAGCCGCTCAAGGTCGGCCGGCGTGTTCACCGGCCCCTGGCGCTGCAGCAGTTCCGGCTTGGCCACCAGCACGGCGCGGCTGGTGCCGAGGACCTTAGCGACGAGCGTCGCACTGTCCTCGATGGCGGGGCGCACGCGCAAGGCGATGTCGATGCCCTCCTCGATCAGGTCCACGGGCCGGTTCATGACCCGCATGTCGATCCGCACGGCCGGATAGCGCTCCATGAAACGTGGCAGCAGCTGCCCCAGTCCGCTGTGGGCGATGGTGACCGGGCAACTCAGGCGGACCATGCCACAGGGCTCGGTGTGCACCTGCGCCACCGCTTCCGTCGCGGCTTGCGCCGCATCCCGCACGGCGGCCGAATGCCGCAGGAAGGTCTCGCCCGCAGGCGTGAGCGACAACCGCCGGGTGCTGCGCTGCATCAGCTGCACGCCCAGCCGCTCCTCGAGTTCCGCCACGCGGCGAGACAGGCGCGATTTGGGAATGCCGAGCGCCCGGCTGGCCGCCGCGAAGCCGCCTCGCTCGGCCACTTCGGCAAAGAAAACCATGTCGTTGAGGTCTTGCATGGCATCGATTGTCCTGCAAACAGGACGATCTAGGCAATTTTTGGCTACTTATCGATTACTCGATCCAAAAATAGAATTCTCCCATCCGCCGGCCACCTTGAGCGCCGACAGCCAACACAGAAAGTGATTGATTGACATGAAGCTGCTCCACATCGACTCCAGCATCCTCGGTACCAACTCCACCTCGCGCCTGCTCTCGGCCGAAGTCGTGACCGCCTGGCGCGCCGCCCATCCCGACACCGCCGTCGAATACCTCGACCTGGCCGTCGACACCCCCTCGCACTTCAGCGCCGACGCGCTGGGCATCAAGATCGGCGTGCAAGCCCAGCCCACCGAAGCCCAGGCGCGTGAAAACGCCCTGTCCGAAAAGCTCGTGAGCCAGTTCCTGGCCTCGGACGTGGTCGTCATCGGCACGCCGTTCTACAACTTCTCGATCCCGACGCAGCTCAAGGCCTGGATCGACCGCCTCGGCCAAGTCGGACGCACCTTCAAGTACACCGACAAGGGCCCCGTGGGCCTGGCCGGCGGCAAGACCATCATCGTGGCCTCCAGCCGCGGCGGCGTCTACTCGACCAGCGAAGGCGGCCAGGCCATGGAACACCAGGAGAGCTACCTCAAGGCAGTCTTCGGCTTCTTCGGCATCACCGACGTGCGCATCGTGCGCGCCGAAGGCGTGGCGATGGGCGACGAAGCCAAGGGCAAGGCCCTGGCCGCGGCCCGCGCCGACATCCTGGTGGCGACGGCCGAAGCCGCGAACCAGCGCGATGCCGCTATCGCGGCCTGAGTTCGCTCCCGCACCATGAAAAGAGCCGCCCGGCGTGGGCGGCTTTTTTCGTTCTGCGCAGATCAGATCAGATCAGGCTGCGTGGTTCTTGACCCAGGCCACGTACTTGTCCATCCAGCTCTGCAGGAACTTCTTCGAGCCTTCGTTGCCGATGTGGCCCTTGTCGTCGAACAGGTCGTCCTTGGTCTGCAGGAACACTTCGGGCGTGCCCATCGTGGGCACGTCGAGGTAGGCCAGGATGTTGCGCAGATGCTGCTGCGCCAGCGCAGTGCCGATGGCACCCACCGAAATGCCGAGCACGCCGGCCGGCTTGCCCGCCCAGGCGCTCTGGCCATAGGGGCGCGACGCATGGTCGATGGCGTTCTTCAGCACGCCGGGCACCGAGCGGTTGTATTCGGGCGTGACAAACAGCAAGCCCTGCGCCGCCGCGATCTCGGTCTTGATGCGCTTCACCGCCGGCGCCTGGTTGCCGTCGTCGTCCTGGTTGTACAACGGCAGGTCGTCGATGCGCAGGTGCTCGAAAGTGAAGTCCGCGGGTGCGAGATGCGCCAGCGCGAGGGCCAGCTTGTGGTTGTACGAATCCTTGCGCAGGCTGCCGACAACGACGGCGATCCGGGTCTGGGCCATGGGCGAAACTCCTTGTGTGAGAGGTTGGAATGACGGACGGATTATGCGAAGCGCCCAAGACCTTATCTGGAAAAGCCCATGCGGTGCCGGGCGAACGGCGTCGAATTGAACCGCATTCCGCCAACCCCATCAAGGCGCAGGACGCTCCCGTGACCCGGTCCTCTTCTTACTGCGCCCCCAAGGCACGCGCCTGCATACGGCCCTTTGCCCGCCAGCGACTGCTGGAGAAGGCGACGGTGCAAAGCAGCCTCGCGCGAACGAAGGCATCATCGCTTCCGATCTTTTGGCTCAGGAGCAACACGCGATGAGATTTCTGGTGGTGGGTGCCGGTGCACTCGGTGGTTATTTCGGCGGCCGCCTGCTGGAGGCAGGGCGCGACGTTACCTTCCTGCTGCGCCCGCGTCGCGCGGCACAGCTCGCGAAAACCGGGCTGGTGGTGCAGAGCCCCTTCGGCAACCTGCAGCTGCCCGCACCCAGGCATGTGCTGGCCGACGGCATCGACGGCCCCTACGACGTGGTGGTGGTCGGCAGCAAGGCCTACGACCTCGATTCGACGATGGACTCGTTCGCGCCGGCAGTCGGTCCCGACACCGTGATCCTTCCGCTGCTCAATGGCATGAGCCACATCGACCGCTTGGCCGAACGCTTCGGCAGCGAGCGCGTGCTGGGCGGCCTGTGCATGATCTCGGCCACGCTCGACGACGAGGGCCGCGTGCTGCACCTCAACGACATGCATGGCCTGAGCTACGGCGAACGCGCCGGCGGCCGCTCGGCCCGCGTCGATGCCATCGCGGCACAGTTCGCGGGCGCGAAATTCGACGCCACGGCCAGCGAGAGCATCTCGCAGGACATGTGGGAGAAGTGGGTCTTCATCGCTTCGGCAGCAGGCCTTACGAGCCTGATGCGCGCGTCCATCGGCGACATCGTGAGCGCTGGCGGGCAGGACGTGGCGCTGTCGATCTTCGACGAGTGCTGCGCCATCGCCGCGCACAACGGCTTTGCGCCGCGCCCCGCCGCCGTGCAGCGGGGCCGGGCCATCATGACGGCCGCCGGCTCGCCGATGACGGCGTCAATGTACAAGGACATGGTGCGCGGTGCGGCGGTCGAGGCCGATCACATCGTCGGCGACCTGCTGGGCCGCGCGGCCCCAGGTAATTCGCCGGTGCCGACGGTGCTGCGCACCGCATACGTCCACCTCAAGGCCTACGAAGCGCAACGCGCCCGCACAGCGCGCGCCTGAGGCCATGCGCGACGCACTGGCGTTCCTGCACACGGCGCAGGTGCATGTGCCTACCTTCGAACGGCTCGTGAGCGAGATCGCGCCCGACCTGCGCGCGCGGCATTCGGTGCGGGAGGACCTGCTGGCCGATGCGCGCGTGGTGGGCCTCGATGACTCGGGGCTCGTGACACGCGTTCACGACGCCATGCGCGAGGCCGCATCCGGCGGTGCTGCGGTCGTCGTCTGCACCTGCTCGACCATCGGCGCCATCGCGGAACGAACCGCTCCGAGCGGCGCGTTCAAGGCCATGCGCATCGATCGCGCCATGGCCGACCGCGCTGTGCGCACCGGGCCGCGCGTGCTGATCGTGGCGGCGCTAGAAAGCACGCTTGCGCCTACAAAGGCCTTGATTCTTTGCGCCGCGGAAAACGCGAGCGTCACGGTGCAGCCGGACACATTGCTCGTCGAAGAAGCCTGGCCCTATTTCGAAGCCGGCGACAGCGCGCGCTACATCGAGACCCTGGCCCGTTCGATCCGCGCTGCATCAGGCAGGGCCGACGTCGTCGTGCTTGCACAGGCCTCGATGGCCCCCGTGGCCGCCGTGCTCGCGGACCTTGGCATCGACGTACTCAGCAGCCCCGCCCTGGGCGTTGAACGCGCAGCAGCGCTGGCGGCTACTCCGACTTGAGGATCGTCTCCCCCTTCAACATGCCCATGTCCCGGATGTTGAAGCGATGCCGCTTCCAGCCCTCCCAGGTCCGCCGCATGTGCGTGACCGAGATGAAGTAGTACAGAACCTTGAACATGCCGAGCGGCCCCCTCATCGGCGTGCCGCGGTAGATGTCGCCGGCCAGCAGAGACATCAGCCCCTCCTTCACGCGGAAGGGATTGCCCGGATGCATGAACATGTCGCGGATGGTCGGGTTGGTCACGCGGTAGATGAACCACGAGTACTCGCGCGGCCCCTTGCGCATCATGGCCTCGAAGCCCTTGCGCGCCGCCGCCAGTTCGCCCGGCCGGTCGAGCGCGGTCGCCACCAGTTCGGCACCGTCGAAGGCGCTGTGCATCGCGAGGTACACGCCCGACGAGAACATCGGATCGATGAAGGTGAAGGCGTCGCCCAGCATCAGGTAGCGGTCGCCCGTGGCGTGGGAGCTCGAATACGAGAAATTGCCGGTGGCATGCACCGCATCGTCGACCAGCGTGGCGTTCTTCAGCCGGTCCACCAGCACCGGACAGGTCGCGATGGTGTCGTAGAAAAACTCCTTCAGCGGCTTGTCGCGCGTCTTCAGGTAGTACGGCCAGCACACCGCGCCCACGCTGGTGGTGCCGTCGGCCAGCGGAATGAACCAGAACCAGCCATGCGGAAACCAGCAGATGCTGATGTTGCCTTCCTTCTTGCCCTCCAGCCGCTCGGCGTTCGTGAAGTGGCCGAACAGCGCGGTGCTGTTGTGGTCGGGGTTCTTTTCCTTGCAGCGGAATTTGTTGGCCAGCAGCGTGTCGCGGCCGGTGGCATCGACCACGAAGCGGGCGCGCCAGCTGCGGCGCGCGCCGTCGTCCATCTCGGCTCGCACCGTGGCGCCGTCGGCATCGAAGGCCACGTCGCGCACCTTGCAGCCTTCGATCGTCTGCGCGCCGCGCGTGGCCGCGTTGCGGAACAGCAGTTCGTCGAGCTCCGAACGGCGCACCTGCCAAGCGGAGTCGAGCGACTTGTCCATCCCTTCGGCAAAGTCCACGTAGCTGCGGTGCTCGTGCTCGGGTGAGACGAACTCGATGCCGAACTTGGGCATGCCGATCTTCTCGACCTGGTCGCGTACGCCGAGCTTGTCGAACAATTCGACGTTCGCGGGCAGCAGCGATTCGCCGATGTGAAAGCGTGGGTGGTGCGCCTTTTCGAGCAGTACCACCTTGCGGCCCTGTTGGGCCAGCAGCGCCGCGATGGTCGAACCGGCAGGACCGCCGCCGACGACCATCACGTCGCAGGACTCGTCGGCGGTTCCGGGCGCGGAAGAAAAAGAAGCTTCGGGCAAGGACATGCGTGGGCGGGCGACATTGTTAACGACAGTTAAGCATAGCGCGCCGGCCACCCGAAGAAAGCAAGGTCTGCTAAGCGGCGCACGCCGGAGCGCGGCACACTCCGGGCATGCCCTCGCGCCCAGTCGAACAGAACTACCGGGAACGTGTGTCGCGTGTCGTCGCAGCCATCGTTGCCGACCCGATGGCCGAGCACCGTCTCGAAGACCTGGCGCGCCTCGCGAATTTCTCGCCCTTTCATTTCCACCGCGTCTACCACGGCATCGCGGGCGAAACGGTGGCCGCCACGGTGCGGCGCGTGCGGCTGGCGCTCGCCACGCACTTGCTGACGCGCAGCGACGAGAGCATCACGCAAGTGGCGCTGGCGGTGGGCTACGAGAGCCCACAGGCTTTCACGCGCGCCTTCGGCCAGTTTGCCGGGCAGCCACCGCGCGAGTTCCAGCGGCAGATGCGCCAGGCGATCCTCGATGCGGCTCCCGCGCTCCAAGACCGTGGCACCGGCGCCCCGCCGCCCGTACGGATCGTCGAACGCCGCGCGCAGCCAGTGCATGCGCTGCTCCATCGCGGGCCGTTCTCCACCATTCCCCATACGCACCGGCGGCTGCGCGCGCATGCCACCGGCCGGGCCGTATCGCACTGGCTTGGCATTTCGTGCGGCGCCCCGGATGCACGGTACTACGCCGCTGCGGCATCGCCCGATCTCTGGCCGGTCGACGATGCGGAGATCGAACTGCTCGACATTCCTGGCGGCCTCTACGCCGTGCATAGCCTCGCGGGGCCCTACACCCGCATCAATGCAGCCGTGCACGCGCTCTACACGCTATGGCTGCCCGACAGCGGCTACGAGCCGGACGACCGCCCCGCACTGGAGCACTACCTGAACTCGCCGCGCCAGGTCGCCCCGGCCGCACTGCGCACTGACCTGCTGATTCCGATCCGCCCGGCAGGCTGACATCCGATCTTCATACAGGACCGACTCGCCATGCCCCTTCTTCGCTTCCTCTTCCTCGTTGTCTTCTGCCTCTCGGCGACGCTCTCCCAGGCCGCGGGCGTCAGCACCATCGAGATACCGGGCGGCCGCGAAGGCCCGGCGATGCAGGGCGCCGTATGGACGCCCTGCGCCACGCCCGCGGGCGAGATCAGACTGGGCCGCTCCACGATCCAGGGCGTGCGGGACTGCCCGCTCCCGCCGGGCAGCACCCGGCTGCCGCTCGTCGTGATCTCGCACGGCTACGGGGGCTCCTTCCTCGGCCATCACGACACGGCACAGGCGCTGGCCGACGCGGGCTTCATCGTCGCGGCCGTCAGCCATTCGCAAGACAACTTCCAACTCCGCGGCGGCCCGGACGACAAGATCGTCGCGCTGGCGACGCGGACCACCGATATCAAGCGGCTGATCGACCACATGCTCCAGAAGTGGCCCGCGCACGGCAGGATCGCGGCCGACCGGATCGGCTTCTACGGTTTTTCGAGGGGCGGCTACACGGGCCTCGTGCTCGCGGGAGCGCGTCCGGACTTCGAACGGCTGCCGCCGCTGCCCTCATCCCCGTGCGCAACGGAGCCCGAGGGCAAGGCGTGCGAATGGATGAAGCAGGGCTTCCAGGAACTGCTCGCCACGCCGCTGACGCGCGACGCCCGCATCAAGGCCGCCGTGATCGCCGACCCGGTCAGCATGCTCTTCGACGCCCAAGGTCTGAAGAACGTGGCGATCCCCATCGAGCTCTGGGCTTCCACCTACGGCGGCGACGGCGTCACGCCCGAAAGCGTTGCCGCTGTCCGCCGCAACCTGTCGGTGGCGCCCGAATGGCATGTGGCCGAGAAGGCCGAGCACTTCGGCTTCCTCGCGCCATGCTCGCAGGCGCAACTGGACGCCAAGATCGAGATCTGCCGCGACCCGCCCGGCTTCGACCGCACGGCCTTTCACAAGGCTTTCAACGCCGAGGTGACGGCCTTCTTCAACCGCCACCTCGCGCCGCAGCACTGAGCAGGCTTCAGCCCGCGCGCCGCTGCGACGCCAGCCGGCGCACCACCGCCACCAGCCGGTCGATCTCGTCGAAGGTGTTGTAGAACGCGAGTGAAGGCCGCACCGTCGTCTCCACACCGAAGCGCCGCAGGATCGGTTGCGCACAGTGATGGCCCGTGCGCACCGCAATGCCCTCGTCGTTGAGCGCATGCCCCACCTCCTCGGTGCTGTAGCCGTCGAGCACGAAGGACATCACGCTCGCCTTGTCGGCCGCCGTGCCGATCAGCCGCACACCCGCAATCGCACCGAGCTGCGCCATGCCATACACCAGCAGGTCGTGCTCGTAGCGCGCAATGTTCTCGATACCGACCTTGTTGACGTAGTCGATGGCGGCGCCCAGCCCCACGGCGTCGGCGATGTTGCCGGTGCCGGCCTCGAACTTGTTCGGGATCGGCTGGAACACGGTCTTCTCGAAGGTCACGTCGGCAATCATGTTGCCGCCGCCCTGCCAGGGCGGCATGTCTTCGAGCACCTCGCGCTTGCCCCAGACCACTCCGATGCCGGTGGGGCCGAACACCTTGTGGCCGGAGAACACGAAGAAGTCGGCGCCGATGTCCTGCACGTCCACGCGCATGTGCGACACCGATTGCGCGCCGTCGACCAGCGCCTTCGCGCCCGCGCGGTGCGCCAGCTCGACGATCTCCTTCACCGGTACCACCGTGCCCAGCGCATTCGAGACCTGCGTGACTGCCACGATCTTCGTGCGGTCGTTCAGCAGCTTGCGGTATTCGTCGAGCAGCACCTGGCCCGAGTCGTCCACCGGGATCACGCGCAGCTTCGCGCCCTTGGCGGCGGCGAGCTGCTGCCAAGGGACGATGTTGGCGTGGTGTTCGAGGTTCGACACGATGATCTCGTCGCCCTCGCCCACGTGCTGCCCACCCCAGCTCTTGGCCACGAGGTTGATGGCCTCGGTGGTGCCGCGCACGAAGATCACCTCTTCGACTTCGGGTGCGTTGATGAAGCGGCGCACCCGTTCGCGCGCGCCTTCGTAGGCGTCGGTAGCGCGCGCGGCCAGCTCATGGGCTGCGCGGTGGATGTTCGAATTCTCGTGCTCGTAGAAGTACGCGATGCGGTCGATGACCGATTGCGGCTTGTGCGTGGTGGCGGCGTTGTCGAACCACACGATCTGCTTGCCGTTCACCCGCTCCTGCAGGATGGGGAAGTCGCGCCGTACGGCCTGGATGTCGAAGGGCGGATGCTGCCCGCCTCCGGCCAGCGGCACGGCACCGGGGCCACGCGGATCGGGTTTTGCCGGCGTGACGAAGCCGCTGGGCAAACGCACCGCGTCGACAAAGTAGAACTGCGGCTCGCTCCCTCTCCCCTCCGGGGAGAGGGTTGGGGTGAGGGGCGACCCCGCACCTTGCGTCGCCCGCTGGCCCTCACCCCAGCCCTCTCCCGCACGCGGGAGAGGGGGCAAGACCACGGGAGTCGCACCTGCCGAAGGATGGCCGTAGCCGTTGTCCAGGAAGTAGAACGATGAGGCCGCCGCTTGCGGTGCCACGGCCGCATTCGGCTGCGGCACGCCCAGCACCGCACCGCCCGAGCGCGGCTCGAACGCCGGCGCCACCGACAGCACGCTGTCCGGCACGCCATTGCCTGCCACCGCATGCGGCCGCAAGGCCGGCGCGCGGTTCGCGAGCGAGGGCAGTTGCGTGGGTGATGCCGGCAGCAAGTTGGTGCCCGGAATCTGCCCTTGCGGAACCGGCGTGCCCGGCACGCTCGGCCCGAAGCCCGCAGGGCTTGCCAGCGGCGAACCCGGGGGCGCGACGTTGGCGGGAAACTGCGCGCCCGGGACCTCGGAGAACATGGCGCTGGCCATGCGCGCGAGGATGGCCGGGTCGAACGGCGCTTCGGGCGCCTCGCCCAGAATCGATGGAATGCTGCTCACCGCGGCTTACTTGTAGGTGTCGGGATAGTCGTGGTACTTGCCGATCTCGACGTCGTCGAGCACGGCCAGCGCGTCGGTGGTCAGCACCGCGAGCGAGCAGTACAGCGAGATCAGGTAAGACGCGATCGCGTGGTTGTTGATGCCCATGAAGCGCACCGACAGCCCCGGGCCCTGCTCGCCCGACAGACCCGGCTGGAACAGGCCCACCACGCCCTGGCGCTTGTCGCCCACGCGCAGCAGCAGGATCTTGCTCTTGCCGTCGGCCACCGGCACCTTGTTCGACGGAATCAGCGGAATGCCGCGCCAAGTGATGAACTGCGAACCGAACAGGCTCACCGTCGGCGGCGGCGTGCCGCGGCGCGTGGCTTCGCGGCCGAAAGCGGCAATGGCCAGCGGGTGCGTGAGGAAGAATGCCGGCTCTTTCCACACCTTGGTCAACAGCTCGTCGAGGTCGTCGGGCGTGGGCGCACCGGTCAGCGGGAAGATGCGCTGCTCTTCCGTCACTTGCGCCAGCAGGCCGTAGTCGGGGTTGTTGATGAGCTCGCTCTCCTGGTTCTCCTTGATCGTCTCGATCGTGAGGCGCAGCTGCTCCTTGATCTGGTCGTGCGGGCTGCTGTAGAGGTCGGAGATGCGGGTGTGCACGTCGAGCACGGTGCTCACGGCATTGAGGTAGTGCTCGCGCGGGCTTTCTTCGTAGTCGACGAAGGTGCGCGGCAGCTGGTTTTCTTCTTCGCGCGAGGTGCAGGTGACCTTGATCGATTCGGGATTCTTGACCTTGTTCACGCGGTAGATGCCGGCCTCCACCGGCACCCATTGCAGCAGGTGCGTCAGCCAGCGCGGGCTGATGGTTTCGAGCTGGGGGACTGTCTTTGTGGCATTGGCCAGCTGGCGTGCGGCGTTGTCGCCAAGGGCGGTGATACCACCGACTGTTGCGCTCATGAATCAAGGCTCCGTGTTGAGAAGAAAGTGGCCGCCAGTGTCCGGTGGCCACGGGTTTTCCCTCAACAGGCTATAGCCGCCAAGTTGATCCTTCGCGCAAGACGCGATTGCTCCAACTGCTCGCAGCGCATGAGCAGGCCGACCATGTTGATGCCGAGCGCGGTGGCCAGCTTCTGCGCGGTGACGATCGACGGGATGACGCGGCCGCGTTCGATCTCGCCCACGTAGGAGCGGTTCAGATCGGAGCGCTCGGCCAGCTCCTCCTGCGACCAGCCCTCGCCCTCGCGCAGTTGGCGGATGGTCACGCCGAAGTCTTCGACGAATGCTTTCATGCGCCACCCTTCGGTGCGTTCTGCAGGCTGGCCTGCGTGACGCTCGCACCCGGTTTCACGTCGTCGGTGATCCAGACGTTGCCGCCGATGACCGCGCCCTTGCCAAGCGTGACGCGGCCGAGGATGGTTGCGCCCGCGTAGATGACCACGTCGTCTTCCACCACCGGATGCCGCGGCAGCCCCTTCTGCAGGTTGCCCTCGGTGTCGATCGGAAAGCGCTTGGCACCGAGCGTCACGGCCTGGTACAGCCGCACGCGCTTGCCGATGACCGCTGTCTCGCCGATCACGACGCCCGTGCCGTGGTCGATGAAGAAGCCCGCGTCGATCTGCGCGCCCGGGTGGATGTCGATGCCCGTCTGCCCGTGCGCCAACTCGGCCACGATGCGTGCCAGCAGCGGCAGGCCGAGCTTGTAGAGCTCGTGCGCAAGGCGATGGTGGATCATCGCGAGCACGCCGGGGTAGCACAGCAGCACCTCGTCGACGCTGCGCGCGGCCGGGTCGCCCTGGTAGGCCGCGAGCACGTCGCTGTCGAGCAGGCGGCGCAGTCCGGGCAGCGCGTTCGCGAACCGGCGCACGGCCTCGGTGGCGATGTCATCGACCTCGTGCGCGGGGCGCGGCTCGTGGCGCGCGTTGTAGTTGAGTTCAAGCCGTGCCTGCGCCAGCAGCGCCTGCAGGGCCGCATCGAGCGTGTGGCCGACGTAGAAGTCTTCGCTCTCGTGGCGCAGGTCCGGCGGGCCCAGCCGCATCGGAAAGAGCGCGCCTTTCAGCGACTCGACGGTCTGCGCAAGCGCATCGCGCGACGGAAACTCGCGCGCGCCAGGCTCGCGCGAGCGGCGCTGCGAGTCGCGCCACTCGTCGCGCACGCCGTGCAGCGCACGCACGATGTCGCTCACTTCGAAATGGGCCATGTGTGTTTCTCCCTGGAAGATGTGTCTGGTGCCGCTCAGTCCTGCACCCACGGCAGGCCGTGGAAGCGCCAACCGTCGGAGCCGCCGCGGTGCTGCTGCGCATCGATCTCGCCCTCGAAGCCTTCGAGCACGTTGAACACCTGCGTGAAACCCGCCTTGGCAGCGGCCTCGGCCGCCAGCGCGGACCGCTTGCCGCTGCGGCACAACAGCAGCGCCACGGCCTCCTTGCCGCCGTCCTTCGCAAGCCTGGCTTCGAGTTCGCGCACGAAGCGGGGGTTGCGCGTGAGCGCCGTGCCGGTGGCCCACGCCACGTGCAGGCTCTCGGGCACATGGCCGACGAACTTGCGTTCTTCACCCGAGCGCACGTCGACCAGCACAGCCAAGCCCCTCTGCACCAACTCCCAGGCCACCGGCGGCGTCACGCCGCCGGCGTAGGGTAAATTGCTTTCGGCGGCCTTGGCGCGCGCCTGTTCCAGTGCTTCGGGCAAGACGAGTTCTTCAACTTCCACTGACATGCTGTGCGGCTCCTGTTGTGCGTTGGATTCGCCTTGATGGCGATGGCCACCACTGTAGGATCCCGGGGCGGAAGCTCAAACAACCGAAAAGTCGGTTCCTAACAACCAGACGTTGTATAGACGCGTGTCAGGCAGCGGCTCCCGCGGTGGCGGCGCGCACGGCCGGCGCGGTCCGATCCACGCTCTTCGCGCCATCCACGCCGAACGGCACGTCGCCCGCAACCGTCACCCGCCGCACCACGCGGTGCTGGTCACCGTAGTCGTTGATCGCGTAATGCTGCGTCGCCCGGTTGTCCCAGATGGCGACATCGCCTTGCGTCCAGCGCCAGCGCACCGTGTGCTCCAGGCGATGCACGTGGCTCTGGAGCACGCTCAGCAGGTGGCCCGAGTCGTTCGTCGAATGGCCGACGAGCTTCTTCGCAAAATGGCCCAGCACCAGACTGCGCTCACCCGTCTCGGGGTGAACACGCACCACCGGGTGCTCGGCTTCGAGCAGGCGGCGCGTGAAGACCTCCCTGTAGCGCCTGGCGCCCTCCTCGTCGAGGTCGCTGGGCGAGCGCGCCGCGGCGTAGTCGTAATCGTTGCCGTGGATGGCGCGCAGCCGGTCCGCCAGCGCCTTCAAGTCGTCGGGCAGGCTGTCGTATGCCGCCACCGTGTTGGCCCAGACCGTGTCGCCACCATAGGCCGGGATCACCACGGCCCGCAGGATCGATACCTGCGGATAGGCGACCTCGAAGGTCACGTCGGTGTGCCATGAATTGGCGCGGCCGCCGTGGCGCGAATCGAGTTCCAGCAGCCGCGTGCCGTCCCTCGAAGGCACGGTCGGGTGCGGCACCAGCTCGCCCCACAGGCGGCCGAAGGCCTCCTGTTGCGCGTCGTCCAAGTGCTGCTGGCCGCGGAAGAAGAGCACCTTGTGTTTGAACAGCGCGACCTTGATGGCCCCGAACACTTCGGGCTGTAGCGTGCCGGAGAGGCGCACGCCGCGCACTTCGGCGCCGATGTGGCCGGCCTGGCGGACGATGTCGAGTTCGTGGGCCTGTGCGTCCTGCGCAGGGGCTACGGAAGAAAGAATGGCGCTCATCGGAGGTCCTTTTTCGGGGAATCCGGGAGATTCTGCGAGGCGCGTGGCGGGGGTGGAAGGAAGCTGTTTGCAGTTCCTAATGCGCGGGCCGACTAAGAGGGGCGCCGACGGAGAACAGGCAAAAGAAAACCCGCCGTAGCGGGTTGTCGAGGGAGGCAACGCCTTGGTTCTGCTGGGGGAGCATCAAGGCCCTTTGCGCGCTGAACGTGCCTTCTGCAGCAGGAGTTCTCCTTCAGCGGAGGAGATCCGTCCTTGCGCCGCCAGCTTCTTGAGCCTGCGCTCATCGGCACGATCGAAAGCGTCCTGTAGAAGGCTCATCTTGCGCTTCCTGCACGGATCGCATTCGTAGTAGCTCTCAGGGACACGGGTAGGCTCGAGCTTGGCGTTCGCTTCGAAGATGTTGATCCTCCCTGTGGGCTCGATTCCGATGATGATGATCTTTCCATTGCTGAAAGTGACGGAAGCGCCACCAGAACACCCCGTCCTCTCCGTCTCCTCGCTGAAGAAAGCCTTCTCTGTGACCCTTCGTATATGTCGCAGCGCATATCGCACGTCTTCCTCGGTCAGGACAACATCGGAGCAATCCAGAAGATCCTTGTTCTCCCATACAGAGCCGCTGGAGGGCTCGATGATTTCGATCTTCCTTGCTGAATCAAGCGGGTATCGCTTGTCAGCCGCGTGAGCCAGAGCGCCCGTTGCAGTTGCAACAAACGCGGCCAAGAGCATATTGATTCTTCTCATGGTGTGGGTATGGGGAGTGTCCAGTTCGCACCTCGCGCCTCAGTACTGTTCTTTCTGCTGACCTCCGGGTGGCGAAATACTTCGCTCGTTGCGAGCTTCATTGAGCTCTGGAGCACGTGAACGAGCCACGAAAGTGCCTGGTTCTGAGCTGCTGTTGGAGTGGGAAAGACACCAAAGTCTCCTCGAAGTCTTTCCAGAGGCATCTTCTTTTGCTTGACAGTCGGCTGGAATCCTTCCGGCAATCTCGCTCGCCCCACCATTTCGATCCCTATGGCTTCCATGTTGCTCGGATAGCGGTCCGAGGGTGCCTTACTCATTTCGATTCGATGCATCGCCGTGGCCCCAACCCTTTCTGGAAAGTCACTTAGGGTGCACGTCGGTATCACCAGACATCGCGCCTGCAACGGCCCCACATGATTCGTCCGCTGATAAATCGCAGCCGTCTGATAGATCGTCCCATCCTTGTCGATGAGAAAGTGCGCCCCATTCGCCTTCGGCCGCTTGTAGCTGTTCAGTGAAGACGCCGAAGTATCACCGTCTGTCTGGTGCACGACGATGCCGGTGATTGCCCAAGCCCGTTTCCCCCGTTCGATCTGGGGGCTGCGAGCATGTCTGACTCGTGCGTGATTGATCATTCCATGATCGTCAACTTCGACAAGCATGCGGTTTCTCCCTGAATTTATTCGATTGGTTTCCGACTTTTCGCGAGGTGTGTCCGTGCACCGATGCACGTCGCGGATCACGGCCTCGCGGCGCATGCTATGGCGATATCTTCAAAGGAAACGGAGGTCCCCGAAAGATTCGACGGATTCCCGAAATTCAGCACAGGCGACGAATGCATGCCCCGCGGATCGCTGCAAGCACACGCCCCGAAAACGAAAAAACCCGGCGCCAAAGCGGCGCCGGGTCATCGCAGATGCCCGAGGGTCCGTCAGAGCTTCGCGATCGAAACCTCGGTCGACTTCACGAGCGCGACCACGTCGGAGCCCACCTTCAGCTGCAGCTCGTCGACCGAGCGCGTGGTGATGACCGAGGTGACGATGCCCCAGGCGGTCTCGACGTCGACTTCGGAGACGACGTCGCCACGGATGATCTCGCGGACCTTGCCCTTGAACTGGTTGCGCACGTTGATGGCTTGAATAGACATGATGGTTTCTCTTTCAGGATGAAGGAAGGACGGATGGGTGAAGGGAGGGAGGGATCGGTTCAGACGATCTCGGCCACGTCGTCGAAGGCCAGCCGCGGCCCGCGCTCGAATGTGCTGGAGTGGTCAGCCACGCCGAGATTGACGAGGAAGTTGGCTCGGTAGCGCCCGTCGGGAAAGAAGGCCTTGTCGACCAGGTCGGTGTTGAAGCCCGACTGCGGCCCGGCGTCGAGCCCGAGTGAGCGCGCCGCCAGGATCAGGTAGGCGCCCTGCAGGCTGCTGTTGCGAAAGGCCGTAGCCTGCGCGGCCTCGGCGCTCTTCTCGAAGAAAGGCTTGGCGTCGTAGGCCGGAAACAGGCTCGGCAGGTGCTCGTAGAAGCGCGTGTCGTGCGCCACGATCACCGTCACGCCGGCCGCGAGCGTCTGCGCGGTGTTGCCCGCGGACACGGCCGGCTTGAGCTTTTCCTTGGCCTCGGCGCTGCGCACGAACACATAGCGCGCGGGCTGGGCGTTATAGGCGGTCGGCCCCCACTTCAGGAGGTCGTAGAGCTTGTGGATCAGCTCGTCGGTCACGGGCACGGGCTTGAACGCGTGCACGGTGCGGGCCTTGCGGAACAGCTGGTCCAGCGCGGCCTCGGGGATGGCTTGCAGTGTGGTCATGGCTTCAGGAGAAAACTTTCAGTTCGATGCCGCGGCCAGCGCCTGGTCGAGGTCGGCGATCAGGTCGTCGATGTGCTCGATGCCGACCGACAGGCGCACCGTGTCCTCCGTGACGCCGGCCTTGGCAAGCTCTTCGGGCGACAACTGCCGGTGCGTGGTCGATGCGGGGTGCGTGGCCAGCGAGCGCACGTCGCCGATGTTCACGAGGCGCGTGAAGAGCTTCAGCGCATCGAGGAACCTCGCCCCGCCCTCGCGACCGGCGCCGATGCCGAAGGTCAGCACGCCGCTGGAACGGCCGCCGAAGTACTTCTTCGCCAGCGCGTAGTCGGCGTGGTCTTCGAGCGCAGCGTAGTTCACCCAGTTGACGGCCTTGCTCTGCTTGAGGTGCTGCGCCACCGCCAGCGCGTTGCTGCTGATGCGGTCCATGCGCAGCGCGAGCGTCTCGATGCCCTGCAGGATCAGGAAGGCGTTGAACGGCGAGATGGCCGCGCCCGTGTTGCGCAGCGGCACCACGCGCGCGCGGCCAATGTAGGCGGCCGCGCCCAGCGCCTCGGTGTAGACCACGCCGTGATAGCTCACGTCGGGTTCGTTCAGGCGCCTGAAGCGCTGCTTGTGCTCGGCCCACGGAAACTTGCCCGAATCGACGATGGCGCCGCCGATGCTGGTGCCATGGCCGCCCAGGTACTTGGTGAGCGAATGCACCACGATGTCGGCGCCGTGCTCGATGGGCCGGCTCAGGTACGGCGACGGCACCGTGTTGTCGACGATCAGCGGCACGCCGTGGCGATGCGCGATCTCGGCGATGGCCGCGATGTCGGTCACGTTGCCGGCCGGGTTGCCCAACGATTCGACGAACACAGCCTTGGTCTTCTCGTCGAACAGTTTCTCGAAACTCGACGGATCGCGGTGGTCCGCGAAGCGCGTGGTGATGCCGAACTGCGGCAGCGTGTGGGCGAACAGGTTGTAGGTGCCGCCATACAGCGCAGTGCTGCTGATGATGTTGTCGCCAGCCTCCGCGATGGTCTGGATTGCATAGGTCACGGCCGCCTGGCCCGAGGCCAGCGCGAGCGCCGCGATGCCGCCTTCGAGCGCGGCCACGCGCTGCTCAAGCACATCCTGCGTCGGGTTGTTGATGCGGGTGTAGATGTTGCCCGGCACCTTCAGGTCGAACAGGTCGGCGCCGTGCTGCGCGCTGTCGAAGGCGTAGGCCACCGTCTGGTAGATCGGCGGCGCCACGGCGCGGGTGGTCGGCTCGGGCGAATAGCCGGCGTGCACCGACAGGGTTTCGAATTTCCAGTTCTGCGACATGCGACTGCCTTTCAAATGACGAGGGAATGAAACGACTCAAATTGCCCAGCGCAGGGCATGGGCCGGGGGCGTGAGCCAACTGGCATCGGTGCTTTCCGCATCGGTCTCTTCGGACTTCTGCAGCACCCGGTCGAGGATCCGTTTTTCGATGGCGGCAAAGGCAGGATCGCCCTGCGAACGCGGACGGGCCAGCGCGATGTTCTCGTCGAGTGCGATGCGGCCGTCTTCGATCAGGATCACGCGATCGGCCAGCGCAACGGCTTCCTGCACGTCGTGCGTCACCAGCAGCGCGGTGAAGCGGTGGCGCTGCCACAGGTTCTCGATGAGGCGGTGCATCTCGATGCGCGTCAACGCATCCAGCGCGCCCAGCGGCTCGTCGAGCAGCAGCAGGCGCGGGTGGTGTACCAGCGCGCGCGCCAATGCCACACGCTGGCGCTGCCCGCCCGACAGGCGCGCAGGCCATTCGTTCTCGCGGTCGGCCAGCCCGACTTGCGCGAGCACTTCCTTGCCGCGCGCCTTGGCGTCGTTCGGCAGGCCCAGCGTCACGTTGTCGAGCACGCGCCGCCACGGCAGCAGGCGCGCCTCCTGGAACATGATGCGGGTGTCGTCGTGCAGGCCGTTCACGGCCTTGCCGTCGGTGTAGAGTCCGCCAGAGCTCGGCTCCTCGAGGCCCGCGACGAGCCGCAGCAGCGTGCTCTTGCCGCAGCCGCTGCGCCCGACGATGGCGATGAACTGGCCCGGCTCGATGGTCAGCCGGGTGTTGCGCAGCACTTCGCGCGCGCCATAGCGCTTGTGCAGGCCGCGCGCTTCGAGGCGCACGCCGCCGGCGATGGCCTGGGGTTGGATGTCTTTCAGAACGGCACTCATGGGTCAGGCTCCAGGCTTGAACAGCGCCACATTCAGCGCATCGATTTTTCGGGGCAGCAGCTTTTCGGCGAGAAAGGCGTCGGCGATGCGCTGCTGTTCGATCAGGCCCTCGGGCACCACCGGGCGCACCGCGTAGCTGCGGCGGGCGTTGGCCTGTTCGATGGTCGCGGCGTCGAGGCCCCACACCGGGGACAGCAATGCGGCCGCCTCCTTCGGGTTCTGCTTGACCCACCGGCCGGTCTTCTCCAGTTCGGCATAGACCACGCGCAGCACGTCGGGTCGCGCCTTCGCGAACCTGGTGCGCGCCAGGTAGTAGCGCTGGTACGACGCGATGCCCGTGCCGTCGGCCAGCACGCGCACCTTGGACTGGCGCTGTGCGGCGGCGAGGAACGGGTCCCACACCACCCAGGCGTCGATCGCGCCCTTCTCGAAGGCAGCGCGGCCGTCGGCAGGCGTGAGGTAGGCGGGCTCGATGTCCTTGAACGACAAACCGGCCTTGTCGAGCGCGGCGATCAGCAGGTAGTGCGCGCCGGCCGCCTTGGCAAAACCGACCTTCTTGCCCTTCAGGTCGGCCACGATCTTGAGCGGCGAATCTTCACGCACGACGATGGCCTGCGCGGCGGGCGACGGCGCTTCCTGCGCGATGAAGGTCAGGTCGGCGCCTGCCGCCTGCGCGAACACGGGCACGGTGTCGGCCACGTCGGCGCTGATATCGAGGTTGTCGAGGTTCAGCGCCTCGAGCAGCGGCAGGCCGCTGGTGAACTCGTGCCAGCTCAGCGCGGCGTTGAGCGGCTCGAGCTGCTTCTCGAGCGCGCCCTCTGCCTTGAGCACGGAGATCAACGTCGATGACTTCTGGTAGCCGAGCCGCACGATGACCGGCCGCGCGGCCACGCCCTGTGCAAACACCGTGCTGGCCCCCATTGCGCCCAGCGTGGCGATGGCCGCGCGTCGGGAGATGATGGACGAATGCGTCATGCCCCGGCCCTCACTTCGCCTTCTTCTGGTAGCCAGGGTGCCAGCGCAGCCACCATTGCTCCAGCCCGCGCGCGAACAGGTCGGCCAGCTTGCCGAGCAGCGCGTACAGCAGGATGCCCACCAGCACGATGTCGGTCTGCAGAAACTCGCGGGCATTCATCGTGAGGTAGCCGATGCCGGCCTGCGCCGAGATGGTCTCGGCCACGATCAGGATCACCCACATCAGGCCGAGCGAGAAACGCAGGCCCACCAGGATCGACGACAGCGCCCCCGGCAGGATCACCTCGCGGTACAGCTGCCAGCGCGACAGGCCATAGGTGCGGCCCATCTCTATCAGCTGCGGATCGACGTTGCGGATGCCGTGGAAGGTGTTGAGATAGATCGGGAAGAACACCGACACCGAGATCAGGAACAGCTTGGCCGATTCGTCGATGCCGAACCACAGGATCACCAGCGGGATCAGCGCCAACGCCGGAATGTTGCGCACCATCTGGATGGTGGAGTCGAGCAGCGTCTCGGCGAATTTCACCGAGCCCGTGAGCAGGCCCAGCACAAGCCCTGCCCCGCCACCGATGGCGAGCCCCGCGAGCGCGCGGCCCGCACTGACCTTCACGTGTGTCCACAGCTCGCCCGAGGCCGTGAGCGTCCATGCGGCCTTGACCACGTCGACCGGCGCCGGCAGCACGCGGGTGCTGAGCCAGCCCAGCGACGACGCGATCTGCCAGAACACGATGAGCCCGACGGGCACGAGCCACGGCACCAGCCGCTTCGCGACGTTGATGCCGAAGGCCTTGAATGCATTGCCTTCGCTTTCGGTGAGCGCGATCGCCGGCAGATCCTGAACTTGTTCGGTCATGGGAGTCCTTCAACTTTGGGAGGCGAGGCGCGAGGGCGCATCGAGATTGGCAACGACTTCGCCAAACGGGCCGCTCAGCGAGCCGCCGGCCAACTGCGTCTTCGCCTTGCGCGAGAGCAGCGGGAACACCAGCTCGGCGAAGCGGTAAGCCTCTTCGAGGTGCGGGTAGCCCGAGAGAATGAACTTGTCGAGGCCCAGCGCCGCGTACTCCTCGATGCGCGCCGCGACGGTCTTCGGGTCACCCACCAGCGCGGTGCCGGCGCCACCGCGCACGAGGCCCACGCCGGCCCAGAGGTTCGGCGAAATCTCCAGTTCGGCACGCGAGCGCCTGGCGCCGCCCGCATGCAGCGCGGCCATGCGGCGCTGGCCCTCGGAGTCCATGCGCGCAAAGGCGGCCTGGGCGCGAATGACCGTCTCGTCGTCGACACGGCTGATCAGCTCTTCGGCAGCCTTCCATGCCGCGTCTTCGGTCTCGCGCACGATCACATGCAGGCGAATGCCGAACTCCACCGTCCGCCCTTTGCGCGCGGCGCGGTTGCGCACGTCGGCGATCTTCCTGGCCACCTCCGCGGGCGGTTCGCCCCATGTGAGATAGGCATCGACCTGCTCGGCCGCAAGCTCGTGCGCGGCGGCCGACGAGCCGCCGAACCACACCGGCGGATGAGGGTTCTGCACCGGCGGATAGAGCAGCTTCGCGCCCTTCACGCTCAGGTGCCGGCCCTCGTAGTCGAAGGCCTGCCCGCCATGGCTGCGCGCAAGAATCTCGCGCCAGATGCGGATGAACTCGGCCGACTGCTCGTAGCGCGACGCATGGTCGAGGTAGACGCCATCGCCTTCGAGCTCGGCCTGGTCGCCGCCGGTCACGAGGTTCACGAGCACACGCCCGCCCGAGAGCCGGTCGAAGGTCGCGGCCATGCGCGCGGCCAGGCTGGGCTGGTGCAGGCCGGGGCGCACCGCGACCAGGAACTTGAGCTTCTTCGTCGAGCCGATCAGGCTGGAGGCGATGACCCACGGGTCTTCGCACGAACGGCCCGTCGGGATCAGCACGCCTTCGTAGCCGAGGTTGTCGGCCGCGCCGGCAATCTGCTGCAGGTAGGCCAGGTCGATGGGGCGCGCGCCTTCGCTCGTGCCGAGGTAGCGGCTGTCGCCGTGCGTGGGGAGGAACCAGAAGATCTGCATCACGCGACTCCCGCGCCGGCAGCTTCGAGCACGTCGATCTTTTTGGGGATCAGCTTCAGCGCGAAGAAGGTGTCGGCGATCTTCTGCTGCTCGGCCAGGATGGCCTTGGTGATCGGTGCCGTGCCGTAGGCCCAGCGGTTCACCGACAGTTCCGCCACCGGCTTCGGCAGGCCCCAGAGCGCGGCCAGCTCACTGGCCAGCTCGCCCTTGTTGGCGGCGCCCCATGCGTCGACCTTGTTGAGCTCCTCGATCGCAATGGCCAGCACGTCGGCGTTCTTCGCCACGTAGTCCAGCGACGAGAAGTAATAGGCACGGTTGCCGACCACGCCCGTGGCATCGGCCAGGATGCGCGCCTCCAGCGACTTCTCGGCCGCGGCCAGGAACGGGTCCCAGATGACCCATGCGTCGACCGAGCCCTTCTCGAACGCGGCGCGCGCATCGGCCGGCGGCAGGTAGACCAGGTTGAGGTCCGCGTATGCGAGGCCGTGCTTCTCGGCCAGCTTGACGATGAAGTAGTGAACGTTCGAGCCCTTGTTGAGCACGATCTTCCTGCCCTTCAGATCTGCCACGGACTTGATGGCGGAGCCCTTGGGCACCAGCACCGCCTCGGCCCGCGGACGCGGCACCGTCGCGCCCACGTAGGCCAGCGGCGCACCGGCGGCCTGCGCGAAGATGGGCGGCGCCTCGCCCACGTCGCCGAAATCGATCGAGCCGACGTTCAGTGCTTCGAGCTGCACGGGGCCGGCGGTGAACTCGGTCCACTTCACGCTCACACCGAGCGGTGCCAGGCGCTTCTCGAGCGTGCCGCGGCCCTTGAGCAGCGTGAGATAGCCCTTCTGGTGGCCGATGCGGAACTGGCGCGCGGGCGCCTGCGCCAGTGCGGCGAACGAGGAAGGCAGCGCGATGGCTGCGGCAGCGCCCTGGATCAGGCGGCGGCGGGGAGCAGAAATCTGTTGTGTCATGGCAAGGCTTGTGTGGAATGCGCCGCGCTCAGGCGGCGGCAATGAAGCTCACGATCAGCGCGATGGCGCTGACGACGACGACGCTCACGGCGAGATCGCCCAGCGCGCGCCAGAGGGAGCGCGGCGTCGTGTCGAGCACGGAGTCTTCGGTAGCAACGGGGTTCATGCGGAGATTCCTTGGTGTTGCAAAACGTCGGGCAAAGGCTGTCCCGCACCGCGCGCAGGCGGTTTTCAGAACAGCGGGAATGAGGATGAGAGCGAGGAAGCCGGACTCGCGACGAGTCCGCGCTTTCAGACGCTACATCGCACTCGGGAGAACGGCACCGGCTCGAAGCCGTGGGTCGCGGGCAGCTTCAGGCCTTCCGTGGCCAGCACCTCGGTGGCCTCGTTGAGCCGTTCGGCCAGGTCGGGGTGCACCTGGTAGGCGTTCTCGGGCGTCAGCGCAATCTGCGATTCGCTGGCGTAGACGCCCGGCAGGATGTGACGCGCCGCCAGCGACTGCAGCACGGGTCGCAATGCGTAGTCGAGCGCGAGCATGTGGTGCGGGCTGCCGCCGGTGGCCAGCGGCAGCACCGTCTTGCCCTTGAGCGCGTTCTGCGAAAGCAGGTCGAGAAAAACCTTGAGCACGCCGCTGTAGGCCGCCTTGTAGACCGGCGTGGCCACCACGACCACGCGGGCCTCGGCCACCTTGGCAATCGCGTTCACGATGGCCGGATGGTTCCAGTCGGCCAGCAGCAGCGCCTGCGGGGGCAGTTCGCGGATGGCGAGCCGCTCGATCCGCGCATGGCGCCGGGCCAGGCGCTCGCCCACCGCGTCGAGCAAGGCGGTGGAACGGGACGGGGTCGAGGGGCTGCCGGCAATCAGGAGGACGGACACGGGAAGCTTTCGTTTTTGATCTTCGGAAATTCAGGGCGAGCCGGGCCACGGCGCTCATCGAACGGCGCCCTGCACTGCCGGCTTGGCAGCGGGTTGTCTTCTTACTTCTGCCTGGTCGTATAGATCTGGTCGAAGGAGCCGCCGTCAGCGAAATGCTCCTTGTCGGCCTTCGCCCAGCCACCGAAGGCCTGGTCGATGGTCACCAGCGTGAGCTTGGGGAACTGCTTGTCGTACTTGGCCTTCGCCTTGTCCGACGTCGGGCGGTAGAAGTTGCGGCCGGCGATGTCCTGGCCTTCGTCGGAGTAAAGGTACTTCAGGTATTCCTCCGCCACGGCACGCGTGCCCTTCTTGTCGACGACCTTGTCGACCACCGACACGCTGGGCTCGGCCAGGATGGAGATCGACGGCACGACGATCTCGAACTTCTCGGGGCCGAACTCCTTCAGCGCCAGGAAGGCTTCGTTTTCCCAGGCCAGCAACACGTCGCCCACGCCGCGCTGCACGAAGGTGATGGTCGAGCCGCGCGCGCCGGTGTCGAGCACCGGCACGTTCTTGAACAGGCTGCCGATGTATTCCTTGGCCTTGGCGTCGCTGCCGTACTTGCGCTTGGCGAACTCCCACGCGGCCAGGTAGTTCCAGCGGGCGCCGCCCGAGGTCTTGGGGTTGGGGGTGATCACCTGCACGCCGGGCTTGACCAGGTCATCCCAGTCCTTCAGGCCCTTGGGGTTGCCCTTCTTCACCAGGAACACGATGGTCGAGGTATAGGGAGCCGAGTTGTGCGGCAGGCGCTTCTGCCAGTCCGCGCTGACGAGGCCGCCATGCTTGACGATGGCATCGATGTCGCCGCCCAGCGCCAGCGTGGCCACGTCGGCGTCGATACCGTCGATGATCGAGCGCGCCTGCTTGCCCGAGCCGCCGTGCGACTGCTTGACCGACACATCCTGGCCGGTCTTGGCCTTCCAGTACTTGGCGAAAGCCTGGTTGTAGTCCACGTAGAGCTCGCGCGTCGGGTCGTACGACACGTTCAGCAGCGTCACCGGGCCCTTGGCCGCGGCAGGAACCTGCTGCGTGAACGCCGGCAACGCCGACAGGGCCATGGCACCGACCACACCGGCACCCAGGGAAAGCTTGATAAAGTCGCGGCGAAGGCTCATGGTGTCTTGCTCTAAAAAGGCATATCAATGAAGCTGCGTATTCTCGATACGACATATAGAAACTGGAACGACCAAGTTTTCAGTTCTAAATAGCCAAATCAACTAAGCAACCGCTTTCCCCACTTTTCCCGTTCAAAGGCAATCGAAATGGCACGCATGGTTCAGTGCATCAAGCTCGGCAAAGAGGCCGAAGGGCTCGACTTCCCGCCCTATCCAGGCGATCTGGGCAAGCGCCTGTGGGAAAACGTCAGCAAGGAAGCCTGGGCCGCCTGGCTCAAGCAGCAGACCATGCTGGTCAATGAAAACCGGCTGAACCTGGCCGACCTGCGCGCCCGCCAGTACCTGGCGCGGCAGATGGAAAAGCATTTCTTCGGCGAAGGCGCCGACGTGGCCCAGGGCTACGTACCCCCTTCCGGAAGCTGATCGCCGCCGCTGCGTCGTGAACGCAGAACCGGTGGCCTGGCGCGCCGACGGCGTGCCCCGCAGCGAACGCTTCGACGACATCTACCACACCGAAACCGGCGCCCTGGCGCAATCGCGCCATGTGTTCCTGGGCGGCTGCGGCCTGCCCGAAGCGTGGGCCGGACAGCCGCAATGGCTGATTCTCGAAACCGGCTTCGGGTTGGGCCTCAATTTCCTGACAACCTGGCAGGCGTGGCGCTCAGATTCGGCGCGGCCGCGCATGCTGCACTTCGTCTCGGTCGAGGCGCATCCGGTTTCGCCCGACGATCTGCTGCGCGCGGCCGGCGCGTATCCCGAGCTGGCGTCCCTCGCCGGCGAACTGGCTGCGCAGTGGCATGGGCTGCTGCCCGGCTTTCACCGGCTCGCGTTCGACGAGGGCCGCGTGCTGCTCACCCTCTGCATCGGCGACGTGCAGCCGATGCTGCGCGCCCAGCGCTTCGAGGCCGACAGCATCTTTCTGGACGGCTTCAGCCCGCAGCAGAACCCTGCAATGTGGTCGGAAGACACGCTCAAGGCCGTGTCGCGCTTCGCGCGGCAAGGCACGCGCATCGCCACCTGGACCATCGCACGGGCGGTGCGTGATGCGCTCGCGCAGTTCGGGTTCACGGTCGAGAAGCGCCAGGGCCTGCCGCCCAAGCGCGATTGCCTGCACGGCCTGTTCGCGCCCGCCTGGACGGTGCGCCGCCGCGGCCCCATGCCCGAGCGAATCGGCACTCCAGGCCATTGCGCCGTCATAGGAGCCGGGCTTGCGGGCGCAGCCGTGGCGGCCAGCCTGGCGCGGCGCGGATGGCAGGTCACGGTGCTGGATGCCGCCGAGCGGCCCGCATCAGGCGCTTCGGGGCTGCCCGTGGGCATGCTGGCGCCGCACGTGTCGCCCGACGACGCCCTGCTCTCGCGCCTCACGCGCGCCGGCATCCGCGCCACGTGGATCGAGCTGACGCGGCTGCTCGAAGAAGGCCGCGACTGGCGCGCCAGCGGCGTGCTGGAGCGCCGGCCCGATGGCGATGTGCGCGTCCCGCCCGGCTGGAGCGGCAGCGGGCCCAACGAGTCGTCGCCCGCGAATGGGGCGCAGTTGGCGGCGGTTGGCCTGCCGGTCGATGTGCCCGCCCTCTGGCACGCACGCGCTGCCTGGGTGCGACCGCACCGGCTGATCGCCGCATGGTTGCGCCAGCCCGGCGTCGAGTTTCGCGGCGGATGCCAGGTGGCACGCCTGGAGCGCCATGCGAACGGCTGGCAGTTGTTCGACCCGGCCGGTGAGTTGCTGACAGACGCCGATCGCGTGGTCATCTGCGCAGGCTTCGAATCGGGCCGCTTCGCCCCCAAGCTGCCGCTGCAGCCGGTGCGCGGCCAGGTCGCCTGGGGCCACATGGCCGACGGCATCGAATTGCCCGCCACCCCCCTCAACGGCGACGGCCATCTGGTCGCACGCGTGCCCGATGCCGAAGGCTCCCCGATCTGGCTGGCCGGCGCGACCTTCGACCGCGACAGCACGGACCTCGCCCCGACCGCGGCCGACAGCGACGCCAACCGGGAGCGCCTTGCGCGGCTGCACCCGGCGTCGGCCGCTGCGCTGGCTCCATCGTTCGCGCACGGCAAGGTCCACAGCTGGGTCGGCATCCGCTGCGCTTCGGGCGACCGGCGCCCGCTGGTCGGCCCGATCGACGCGGAAGCACCGGGCCTCTGGGCCTGCACCGCATTGGGTTCGCGCGGCCTGAGCTTCGCTGCGCTGTGCGCCGAACTGCTGGCTGCGCAGTGGCATGCCGAGCCGCTGCCCCTGCAGGCCACGCTGGCCAAGGCGCTGGGAACGCAGCGGCTCTAGCCAGCGCCCTGCCCCGAAACTGCCAGCGGTGGTCGATCCGGCTGTCCCCATAGGGGCGCCGATTTTGTGGCATCCGCCCACGCAATCACCGCTTTGCCACGCGAACGCGTGAGAATGCGGCGCATGGCCATCCAGTACGACATCAAGCACACCACCGTCTACCGCTACAAGAAGCCGGTCACCTTCGGCCAGCACCGTGTGATGTTCCGCCCGCGCGACAGCCACGACCTGCGCGTGCTGGCCACCGACCTGCAGGTGAGCCCGCAGGCCTTCACCCGGCTCATTCAAGATCCGCACTCCAACTCCGTGGCGCTGGTGCAGCCGATGGGCGAAGCGACCGAGCTGCGCATCGTCTGCTCGTTCACCATCGAGCAGGTGCCGGCGCAGCAGGACCAGCTGGCGCTCGACCCGGCCGCCGAATTCCTGCCCTTTGCCTACTCGGTGCAGGAGCGCCTCGACCTCGAGCACTACCTGCGCCCGCACCACGACGACGACGCCCAGGGCACGCTGATCCGCTGGGCCCACCAGTTCCTGCACACCGACAAGCCCAACAGCACGCGCGAGGTGCTCGCACGCATGAACGCGCACATCGGCCAGAGCCTCGAATACAAGGCGCGCGACGAAGAAGGCACGCAAACGCCGCTCGTCACGCTGGCGCTCGGCAGCGGCAGTTGCCGCGACTACGCGCTGCTGATGATGGAAGCCGCGCGGCGCCTGGGCATCGCGACGCGTTTCGTCTCGGGCTACATCTATGACGCCGCGCTCGACAACGCCGCGCAGGTCCAGGGCGAATCGATGACCGGCGCCGGCACCACGCATGCCTGGCTGCAGGCCTACCTGCCGGGCATCGGCTGGCTGGCCTTCGACCCGACCAACAACCTGATGGGCAGCGGTCAACTGATCCGCGTGGGCGTTACGCGCGACCCGGCGCAGGCGGCGCCGATCTCGGGCAGCTGGTATGGCGATGCCGAGGCCTATGAAGGCCTCGAAGCGACGGTGGTCGTCACGCGCCGCAAGAACTGAACGGGCATCGCCGGGGGCCGCCGGCGGCTGGGCCTCAGCCCCCCGCCGCACCGCCCAGCTGGAACCGGAACACCGCGCCCTTGTCGGGCTGCTGCACCAGCCGGATGTCGCTGCCGTGCAGCTGCAGGATTCGCTTCACGATCACGAGGCCCAGCCCGCCGCTGCTGGCGCTGTCGGTGCGCGAACCGCTCATGAACACCGGTCGCATGAACAGGGCCTTCTGCATTTCGCCCGGAATGCCCGGCCCCGTATCGCTCACCTGCACCGTCACGCCCGCGTTCTCCGCCCGCAGCTGCACCACGATCTCGCCGCCCTCGGGCGTGTGGCGGATGGCGTTGTCCAGCAGGTTGGTCAGCACGCGCTCGATCATCCCGAGATCGGCCGACACCACCGGCAGGCCCGGTGCGATGTCGGGCTCGAGGCGTTGATGGCGCGCTTCGGCCGCCAGCTCGAACTTCTGGAACACGTCCTGCACGAGGTCGGCCAGCGCGAAGTTCTCTTTCTCGGGCTTGACCACGCCGTATTCAAGCCGGGCCAGCTCGAACACCTCCTGCGCGAGCCGGCCGACCTTGCGGCTCTGGCCGAGCGCGATCTCCAGGTAGCGCCGGCGCTCTTCTTCACTGAGCGTGCCCGCCTTGAGCAGCAGCGTCTCGAGGTAGCCGTGCAGCGACGTGAGCGGCGTGCGCAGGTCGTGCGAGATGTTGGCGAACAGCTCGCGGCGCTGCTGGTCCTGCAGCGTGAGCTCGCGCCATTGCTCGGCGATGCGGCGCGTCATCTGCGTGAAGGCCTGGCCCAGCTGGGCGATTTCGTCGGTGCCGTGGGAGAGGCGCTCCAGCGTGGGCGCTTCGCTTTCGAGGGAAGCAATGCCCTCGGTCTCGAAGCGCTTCACCGCCGCCGTCAGCTCGCGCAAAGGCCGCGTGATGAGGCGAAAGGCCGCGAGGCCCGCGAGCAGCCCGAGCAACGCCACCAGCCCCATCGACCAGAGCGTGGTGCGCAGCACGTTGTCGGCGCCCACGTTGGCGACCAGCGCGTCGTGGTCCTCGCCCTGCAGCACCACGTAGACGTAACCCGCATCGCGCCCGCCCATGCGCAGCGGCGCGGCGCTGAATACCTTGGAGGCTGTGAGGCTGCGCGGGTCGTCGCCCGCGATCGGCAACGGAGCACCCGACAGCAGCTTGCGGATCGGCCCCAGCGCGACCCTGTCGCGCTTCAGGTGCCCGGGCGGTGCGGCCTGCGCCTCGATGCGGCCGTCGAGTCCCAGCAGGTAGACCTCCACGCTCGGGTTGACGGCCATCAGCTTGTCGAACAGGTCCTTTACCGCTTCCTGGTCGAGGCCGCCCGACTTCATCAACTCGGAGTTTTCCGCGATGTGCGCCGCCAGCCCGGTCGACAGGCGCTGGACGACCTCCTGCTCGTGCATGCCGTTGGAGCGCACCTGCAGCCACACCGAGGCGCCGCAGCACACCAGCAGCAGCACCGCGAACACGGCCGACAGCCGCCGCGACAGGGTGGCCCAGGCGATCACGCCACGTCCTCCCCGCTCCCGGTGGCCGACAGCTTGTAGCCACGCCCCCACACCGTGAGGATGCGCCGTGGCTCGGCCGGGTCGGCCTCCACCTTGGTGCGCAGCCGGTTGATGTGCGTGTTCACCGTGTGCTCGTAGCCATCGTGCTGGTAGCCCCAGACCTGGTTGAGCAGGTCGAGCCGCGAGAACACCTTGCCCGGGTTGCGCGCGAAGAAGTACAGCAGGTCGAACTCACGCGGCGTGAGCTCGATGAGCCTGCCGTCCACGCGCACCTCGCGCGCCAGCGGCTCGATGCCGAGGTTGCCGAGCGTGAGGCTGCCGGACTCCATGCGTGCGTTGCGCGCCAGCGCATCGATGCGCCGCAGCAGCGCCTTCACGCGGGCCACCAGCTCCAGCACCGAGAAAGGCTTGGCCAGGTAGTCGTCGGCGCCCAGTTCCAGCCCGAGGATGCGGTGCACCTCGCTCGACCGCGCGCTGATGATGATGATCGGTGTGTAACGTGTCATGGCACGGGCACGGCGGCAGATTTCGAGGCCGTCGATCCCGGGCAGCATCAGGTCGAGCACCAGCGCGTCCCAGCTGCCGCGCTCCAGCTCGCGCAGGCCGGCATGGCCGTCGGCGGCGTGCTCGACCGCATAGCCTTCGTCGCGCAGGTGCATGCGCAGGAGTTCGGCAATGTGGGCATCGTCCTCGACGATCAGCACGCGTTTGGGGGTGTCCATGGCCTCGATTGTCCCGCCATCCGGGTTCTGGAGTTATCACGATTAATTGAACTTTGCGTGATGAATCGGCCATGGGGTGCGCCCAACAATCCACCCCATGAACAGCTCAGCCATCGCCCCTCCTGCCGACCCGGCCGCGGCGTCCGATCGCCGCCCGATCCATCCGCTGTGGATGCGCATCACGCACTGGCTCAACGCGCTGGCCGTGCTGATCCTGACGACGAGCGGCTGGCGCATCTACGACGCGTCGCCGTTCTTCCCGTTCACCATTCCGACCGTCATTACGCTCGGCGGCTGGCTCGGCGGTGCGCTGCATTGGCACTTCGCGGCGATGTGGCTGCTGGTGTTCAACGGCTTCGTGTACCTCGCCATCAACATCGCCAGCGGACGGCTGGCGCGCAAGTTCTTTCCCGTGACGCCCCGCGGCGTCTGGCACGACGCGCTGGCCGCACTGAAAGGCCAACTCTCGCATGCCGACCCTCGCCACTACAACAGCGTGCAGAAGCTGGCCTACCTGTTCGTGATGCTCGACCTGATCGTGATCGTGCTGTCGGGCCTGGTGCTGTGGAAGTCAGTGCAGTTCCCCGTGCTGCGCGAACTGATGGGTGGCTACGAGTTTGCGCGCCGCATCCATTTCTTCGCGATGGCGGCCATCGTCGCCTTCGTCGCCGTGCACCTCGTGATGGTCGCCCTGGTGCCCCGAACCCTGCTCACCATGATCCGCGGCCGCGCGCCCAAAGCCCGATGAAAATCTTCAAAGCCCCGACCCTGAGCGGCATCGACGGCGACGCCGTGCTGCGCGAAGCCCGCACACTGATCGCGAAGCAGCTCGACCAGCCCTCGCGCCGCGCCTTCCTGCAGCGCTCGCTGACGCTCGGCGGCCTCTCGCTGCTCACCGGTTGCAGCATCAGCGACAACACGCAGGTGGAAGCCGCGCTCACGAAGATCTCGCGCTTCAACGACAAGGCGCAGGGCCTGATCTTCAGCCCGACGCAGCTTGCGCCGACCTATTCGGAGGCAGAGATCACGCGCCCCTTCCCCTTCAACGCCTACTACGGCGAGGACGAGGTGCGCGAGGTGGACGAGGCCAGCTACAAGCTCGAAGTGACCGGCATGGTCGCCGACAAGCACGCCTGGACGCTCGCCGAGCTGCGCGCCATGCCGCAGCACGACCAGATCACTCGCCACATCTGCGTGGAAGGCTGGAGCGCCATCGGCAAATGGGGCGGCGTGCGCTTTGCCGACTTCCTGCGCCACATCGGCGCCGACACCACTGCCAAGTACGTCGGCTTCAAGTGCGCCGACGACTACTACACCAGCATCGACATGCCCACCGCGCTGCATCCGCAGACCTTGCTGACGCTGACCTACGGCGGACAGCCCCTGCCGCCCAAGTACGGCTTTCCGATGAAGCTGCGCATGCCGACAAAGCTTGGCTACAAGAACCCGAAGCACATCAAGGCGATGTTCGTCACCAACACCTATTCCGGTGGCTACTGGGAAGACCAGGGCTACAACTGGTTCGGAGGGAGCTGAGGGGCTGCTGAAGCCGCTCGACTGCCGAAGAAAGCGCGAGGCCGTGTTCACTGAACCGAGCCGATCCTGAAAACGAAACTTCATCAACCACTAGGAAAATTCCAAATGAACAAGCTCACCGCAACCCTGCTCGCAACCTGCATGGCCTTCGCCGGCGCCTCGGCATTCGCCGCGGACGAAATGGTGAAAGACGGCATGGCCAAGGACGGCATGAAGAAAGACGCGATGACGAAGGACTCCATGTCGAAGGACGGAATGAAGAAGGACTCGATGGCCAAGGATTCGATGTCCAAGGACGGCATGAAGAAGGACTCGATGAAGAAGGACGCCATGAAAAAGGACGGCATGGACAAGGACGAGATGAAGAAGTAAGCGCCTTCGCAACCGCCATTGACGCCCGGCGGATTCGGCGTCAATGTCGCGTCGGCCGGTTTCCCAGCCACTGAAATCTCTTTCAAGGAACCCTCATGAAATCCCTTGCACTCACTGCCGGCACGCTGGCGGCCGCCGCCCTGGTCTGGTACACGGTGCCCTCGTTCGCCGAACCCGCCCGCCGCGTGCCCGCGCCCACGGCCGACCTCGTGGCACCGCCGGCCGCCAAGACCGAAACCGCCGTGTTCGCCGGTGGCTGCTTCTGGGGCGTGCAGGGCGTGTTCCAGCGCGTCAAGGGCGTGAGCAATGCGGTGTCGGGCTATGCCGGCGGCGATGCGAAGACGGCGCGCTACGACCAGGTCGGCTCGGGGCGCACCGGCCATGCCGAATCGGTGCGCATCACCTACGACCCGCAGCAGATCAGCTACGGCAAGCTGCTGCAGATCTACTTCTCGGTGGCGCACGACCCGACCGAACTCAACCGGCAGGGTCCCGACACCGGCACGCAATACCGCTCCACCGTGTTCGCCGAGAACGCCGAGCAGGCCCGCATTGCCAGCGCCTACATCGCGCAGTTGAACCAGGCCAAGACCTTCGGCAAGCCGCTGGCCACCACCGTCGAGATGGCCAAGCCCTTCTACGCGGCCGAGGACTACCACCAGGACTACCTGACACTGCACCCGAGCCAGCCCTACATCGCGATCAACGACATGCCGAAGATCGACGAGCTGAAGAAGCTGTTCCCCGAGAGCTACAAGGCTACGCCTTCGCTGGTGAAGGCGGCCAAGGCCGGCTAAGGCCGATCAAGGCGTTGTGGCCAGTGCCCCGCGGCGCGCGGCCTGGTTGGATCGGGTGCGAAGCACCAGCGCCTGCTGTGCAGCAGCTGCGTTGGCGGCATCGCCCTTCCATGCGTCGAGCGCGGGCTGCTGCACCGCACGGGAGAAAGAGAAGGCCAGCGCCCACGGCACGCGCGGCCTGAACCGGGCGTTCATTTCATTGAGGCGGGCGGAAGCCAACTGCGCCGGCTGGCCGCCCGAGAGAAACGCCACGCCGGGCACAGCGGCGGGCACCGTGCGCAGCAGGCAAGCGACCGTGGCCTCGGCCACCGCCTCGACGGAATCCTGCGTGGGCGCCTTCAGCCCGGGCAGCACCATGTTCGGCTTCAGCAGCATGCCTTCGAGCAGCACGCCCTGCGCGCGCAGCTCGGCAAAGGTCCGGTGCAGCACCTCCTCGGTCACCTCGGCGCATTGCGCCAAGGAATGCCCACCGTCCATCAGCACCTCCGGTTCGACGATGGGCACCAGACCGGCCTCCTGGCACAGCGCTGCATAGCGTGCCAGGGCATGCGCATTGACGTCGATGCATGCGCGCGTCGGCAACCCGTTGCCGATGGCGATCACGCCGCGCCACTTGGCAAAGCGCGCGCCCATGCCAGCGTATTCGGCGAGGCGTTCGCGCAGGCCGTCGAGCCCTTCGGTCACGGTTTCGCCCGGATGTCCGGCCAGCGGCTTCGCGCCGGTGTCGACCTTGATGCCGGGGACGATGCCAGCGTCGGACAGCGCCTTCGCAAAGGGCACACCCGCATGGGTCTGCTGGCGGATCGTCTCGTCGAACAGGATCGCGCCGCTGATGCTGTCGGCCAGGCCCGGCGCGGTGACGATCAGTTCGCGCCATTCGCGCCGCGCCGCCTCGGTTTGCGGGATGCCGAGCGTGGCAAAGCGCTTGTTGCAGGTGGCGTTGCTCTCGTCCATTGCGAGCAGGCCCTTGTCGCCGGCGACGAGCGCGCGGGCGGTATCGATCAGCGTCTGTGCGGTCATGGGGCACCTCTTTTGCGGAAGATCGTACGCCCTCCCCCAGGCTGCGCCTAGATCACGTTCTTCTCCAGCAGCGGCCGGTTCTCCAGGATGCGCGCGAAAGACACCGGCGAGAGATCGAGGCTGCGGTACTCGCCGAAGCGGATCAGTTCCGCAATGCCGCGCCCTGCGGCCGGGCACTGCTGCAGCCCGTGGCCCGAGAAGCCATTGGCGAAGTACAGGTTGTCGCAGTCCGGGTGCAGGCCGAGGATGGCGTTGTGGTCGAACACGTTCATCTCGTAGTAGCCGGCCCATGCGCCGGTCATGCGAATGGCCTCGAAGGCCGGCACGCGCTCGGCCAATGACGGCCAGATGAAGCTGTCGAAGGCTTCGTACTCGACGTCGAGCGGAACGTCGTCGTGGTCCTGGTCTTCGGGCGGCGCAAAGCCGCAGATGAACTGGCGGCCTTCGGGGCGCAGCCAGATGCCGGAGGTGTCGATCACCAGCGGACAACCCGGCAATGTCTCGGGGCACGAGAAGCTGAACACGCTGCGGCGGCGGCCGCGCACCGGAAGATCGATGCCGGCCCATCCGGCGACCTGGCCGGCCCATGCGCCTGCGGCGTTGACGACAACGTCTGCTTCCAGGGTCTCGCCGCTGTCCAGCTGCACGCCCGTCATGGCGCGGCCGTTGCGGCGCAAACCCATTGCATGGGCCTGCACATAACGCGTGCCTTGAGAGGCGGCTTTCTTGCGAAAGGCCTGCAGCAGGCTGTAGCCGTCGTACCAGCCCTCGCCCGAGAGGCCCAGCGACGCGAGCGCAACGCCCTCGGTCGAGATCCACGGAAAGCGCGCCTTCAGTTCGCCGGGCGTCATCAGCGCCACGTCCACCGCGTGCGCCTTCTGCATCGCATGGTTCTCGCGCAGCACGTCGACGCCGGCCGGCGAGGCCAGGTACAGGTAGCCGGGCTCGACCAGGCCGATGTCGGGCACGTCATCACCCACGCGCAGGGTCTCGCCGAGCGCGCGGAAAAAGTCGATGCCGTAGAGCGACATCTCGATGTTGATGGCGGTGGAAAACTGCTGGCGGATCGAGCTGGCCGACAGCGCCGAAGAGGCCTGCCTGTACGAGAAATCGCGCTCGACCACCGTGACCTCGAAGGGCTCTTCCTCGGGGCTTCGGGTCAGGAAATAGGCGATGGCTGACCCGATCGCTCCACCTCCAATGATCACCACACGACGCATGCTGGGCCTCATGCCGGCCTAGACCGGGTTCGGATTGCGCTCAAGAAAGCCCTGCTGATGCCAGTACGGATAAGCCCGCGTCGTCGCGCTGGCCGCGTCGAGTTCCGCGACCTGCGCGGGTGTGAGGTTCCAGCCCACGGCGCCGAGGTTCTGGCGCAACTGCGCCTCGTCGCGCGCGCCCACCACCACGCTCGACACCGTCGGGCGCTGCAGCAGCCAGTTCAGCGCAACCTGCGGCACGGTCTTGCCCACCTCGGCGCCAACCTTTTCCAACGCCTCGACCACGCGGTAAAGCAGTTCGTCCGGCACCGGCGGGCCCATGTCCGCCGTCGCGTGCAGGCGGCTTTTGGCGGGCAGCGGCTGGCCGCGGCGGATCTTTCCCGTGAGGCGGCCCCATCCGAGCGGGCTCCACACCACGGCACCCACGCCCTGGTCTTGCGCGAGCGGCATCAGCTCCCATTCGTAGTCGCGGCCGACCAGCGAGTAGTAGGCCTGGTTCGCGACGTAGCGCGCGAGGCCGTAGCGCTCTGAAATGGCCAGCGATTTCATCAGGTGCCAGCCCGAGAAGTTCGACACGCCGATGTAGCGCAGCTTGCCCGCGCGCACGAGGTCGTCGAGCGTCGAAAGCGTTTCTTCCACCGGCGTGCTCGCGTCGAAGCCGTGCAGCTGGTAGAGGTCGATGTAGTCCGTGCCGAGGCGCTTGAGCGCGCCATCGACGGCTTGTACGAGATGGTGGCGCGACGAGCCGACGTCGTTCGGTCCCTCGCCGCTGCGGAAGGTGGCCTTGGTCGAGATCAGCAGCCGGTCGCGCGGCCGGCCCTTGATCGCCTCGCCGAGCACCGATTCAGCGGCACCGCCCGAGTAGACGTCGGCGCTGTCGAACATGTTGACGCCAGCGTCGATGCAGATGTCGATCAACTTGCGCGCCTCGGCCACGTCGGTGCTCCCCCAGGCACTGAACAACTCGCCCTTGCCCCCGAAGGTGCCGGTGCCAAAGCTCAACACGGGGACCTTGAGGCCCGATTTACCCAGATGACGGTATTCCAAAGTACTGCTCCTTCGTTTTTGCGGATTCGGGGGAGAAAACCGACAAGCCGACCGGCTTGTCGTCGCGCCATTCTTGGACGAAGCAGTGAACCCTGCAGGCCGGTGGACTTTGTGGAAATCGATTGGAATAAGTTGACAACCGTCACCTGAATTCCCTGCTGTAGCATGCGCCGCGAAGCCGTGATCTGGGCCGTGAATTGATGGGAAGACACGCCTTCGTGGGAATCGATAACTAAATAATTATTTTCAGGAGGACCCGCATGCTTGTCGAAATTGACGCGAACGGAATGATCAATCACGCGCGAGTCAGAAGTGCTCGCAGCCCCGAAATCGAAAGAGGCAGGCGGACCGGTGCGATCACCGGCATCGTCGTTCATCAAACCGATGCCGATACATTGGCATCTTCACTGAACAGCTACAAGCGGCCGAAGGCGAATGGCGCGCACTTTCTCATCGATACGGATGGGACTATCTATCAGACGGCGGGGATTTATCAGCGTACGAATCATGTGGGGCCGCTGAAGGCGAGATGCTTGGCCGTAGGGGCCGCAATGCCGTGCGCCCTGCGCGACTATGCGAAGGCGGGAGTGGAAGGAATGCATCGCATTGAAATGCGCAAGCCGCCCAGCGATCGTTATCCGAGCAACATGGAGGCCGTCGGAATTGAATTGGTCGGCAGGGCAAGGCTGCCGGTAGGGTTCAAGCCAATCGGTGAAGCAGCAAAGTGGCCGCTCGAAAAACAACGAGGTGAGTACGGCATATTCGATACCCCGACTGCGGCTCAAAATCTATCTCTCTCGTGGCTTGTCAAGGCGCTTGAAGATTCCGTGCAGATTTCTTCGAGTGAAGTCTTTCCTCATCCCGCAGTCAGCAGAAAGAATCCAACGGAAGCCCGGGGCGCGAACTGGAATCTGCCCGTACCAACGCCATGAACAAGACCCACATTTTTGTGACCGTGGCGGCGCTGATCTTGGCCGCCGTCGCATGTCCGGCGCAGGCAGCCGACAGGCGCTATCGCCTCGCATATGTGCAGAAAGTGAAGGTCATAGAACCTTCAGGCCGAACTGCCTGGGAAAACAAGGATATCCTGGACTGCGACGACGTCGTGTTGACAGAAGAGGATGTCCGCTATGCCTTGCAGCACATGCGCAGGGTTTCATGGAAGGCCTACGACCCCGAAAACACCGACACCACGGGGTGTCATGGGAGCGCACTCGTTACCTTCCAGAACGGGAAAATCCTCGCCATGGGCATTGAGCCCACGGGGCGGATCAGCACCCAAGAGTATGACGCCAAGATGAAGCTCACGGCGAGTCCACCGGGCTTCTACGATTGCGCTCCTTGCGGCAAACGCAAGATGGCACTCCTGAAGGACGCGCTGTATCGAGCGCACGAGCGAGCGCTGAGGAAACTGGCGGCTGAAGGGAAGTTTCCGCCTGACGAGGTGGAGCGCCGGCTGAAGTGGTTCCGGGACAGTCGCTAACGGCCCTGACGCGCCTGCCAGGGCAACGACTCTCCCACCCCGCTGCGGCGGGGTTTTCCTTTTGGCCTCAGGGACACCATAAGATCCGGCGACCCAACGAAATCCTCCGCATGAACATTGCCCTCGAGCGCCCCAACCAGCCCGACGTCATCCAGCTCATCGACGATCTTGATGCGTACAAGAAGCCGCTGTATCCGCCCAAGAGCCACCATGGCATCGACATTGCGGCACTGTCGGCGACGCACGTGCTGTTCGCGGTGGCGCGCGACGAGGCGGGCATGGCCATCGGCTGCGGCGCTCTCGTCGTGAACCCCGGCTACGGCGAACTCAAGCGCATGTATGTGCGCCAGCAAAACCGCGGGCAAGGCGTTGCGGCGAAGATGCTGAGCTTTCTCGAAGGCGAAGCCGCGGCGCGCGGTTGCACCCTGTTCCGGCTGGAGACGGGCGTGAGCCAGCCAGAGGCGCTCGCGTTCTATGCGCGCGCGGGGTATGCGCGGCGCGAGCGCTTCGGCCACTATCCCGACGATCCGTTGAGCGTGTTCATGCAAAAGACGATGAATCGTGGCGCACGATTCATCGATTGAGGCGTGAGGCGTTGACCCAGGGTTTTTCCTAGTCCTCGGGCATGTCGAATCGCAGCGGGCTCATCCGACGTAACCACAGAGGGTCGTCCTCTGTTCTTCAGGAGAAAGCAACCATGGCTACCAACACTGTTCGTCTGCACCGCGTCCTGCGCACCTCCCCCGACCGGCTCTACCGTGCCTTCGTGGAGGCCAGCGCGTTCGAGCGCTGGCTGCCGCCCTTCGGATTCACCGGCAAGGTCCACACCATGGAGCCCGTGGTGGGCGGCGCCTGGCGCATGTCCTTCACCAACTTCGGCACCGGCCACAGCCACTCGTTCGGCGGCAAGTACCTGGAACTCGTTCCCGGCCAGCGCATTGCCTACGACGCCAGCTTCGACGATCCCCATCTTCCGGGCACGATGAAGACCACCGTGACCCTGACCGCGGTGTCCTGCGGCACCGACATGTCCGTCGTGCAGGAAGGCATCCCCGACTTGATTCCCGCCGAGATGTGCTACCTGGGCTGGCAGGAATCGCTGATCGCGCTGGCCCAACTGGTCGAGCCGAACATTCCGGGTTGAGGGGCTTCCGCTTCGGAACCGTTTGAAGGGCGGCGCGGCGTGCCCGCGCCGGCGTCACCCATGCCGCGCCTCACTGCCGGCAAATCCTTCTAGCCCGGCCAGCTCTTCCAGGATAGGGCACTCGGGACGCTCGTCACCTTCGCAGCAGTGGGCCAGGCGCTCCAGCAGGCGCTTCATGTGCGCGAGCTCTTCGATCCGCTGGGCCAGCTCCTCGGCCCGTTCGAGCGCGACGCGCTTCACATCGAAACTCGCGCGGCGCCCGTCTTGCCACAGGGCATGCAGCTCGACGACTTCCGCTGTGTCGAAACCCAGCGTGTGCGCCCGTCGTACGAAGCGCAGTGTCGACACTGTTTGCTCGTCGTAGAGACGGCCGTCCGCGTCGGTGCCGTCGAGCAGCCCGAGCGACTCGCAGTCGTGCAGCAATTGCGCGGACGCACCAGAACGGGCAACCACGTCGGCAAGGGATAGGTGCGCCGCAGCAGTCGGCGCCGTGGGGTGTCCCATGAAGTTCTCCTTCGAGTCAAAACGCAAAAGTCTCAGCCTTCACACCATGGCAGGGTCAAGCCGCCGCATGACCTTGGCGCGCAAGGGGGTCAGGCTCCTGAGTTTTCGAGACCCGTCCGCCTGGCTTGTCCATCCCGGGTAAACCCCCGAATGCCCCCTCTCTTCTGGCCCGGTATTTGCGTCTACGATCGGAAATGACAGAAAATTTTCTTATCTGTCATATATTTGTAAATTCATTTTCATCGTTAGCACCCTTCCAGGTGCATCGCCTGCCCCATGAGCACCAACGTCGACACCCCAGGCACCACAGTGGCCCAGCGCATCGCGCAGGCGCTGCCGCGGCTGACGCGTTCGCATCGGCAGGTGGCCGACTTCGTGCTCGAGCACCCGCTGCAGGTTGCGACGCTGCCCATCGACGAGCTGGCGACCGCGGCGGGCGTGTCGGTCGCCACGGCCAACCGCTTCGCGCGGGCACTCGACTTCGACGGCTACGCCACCTTCCGCGCCGAACTCGTGCGCGGTTTCGAGTCGCTGGTGGCGCCGGTCGAACGGCTGCGCGGCAACCTGGAGCGCCCGACCACGGTCGCCGAGGTGTTCGCTACGGCACTCGACGAGAGCCGCCGCAACATCGAGGCCACGCGCCAGTCGCTGGACTACGCGGCTTGCGAGGCCGCGGTGCAGCGCATCCTGAAGGCGCGCTCGATCTACATCGGCGGCTTCGGTGCCAGCGCCTGGCTCGCGGGGCTGCTGCAACACGGCCTCGATGGTTCGTGCAGCGACGTGCGCATGCTCTCCAGCGTGAGCGGCATCACTCATGCGGCGCGCACGCTGATGCACGCGGGCCCGCAGGACCTGTTCATCGGCCTGACCTTTCCGCGCTACCTCACCGACACGGTGGCGCTGACGCAGATCGCGCGCGGCCAGGGATGCGCGGTGCTCGCGCTGACCGACCGCCCCAGCTCGCCGCTCGCGCCGCTGGCCGACGTGGTGCTGTATTGCCAGACCGAAACCAGCTACCGCCCCAACTGCGAAACCAGCGTGCTCGCACTGATCGAAGCGCTGACCAGCGCGGTCGCCCTGCGCGCGCCAGGCGCGGCGCAATCGGCCGGCCGCATCCTGCAGGCGGTGCGCCCGTGGCTGCACGGCGGACTGGGCCAGGGCCATGTGCGCGGCGAGGTCTCCATGCCATCCCTGCCCGCCGCGGCCGCTTCCGACGCCGGCAAGAAAAAGAAGAAAGCTTCCCGATGAAGAACGTCACACCCGTCATCGCCATCCACGGCGGTGCCGGCACCATCAGCGCGGCCACGACCGACGCCGCCCAGGCGCAGGCCTATCACGACGCCCTGCAGACCATCGTGCGCGCCGCGCAGGCCGCGCTGCTCAAGGGCATGTCCGCACTCGACGCCACCTGCCTCGCGGTCGAGATGCTCGAAGACTGCCCGCTCTTCAATGCCGGCTACGGCGCGGTGTTCACGCACGACGAAACGCACGAGCTCGACGCGGCCGTGATGGATGGCGCCTCGCTCGCGGCCGGCGCCATTGCCGGCGTGAGCCACGTGCGCCGACCGGTGCGCGCCGCGCGCGCCGTGCTCGAGGACGGCGCCCACGTGCTGCTGGCCGGCGCGGGCGCCGAGGCCTTCGCGCGCGAGCGCGGCCTGGAGATGGTCGAGCCCTTCTTCTTCTCGACCGATGCGCGCCGCCAGCAGCTGTACCGCGTGCGCGACACCGGCCGCGTGGTCACCGACCACGAGGGAGCCGCCATGACCAAACCGCCGCTGGACGAAGACAAGAAGCTCGGCACCGTCGGCGCGGTCGCGCTCGACATGCACGGCCACCTGGCCGCCGCCACTTCCACCGGCGGCATGACCAACAAGCGCGTCGGCCGCATCGGCGATTCGCCGCTCATCGGCGCCGGCACCTATGCAGACGACCGCACGGCCGCCGTGTCGTGCACCGGCAGCGGCGAGATGTTCATCCGCGTCGCGGCTGCCTACGACGTATGCGCCCGCATGGCCTACGGCGGTGCCACGCTCGAAGCGGCCACGCACGCGGTGGTGCGACAGTCGCTGCCCGCCATCGGCGGCACGGGCGGGCTGATCGCCGTCGACCGCCACGGCAACCTGAGCCTGGCCTTCAACACCGAAGGCATGTACCGAGGCCACGCGCGCGGCGACGAAGCGCCGAAGACGGCCATCTTCGCCTGACGCCGCAGGCCCCATTTTTCTTCGCACTCCCATGTCCACCCCTGCCATTGCCCTGCCGGACGGCCGCGTTCTCGCCGTCGACGACCTCACCGTTCGCTTCTCGACCTCCGAGCGCACGGTCGATGCCGTCAAGAAGCTGTCTTTCCACGTCGACCACGGCGAAACGCTCGCGGTGGTGGGTGAATCGGGCTCGGGCAAGTCGGTCACCTCGCTCGCGCTGATGCGGCTCGTGGAGCATGGCGGCGGGCGCATCCTCGATGGGCGCATGACCTTCCGCCGCCGCAACGGCGAAGTGCTCGACCTCGCACAGGCACGCGACACCACGATGCGCAACATCCGCGGCGCGGACATCGCGATGATCTTCCAGGAGCCGATGACATCGCTGAACCCGGTGTTCACGGCCGGCGAGCAGATTGCCGAGGCCATCCGCATCCACCAGGGCAAGAGCGACTCGGCCGCGCGCGCGGAAGCCTTGCGCATGCTGGAGCTGGTGCGCATTCCTGAAGCGCGCAATGTGCTCGACCGCTTTCCGCACCAGCTGTCGGGCGGCATGCGCCAGCGCGTGATGATCGCGATGGCGCTGTCGTGCAAGCCGCAGCTGCTGATCGCCGACGAGCCCACCACCGCGCTCGACGTGACCATCCAGGCGCAGATCCTCCAGCTCATCCGCGAGCTGCAGAAGGAGATGCGCATGGGCGTGCTCTTCATCACGCACGACATGGGCGTGGTGGCCGAGATTGCCGACCGCGTGCTCGTGATGTACCGCGGCGACAAGGTGGAAGCCGGCAGTTCCGACACCGTGTTCGCGGCACCGCAGCACCCCTACACCAAAGCGCTGCTGTCGGCAGTGCCCAAGCTCGGCGCGATGCAGGGCACCGACCTGCCGGCCAAGTTCGAACTGCTGCGCACCGAGGCCAGCGCCGACACCGTGCCGTGCACGCAGACCACGCCGCAGGACACCGTGCGCGAAGACGCCGGCCCCATCCTGCGCGTGCGCGACCTCGTCACGCGCTTCGACGTGCGCAGCGGCATCTTCGGCCGCGTGAAGCGCCGAGTGCATGCGGTGGAAAAGATCAGCTTCGACCTGTACCCCGGCGAGACGCTGGCGCTGGTCGGCGAATCGGGCTGCGGCAAGTCGACCACCGGCCGCTCGCTGCTGCGCCTGGTCGAAAGCCAGAGTGGCGCGATCGAGTTCGGCGGCAAGAACATCCGCGAGCTGCCCACGCGCGAACTGCAGGCGCTGCGCCGCAATATCCAGTTCATCTTCCAGGACCCGTTCGCTTCGCTCGATCCGCGCGTGACGGTGGGCTTCTCGATCATGGAGCCGCTGCTCATCCACGGCATTGCCAAGGGCGCCGAGGCGCAGCAGCGCGTCGACTGGCTGCTGCAGAAGGTCGGCCTGCCGCCCGAGGTGGCGCAGCGCTATCCGCACGAGTTCTCGGGCGGCCAGCGCCAGCGCATTGCGATTGCACGCGCGCTCGCGCTCAACCCCAAGGTGGTGGTGGCCGACGAATCGGTGTCGGCGCTGGACGTGTCGATCCAGGCGCAGATCGTCAACCTGATGCTCGACCTGCAGCGAGAGCTGGGCGTGGCCTTCCTTTTCATCTCGCACGACATGGCGGTGGTGGAGCGCATCAGCCACCGCGTGGCCGTGATGTACCTGGGCCAGATCGTCGAGATCGGCCCGCGCCGCGCCGTCTTCGAGGCGCCGCAGCACGCCTACACGCGCAAGCTGATGGCCGCGGTGCCGGTGGCCGACCCGTCGCGCCGCCACAAGCCGCGCGCGCTGCTCGAAGGCGAAATCCCGAGCCCGATCCGCGTGGTGGGCGACGAGCCCGAGGTGCCGCCGCTGGTGCAGGTCGCGCCGGGGCACTTCGTGGCACGGCACGCCATCGGCGGCGCTTTCTGATTTTTCAACCCGCAGGCCCTCCTGCTTTTTTCCTCGAACCGACTGGAGTTCTTTCCATGAAGCAATCTTCTTCCTCTCTGCGATGGGCATCGGCATTGCTGGGCCTGGCCGCGTTGGCCGCATCGGGCACGGCACTGGCCGCGAAAGATGTGGTGCTGTCCATCGGCTACCAGCCGGAAACGCTGGACCCGTACAACACCAACACCACCATCACCACGGCCGTGACCAAGACCTTCTATGAAGGCCTGTTCCAGTTCGACAAGGACCTGAAGGTGCAGAACGTGCTCGCCGAGAGCTACGACGTGTCGAAGGACGGCCTGGTCTACACCATCAAGCTGCGCAGCGGCGTCAAGTTCCACGACGGCACCGACTTCAACGCCGACGCGGTGAAGTTCACGCTCGACCGCGTGCTGAACCAGGACAACAAGCTGCTGCGCTACAACCAGTTCAACCGCGTGAGCAAGGTCGAGGTGGTGAACCCCAGCACCGTGCGCATCACGCTGAAGGAGCCCTTCGGCCCCTTCATCAACTCGCTGGCCCACGCATCGGCCGCCATGATCTCGCCCACCGCGCTGAAGAAGTGGGGCAACAAGGACATCGCCTTCCACCCCGTGGGCACGGGCCCCTTCGAATTCGTCGAGTGGAAGCAGACCGAAGCCGTCAAGGCCAAGAAGTTCGACGGCTACTGGAAGAAGGGCTTCCCGAAGGTCGACAACGTCTCGTGGAAGCCGGTGCTCGAGAACAACACGCGCGCCGCGATGCTGCAGACCGGCGAGGCCGACTTCGCCTACCCCATTCCCTATGAGCAGGCCGACCTGCTGAAGAAGAGCGAGAAGCTCGAAGTGGTGGCGACGCCCTCGATCATCACGCGCTTCCTGGCATTCAACATGCTGCAGAAGCCCTACGACAACCCGAAGGTGCGCGAAGCCATCGGCTACGCCATCAACAAGGAAGCGCTGGCCAAGGTCGCCTTCGGCGGCTACGCCTTCCCCGCTCAGGGCGTGCTGCCCCAGGGCGTGAAGTACGCCGAGAAGATGGCGCCCATTCCCTATGACGTGAAGAAGGCCAAGGAACTGATGAAGGAAGCCGGCTACCCCGACGGCTTCGAATCGGTGCTGTGGAGCGCCTACAACAACACGACCTCGCAGAAGACGATCCAGTTCGTGCAGCAGCAGCTCGCGCAGATCGGCATCAAGCTGCAGGTGCAGGCGCTCGAAGTGGGCCAGCGCACCGAGCAAGTGGATGCATGGCCCGATCCGAAGACGGCCAAGGTCCGCATGTACTACACCGGCTGGTCGTCGTCGACCGGCGAAGCCGACTGGGGCCTGCGCCCGCTGTTCGCCTCGGAAGCCTGGGCTCCGAAGCTGAACAACATGTCGTTCTACAAGAGCGAGGTGGTGGACAACGCGCTGGCCAAGGCGCTGGTGACCACGGACGAGAAGGAACGCACTGCGCTGTACAAGACCGCGCAGGAAGAGATCCGCAAGGACCTGCCGCGCGTACCGATGATCACCGAGCAGAACCTGTCGGCGCACGCCAAGCGTCTCTCGGGCGTGTTCGTGATGCCTGACGGCAACATCAACATCGATGCGATCGCCACGTCGAACTGATCCCGGCTCCTCGTTTCCTGACTGACTGCCCGACGGGCGATGGCATGCTGCCATCGCCCGATCGCGGCAACCGCACCCCATGCTGAATTACTTCCTCAAACGACTGTTGGGCCTGATCCCCACGCTGCTCATCGTGGCAGTGCTGGTGTTTCTGTTCGTCCACATGCTGCCCGGCGACCCGGCGCGACTTGCCGCCGGCCAGGACGCCGACGAGCAGACCGTGGCCATGGTCCGCGCGGAGCTCGGGCTGGACAAGCCGCTGCCGCAGCAGTTCGTGAACTTCTTCACCCACATGCTGCAGGGCGACTTCGGCACCTCGATCCGCACGCGGCGGCCTGTGTCGGTGGAGATCGGCGAGCGCTTCTTCCCGACGGTGATGCTCACCATCACCAGCATGGTGTGGGCGGTGATCTTCGGCATGGGCATCGGCATCGTGTCGGCCGTGTACCGCAACCAATGGCCGGACCGGCTGGGCATGACGCTCGCCGTATCGGGCATCTCTTTCCCTGCATTTGCCCTGGGCATGCTGCTGATGCAGATCTTCTCGGTCCAGCTCGGCTGGCTGCCCACGGTGGGCGCCAGCAGCTGGAAGCACTACATCCTGCCCTCGATCACGCTGGGCGCGGCCGTGGCGGCCGTGATGGCGCGCTTCACGCGGGCCTCCTTCGTCGAGGTGATCCAGGAAGACTTCGTGCGCACCGCGCGCGCCAAGGGCGTGCACGAATCCAGCGTGGTGTTCAAGCACACGCTGCGCAACGCGCTGATCCCGGTGGTCACCATGATGGGCCTGCAGTTCGGCTTCCTGCTGGGCGGCTCCATTCTTGTGGAAGCGGTGTTCAACTGGCCGGGCCTCGGCCGCTTGCTGGTGGACGCGGTGCAGATGCGCGACTACCCCGTCATCCAGACGCTGGTGCTGCTGTTCTCGCTCGAATTCATCCTGATCAATCTCGTGGTCGATGTGCTGTATGGCTACATCAACCCCACCATTCGCTACAAGTGAGCAGCAAGCCATGACGCAAGCTACCGGCGCGACTGCCGATCCGATCACTCAGCCCATCGTGGCGGTTCAAACCGCCGGCAAGGTCCGCACCCCTTGGGGCGAATGCTGGCGCCGCTTCAAGAAGCAACCCGTGGGCATCGTCGCCGCGGTGTTCGTGCTGCTGCTGGTGTTCGTCGCAGTGTTCGCACCCTGGATCGTGCCCTTCGATCCGGAGAACTTCTTCGACTACGACATGTTGAACACCGGCCCCTCGGCCGCGCACTGGTTCGGCGTCGATCCACTCGGGCGCGACATCTTCAGCCGCATCCTGGCCGGCGCGCGCATCTCGCTGATGGCGGGCTTCTTGTCGGTGGTGCTGGGCGGCATCATCGGCACCGCCTTCGGCCTGCTGGCCGGCTACTACGAAGGCTGGTGGGACCGCATCGTGATGCGCATCTCCGACGTGCTGTTCGCCTTCCCCGGCATTCTTCTCGCGCTCGGCGTGGTCGCCATCCTGGGCAGCAGCATGACCAACGTGGTGGTGGCGGTGTCGGTGTTCAGCGTGCCAGCGTTCGCGCGGCTCGTGCGCGGCAACACGCTGGTGCTCAAGCAGCAGACCTACATCGAAGCCGAGCGCAGCATCGGCGCATCCGACTGGACCATCATCGTGCGGCACATCCTGCCGGGCACCATCTCCTCGATCGTGGTGTATTTCTCGATGCGCGTCGGCACCTCGATCATCACGGCGGCCAGCCTCTCCTTCCTGGGCATGGGCGCGCAGCCGCCGACGCCCGAATGGGGCGCGATGCTCAGCGAGGCGCGCGCCGACATGGTGACCTCGCCGCACGTGGCGCTGTTCCCCAGCCTGGCCATCTTCTTCACCGTGCTCGCCTTCAACCTGCTGGGCGATGCGCTTCGCGACGCGCTCGATCCGAAGATCGACCGGCAGTAATTCTTCGTTCATGCCATCCATCACCCTGCCCTACATCGGCAACCTGCTCCAGGGCGCGCGCAACGCCATCACCGACGTCGAAGGCGTCACAGTCGGCCACCAGACGCTGGATGACGGCGGTGTTCAGACCGGCGTGACGGTCGTGCGACCGCATGCCGGCGATCCGTTCCGCGACAAGGTGCCGGCGGCCGCCGTGGTGCTCAATGGCTTCGGCAAGAGCGTGGGACTGGTGCAGCTGGCCGAGCTCGGCGTGCTCGAGACGCCGATTGCGCTGACCAACACCTTCTCGGTCGGCACGGTTGCCACGGCGCAGATCCGCCATTGCGTGGCGGCCAACCCCGAGAGCGGCCGTTCGCTGCCCACGGTCAATCCGCTGGTCTTCGAGTGCAACGACGGTTTTCTGAACGACATCCAGCGGCTGGCCGTGACCGAGGCGGACTATCTTCGCGCGCTCGACGGCGCCGGCACCGATTTCGCGCAGGGCTCGATCGGCGCGGGGCGTGGCATGTCGAGCTTCCAGTTCAAGGGCGGCATCGGCAGCGCCTCGCGACGCGTGTCGGCGCTGGACGGCGACGTGCATACCGTGGGGGCGCTGGTGCTGGCGAACTACGGGCGCCAGCCGCAGCTGGTGCTGGCCGGCCATGCCGTCGGCGAGCGGCTGGCGGCGCACGGCACGGCCGAATGCAAGGAGCCGGAGAAAGGCTCGATCATCATCGTGGTCGCCACCGACGCGCCGCTCGATGCGCGCCAGCTGCGCCGGCTGGCGCTGCGCGCGGGCGCGGGGCTGGCGCGCACCGGCTCGGTCTTCGGCCATGGCAGCGGCGACATCGTGCTGGCCTTCTCCACCGCCTACACCGTGCCCGATCGCATCGACCGGCCGATGCCGGCCATTGCGATGGTGCACGACGGGCTGCTCGACGGGCTTTTCCAGGCTGCGGCCGACAGCACCGAGCAAGCCATTCTTCACGCGCTCTGGCGTGCCACGGCCGTCACCGGCCGCGATGGCAACCACCGGCAGGCGCTGTCCGAGCTTCTGCCGCCCTCTTCTCTTTCTTCCTTTGCGGAATCGAGCATCCCTTCATGAAAGTCCTGATCTCCACCGACATCGAAGGCGTTGCCGGCGTTTACCACTCGGAGCAGACGCGTCCCGGCAACCCGGAATTCGAGCGTGCTCGCCTGCTGATGACGCAGGAGGCCAATGCCGCGATTGCCGGGGCCTTCGATGCCGGCGCCACCGAGGTGCTGGTCAACGACTCGCACGGCGGCTTTCGCAACATGCCGCCCGACGTGCTCGACCCCCGCGCCCGCGTCGTGCAGGGCAAGCCGCGCTACCTAAGCATGGTGGCGGGCGTGGAGGAAGAAGGCGTGGAAGCGGTCTGCATGGTGGGCTACCACTCGCGCGCGCAGGGCCGGGGCATCCTCGCTCACACGATCAACAGCTTTGCCTTTGCCGGCATCCGGCTCGGCGACCAGGAGCTGGGCGAGGCCGGGCTCTACGGCGCGCTGGCAGGCGAGTACGGCGTGCCGGTGGTGATGGGCAGCGGAGACGACGTGTTCATCGCCGAGAACCGCGCACTTTTCCCGCATGCGGCGTTTGTCGAGACGAAGAAAGCGACGGGCTTCAACAGCGGCGTGTCGCTGTCGCCGGAGCAGTCGCGCAAGGCGATCCGTGCCGGCGTGGCCGAGGCGCTGGCTGCGCGTGGCAATGCAAGGCCGCTGGTCTTCAAAGGTTCGCAAGTGGTCACGCTGCGCACCCAGTCGCCGATGATGGCTGATCTGTTTTGCCAGTGGCCAGCGTTTGAGCGGGTCGATGGCGTCACCCTGCGCTTCAACGCCGAGACGGTGGAGGCTGCGGTGCGCATGCTGAACTGCTGTTCGGCGATGTCGTCGATGCTGCGCTGATATCGGGCGGTCGGGGGAGACGGTGCCAGCGCTTCGCTGGCGGGCATGGCGTTGGCGGACCCGTTTCAGTGGCGCTCAGGGCCCGGGTAATGCGATGGGGATCGCGTAGTGCATGACGGATGTGTCCGACGTCGGGTGGTACTGCGAATCGTATATTTCAAGGTCCGGCCCCAGGGTGTGCGACTTTCCGGACGACAACATCCAGCTGGAATAGATGTAGTTCACCGTCGCGTCGATCTTCTGGGCGGCGCCCCGATGGGTGAAGCGCGCGTAGGTCGATGCAGGCACTTGCATGGCAACCATGCCGAGCGGCAGTTCGCCAGGGCCGCGGACCTCGGTGCATGCGAGATAGCGCAACTGTTCGCTGTGCGGCCCCGCCGGTGCCACGACGCCGTAGCAGACTCCGGGCACCGCATGGGCAATCTCCTTCAATCGCGGCAGAAACTGGGCCCACAGGGGAGGCAGTTTCTGGCCGAGGTTGTTTTTTTCAGAATCGATGCCGTAGTAGTCGGTGGGCATTCCCACCATCTGCATGGCCGGCTGCGCCTTGATGTCGGGCGTCAGGGAGATGTTCTGGTGAAGGTGCGCGAGGTAGCTTTGGTCGAACCGGATCTTCCGGATGAAAAGCGACCGGTTTCCCATCTTGCGGTATTGCGACGGCGTCAACCGGAAGCACTCCCTGAAGGCGCGGGTGAAGCTTTCCTGGGTTTCGTAACCCGCCGCCAGCGCAATATCGAGCACGCTCAGCCGGGTGCCGGTCAGCTGCTCCATCGCCTCTGCAAATCGGCGCGACCGGATGTAGGTCTTCAAGGTTTCGTTGGTCAGCGCCTTGAAGATCCTTTGGAAATGCCACTGGCTCAACCCGGCGGCCCGTGCGACATCGGAGGGATGGATATCGGATTCGAGATGGGCCTCGATGAAGTCGATGCCCTCCTGTATTTGCCTGAGATAAAGCACGGCCGTATCGGCTCAAGCGGTTTCGAAGAAACCGGTCATGGAAACCAGCCGGTCCTGGTCGTTGTAGCGGCCGTAACTCACGCCTTCTCCGATCACCTGGCGGCTGCCATTCAGCATGTTCCATTTGGCGATGCTTTGCCGATGGTGGCTGGCAAAGTAGTGTGTGACGAAATGGCCACCCGGCACTTGACGGTGGAAGTCATCCATGCAGGCCGTCAATTGCGCCCAGCCCTGGGCGGTGGCCAGCGGGTCCTCGTAGGTGCAGGCAGGGTCGAGGGACTGGGCAAAGAGGGCTTCCCTGTCCGCGGCCGAATTTGCCTTCCATGACGCGGTATAGATCTCCCAGATGGATTGAAGCGAAGGGCTCATGGTGTGCTCCTGACGAGTGGTTTGGAGACGCCATGGTGCCGAGCCCCTGCGTGCCGTTTGGACATTTTGTGCTTATTTTCAGGCCAGAATTGCCGGTCCGGCGGCTCCTCGCCGGCGCCAGCGCCTTATCCGGAATAAGCATCCAACCGCCCCGCAACCCGCATGGATGCTGGCGAATAAGCTTATCCGCATAAGGCGCGAACCAAAAAATAGTTTGTTTCCATAAGGCCGGCTTTCAGAATCTCGGCTTCTTGCTGGGGCGATGGACGCACTGCACTTCAAGACACACGCACGATGTACCAATACACAGAATTCGACCGACAGTTCGTTCATCAACGAGCCGCCCAATTCCGAGACCAGCTCGAGCGCTGGCAAAAGGGCCGCCTTCACGAGGACGAGTTCCGCCCGCTGCGGCTGCAAAACGGCTGGTATGTCCAGCGCTACGCACCGATGCTGCGCGTGGCCGTGCCTTACGGCGAGCTCTCCAGCCGCCAGATCCGCGTGCTGGCCCGCATCGCCCGCGAGTACGACGAGCCCGAAGCCGAGGTCTACAAGAAGGCCATCGAGACGCAGGGCCTGCTCGGCAGCCACAAGCTCCCGACCCACTACGCCCATTTCTCGACACGCCAGAACGTCCAGTTCAACTGGATTCCGCTCGCCAAGTCGGCCGACGTGATGGACCTGCTGGCTTCGGTCGACATGCACGGCATCCAGACCAGCGGCAACTGCATCCGCAACATCACGAGCGACGAGCGCGCCGGTATTGCCGTCGACGAAATCGCCGATCCGCGTCCGTTCGCGGAAATCATGCGGCAGTGGAGCACGCTGCACCCCGAGTTCGCGTTCTTGCCGCGCAAGTTCAAGATCGCCATCACCGGCGCCACCGAAGACCGCGCCGCGACCGGTTGGCATGACGTGGGCCTGCACATCGTGAAGAACGAGGCCGGCGAGATCGGCTTCCGCGTGCAGGTGGGCGGCGGCATGGGCCGCACCCCCATCATCGGCACCGTGCTGCGCGAGTTCCTGCCCTGGCAGCAGATCATGAATTACCTCGAGGCGGTGATTCGTGTGTACAACCGCTATGGCCGCCGCGACAACATCTACAAGGCGCGCATCAAGATCCTGGTGAAGGCCGAGGGCCAGCGCTACATCGACGACGTCGAGGCCGAGTACAAGCAGATCCTCGAGCACGACGGCGCGCCGCACACCATCACGCAGGAAGAGTACGACCGCGTGGCCGCCTCCTTCGTGCCGCCGACGCTCGCCACCCGCGTGCTGCAAAGCGCCGAGAAGACCGACGCCGAGCTGCGCGCCCAGGCCGCCGACGACGTCATGTTCGCCCGCTGGCTGGCGCGCAACGTGGCGCCGCACAAGAACCCCGCGCTGCGCGCCGTGACGCTGTCGTTCAAGCGCCTGAAGCAGGCGCCCGGCGATGCCTCGGCCGACCAGCTCGACACGCTCGCGCAATTGGCCGACCGCTTCTCGGCCGGCGAAGCCCGCGTGACGCACGACCAGAACGTCGTGCTGCCCTGGGTGCACGCCGAAGACCTGCACGCGCTGTGGCTTGCCGCCCGCGCTGCCGGCTTTGCCAGCGCCAATGTGCACCTGCTGACCGACATGATCGCCTGCCCCGGCGGCGACTTCTGCGCGCTGGCCAATGCGCGCTCCATTCCCATCGCCGAAGCGATCACCGAGCGTTACCAAGACCTCGACGAGCTCGACGACCTGGGCGAGATCGACCTGCACATCAGCGGCTGCATCAACTCGTGCGGCCACCACCACAGCGGCCACATCGGCATCCTGGGCGTCGACAAGGACGGCAAGGAGTGGTACCAGGTCACCCTTGGCGGCTCCGACGGCTCCGCGCTCAGCGGCACGTCGCAGGCCGGCAAGGCGGTCGGCCCGTCGTTCTCGGCGGCCGAAGTGCCGGGCGTGATCGAGGCCGTGCTCACCGCGTACCGCGACACCCGCGAGAGCGGCGAGAACTTTATCGACACGCTGCGCCGCGTGGGCCATGACCCGTTCAAGGCCGCGGCCAACGGTGCGCGTTTCAAGGTGGAGGAAGCAGCATGAAGAAGAACCTGAACATCCTGGCCGCCGAAGAACATGTGGACGACGGCGACCCGAAAGTGCTGCAGTTGCCGAACGACGCAGACCCGCTCGCCATCGAGGTATGCCTGGAAGACATCGAGCGCATCGACCTGAACTTTCCGAAGTTCACCGACGGCCGCGCCTACAGCCAGGCCTTCCTGCTGCGCCGCCGCCTGGGCTTCAAGGGCGACATCCGCGCCACCGGCGACGTGCTGATCGACCAGCTGGTGCAGATGGAACGCACCGGCTTCTCCAGCGCCGTGCTCAAGGAAGGCGTGGACGCCTCCGACGCGCAGCGCCAATTCGACCGTTTCGCCGCGTTCTACCAGGGCGATGCGGTGAAGACCGCGCCGCACTTCGTGGCCGGCACCTGAGCCCCAAGAGACCTTCAGCCATGAGCATGGACCTCACCAAAATCAACGCCGAACTCGGCCGCAACGCCGAGGGCCTGGTGGACTGGGCGATCGGCCTGGGGCAGCCCACCATCGTCACCACCAACTTCCGCCCTTTCGAGGCCGTGATCCTGCACATGGTCACGCGCGCCAAGCGGGATGTTCCCGTGATCTGGATGGACAACGGCTACAACACCGAGGCCACATACCGCTTTGCCGACGAGGTGACGAAGCAACTGGGCCTGGACTTGCACATCTACCTGCCGCGCCGCTCGCGTGCGCATCGCGAAGCGGTGGAGGGCCCGACGCCGGCACTCGACGATCCGCGCCATGCCGCCTTCACGGAAGAAGTGAAACTGGAGCCCTTTGCCCGCGCGCTGCGCGAGACGGCGCCCAAGGTCTGGTTCACCGCGCTGCGGGCCACCGACACGGCCGTTCGTGCGCAGATGGACCCGGTCAGCGTCAACCCGGACGGCCTGATCAAGGTCGCACCGCTGCTGCACTGGTCGTCCAAGGAGTTGTACGAGTACTGCGAGGCGCATGGCCTGCCGAACAACTTCGATTACGTGGACCCGACCAAGGGCGAAGACAACCGCGAGTGCGGATTGCATCTTGCGCACTGAGAGCCAAGGTCTCACCGATTCACCGCATCCAGCATCCCCTCCGATGAACGCCCGTACCGAAACCGAACTGCTGCAGCCGCCCATGCACTCTCCCGCGCGCCTGTCCAACACGCACCTCGATGCACTCGAAGAAGAAACCGTCTTCATCCTGCGCGAGGTCGCGGCCGCCTTCGAGCGGCCCACCCTGCTGTTCTCGGGCGGCAAGGATTCACTAGTGCTGCTGAAGTGCGCGGAAAAGGCCTTCGGCGCCGGCCGCATTCCCTACCCGCTGCTGATGATCGACACCGGCCACAACTTCCCCGAAGTGACCGACTACCGCGACCAGCGCGCGAAGGAGCTGGGCGCCGAACTCATCGTGCGCAGTGTCGAAGACTCGATGAAGCGCGGCACCGTGCGCCTCGCGCACCCCGGCGAATCGCGCAATGCGCACCAGTCGGTGACGCTGCTCGAAGCCATCGAGGAGTTCCGCTTCGACGCGCTGATCGGCGGCGCCCGCCGCGACGAAGAAAAGGCGCGCGCCAAGGAGCGCATCTTTTCGCACCGCGATTCCTTCGGCCAATGGCAGCCCAAGGACCAGCGCCCCGAGCTATGGACGCTGTTCAACACGCGCCTCGCTCCCGGCGAGCACTTCCGCGTGTTCCCGATCTCGAACTGGACCGAGCTCGACGTGTGGCAATACATCGAGCGCGAACACGTCGGCCTGCCGTCGATCTACTACACGCACAAGCGCGAAGTGGTCGAGCGCCGCGGCCTGCTGGTGCCGGTGACCGGGCTGACCCCGGCGCGCGACGGCGAGACGGTGCAGGTGCGCGACGTGCGCTTCCGCACCGTGGGCGACATCACGACCACCTGCCCGGTCGAGAGCCTCGCGGCCGATGCGGGCGACGTGGTGCTCGAAACCCTGTCGGTCGACGTGAGCGAACGCGGCGCGACCCGGATGGACGACATGACCTCCGAAGCTTCGATGGAAAAACGCAAGAAAGACGGTTACTTCTGATGAGCGCGACGACGACAGCCTCCCCCCAAGAACTTGCCGCTCACGGCGACACCGGCACCGCCCTGCGCTTCATCACCTGCGGCTCGGTCGACGACGGCAAGAGCACGCTGATCGGCCGCCTGCTGGTCGACAGCAAGACCGTGCTGCAGGACCAGCTCGCCGGCGTGCAGCGCGGCGGCGAGACCGACCTGGCCCTCCTGACCGACGGCCTCTCGGCCGAGCGCGAACAGGGCATCACGATCGACGTGGCCTACCGCTACTTCTCGACCGCCAAGCGCAAGTTCATCATCGGCGACGCGCCGGGCCATGAGCAGTACACGCGCAACATGGTCACGGCGGCCTCGGCCGCCGACGCCGCCGTGGTGCTGGTCGACGCCACCAAGCTGGCCTGGGCCGCCGAGGTGGAAGACGGCACCGTGGTCAAGCGCGAGCTGCTGCCGCAGACGCGCCGCCACTCGCTGCTGTGCCACCTGCTGCGCGTTCAGTCGATCGTGTTCGCGGTCAACAAGCTCGACGCCATCGACGACGCCGGACTCGCCTTCGAGCGCATCTCGGCCGCGCTGAACGCTTTTGCCGAAGCTGCCGGCGTGCAGGTCGCGGCCATCGTGCCGATCTCCGCGCTCAAGGGCTGGAACGTGGCCACGCGCCATGCCGACTGGGTCGGCTACGAAGGTCCCAGCCTGCTGGAGCTGCTCGAGGAACTGCCCGTGACGGCGCAGGACGAGGCCGTGCCTTTCGCCTTTCCGGTGCAGTGGGTCGAGAAGTTCTCGGCCTCCGCCGACACCTCGCAAGGCCGCCGCGTGTTCTGGGGCCGCGTCGCCTCGGGCCATGTGGAACCCGGCCAGCGCGTGACCGTGCTGCCGAGCAACCAGACCGCCACGGTCGCGCAGGTGCTGAGCCATACGCGCCAGCCGAAGTCGGTGCATGCGGGCCACAGCGCCGGCATCGTGCTCGACCGCGAGGTCGACGTGTCGCGCGGCGACTGGCTGCTGGCGCCCGAGGCCTTCGAGCCGGTGCGCGAGATCACCGCCACCGTGGCCTGGCTCGACGACGAGCCGCTGGTCGCGGGCCGTGTGTACTGGGCGCTGCAGGGCCACCGCTGGGTCAAGGCCAAGGTGGCGCGCATCGTCGATCGCGTGAACATCACGACGCTCGAATCGGAGCCGGCAACGCAGCTGGAAGCCAACGCCATCGGCGACGTGGTGCTCGCGCTGCAGCAGCCGCTGGCCGTGCTGCCCTTCACGCAATCGCGTGCACTGGGCTCGCTGGTGCTGGTCGATACCGCCTCCCACAAGACCGCTGCTGCCGTGCTCGTGCAGCCTGCCGCCGCAAGGGCCTAAAATCTGGGGTTTTCCCCGATCAAACTGACGTTAAAAGACAAATGACCCACGTCGTCTCCGAAGCCTGCATCCGCTGCAAATACACCGACTGCGTGGACGTTTGCCCCGTCGACTGCTTCCGCGAAGGTCCCAACATGCTGGTGATCGATCCGGACGAGTGCATCGACTGCGCGGTCTGCATCCCCGAGTGCCCGGTCAACGCGATCTACGCCGAGGAAGACCTGCCGGCCAACCAGATCGCCTTCATCAAGATCAACGCCGAGCTGGCCCTGGCCGACGGCTGGAAGAGCATCACCAAGCGCAAGCCGGCGCTGCCTGATGCTGAAGAGTGGAAAGACAAGACCGACAAGATCGGGGAGCTGGTCCGCTGAACCAGCCGGCCGCCACCGCCGCTGCGATCGAAACCGACGCGCTGATCGTCGGCGCCGGCCCCGTGGGGCTGTTCCAGGCCTTCCAGCTCGGCCTGCTCGAGATCTCCTGCCACATCGTCGATGCGCTGCCCGCCGCGGGCGGCCAGTGCGTGACGCTCTACGGCGACAAGCCGATCTACGACATTCCCGGCACGCCGGTCACCAGCGGCCGCGGCCTCGTGCAATCGCTGCTGGAGCAGATTGCGCCCTTCAAGCCCCAATTCCATTTCGGCGAGCAGGTGGCCACGCTCGAAAGGCAGGCCGACGAGCGGCTGCTGCTGACCACCTCGGCTGGCACCGCTTTCCTCGCCAAGACGGTGTTCATCGCGGCCGGCGTCGGCGCCTTCGTGCCCAAGCGCATCGCCGTCGAGGGCATTGCGCAATTCGAGGGCGCATCGCTTTTCTATCACCCCGATTCGCTGGAGCGTTTTACCGGCCAGACCGTGGTGGTCAACGGCGGTGACGACATCGCGCTCGAAACCGCCATCGCGCTCACCGCCATCGTGAAGCAGGTCACGCTGGTGCACCGGCGCGACGGCTTCCAGGCCGAGGAAGCCACCGTGTCGGCCATGCGTACGCTCGTGGCCGAGGGCAAGCTGGCCTTCAAGGTCGGCCAGCCCACCGCCTTCGATGGCAGGCAGTTGCAGATCACCACGCCCGATGCGACCACGCTGGACCTGCCGCTGGACGCACTGGTCGCCTGCCTCGGCATCTCGCCGCGCCTCGGCCCCATCGCCGACTGGGGGCTGGAGCTGGAGCGCAAGCAGGTGCCGGTGGACACCGAGAAGTACGAAACCCGCGAACGCGGTGTGTTCGCGGTGGGCGACATCAACACCTACCCGGGCAAGAAGAAGCTCATCGTCTGCGGCTTCCACGAAGCCACGCTGGCGGCCTGGGGCGCCACGGCCATCGTCTTTCCGGGCAAGGCCGTGCCGCTGCAGTACACGACCACCAGCACCCGCCTGCACGAGCTGCTGGGCGTGGCCGGCTCCCGCTAGTTCCTGGCACCGGGCAACAGCGCCCGGTACTCGCCGATGAACCTGCCGATGGCGGCCACGTAGCGGTCGATGTCCGCATCGGTCAACGGCAGCGACAGCACGACGAAACCGCGCGGCGAGGTATAGATACCCTCGCTCAGCAGGTGGAAGAACAGCAGCTGCCGCAGGCGGGCATCCACCGGCGCCAGGTCGTCCGTGCTGCGTACCTCCCCGCCCACGAAATGCGCGTTCATCAGCGAACCGATGCCGGTGAACTGCATCGCGACGCCCTCGCTTGCGCACAGCGCGTTGAGCCGTGTCCGCATCGCATCGCCCCGCCCGGCCAGCGCGCCCGCCGCCTCCGGCGTGAACAGCTTCGTGAGCCCCGCATGGCCGGCCGCCATCGTCAGCACGTTGTTGTTGAAGGTGCCCGAATGGGCCAGCGGGCCGGTGCGCGGGTCGAACAGCGCCATCACGTCGGCACGACCACCGAAGGCACCGAAGGACATGCCGCCGCCGATGTACTTGCCCAGCGTGGTCAGGTCCGAGCGGATGCCCAGCTTGTTCGCCAGGCCGTGCGGTGCCAGGCGCGAAGTCATCACCTCGTCGAATATCAGCAGCGCGCCGACGCGCGTGGCAGATTCGCGCAGCGCCTGCAGAAACTCCAGGCGGCCCGGAATGCAACCGCTCGCGCCCTGCATCGGCTCCAGGAGGATGGCGGCGATCTCGGGGCCGTGTTTCTCGATCTGCTCCCGTGCGACCTGCGTGTCGTTGTAGGGCAGCACCAGGAAATCGAAGGGCACGGTCGTTGGCAATGGCTTGGCACCGAAGCCCAGCACGCCGCCGTGATAACCACCCGAGAACACGACGAGCTTGCGGCGGCCTGTGAAGTGCAGCGCCGCCGTCAGCGCCATCAGGTTCGCCTCGGTGCCCGAGTTGGTGAAGCGCAGCTGCTCGATCTGCGGAAAGCGCTCGCAGATGAGCCTTGCGAGCCGGCCTTCGAGCAGGTTGTGGCCCGTGAGGTTGATACCGCCCTTCATCGCCTCGGCGACGGCCTCGCGGATCTCGGGCGCCGAATGGCCGTAGACGCCGGCCGTGTACTCGGCGATGAAGTCGGCGTAGCGGTGGCCGTCGGCGTCCCATAGCGCGGCGCCCTCGCCCTTGGCGATGGTCAGCGGAAACGGCGCGTAGAACAGCACCGAGCGGCTGTTGGCGCCGGGCATGTAGCGCGCCTGTTCCTCGAACTGGCGCAGGCTCGCCGGGTTGCCTTCGGTGAAGCGCCGGTGCGCGGCTGCAAGGGCCTGGTCGATGTCGGCATGGGCCATGGCGATGTCCTTTCGGGATGACGCGCCCTTCGCATGCAGCGAAATTTATTGATCAATGCTCAATTTATTTTGTTTATACAGTCAAGCAGGCTGCCGCACAATGGCTGCAACCATGACGAAGAACCCGCTCCCCAAGCCCCCGAAGCCGCGCACCGCCGGCCGCCCCTCCGGCGGCGCAGGCCTGACGAAACAGCGCATCGCCGAAGAGGCGCTCGCGCAGATCGACGAATTCGGCCTCGGGGCCTTCAGCATGCGCGAGGTGGCTGCGCGGCTCGACGTCTACCCCGCCACGGTGCACTGGCACGTGAGCACGCGCGAGGCGCTGCTGGCCGAGGTGGCAGCCCTCGTCATGGCCGAGGTCGCGCCGCCGCCCGGCAGGCTCATCTGGAAGGAATGGCTCGCCGAACTCTTCCGGCGCTGCCGTGCCGCCGTGCGGCGTCATCCGAACGTGGCGCAGCTGCTGGGAGCGCAGCTGGTGTCGAACGGCAGCCTGCCGATGGAGCTGGTCGAAGGCGTGCTGGCCGCGCTGTCCGAGGCCGGCTTCGAGGGCGAGCAGCTGCTGGAGGCCTACAACTGCGTGGTCGCCGCGATGCTGGGCTTCCTCACGATGGAGTTCTCGCCCCTGCCCGCCGACAACACCCAGGCCTGGGCCGAAGAGCTGCGCGAGCGCGTGCACACGATCCGCCCGCTCGACCATCCGGTGCTCACGCGCAACCTGCCGCAGCTGGCCAACAAGGCTTTCATCCTGCGCTGGGACAACGGCACGACGGTGCCGCTCGACGGCAGCTTCGAGCGGCACATCCAGATCACCATCGACGGGCTCGAGGCCTTCGCGCGCCGAGTCGAGGCCGCATAGGACTCGCGGTTCGTACAGCGGCTCGCCGATGGTGGTGGCCTGCGGCCGGTGCTTCTGCGGGTTTACCCCCTGGAATGGCACGCCCGTCGTCGCGGGCTTCCCCGCAGCGGATAAACTCCGCCCTGCGCCGCGGTTCGCCACGGTGCAATTGCTAGGGGTGCTGAGCGGCTTGCCGTCCGGCTGAGAAAGTCCCTTTGAACCTGTCCGGTGGTTTCACCGGGGGCCCGCATCGTTTCCAACGACGCGGGCTCGAGGCAATCCTCGCGCAGGGAAGCTGGTCCGGTGGCCTCTCACGTTCTCTCGCGTGACGGCTGTGCCGCTCGGGCCCCGCCCACCTGCCAAACCTTTTGCACTGGAGCAAATGGATGGCAAACGATGACACCGCTACCGGCGCCAACGAGGCGCTGACGCCGCTGCCCGCCTCGCAGCGCGTGTTCGGCTGGCACGACCATGCCTCGCTCTGGTTCAGCCTCGGCGTGGGTCTGCTGGTGATGCAGATCGGCGCCTACCTGGTGCCGGCAGTGGGCACGCGCGACGCGGCGATTGCCATCGTGTTCGGCTCCTGTGTCGGCGCCGGCCTGCTGGCCTGGACTGCGCGGCTGGGCTGCGAGAGCGGCCTGGCGAGTGCGGGCCTGATGCACGCCACCTACGGCAGCGCCTTCGCGCGGCTGCCGGTGCTGCTCAACATCGTGCAGCTGGTGGGCTGGACCACTTTCGAACTGGTCATCATGCGGGAAGGCACGCAGGCCATCGGCCAGTCGGTGGTCGGCCCTTCGCTCGGCACCGCCTGGGGCGGCGTGCTGACCACGCTGCTGTGGGGCGCGGTGCTGCTGGCGCTGCTCGCAGGCTCGATGGTCAGGCTGGTGCGGCGCTTCGTGAGCCGCTTCGGCCTGCCGCTGGTGGTGCTGTCGCTGCTCTGGCTCACATGGCAATTCGCGACGCGGCTGCAGGCCAAGGGCCTGGACGCCTTCTGGGCACGCCCGGGTGACGGCACGATGGGCATGTTCAGTGCGCTCGACCTGGTGATTGCGATGCCGGTGTCATGGCTGCCGCTGGTGGCCGACTACGCGCGGCACGGCCGACGCAGCGCGACCGGCAGGGGCGGCCTGGGCAGCGCCTTCAGCGGCACCTGGATCGGCTATGCGCTCGCCAACATCTGGTGCTACGCACTGGGCGTGATGGTGGTGAGCGTGGCTGAGCCCGGCACGGATCTGGTCACCGCGCTGCTGCTGGCACAGGGCGGGCTGGTGGCGCTGGGGCTGATCCTGATCGACGAACTCGACAACGCGTATGGCGATGTCTATTCGGGCTCGGTCTCCACGCACAGCCTGCTGCCGCGATGGAGCGTGAAGCGCTGGGGCCTGCTGTTGGCCGCGCTGTGCATCGCATTGGCGCTGGTGCTGCCGATGCACACGCTGGAGCCCTTCCTGCTGCTGTTGAGCTCGGTGTTCGTGCCGCTCTACGGCGTGATCATCGGGCGGCTGGGCAGCGGCCAGTCGGTGTCGCCGGCCGGCACGCGGCAGATCGATTTCGGCGCAGCGCTGATCTGGATCGCGGGCATTGCGGCGTACCACGCGCTGGCCAGGTGGGCGCCGCAGTTCGGCTCTGCGCTGCCCACGCTGGCGGTGACTTTTGTTCTCGCGCGGCTCAGCCGGCCTTCACCGGCAAACGGTGCGTCGGCACTGGCGCAAAGCCGTGGTTGAGGGGGCCATGACCCGCGCCGACCTGCACGTTCGCACCAGCGGCCATCGCGCCGAGGATGTAGTCGCGCGCCTGTTCGACCGCCTCGGGCAGCGCCGCGCCCAATGCCAGATGCGCGGCAATGGCCGAAGACAGCGTGCACCCCGTGCCATGCAGATTGCGGCTGGCAATGCGCCTGGAAGCCAGCCGCTTGCGTTCGCCGCCGGATTGCAGCAGCACGTCGACCACGTCGTCGCCCGGCAAATGGCCGCCCTTGAGCAGCACGGCCTTTGCACCGAGCGCGAGCAGTTCGTCGGCGGCGCCGTCGAGGGCATCGACGCCATCGATGGCATGGCCGATCAGCAAGGCGGCTTCATCAAGGTTGGGCGTGACGACCACGGCGCGCGGGAACAGTTCGCGCACCAGCACCTGCACCGTCTCGGCCGCGATCAGGCGGTCGCCGCTGGTGGCGACCATCACGGGGTCGAGCACCACGTTCTTCAACTGATAGCGGTCGATGGCCCAGGCCACCACCTCGACCACCTCGGGCGCGTGAAGCATGCCGAGCTTGACGGCATCGACGCCGATGTCTTCCACCACCGCCTGTATCTGCGCCTTGAGGAAATCGGGCGGCACGCCGTGGATGCCCGAGACGCCGAGCGTGTTCTGCGCGGTGAGCGCGGTGATGGCCGTCATGCCATAGCAGCCGAGCGCCGCGAAGGTCTTGAGGTCGGCCTGGATGCCGGCGCCGCCGCCGCTGTCGGAGCCGGCGATGGAGAGCACGCGTGCGTAGCGCTGGGTGGGTGCTGGGGTCATGCCGAAAATTATCGGCGACCGGGCATGCATTTCTCCCTCCCCTTCCGGGGGAGGGTGGGGGTGGGGGCACGCGGCGCATCCACTTGGCGCTCTGCCTGCCCCCATCCCAGCCTTCCCCCAGAGGGGGAAGGAGCAAGACCATGACGCTCGCTTTTCAATCGGCGGCCATCCTCGGCGCAGGCCTCATGGGCCGGCTGCTGGCGGTGACGCTCGCGCAGGCCGGCTGCAAGGTCGATCTGTTCGAAGCCGGCAGTCCCGATGCCGAAGGCGCCGCCGCGCGCGTGGCTGCGGCGATGCTCGCCCCGTTGGCCGAATCGGTCGTGGCACCGGTGTCGGTCGTGCGCATGGGGCAGCATGCGCTGTCGCGCTGGCCCGAACTGCTTGCCTCGCTCGCTCAGCCCGTGTTCTTCCAGCGCGAAGGCACGCTGGTGCTCTGGCACCGGCAGGACGCCGCCGAAGCCGCACGGCTTGCGCGCGTGCTTGCGAACACCGGCACACAGGTGCCTGAGCTCGCGCCGATGCAGACGCTCGACGCGCAAGCAATCTCCGCGCTCGAACCTTCGCTGGGCCAGCGTTTCGCACAGGGCCTGTTCCTGCCGGGCGAAGGCCAGCTCGACAACCGCGCGTTGCTGACTTCGCTGCTCGCCACGCTGCAGGCCAGCCCGCGCGTCACGCTGCACTGGCAATCGCCGCGCGCACCCTCGGACTTTTCGCCCGGCGCGACGGGCCAGACCGACTGGGTGATCGACTGCCGCGGCCTCGGCGCCAAGCCGCAATGGAACGCGCTGCGCGGCGTGCGTGGCGAGGTGATCCGCGTGCACGCGCCCGAGGTGAGCCTGAAGCGCCCCACCCGCCTCGTGCATCCGCGCTACCCGCTCTACATCGCACCCAAGCCCGGCAAGCTGTTCGTGATCGGCGCGACCGAGATCGAGTCGGACGACATGTCGCCCGCCAGCGTTCGCTCCACGCTCGAACTGCTGAGCGCCGCCTATGCCGTGCACAGCGGCTTTGCCGAGGCGCGCATCGTCGAGATCGCCACGCAGTGCCGCCCCACACTGCCCGACAACCTGCCCGCCATTCGCCAGCCGCAGCCGCGCGTGCTGCAGATCAACGGCCTGTACCGCCACGGTTTCATGATCGCGCCCGCGCTGCTCGACGCCGCGATGGAACTGCTTTCGCATGGCCACTCGGCCCTCGCAAGGAGCTTCGGCATGGAGACCTCCGAAACATGACGATGAACATCCTGATCAACGACAAGCCCTTCACGCTGCCGGACCACGCCAGTCTGACCGACGCTCTGGCGGCATTGAACGCCACGCCGCCTTACGCAGTGGCCGTGAACCGCGAGTTCGTGCCGCGCTCGGCATACGCCGCGCGCACGCTTCAACCCGACGACCGCATCGAAGTGATCCGCCCCGTGACCGGCGGCTGAATGATGGAGACAAAGAACATGACCACGAACGACCCCTTGGTGCTCTACGGCGAGACCTTCCAGAGCCGCCTGCTGCTGGGCACCGCGCGCTACCCGTCGCCCGACCTGCTCGAAGCCGCAGTGAAACGCGCAAGGCCCGCGATGCTGACCGCCTCGCTGCGCCGCCAGACCGCCAGCCAGGGCTCGGGCAACAGCGACCTCGGCAACGGCTTCTGGGAGCTGCTGCGCAAGCTCGCGGTGCCGGTGCTGCCCAACACCGCCGGCTGCCACAGCGTGCAGGAGGTGATCGCCACCGCGCAGATGGCGCGCGAGCTGTTCGACACGCCGTGGATCAAGCTCGAACTGATCGGCGACGACTACACGCTGCAGCCCGACACGCTGAACCTCGTCGATGCCGCGTCGCAGCTGATCCGCGACGGCTTCAAGGTACTGCCCTACTGCACCGAAGACCTCGTGCTGTGCCAGCGGCTGGTCGACGTCGGTTGCCAGGCCGTGATGCCCTGGGCTGCGCCCATCGGCACCGGCCGCGGGCCGATCAACCCCTACGCGCTGCAGGTGCTGCGCGACCGCCTGAAGGTGCCGATGCTGGTCGACGCGGGCCTCGGGCTGCCCTCGCATGCCTGCCAGGTGATGGAGTGGGGGTACGACGGCGTGCTGCTCAACACCGCCGTTGCGCTGGCGCAGGACCCGGTCGCGATGGCCGGTGCTTTCGCCGACGCGGTGCAGGCCGGCCGCAGCGCGTACCGCGCCGGCGCCATGGCCGCGCAGGACGCTGCGCAGCCCAGCACGCCCGTGCTCGGCACGCCCTTCTGGCATCACGCACCATGACCGCCGCGACCGACGCCCGCGCCATTGCGCACGCCATCGTCGCGGCCCACGGGTTGCGCTTCGGCGCCATCACCTCCGCGCCCGTGGCCGCGCCCAGCTTCTCTTCCGACGAGCCCGTCTACCGCGGCGCCAAGCAGGCCTGCACCGCTCTCGGCTTCATCGAGATCGATGCCGAATGCCTGGCCCATGCATGGCGCGCACAGACACAGCGCCTGGGCAGCTTCGACGCCGCAATGTGGCCCGCCGCACCCGAAGATTTCGGCATGCGGCCGTTTCCACCCGCTGCCCGCGGCGATGCGTTCCCGCCCTGCCCCGAACGGCTCGGCCTGTACGCCGTGCTGCCCGATGCGCAATGGGTCGGCCGCATGGCGCGCGCTAGCGTACCGACGGTGCAGCTGCGCTTCAAGTCCGATGACGCGGCGGCCGTCGAGCGCGAAGTGCAGGCGGCCGTCGAAGCGGTGCGAGGCACCGGCGCCCTGCTCTTCATCAACGACCACTGGCAGGTCGCCATCGCGGCCGGTGCCTACGGCATCCACCTCGGCCAGGAAGACCTCGACGCACTCTCACCCGACGAGCTGGCGCAACTGCGCGCCTCGGGTCTTCGCCTGGGCGTCAGCACGCATGGCTACGCCGAGATGGTCCGCGCCGACAAGGTGAGCCCGAGCTACATCGCCATGGGCGCGGTGTACCCAACCACGCTCAAGAAGATGGCGACCGCACCGCAGGGCGTGGCCCGGCTCGGCGCCTATGCACGGCTGCTGCGCGGCTATCCGCAGGTCGGCATCGGCGGCATCGACGCCGTGCGGCTGCCCGAAGTGCTCGCCACCGGCGTCGGCTCCGTCGCCGTGGTGCGCGCGTTGGTCGCAGCCGAAGACCCCGAGGCCACGGCCGCGCAATGGATGGCGGCCATAGGCGCCACAGCGGGCAAATGAACAGAATGAACCAATCCGAGCTCTCTCCCTCCCCCGCCTGGCCGCTCTCGCCCGTTTCGCGCGCACTGGCCGTCGTTCTTTTCACCACTGCCTTCGGCGTGCATGCGCAACAGAGCACATTGCGCGAAGTCACAGTCACCGAAGGCGCCGCAGCACCGCAAGCCGACATCAGCGGCTTCGGCGACGTGCCACTGCGTGAACTGCCGCTCTCGGCCACGGTGATCGACGGCAAGCAGTTGCGCGACAGCGGCGCGCGCCGGCTCGCCGACCTCACGCAATTCGATGCCTCGGTCACCGACGCCTACAACTCCGCGGGCTACTGGGACTACCTGACGGTGCGCGGCTTCGTGCTCGACAACCGCTTCAACTACCGGCGCGAAGGCCTGCCGATCAGCGCGGAGACATCGATCCCGCTCGACAACAAGGAGCGCGTCGAGATCCTGCGCGGCACCAGCGGCATCCAGGCCGGCACCAGCGCGCCGGGCGGGCTGGTCAACTACGTGGTGAAGCGGCCCACCGAACAGGACCTGCGCACGGTGCGCATCGAGACCACGAGCCGCGGCAGCACGCTCGGCGCCATCGACCTTGGCGGGCGCTTCGGCGCGGACCGCCAGTTCGGCTACCGGATCAACGTGGCGAGCGAAAACCTCAAGCCGCTCACGCACAACCTCGACGGCAACCGCAACCTGTTCTCTCTCGCGGCCGATTGGCGCATCACGCGCGACTCGGTGCTGGAGTTCGAGGTCGAGCAAAGCCGCAAGACGCAGCCGAGCCAGAACGGCTACAGCCTGCTGGGCAGCGTGCTGCCTGCGCCGGTCGATCCGCGCATCAACCTCAACAACCAGCCGTGGTCGCAGCCCTCGGTGTTCAAGGCGCTGACGGGCACGGTGCGCTTTAGCCAGGCGTTGAACGCCGACTGGCGCTGGAGCGCGCAGATCGGCCAGCAGCGCCTGAAGAGCGACGACCGGCTGGCCTATGCCTTCGGCTGCGGCGCCGAAGGCAACTTCGACCGCTACTGCTCCGACGGCACCTTCGACTTCTACGACTTCCGCAGTGAGAACGAGCGCCGCACGCAGACTGCGGGCAGCCTCAATCTCAAGGGCAACGTGATGACGGGCAGCGTGCGGCATGAGCTCGGCTTCGGGCTGCTGCAAAGCCGCGTGCGCAATCGCTTCGACAACCAGGCCTACAACTACGCGGGCACCGGCAACATCTGGGGCACGGCCATCGTGCCGCCGAGCCCCGATGCCACCACGCCGCAGACCAACCGCGACGAACGCTCGACCGAGCTGTCGGTGCAGGACGCGATCCGCTGGAACGACCGCTTCACCACCTGGCTCGGCGTGCGCCACACGCGGCTCGATCGCAGCAGCATCGGCAACGATGGCTCGAGCCCGACGGGCTACAAGCAGGACGTGACCACGCCGTGGATCGCGGCGAGCTACGCCATCCAGCCGGGGCTGCTGGCCTATGCGAGCTGGGGCAAGGGCGTCGAATCGCAGGTCGTGCCGAACAGGATCTCGCAGTACAGCAATGCGGGGCAGGCGCTGCCCGCGTTGACCTCGCGCCAATGGGAGCTGGGCCTGAAGGGCGGCAGCGAAGCATTCGGCTGGCAGGTCGCGTGGTTCGACATCTCGCGGCCGATGACCAACCTCGACCTGTGCGGCGCCTACTGCGAAGTGCGCAACGACGGGCGCGCGGTGCATCGCGGCCTGGAGGCCGGCGCGCAATGGAGCGAGGGGCCATGGCGCATCGGCGGCAGCATCGCGGTGATCGATGCCAAGCGGCGCGGCAGCACCGCGAATCCGGCGCTCAACGGAGAGTCGCCGACCAACGTGCCCAAGGAGGTGCTGCGGGCGCAGGCTGCGTACCGCGTCGCTTCGGTGCCGGGCCTCGAAGTCGCGGGGCAGCTTTCGTACGAAGGCCGCCGCAACGTGTTGCCCGACGGCTCGGTCACGCTGCCTTCGTGGACGCGCGTCGATGCGGTGCTGCGCTACGACACCAAGGTACGGGGCGTGAACACGAGCTGGACGCTGGCCGTCGACAACCTGTTCGACCGCCGCTACTGGAAGGAATCGCCCTATCAGTTCAGCCATGTCTATCTGTTCCCGGGTGCGCCGCGCACGCTGCGCCTGGGGCTGAGTGTTGCGCTTTGACGCGAGCACGGATGGCGGCATCAAAAAACACGCTATAATCTAAGGCTTGTTCCTCGATAGCTCAGTCGGTAGAGCGCCGGACTGTTAATCCGTAGGTCCCTGGTTCGAGCCCAGGTCGAGGAGCCACTACAAAGCCGCAAGGCCTCTGAATGCCCCGCTACTCACAAGGTAGCGGGGCATTTTCATTTGCACTGTCGCGCCGGGTGCTCGGCGTCACGCAAAAAATCGGGGATAGCCGGCGAGATCGGCAAATCCATTGCATATAATTTAAGGCTTGTTCCTCGATAGCTCAGTCGGTAGAGCGCCGGACTGTTAATCCGTAGGTCCCTGGTTCGAGCCCAGGTCGAGGAGCCACCACAAGCCGCAAGGCCTCTGGAAAGCCCGCTGTCTTTTTGGACAGCGGGCTTTTTCTTTGCCCGGCACGCGCTTAACGGCAAGGCACGTGAGGCCATTGCTCGAGGGCCTCGCGGCACGTCCTACACTCGGGCGCATGGTCCCCTCGTCCGTGTTCCGCAAACACCCTGCACGCGCAGCCCTGCCCCAGGCAGCGGCTGGCCGCCGCGCGAGTGCTGCCCTTGCGGCGACCACGGCAGTCTTGCGACGCACCCGCGCACTTTCCTGAGCCCGGCGGTCCGCTACCCTCCTTCCTGATGCGCGAACCATTGACCGCCGGGCACCCGCCGCGCGGCAGCGACGCCGTTCGTTCTTCCATCCAGAACGGCGCCGCAATCAACTGGAGTGCTTCATGCTTGCAACCATTCACGGGGAGCGCACGCTCACCGAACTCGACTTCGTCCGCCTCGGCAAACTGACGGGCCACCAGCTTCCGCCCGTGCTCGCCGAACTCCTCGATGCGGCGGACGTGCTGCCCTCGCGCGAGGTCCCGGAGGACATCGTGACGATGAACTCCCAGGTGGAGGTCGAAGACCCCGTCACGCGGCAGCGCCAGAAGATCACCCTCTGCTACCCCGGAGACGCGCAGCCGGGCGCGGGCTTCGTCTCGGTGCTGTCGCCCGTCGGCATCGGCCTGCTGGGCGTGAAGACGGGCACGCTTGCCCGCTGGCAGATGCCCAATGGCACGGAAGGCGCCGCGCACGTGGTCGCGGTGCTGTTCCAGCCGGAGGCCAGCGGCGACTACACGCGCTGAGGTCGCTCATGACTTTCGGCACTGGCGCGCCGTAGTGCCGGGGTCGTATCGTCGCGCGGCCGCCGGCGGCGCGTCGAATCGGGAGGCCGTACAGGCCATGGCAATTCCAATTTCGGTCTTGACGAGTGACGCCTGCCACGGGCGCAGCATCCTTCTTCTCACTCGACAGATCGAACATGGCTTTTTCCAAACTCTCTCTCGCAAGCGCACTCACCGGCCTGCTGGCCCTTTCAGGTTGCCAGACCATGGACATGCAGATGGGCAGCCAGTCGGCCAAGACCATGGCCACCGGCAGCGCCGCAGGCAGCGCCACCTCCGGCGAAAGCAGCCAGCTCGAGCGCTGCGATTCACCGCTCGGCACGGTGTCACTGATCGAGAACGTGAATGCAGGCTGGTACACCATCCTCACCGGCGAATACAAGCTGCCGCCCACGGCCAACCTGCTGCGCCTGCTGGTGCAGCAATCGAACTGCTTCATCGTGGTCGAGCGCGGCGCGGCCGGCATGAACGCGATGACGCGGAAATGCGCGGCGGAAGCAACTTCGGCCGCGGCCAGATGGTGGCCTCCGACTACGGCCTGTCGCCCGAGATCGTGTTCAGCAACAACGATGCCGGCGGCATCGGCGGGGCGCTGGGCGGCCTGGTGGGTGGCGGCCGTGGCCGCGCCATCGCCCAGCTCGGCGCGAGCATGCAGACCAAGGAAGCCAGCGCCCTGCTGACACTGATCGACAACCGCTCGGGCGTGCAGGTCGCGGCCGCCGAAGGCAGCGCCTCCAAGACCGACTTCGCGGGCTTTGCCGGGCTGGGCGGGCTTTCCGCCGCCGGCGGCGTGGGCGGCTACACGCGCACGCCGCAGGGCAAGGTGATTGCCGCGGCCTTCATGGATGCGTTCAACCAGATGGTGCGTTCGCTGCGCAGCTACAAGGCGCAGACGGTGCGCGGCCGGGGCCTCGGCGGCGGCGGCCGGCTAGGCGTGGACGGCGGTGCGGCGCCCTCGCAGACCTATGTGCCGGCGGAGCAGGCACCGGCACGCCGCCGCAAATAGGCGCGAATCGCCGGCCAGCCCGCCACGCTCAAAGGTAGCGCGTCTCGGCCGGCGGCTCGAACCAGTTGTTGTTGCGCCCGTCCATGTACTTGACGGGCGCTGTCGACAACTCTTCCAGCGTGGCGTCGTCCAGGCAGTTCACGCTCACGCTGACATAGGCACCGCCGATCTCGGGCACGTTGCCGCGCCCGAACGGCCGGATGCCGCAATGCCTGCAGAACAGGTGCTCGGTGCTGTGCGTATTGAACTGGTAGAGCGACAGGTCTTCCTCGCCCGACAGCAGCGTGAAGGCCTCCGGCTTGACGATCGCGCCCCATTCGCGGGCCTTGGTACAGATCGAGCAATTGCATTTGCCCGTGCCCTCGGCGAGATCGATCAGGGCCTGGAAGCGAACCTTGCCGCAATGGCAGCTGCCGTTGTATGTCTTCTTCATGGTCTGTGTCCCGGTGGTGAGAGGAAAGCCAAGGCTACGCCCCATTGCGGACACTTTCCGTCCTCGATCGCAGGCATCATGCGCCCATGCTTTCCGCCTCCGCACGCCTGATCCGGCTTCTTTCCTTGTTCCAGGCGCAACGTTCCTGGACGGGTGCCGACCTCGCCGCCCGGCTCGACATCACCGGGCGTACCCTGCGCCGCGACGTGGACCGCTTGCGCAGCCTTGGCTACACGGTCGACTCCACCTCGGGCGTCGCGGGCGGCTACCGGCTTGGCGCGGGCACGTCGATGCCCCCGCTGCTGCTGGAGGACGAGGAGGCCATCGCCGTCGCGCTCGGCCTGGGCAACCCGGCCGGCGCCTCGGAAGACATCGAAGACGCCTCGATGCGCGCCCTGGCCAAGCTCGAACAGCTGATGCCACCGCGCCTGCGCCGCCGGCTCGACAGCGTACGCCTGTCGGTGGTGCCGGTGATGCGCAGCAAGTCGCCCGTGCGCCTGAAGGCCGTGTCTTTTCTTGCCGAGGCCTGCACCGACCGGCTCCAACTGCGCTTCGGCTACAGCGACCACCACGACACCACCACCGAACGCACGGTGGAGCCACACCGCGTGGTGCAAATGGGGCAGCGCTGGTACCTGCTGGCCTGGGACACGGTGCGCCGGGACTGGCGCACTTTCCGCCTCGACCGCATCGTCGAGCCCGCACCCACCGGTGCGCGCTTCACGCCGCGCCGGCTGCCCCACGGCGACGTCGCGGCCTACATGGAGCATGCGCTGCAGGTCTCGCCCTACCTGCACCACGCGCAGGTCGTGGTGCACGCGCCCGCCAAAGCGCTCGAACCCTACCTCGGCTGGGTCAACGGCAAGCCGCAAGCCATCGACGAGGGCTCGACGCGCATCGCCACCGGCGCCAACTCGCTCGACGCGCTGGCGGTCTGGCTCGGCTGCCTGCCTCACGATTTCGAGGTCGAATCGCCGAAGGAACTGATCGATCACCTGGCGCTGGTGGCAGCGCGGCTCGGCAAGGCGGCGCGCAAGCCACCGGGAGCAGCAGCCCGTCTCTCGCGCAGATAGGTCGGGCAACGCCAGGGCCGCCCGCCTGCTGCGCAATCTCGGTTGGCTTTCTTGAGCCTCACCCGATCCGCACGGGCACGAAGATCTTGTCTTCACCGCGCTGGATCAGCAGCGCCACCGACTTGTTGGTCGCCTTCGCCACCACCTCGCGCACCTGCTCCACGCTCTGCGCCGGCGTGCCGTTGATGGCCAGCAGCACGTCGCCCGCCTGCACCCCAGCCTGCGCCGAAGGACCGCCGACATCCTCGATCAGAAGACCGTTCTCGACCGAGGCCTGGCGCTTTTCCTGCGGCTGCAGCTGACGCAGCGCCAGGCCCAGCTTGCCCTGCCCCACGTCGGCATCGGCCTTCGCGACCTTGGCGGGCTTGTCGCTCGCATCGCCCAGCTTGGCCTGCAGCTCCTTGCGTTCGCCCTGGCGCCACACTTCGAGCGTGACCTTCTTGCCCGGCGCCTGCTGGCCGATCACCGCGGGCAGGTCGCCCGAAGAGACGATGGCCTGGCCGTCGACCTTGCGGATCACGTCGCCAGCCTTCAGGCCCGCCTTGTCGCCGGGGCCGCCCTTCTCGATGTTCGAGACCAGCGCGCCTTCGGGCTTGTCGAGCTTGAACGAATCGGCAAAGGCCTGGTTCACTTCCTGCACCGCCACGCCGAGCCGGCCGTGCGTGGCCTTTCCGGTCGCGACGATCTGGTCCTTCACCTGGATCGCCACGTCGATCGGGATCGCGAACGACACGCCCTGGTAGCCACCGCTGCGGCTGTAGATCTGCGAGTTGATGCCGACCACCTCGCCGCGCGTGTTGAGCAGCGGACCGCCCGAGTTGCCGGGGTTCACGGCCACGTCGGTCTGGATGAAGGGCACGTAGCTGTCGTCGGGCAGCGAGCGGCCCTTGGCGCTCACCACGCCGGCCGTCACGGTGTTCTCGAAGCCGAAGGGCGAGCCGATGGCCAGTACCCATTCGCCGACCTTCAGGTCCTTGGTGTTGCCCAGCGCAAGCACGGGCAGGCTCTTCGCATCGATCTTGAGCACCGCGATGTCGGTCTTGGCGTCGGCACCGAGTACCTTGGCGCGGAACTCGCGGCGGTCGGTCAGCTTGACGGTGACCTCCTTCGCGTCCTTCACGACGTGGGCGTTGGTGATGATGATGCCGCTGGGGTCGACGATGAAGCCCGAGCCTTGGGCGCGCACCGGCACGTCGCGCTGCTGTTGCTGCTGGCCGCGCGGGTTGATCTGGCCCTGGAAGCGGCGGAAGAACTGGAACATCGGGTCTTCGGGGTCGATGCCCTGCATCTCGGCTGCCTCGTCGTCGGACGCCTTCATGGTGCCCGTCACGCTGATGTTGACCACGGCCGGGCCGTCGCGCGAGGTGATGGTCGAGAAGTCGGGCAGCGTGACCATGGCCGCGGGCGCCACGGCGGTGGCGTTGGTGGTCGGCGCGCTCACGGCACGGGCACTGGTGTAGGCGCCGGCACCGACGGCACCGATCACGCCCGCGCTCGCCAGGGCAATCACCAGGGCGCGGGGCGAAGTCAGACGGGAGTTCATTTGTCGGTTCCTTTCAGGGCGTATGGACGCCAATGCGATGAAAGGAATGTCGCCCCCCCGACTTAAGCGCCGCTTAAACCAGACCCGCCCGCGGCTTCCAGCCCTCTCCCCTTGGGAGAAGGAGCGAAGACGACGCGAACCCGCAGGCCGCCCAGGCTCGGAGATTGATCGAGCGCCACCGTTGCCCCGTGCAGGTCGGCAATCGACTTGACGATGGCCAGCCCAAGGCCGCTGCCGGATGCCTGCGTTTCACCGGAGCGGTAGAAACGGTCGAGCACGCGCTCGCGCTCGGCCGGAGGCAGACCCGGGCCGCTGTCGTCCACGGTGAGCTCGACCGAGTCGCCTTGCCGGGCGATGCCGATGTCGACGCGCCCCTCCAGCGGCGTGTACTTGATCGCGTTCTCGAGCAGGTTGCGCAGCAGCATGCGCAAGGCCTCGGGCTGGCCGTCGACCACGGCCGCATCGGCATGCGCGATGCCGATGTCAATGCCGCGCGCCTGGGCCGCCGCCACCGCGTCGGAAACCGCGAGGCGCGCCACCTCGAGCAGGTCGACGGGCTCCGGCTTCGCGCCGGCCGCCATGCTGGCCTCGTGCCGCGCCAGCGCGAGCATCTGCTCGACCAGCCGCGTCGCGCGATCGATGCCCGCCACCAGGCGGCTCACGGCGAGGTCGCGCGACGCTCCGTCGGGCGCACGCTGCAGGCCCTGCACCTGCAGCTTCAGCGCGGCCAAGGGCGAGCGCAACTCGTGCGCGGCATCGGCGACGAAGTGCTTCTGCGCATCGAAGGCGTGGCGCACGCGGTCGAACAGCAGGTTCAGCTCCTGCACCAGCGGGCGCACCTCCTCGGGCAGCCCCTCCTCGTTCACCGGCGACAGGTCGTCGGCCTGCCGCGACGCCACCTGCTTGCGCACGCGCGCCACCGGCGCCAGCGATCGGCTCACCACCCACCAAACGACCAGCATCAGCAGCGGCGCCATCAGCGCGACCGGTGCGACGGTGCGCAGGGCCAGCGTGCCGGCCATGTGGCGCCGCGCCGCCATGTCCTGCGCCACCTGGATCACCAGACCGCGCGTCTGCATCGAGAACACGCGGTAGGTGGTGCCGCGCGCATGCACGTCGGCGAAGCCCAGCACCGCGAGCTGCGGCAGTGCGGCCTCCTCGGCGGACTCGAAGATGCGCACGCCGTCGGCGGTCCACACCTGCACGACGAAATCGAAGTTCTGTTCGCCGGTGCCGATGCCGCCCACCGCCGCGCTCGGCGGCAGGCCGGCGCGCAGCGAGAGGGCCATCTGCTGCATGTGGTAGTCGAAGATGTCGTCGGCCTCGGCCAGCACCGTGCGGTAGGCGACGAGCGCTTGCGCCCCCGCGGCGAGCACGATCGCCACCAGCAGGAACCAAAGCAGCCGTGCGCGCAGCGAGCCGGTCAATGAGCTCCAAACCTTTTTCATGCGCACTCCGTTCGTGGGACGACACGGAACCGGCTCAGCCGGGCCGTAGGCGCCGCCCCCGGCAGGGGGTAGGCGAAGCGACACGAAGTACGCGAAGCCTGGGGGCGAGTCACAGCTTCGGCACCATGTAGCCGACGCCGCGCACATTGCGGATGAGTTCGGCGCCGAGCTTCTTGCGCAGGCCGTGCACGTAGACCTCGACCGCGTTGCTGCTGATCTCGTCCTTCCAGCTGTAGAGCTTCTCCTCGAGCTGGGCGCGCGACAGGACCATGCCGGGCCGCGCCAGCAAGGGCTCCAGCACAGCCCATTCGCGCGCCGACAGCACCACCGGCTGGCCCGCCACCGTCACCTCCCGCGTCGCGGGATTGATGCTCACGCCCATGTGCTCGTACACCGGCTCGGCGCGCCCGGCCGCGCGGCGCAGCAAGGCGCGGATGCGGGCCAGCAACTCGTCGAGGTCGTAGGGCTTGAGCACGTAGTCGTCGGCGCCGGCATCGAGGCCTTCGATGCGCTGCTGCACCGAGTCGCGCGCGGTGGCGATCAGCACGGGCATGCGCTGCTTGCGCGCGCGCAGGTTGCGCAGCACCTCGAGGCCGTCGCGGCGCGGCACGCCGAGGTCGAGCATCACGAGGTCGTATTGCTGGGTGCGCAGGGCCGACTCGGCGGCTTCGCCGTCTTTCACCCAGTCCACCGCGTACTGCTCTGCGCGCAGCAGGTCGAGCACGGCTTCGCCGATCATCACGTCGTCTTCGAGGAGGAGGAGTCGCATGGGTGTGTCCGTTCTCGGGATTCGAGGCCGCGGCGGCGCCGAAAGTTCAGATCAGAGGAGCGAGCGGACTTCGCGCGCCGCCTCGAACAGCAGCGGCAGCATCTCGCGCTGCAGCGTCTCTTCCTGGTAGCGGGTGCCGGACAACACCACGTTGAGCGCGGCCACGGTGTGGCCCTGCATGTCGCGCAGCGGCACCGCCAACGCCTGCACGCCGAGTTCGTGTTCCTCGCTGGCAAAGCAATAGTCGTTCTTGCGCACTTGCGCCACCAACTGACGCAGGCCCCGCGCCTGCGTCACGGTGTGGGGCGTGAGCCGTGCCAGGTGGCGGCCCTTGAGCCACTGCGTGAACTGGGTCGGTGCCATCGCTGCCAGCAGGACCCGGCCGGTGGAGGTGGCATGCGCGGGCAGCCGCGCACCGAGGTGCAGGCCATAGGCCAGCACGCGCGTCGGCGTGCCGTAGCTACCGCTGCGCGCAACGATGACCGCCTCTTCGCCGTCGAGCACCACGGCCGAGAAGGACTCCCCTGTCTGCGCCGCGAGCCGGTTCAGCGTGGGCTGCAGCGCGCGCGGCAGCCGCGACGAAGCGAGGTAGCTGCCCGAGAAGCGCAGCACCTTCGGCGCCATCCAGAAATAGCTGCCGTCGGTTTCCAGGTAGCCCAGGTGGGCCAGCGTCAGCAGGTGCCGGCGGGCCGCGGCACGCGTGAGGCCTGCGCGCTCGGCGGCCAGCGTGGCATTGAGGCGCTGGCGTTCGGTGTCGAAGCTCTCGAGCACCGCCATTCCCTTGGCGATGCCCTCGATGAAATCGGCTCTGGCGATGGTCATTCGTCGTCTGTGGTCGAGTTGTTGCGCGATCATCGCGCACGCATTCGCATGATCGCACAGAGCCTCGCGCAGCGCCCCCACAGACCGCCGCGTGCGCCCTACGCTCCACAAAACCCACTCGGAGACACGAACATGCGCACACAAGTCGCGATCATCGGCGCCGGCCCGGCCGGCCTACTGCTCGGGCAGCTCCTGTACAAGGCAGGCATCGACAACATCATCGTCGAGCGCCAGAGCGGCGACTACGTGCTGGGCCGCATCCGCGCCGGCGTGCTGGAGCAGGTCACGATGGACCTGCTGGCCCGCGCGGGTGTCGACAGCCGCGCCAAGGCCGAAGGGCTCCCCCACGAAGGCATCGAACTGCTGTTCAAGGGCGCGCGCCACCGCATCGACATGCACGGCCTCACGGGCGGCAAGCAGGTGACGGTGTACGGCCAGACCGAGGTGACGCGCGACCTGATGGAAGCGCGCACCGCGGAAGGCCTCACGACGATATACAGCGCCGCGAACGTGAGCCTGCACGACTTCGATTCGGGCAAGCCGCGCGTGCGCTACGAGAAGGACGGCCAGACGCACGAGATCGAATGCGACTTCATCGCCGGCTGCGACGGCTACCACGGCGTGAGCCGCGCGAGCGTGCCGGCGGATGCGATCCAGACCTACGAGAAGATCTATCCCTTCGGCTGGCTCGGCGTGCTGGCCGACGTGCCGCCGGTGTCGCACGAGCTGATCTATGCCAACACCGAACGCGGCTTCGCGCTGTGCAGCATGCGCAGCGCCACGCGCAGCCGCTACTACGTGCAGGTGCCGACAGAAGAGCGCGTGGAAAACTGGAGCGACGAAGCCTTCTGGAACGAACTGCGCGCGCGCCTCGACCCCGAGGCCCGCGCGCATTTGGTGACGGGGCCCTCGCTCGAGAAAAGCATTGCGCCCTTGCGCAGCTTCGTCGCCGAGCCGATGCGCTTCGGTTCGCTGTTCCTCGCGGGCGATGCGGCGCACATCGTGCCGCCCACCGGTGCCAAGGGGCTGAACCTGGCGACTGCCGACGTGGGCTACCTGTCGCGCGCCTTCGAGATCTTCTACGCAGAGAAGTCGGCCTCGGCACTGGATCGCTACTCGGACTTGTGCCTGCGCCGCGTCTGGAAGGCCGAGCGCTTCTCGTGGTGGTTCACCTCGCTGATGCACCGCTTTCCGGAGACGGGCGCCTTCGGCCAGAAGATCCAGGAGGCCGAGCTCGACTACCTCGTGCACTCGAGCGCCGCATCCACCGCGCTGGCGGAGAACTACGTCGGGCTGCCGCTCGAAGACTTCTAGGCCGCAGCCGCAGTCGCCGCGGGAGCCGGGCGGCCCTCCAGCGCTGCCTTCATGGCGACCCCGCCCCGCTCCATCATCGGCCCGATGTAGGCCGCCATGGCATCGGGCAGCACGTCGGTGATCCAGACGAAGCGCGAGCGGCCCTCGCCTTCGTCGAACACCTGCGCTGTCGCATGGTGATGCTTCGCCTGTCCGCCGGTGACGGTGTAGGCCAGCCGGCGATGGGCCTCGTCGATACCTACCAGCACCTCACGCGCGACCATACCGTTGGCGAAGGTCAGGATGCGCGCACCCTCCGCGTCGATCGTGCAGGCCGTGAGAAAGCCCGGCGCGAGCCGCGTGTGCACGGCGTTGAAATCGCGCAGCGCGTCCCAGACCTGCGCCGCATCCGCCTCGACGATGAATTCCTTGTAGACCGTGGCCATGGGGATGAACCTCGCTTCAGGGGCAGACCGCCTCGACGTTGTTGCCGTCGGGGTCGATCAGGAAAGCCGCGTAGTAGGTCGGGCTGTAGTCCGGCCTCGGGCCCGCGCCGCCGTTGTCGGAACCGCCGGCTTTCAGGCCGGCCTTGTGGAAGGCGGCCACGGCCTCGTGGTTCGGCGCGCGAAAGGCGATGTGCGTGCCGGGGCCCTTCGCGCCCTTGGCTGCGTAAAGCCATAGCGCCGGCTCGTCGGCCGGCCCGATGCCGGCATAGCTGTCGTCGTGCGGACCCGGCACGTGGCCCAGCGGCGCGAGCGCGGCTTCGTAGAAGCGGCGGCTCGCGGCGAGGTCTTTGACTTTCAGTCCGATGTGGTCGTACATGATGGCTTCCTGCTCGATGGGTTGATCAGGAGTCCATCATCGAAGAGCGCCGCGATGCGTTCTTGGAGAATCTTGCGGTCGCCCTTGGCCGCCTTGCGGAAGCCGCCCGGCGACACGCCGGCGGCGCGATGGAAGGTGCGCACGAAGTTGCTGAGATCGGCAAAGCCCACGTCCAGCGCGACCTCGGTCACGGGCCGGCTGTCGTCGTCGGCCAGCAGGCGCGCGGCGTGCCGCAGGCGGGAGCGCACGAGGTACTGATGCGGCGTGACGCCAAGCACCTGCGAGAACAGCCGCAGGAAGTGAAAGGAGCTCAGGCCGGCTTCGGCCGCAGCGCCGTCGAGGCCGATGTCGTGCTGCGAATTGGCGTCGATCCACATCGCCGCATCGACCGCGCGGCGGCGGTCGCGCGAGATGGCGGACGAAGGTGCGGTGGGCTTTGCCCGGCCGAAAACGACATCCACGAAGCGGCTCGCGAACCACATGCCCAGCTCGTCCAGCCCCACGTCGCTCTGCCTGTCGGCAGCGGCCTGCGCCAATTCGCCGATGACCACCAGTTCGGCCAGGGGCGGCAGGCCGCCGGTGCGCCAGGTCTTCCGGTCGCCGCCGATCAGGTCGACAAAGCCCGGCGACAGGTGGAACGCCAGGCACTCGTCGCCGCAGACATGGTGGTCATGCGTGCAGACGTACTCGTCGCCTGGACAGCCGACCAGCACCGATCCTGCGACCAATTCGTAGGCCTGGCCGCGCGTGCGGTAGCCGAAGCTGCCCTTGCACACATACGAGACCGAGTAGCCTTCGTGCAGTTCGGTGAAGGGCTGCGCGTCGGGCCCCGCGTCGCATCGGTAGCTGGCGACGCGGATCGGGTCGGTCTGCAGTTCGGTGGTGACGAGCATGGCTTGCGCCTTTCAGGTCCACCGCACCGCAACGCTCAGTCGATGGTCTGCATGGCCTGCCACACGCGCGCCGGGCTCAGCGGCATGTGCAGGCGCGGCGCGCGCGTGGCGAGGCCGTTGCGTGCAAAGGCATCGGCCACCGCATTGACGATGGCCGGCGTGGCGCCGATGGTGCCGAGCTCGCCCACGCCCTTCACACCCAGCGGGTTGTTCTTGCACGGCGTCGATTCGTCCATCTCCATCTGGAACATCGTGTCGACGATGTCGGCACGCGGGGCCGCGTAGTCCATCAGGCTACCGGTGACGGGCTGGCCGGTTTCGTTGTCGTACACCACCTGCTCGTACAGCGCCTGCCCGATACCCTGCACCGCGCCGCCCTCGAGTTGGCCGCGCACGATCATCGGGTTGATGACCCGGCCCACGTCGTTGACCGAGCTGTAGGCCACCACGCTGATTTCGCCGGTGGGCGGATCGATCTCGATCTCGCAGATGTGGCAGCCGTTGGGCCAGGTCGGACCGGCCACGGTGCTGGTGGAGTCGACGAAGATTTCTCGCTCGGGCTGCTTGGCGGCAAGCGCAAAGAGGTCGAGTTCGAGGTCGGTGCCGGCCACGTTGAAGACACCGCGGCTGTAGACGATGTCGTCGATGGAGGCCTCGAACTCCTGCGCGGCAAGTTCGCGCGCCTTGTCGATGGTGCGCTCGGCGCCGACGCGCACGGCCGAGCCGCCGGTGAACAGCGAGCGAGAACCGGCGCTGCCGAAGCCGTCGCCGCGGTCGGTATCGCCGAGCACCACGCGCACTTTCTCGATGGGCACGCCAAAGGCATCGACCGCGAGTTGCGCGAGCGAAGTGGCAATGCCCTGCCCCATGGCGTTGACTGCGGAAAACACCTCGATCACGCCATCGGCCTGCACCGAGACCGTGACACGCTCCTCGAACACGTTTCCGCCCGTCCATTCGAGGAAGGTGGCGATGCCCAGGCCGCGGTGCCTGCCCTTGCTGGCCGAGTTGGCCGCGCGGGTCTCGAAGCCCTCCCAATCGGCGAGCGTCAGCGCCTGGTCCATCACCGACTCGAAGTTGCCGGTGTCGTAGGTCTGCGCCATCGGGTTCTTGTACGGCATCTGCTCGGGGCGGATGAAATTGCGGCGGCGCAGCGCGATGCGGTCGATGCCGGTCTGGCGCGCGGCCTCGTCCATCAGCCGCTCGATGGTGAAGATGGCCTCGGGGCGCCCTGCTCCGCGATAGGCGCCGGTGGGCGCAGTGTTGGTGAGCACCGCCTTGAAATGGAAGTCGATGGTCTGGATGTCGTAGACGCTGGTCTGCACCCAGGGGCCGATCAGCAGCTGGATTGCGACGCCGGTGCCGGTGGCGTAGGCGCCCACGTTGGCCAGCGTCTTGATGCGCAGGGCCAGGATCTTGCCGTCGGCGTCGAGCGCCATTTCGGCGCGCGCCTCGATGTCGCGTCCGTGCGCGCTCGACAGGAACTCCTCGCTGCGCTCGGCCACCCACTTCACCGGCCGGTCCACCTGCAGCGCGGCGAAGGCGACCGCAATATCTTCAGGGTAGGCGCCGGTCTTCATGCCGAAGCCGCCACCGACGTCGCCGACCACCACGCGCACCTTTTCCTTTGGAAGGCCGATGGCGGCACAGACGGAATCGCGTACGCCGGAGGGCATCTGCGTGCTCATGCGGATCGTGAGGCGGCCGGTTTCGGGGTCGCGCGCCGCCAGCACGGAACGCGGCTCGATCGTCAGGGCGACCACACGCTGGTTGTGCACATCGAGCGCCACCACATGGGCGGCCTTGGCGAAGGCCGCGGTCGCGGCCTCGCTGCTGCCGTGGCGCATTTCGGCGGCGATGTTGCCCGACGCCTCTTCGCACAGCAGCGGCGCATCGCTGGCGGTGGCACTCTCGAGGTCGACCACCATGGGCAGGTCTTCGTAGTCGACCATGATGGCCTCGGCGGCATCGCGGGCCTGCTGCACCGTATCGGCCACCACGGCGGCCACGACTTCGCCGACGAAGCGCGCGCGCTCGTGCGCGATGGCGTAGCGCGGCGGGCTGGCGCTGTCGCTGCCGTCCGCACGCTTGAAGCCCGCGGCGCCCGGCAGGGGCTTGACGCCGGCCTCGGCCATCTCGGCACCTGTAATCACACGCAGCACGCCGGGCATGGCGGCGGCGGCGCTGGTGTCGATGGAGAGGATGCGCGCGTGCGGATAGGAGGATCGCAGGAAAACGAGATGCGCCTGCTCGGGAAGCGTGACGTCGTCGGTGTAGCGTCCGGCACCTGACAGCAGGCTTTCGTCCTCGAGGCGGCGCACCGCCTGGCCGCTGCCGAAGCGCGTGGGATTGGGTTCAGTGGTCAACATGGTCCTCTTGTGCTCATCCCCGGCGTGTGCGCGGGCCTGCCTGATCTGCTTGTGGAAGCTGCGATTGCAAGCTGTGGACTATAGGGTTTTCGGCGGGTTTTGTGGTGCCGCAGCGTGAGGGCCGAACCTTGTGGCGCGTCAGCGGTGTGCGATTTTCACCCGGCTGGATTCGGTTTCGCGAAGCCGTGTATACCTATGCCCATGCGACAACTGCCTTGGCTCGAACCCGGAGACGCCCTGCCCGACCCCGCCTCTGCCTGGGGCGTGGCCGACCCCGTCCCCGGGCTGCTGGCGGCCGGTGGGGCGCTCGATGTCGATACTTTGATGCAGGCCTATGGCAACTGCGTCTTCCCCTGGTTCAGCGAAGACCAGCCGATTCTGTGGTGGAGCCCGGACCCCCGCATGGTGCTGCAGGTGGCGGAGTTCAAGCTGCACCGGTCGCTGCGCAAGACGCTGTTGCGTTTCGTGGAGACGCCTGGATGCGAGGTGCGCATCGACCATGATTTCGCGGCCGTCATCAAGGCCTGTTCGGCCTCGCCACGCGTCGGCCAGTCGGGCACCTGGATCGTGCCGGACATGGTCAGGGCCTATACGAATTTGCACGACGCCGGCAATGCCCACAGCGTCGAGACCTGGATCGACGGCAAGCTCGCGGGCGGACTCTACTGCGTGGCCCTGGGCCGCGCGGTGTTCGGCGAGTCGATGTTCACCCGTCGGCCGGACGCCTCGAAGATCGCGCTGGCCGCGCTCGTGGCGCTGTGCCGGCATGCCGGCGTCCAAATGATCGACTGCCAGCAGAACACCTCCCATCTCGCGAGCCTCGGCGCCCACGAGATGGCGCGCAAACGCTTCGTCGCACACGTGGCGCGGGTACGGCAACAGGAGGGCCCACGCTGGCGATTCGACCCCGTATACTGGTCCGAACTCCTTTCCGCGCGACCTCTTTCACCGACGTGACGCACCTCAAGGACCTTCCGCTTCACACGCTGCAGTTCTACGCAACGGCGCCCTACCCCTGCAGCTATCTGCCGGACCGGCAGGCCCGCTCGCAGGTGGCCACGCCCAGCCACCTGATCCACAACGACGCCTATTCCGACCTGGTGCTCAGTGGCTTCCGGCGCAGCGGCATGTTCACCTACCGGCCCTATTGCGACGGCTGCCGGGCATGCATCCCGCTGCGGGTGCTGGCCAACAGTTTCCGGCCCACGCGCAGCCAGCGCCGCGCGCTCAAACAGCATGCCGGCCTGCAGGCGCGCGTGCTCAAGCTGTGCTTCATGCCCGAGCACTACCAGCTCTACCTGCGCTACCAGAACGGCCGCCACGCGGGCGGCGGCATGGACCACGACAGCATCGACCAGTACACCCAGTTCCTGCTGCAGAGCCGTGTGAACTCCCGGCTGGTGGAGTTCCGCGAAACTCTGCCCGACGGCAGCGCGGGCGCGCTCAGGATGGTGTCCATCCTCGACGTGCTGAACGACGGCATCTCGGCCGTCTACACCTTCTACGAGCCCGAGACCCGCGCCGCGTCGGGCCGTCCCGAGCAAGCGGACGGCCCCCAAGGGGAGCAACGGGAACGCGAAGGGTCGGGCGGGGGGGCAATATCCACCGGTTACGGCACCTACAGCGTGCTCTGGCAGATCGAGCAGGCCCGCAAGCTGGGGCTGCCGCACGTCTACCTCGGGTACTGGATCGAGCACAGCCCGAAAATGAGCTACAAGGCGCGTTTCTCCCCGCACGAAGTATTGGTGGATGGACACTGGCAGGCGCCGGGCGATTTCACAAGGTAAAATGGCGCCCGGTCATCACCGCAGAGCGCCATGAGAAAAAACCAATCCGACATTCCCGCCGTTCCCGTGATCCAGGTGATCGAGCGCATGTTCGCGCTGATCGATGTCCTGGCATCCCGCGAGGAGGCGATTTCGCTGAAGGAAATCAGCGAAAAGACCGGGCTTCACCCCTCGACCACGCACCGCATCCTCAACGACCTGGCGGTCGGCCGCTTCGTCGACCGGCCCGAAGCCGGAAGCTACCGGCTGGGCATGCGCCTGCTGGAACTGGGCAATCTGGTGAAGGGCCGGCTCAACGTGCGCGATGCAGCACTCGGCCCGATGCGCGAGTTGCACAAGCTGACGCAGCAGCCCGTCAACCTCAGCATGCGCCAAGGCGACGAAATCGTGTACATCGAGCGCTCCTACAGCGAGCGCTCGGGCATGCAGGTGGTGCGGGCCATCGGCGGGCGGGCCGCCCTGCACCTGACCTCGACGGGCAAGCTGTTCCTGGCGGCGGACGATCCGCAGCGGGTGCGCAGCTACGCCACGCGCACGGGCCTGGCAGGCCACACGCGCAACAGCATTACCCAGTTGCCGGCGCTGGAGCGTGAACTGTCGAAGGCGCGCCAGTACGGCATCGCCCGCGACAACGAGGAACTGGAACTGGGCGTACGCTGCATGGCTGCCGGCATCTACGACGACCAGGGCAAGCTGGTGGCGGGCCTGTCGATCTCGGCACCGGCCGACCGGCTGGACGAAGGCTGGCTGCCCAAGCTGCAGGCCACGGCCAATGAAATCTCAGGCGCGCTGGGCTTCAAGGACGGGATGGCCGTCACGCCCTCGCCCACGAGCAGCAGCACCCCGCCGGCAGGCTGACCCGGCGAAGAAGGCCCGCCTCAAAAGCAAACAGGCCCTGCGAAGGGCCTGTTTTCATTGCGGGCTGGCGGACTGTTGCGGCGAATCGATCAGCCGGCCACCTGGTAGCTGGTATTGCGCGAAGAAGCGGCTGGCGTACCGTTGGCATGGGTGGCCTCCACCCAGCGGCGAACCCGCTCGGCGTCGGCGATGCGGCTGAACTTGCCGGCCGAATCCAGGAACACCATGATCAGCTTGCGCCCGGCCACCCGGGCCTGCATCACGAGGCACTGGCCGGCTTCGGAGATGTAGCCGGTCTTCTGCACGCCGATTTCCCAATCGGGGCTCTTCACGAGGCGGTTGGTCGTGTTGAACTGCAACACACGGTTGCCGACTTCGACCTGGTACTCAGGCGAGGTGGACAGGGAACGCACCGTGGCATCGGAGTAGGCGGCATTGACGAGCAGCGCCAGGTCTTGCGCGCTCGACTGATTGCGGCTCGACAGGCCGGTGGGCTCCACGTAGCGCGTGTCCTTCATGCCAAGCATCTTGGCCTTGGCATTCATGATGCTCACGAAGGTCGTCAGGCCACCCGGGTAGGTGCGGCCCAGCGCGTGCGCGGCGCGGTTTTCGCTCGACATCAGCGCCAGGTGCAGCAGTTCGCCGCGCGAGAGCGTGGTACCGATCGTCAGGCGCGAACTGCTGCGCTTTTCGGTGTCGACGTCGTCCTGCGTGATGGTGATGAGTTCGTCGTTCGGCAGATGAGCCTCGCTGATGAGCAGGCCGGTCATGAGCTTGGTGAGCGATGCAATCGGCAGCACGGCATGGTCGTTCTTGCTGAACAGCACTTCGTGCGTGTCCTGGTCGATGACCAGCGCGACGCTCGACTTCAGGTCGAGCACGTCCTCGGTGCCGTGCAGGCCGGCCATCTGGCCGAAAGATTGGCGCGGTGCCTCTGTGACACGAACCACCGAGCGGCGCTGCACGGCCACCACGGTCTTGCCGTTCTTTTTGCGGATGGTGGCCACGACATTGCGGCCGCCACGAACCACCTTGTCCGCCTTTTCGCTCTTCTCGGCCCGTCCGGCACGCGCCGTCTTGGACGATGCGCTGTGCTTCACTTCGACCGGCACCGGCCCCTTCGCCTTCTTGGCGACGGCGGCTTTGGCGACGGGCTTTTCTTTCTTCGCGGCCTGGGCGCCAGGCAGCAAAAACGCCGCGGCGCATAGCGCAACGGCGAGCATTTTGAGTGCGGGTAGAAACCGCTGGCTGGAAACTCGGCGGAGACGGGCTTCAGACATTTATAAATCTCCAGCGGCGACAAACGAGGACCGCAGTGTATCGAAATCAAAAAAGGCACGCAATATCAGTTACTTGCGTCCTCTTCTTCAATCGAAAATCAAGGATCGCCTAAAACCTAACCCTGTGCCGCAACTCTCTCAGCTTGGCTCTGTAACTTGTTGAGCGCGCTCAAATAAGCCTTTGCCGAAGCGACCACGATGTCCGGGTCTGCACCCACACCGTTGACCACCCGCCCTGCGTTTTGTAACCGAACTGTAACCTCCCCTTGGCTTTCCGTCGAGCCACTGATGGCATTGACAGAGTAAAGAACCATCTCGGCGCCGCTCTTGACGTGCGACTCGATGGCTTTCAACGAAGCATCAACCGGGCCATTCCCGTCGGATTCGCCTGTGACTTCCTTGCCCTGGACAGTGAACACGACCTTCGCCTGGGGGCGCTCGCCGGTTTCGCTGTGCTGGGAGAGAGAAACAAAAGCAAACTGTTCTCCAACGTGCGACACCTCTTCCGCGCTGACGAGCGCGAGGATGTCCTCGTCGAAAATTTCCGACTTGCGGTCGGCCAGCTCCTTGAACCGGAGGAACGCGGCATTGATGTCGCCTTCGCTTTCCATGGCCACGCCCAGCTCCTGCAGTCGCTGCTTGAAGGCATTGCGGCCGCTGAGCTTGCCGAGCACGATCTTGTTGGCCGCCCAGCCTACGTCCTCGGCGCGCATGATCTCGTAGGTGTCGCGCGCCTTGAGCACGCCGTCCTGGTGAATGCCCGAGGCGTGCGCGAAGGCGTTGGCCCCCACCACCGCCTTGTTGGGCTGCACCACGAAGCCGGTGGTCTGGCTGACCATGCGGCTCGCGGCCACGATGTGCTGCGTGTCGATGCGCAGGTCGAGCCCGAAATAATCCTTGCGGGTCTTCACCGCCATGACCACCTCCTCGAGCGAACAGTTGCCCGCGCGCTCGCCCAGGCCGTTGATGGTGCATTCCACCTGGCGCGCGCCGCCGATCTTCACGCCCGCCAGCGAATTCGCCACGGCCATGCCGAGGTCGTTGTGGCAGTGCACCGACCAGATCGCCTTGTCGCTGTTGGGAATGCGTTCGCGCAGCATCTTGATGAAGTTGCCGTAGAGCTCGGGAACGGCGTAGCCGACGGTGTCCGGCACGTTGATGGTGGTGGCCCCTTCGTTGATCACAGTTTCGAGCACGCGGCATAGGAAGTCCGGGTCACTGCGATAGCCGTCTTCGGGGCTGAACTCCACGTCGGCCAGCTGGTTGCGCGCGAAACGCACAGCCAGCTTGGCCTGCTCGTGCACTTCGTCGGGCGACATGCGCAGCTTCTTCTCCATGTGAAGCGGCGAGGTCGCGATGAAGGTGTGGATGCGCCCGCGGGCCGCGCCCTTGAGGGCCTCGGCCGCGCGCGCGATGTCACGGTCGTTGGCTCGCGAAAGGCCGCACACCGTCGAGTCCTTGATCGCATTGGCAATCGCCTTCACGGCCTCGAAGTCGCCGTTCGAGCTGGCGGGAAAGCCGGCTTCGATGACGTCGACCTTCAGCCGCTCCAGCAGCTTGGCAATGCGCATCTTTTCATCGCGCGTCATCGAGGCGCCGGGCGACTGCTCTCCATCGCGCAGGGTGGTGTCGAAAATAATGAGTTGGTCGGTCATCGTGAATCTCCTGTGATCGTTCCCACCTTGCGCGTCGGCAGCGTCAGGCGGCTTCAACCACCGATTGTGCGCCGTGTGCGCCCAGGGCACGAGCACGCTGCACGCCCGAGACAATTGCTTTCAGCGACGCCGTGATCACGTTCGCGTCGATGCCCACGCCAAACAGCGTGCGGCTTTCGTCGACGCGCAGTTCGAGGTAGGCCACGGACTTCGCATCGGCGCCGGCGCCGATGGCGTGCTGGTGGTAGTCCATCACGCGTACCGTGTGGCCGGTGGCCTGGCTCAGTGCCTGCGTGAAGGCGTCGATAGGGCCATTGCCGCGGCCTTCGATGGTATGGTTTTCACCGTCCCACGACAGGTCGCCGCGCAGGACCACCGAGGCGTTGACGCCCTCGCCTTCTTCCTCGATCACACGGTGCTGCAGTGCCTGAGCGGTCTCGATGCCGTACTCGCGCACGAACAGCTGCCAGAGGTCGGCGGCAGTGAGTTCCTTGCCGGCGACGTCCATCACGCGCTGCACGGTCTGCATGAACTCCATCTGCAGGCGGCGCGGCATCTCGAGGCCGTACTCGCTCTCGAGCAGGTAGGCCATGCCGCCCTTGCCGGACTGGCTGTTGACTCGGATCACGGCTTCATAGCTGCGGCCCACGTCCTTCGGGTCGATGGGGAGATAAGGCATGTCCCAGATGTCGCCTTCCTTGCGCGCGGCGAAGGCCTTCTTGATCGCGTCCTGGTGCGAGCCCGAGAACGAGGTGTAGACCAGGTCGCCCACGTAGGGATGGCGCGGGTGCACGGGAATCTGGTTGCAGTGCTCGACGGTGGCGCGGATCTCGTCGATGTTCGAAAAATCGAGCTCGGGCGAAACGCCCTGCGTGTAGAGGTTGAGCGCGACGTTCACAAGGTCGAGGTTGCCGGTGCGCTCGCCATTGCCGAACAGGCAGCCCTCGATGCGCTCGGCGCCGGCCATCAAGGCCAGTTCGCCGGCTGCGGTGCCAGTTCCGCGGTCGTTGTGCGGGTGCACGCACAGCACGATCGAATCGCGGCGCGCGAGATTGCGGTGCATCCACTCGATCATGTCGGCGAAGATGTTCGGCGTTGAATGCTCCACCGTCGTGGGCAGGTTCACGATGCATTTGCGCTGTGGCGTCGGCGCCCAGACCTCGGTTACCGCATCGACCACGCGCTTCGAGAACACGACGTCGGTGCCGGAGAACATCTCGGGCGAGTACTGGAAAGTCCACTGCGTTTCCGGCTGCCTGGCGGCGAACTCGTTGAACATGCGCGCATGGCTGCTGGCGAGCTCGACGATCTGGTCTTCGTCCATGCCGAGCACCACGCGGCGCATCACCGGCGCCACGGCGTTGTAGAGGTGCACGATGGCGCGCGGTGCGCCCTGCAGCGATTCGAAGGTGCGTTCGATGAGGTGGTCGCGCGCCTGCGTCAGCACCTGGATCGTTACGTCGTCGGGAATGCGGTCTTCCTCGATGAGCTTGCGCACGAAGTCGAATTCGACCTGCGAGGCCGAGGGGAAACCGACTTCGATTTCCTTAAAGCCGATGGCCACGAGGGTTTCGAACATGCGCATCTTGCGCGCGATGTCCATGGGCTCGACCAGCGCCTGGTTGCCATCACGCAGGTCGGTCGACAGCCAGATCGGCGCCTTGGTCAGCACGGCATCGGGCCAGGTGCGGTCCTTGAGGCCGATCGGGGCGAATGCGCGGTATTTGCTTTGAGGTTGCTTGAGCATGTCGATTTCTCTGAGATGGTTGGTAATCAACCAGCAACCCCAAAAACAAACGGCCCGTTGCTGGTGCGAACGGGCCGTGGTGAGGGATTTGCGCGTGCGCTACCGTCTCCGCCCGTGAGGGAGGGCTAGTAGGGCCAGCAGCGAAATCTTGGTCATGAGGATTGCGAATGTAGCACAAGCCACCGTCAGTTATGCAGGCCCCGTTCGTCCGGCTCTTCGGTTGAGGTGCTGATCACGCTCACCGGCTGGCCCTTGGCCTTGCGCCACGCGTAGACCACGTAGCCGCTCAGGCCGTACATGACGAAAAGGCCGAACAGGACGGTGGGCGGATGGATGTTGATGACCGCGATGCCGAGCGCGATGAGCACGATTGCGGCAAAGGGCACGCTCTTCTTCATCTGGATGTCCTTGAAGCTGTAGAACGGCGCATTGGTGACCATCGTGAGGCCCGCATACAGCGTGAAGGCAAAGGTGACCCAGGTGATCTGCGTCCACGAGAGATACAGCACCTCCCCGCCGCGCTTGCCCCATTCGTCCACGAGCCAGATGAAGCCTGCTACCAGTGCAGCAGCCGCAGGCGACGGCAGCCCCTGGAACCAGCGCTTGTCGACCACGCCGGTGTTCACGTTGAAGCGCGCGAGCCGCAGCGCCGCGCAGGCGCAGTACACGAAGGCGGCGATCCAGCCCCAGCGGCCCAGACCCTTGAGCGACCACTCGTAGGCGATGAGCGCTGGTGCGGCGCCGAACGACACCATGTCGGACAGCGAATCCATCTGCTCGCCGAACGCGCTCTGCGTGTTGGTCATGCGGGCCACGCGCCCGTCCAGGCTGTCGAGAATCATCGCGGCGAACACACCGAGCGCCGCGAGGTCGAATCGCGCATTCATGGCCATCACGACCGAGTAGAAACCGCCGAACAACGCTGCGAGCGTGAACAGGTTCGGCAGGATGTAGATGCCCTTGCGGCGCTTGCGCGGCTGCACGTCGTCGGGAATCGTATCGTCATGCATTGGAATGGCCTCCGTCCCTCGTGGGCGCTACGCGGTCAGCTATCCATTCGATAGCATCTATGTCTGTGAATCGCATGGCTTGCAGTGTAGTTCAGGGGACCTCTTCGGCCCCTGCAAACAAAAGGGCCACCGCGACGGGTGGCCCTTGGGAAACGGGTGCCAAAGCACCCTCTCACCGGGAAGATCAGTTACGGGTTTGATCGACCAGCTTGTTCTTCTTGATCCAGGGCATCATCGCGCGCAGCTTTTCGCCGACGACTTCGATCTGGTGCTCTGCATTCAGGCGGCGGCGGCTGATCAGCGCGGGCTGGCCGGCAGCGGCTTCGAGCACGAAGCTCTTGGCGTATTCGCCGGTCTGGATATCGCGCAGCACTTGCTTCATGACCTTCTTGGTCTCGTCGGTCACGATGCGCGGGCCCGTGACGTACTCGCCGTATTCGGCGTTGTTCGAGATCGAGTAGTTCATGTTGGCGATGCCGCCTTCATAGATCAGGTCGACGATCAGCTTGAGCTCGTGCAGGCATTCGAAGTACGCCATTTCGGGCGCGTAGCCGGCTTCCACCAGCGTTTCGAAACCGGCCTTGATCAGTTCGACCGTGCCGCCGCACAGAACCGCTTGTTCGCCGAACAGGTCGGTCTCGGTTTCTTCGCGGAAGTTGGTTTCGATGATGCCGGCCTTGCCGCCGCCGTTGGCGGTGGCGTAGCTCAGCGCGAGGTCGCGCGCCTTGCCGGTCTTGTCCTGGTGCACGGCCACGAGGTGGGGCACGCCGCCGCCTTGGGTGTAGGTGCTGCGCACGGTGTGGCCGGGGGCCTTGGGAGCCACCATCCACACGTCGAGGTCGGCGCGCGGCTGGACGAAGCCGTAGTGCACATTGAAGCCGTGCGCGAAGACGAGCGAAGCGCCTTCCTTGATGTACGGGGCCACGTCGTTCTTGTAGACGTTGGCGATCTGCTCGTCGGGCAGCAGGATCATGACCACGTCGGCTGCCTTCACGGCGTCGGCGACTTCGGCGACTTGCAGGCCGGCCTTCCCGACCTTGTCCCACGAAGCACCGCCCTTGCGCAGGCCGACCACGACCTTGACGCCGCTGTCGTTCAGGTTCTGCGCGTGCGCATGGCCTTGCGAGCCGTAACCGATGATTGCCACCGTCTTGCCCTTGATGAGGCTCAGGTCCGCGTCTTTGTCGTAGTAAACCTTCATGTATTTCTCCTAAAAAATCTCAAGCACCCGCAGAGCGGGCGAATTTCACTCAGAGGCCGGAGGAATTCCGGTCCTTCATTTGCTGGTTGATGGACACGAGGCTGTCGTGGATGCGGAACAGCACGATGAGCAGTTCGCTGTAGATGCGGACACCGATGGCACCGAAGATCAGGAACGTGAAGGCCGGCAGGTACTGGCGCTGATAGAGCGCCGCCCCCGCAAGGACGATCACGCCCAGCAGGCCGAGGAAGTAGAGCACCCGCACGATCGCGGGAGTCACCATCCTGTCGAAACCGAGCAGACCTCGCATCACTTTTGCCTCATGTGTGGATGAACTGATGAACTGAGGGCGCCTTCACCCTCCTACACGCGCAGAATGCGCTCGCCGCGGCCGATGCCGCTGGCACCGGTACGGACAGTCTCGAGGATAGCGCTACGTTCGATCGCTTCCAGAAAAGCGTCGTTCTTGCCATGGTCGCCGGTGAGTTCGATGGTGTAGCTCTTATCGGTCACGTCGATGATGCGGCCGCGAAAAATTTCGGCCATGCGCATCATTTCCTCGCGCTCCTTGCCGACCGCGCGCACCTTCACCATCATGAGCTCGCGCTCGGTGTAGGCGCCTTCGGTCAGGTCGACGACCTTCACGACTTCGATCAGGCGATTCAGGTGCTTGGTGATCTGCTCGATCACGTCGTCGGAACCGGTCGTGACGATGGTCATGCGCGAGAGGCTCGCATCCTCCGTGGGCGCGACCGTCAGCGATTCGATGTTGTAGCCACGGGCCGAGAACAGGCCCACCACGCGGGAAAGAGCACCCGGCTCGTTTTCCAGCAGCACTGCAATGATGTGTTTCATGTTTGCGTGACTCCTCTTTTCGCCGCCCTCCCCCGCGCACGGTAATGCGCGGGCTTGGCGGGCAATAGATTCGTCAGTAAAAGTTGAACGAGAGAAAAATGCCCCGCGGATCAGAGATCCTCGGAACCCATCAGCATCTCGGTGATGCCCATACCGGCCTTCACCATCGGGAACACGTTCTCGGTGGGATCGGTGCGGAAGTCCATGAACACCGTGCGGTCCTTGAGCTTGCGTGCTTCGCGCAGCGCGGGCTCCACGTCTTGTGGACGCTCGATCAGCATGCCGACGTGGCCATAGGCCTCGGCGAGCTTCACGAAGTTGGGCAGTGCGTCCATGTAGCTGTGGCTGTAGCGGCCGGAGTATTCGATTTCCTGCCACTGGCGCACCATGCCCAGGTAGCGGTTGTTGAGCGAGCAGATCTTGATCGGCGTGTTGTATTGCAGGCAGGTGGAGAGTTCCTGGATGCACATCTGCACCGAGCCTTCGCCGGTGATGGTGAACACTTCCGAATCGGGCTTGGCGAGCTTGATGCCCATGGCGTAGGGAATGCCGACGCCCATGGTGCCCAGGCCGCCCGAGTTGATCCAGCGGCGCGGCTCGTCGAAGCGGTAGTACTGGGCAGCCCACATCTGGTGCTGGCCCACGTCCGACGTGATGTACGCGTCGGCGTCCTTGGTCATGTTCCAGAGGGTCTCGACCACGTACTGCGGCTTGATCACGTCCTTGTTGCCGCGGTCGTACTTGAGGCAGTCGCGCGAGCGCCAGGCTTCGATGGTCTTCCACCAGTCGGCCAGCGCGCCGGCGTCGGGCTTGGTGGTGCTCTCGCGGATCATCGAGATCAGCTCGGTGAGCACGTCCTTCACGTCGCCGACGATCGGGATGTCGACCTTCACGCGCTTGGAAATGCTCGACGGATCGATGTCGACGTGGATGATCTTGCGTTCGTTCTGCGCGAAGTGCTTGGGGTTGCCGATGACACGGTCGTCGAAGCGCGCGCCCACGGCCAGCAGCACGTCGCAGTTCTGCATCGCGTTGTTGGCTTCGATGGTGCCGTGCATGCCCAGCATGCCCAGGAACTTGCGGTCGCTCGCCGGGTAGGCGCCCAGGCCCATCAGCGTATTCGTGACCGGATAGCCGAGCATGTCGACCAGCGTGCGCAACTCGTTGGTGGCATTGCCCAGCAGCACGCCGCCGCCGGTGTAGATGTAGGGACGCTTGGCGGCCAGCAGCAGTTGCAGCGCCTTGCGGATCTGTCCGCCGTGGCCCTTGCGCACCGGGTTGTACGAGCGCATCTCGACTTTGTCGGGATAGCCTGCGTAAGGCGTTTTCTTGAACGAAACGTCCTTGGGCACGTCCACCACCACCGGGCCCGGGCGGCCGCTGCGCGCGATGTGGAAGGCCTTCTTCATCGTCATGGCCAGATCCTTGGGATCCTTGACGAGGAAGTTGTGCTTGACGATGGGACGGGTGATGCCGACCGTGTCGCATTCCTGGAAGGCGTCGAGGCCGATGGCGGCCGTCGGCACCTGGCCCGAAATGATCACCATCGGAATCGAGTCCATGTACGCGGTGGCGATGCCGGTGACCGCATTGGTCAGGCCAGGACCGGAAGTGACCAGCGCCACACCGACGTCGCCGGTAGCGCGTGCATAGCCGTCGGCCGCGTGAACGGCAGCCTGCTCGTGACGCACCAGCACGTGCTGGATGGTGTCCTGCTTGTAGAACGCGTCGTAAATGTAGAGAACTGCGCCGCCCGGATAGCCCCAGACGTACTGGACGCCTTCGGCCTGCAGTGCCTTGACCAGCACTTCAGCGCCCATGAGTTCTTGCGTTGGGTTGCCTGCGCCTGAGGACGCGGCTGCTGCGGAAGCGATTTCCGCCTTGGAGATTTCCATGATCAACCTTTGTGTTATTTCGGGAACGAAATACCTTGGGTGCCCCTTGCCAACCCTTGTGGGGCCGCGCCAGGACTTGAGGCCAAAGCCATGGGCGGACTGATGTTCCGCCGGACCGTGACCCGTTTGCCTTTTGACTTGCAAGGCGGATTATGACATTTCCGGGCGTTCAGATTCGCTTCAGCTGCCTTGTAAAGCTACAAAGGCATAATCCGCGGCGATAAACACACACGCGACGTACGCAATCGCCAGACCCCTTTTCCCACGCGGCGCACCTTTCGCGCCCCCTCTCGCTTGGCAACTGAACAAGAACTCTCCGACTTCCTGAAAAGCGTCGAACGGCGCGCTTTCAAGCGCTCGGTCTACCACGTGCGGGATGAAGAAGCAGCGCTCGATATCGTGCAGGACAGCATGATGAAGCTGGCGCAGCACTACGGCGACAAGCCACCGGCCGAGTTGCCGATGCTGTTCCAGCGCATCCTGTCGAACTGCACGCTCGACTGGTTCCGCCGCCAGAAAACCCGGCGCGCCCTGTTCTCCAACCTCAGCGATTTCGAATCGATCGACGACGACGGAGATTTCGACCTGCTGGAGAACTTCGTCTCGCCGACCGACTCTAGGGAATCGGAGAGCGCCGAAGACACGACTCGCCGCGCCCAGGTCTTCCACGAAATTGAGGAACAGATCGCAGCACTGCCGGGTCGTCAACGCGAGGCTTTCCTGATGCGTTACTGGGAGGAAATGGACGTCGCAGAGACGGCCGCTGCGATGGGCTGCTCCGAGGGCAGCGTCAAAACCCATTGTTCGCGAGCCGTTCACGCTCTGAGCAAGGCGCTCAAGGCCAAGGGAATATCGCTATGAACACTAAGGTTCCAACATCAACTTCCGGCATCGCCGAAGACCAGTTCGGTCAGCGCGTGGTTGCCCGCCTTTCGGCTGGTAATCGGGAGTTGCCGCACGACATCGGCGAACGGCTTCGCGTGGCGCGCGCGCAGGCCGTGGCCGCGCGCAAGCTGCCTCCGCAGCTGCGAACCGCGACTGTGGCAGTGCAGTCGGGTCATACGCTCACGATGGGTGGCAGCTGGTGGACCCGCATCGGCTCCGTGGTGCCGCTGATCGCGCTCGTGGCCGGCCTGATCGCCATCAGCGCGATGCAGGAGGACGATCGCGCCAGCGAACTGGCCGAAGTAGATTCCGCGCTGCTGACGGGCGACCTGCCGCCCGCCGCCTATACCGACCCCGGTTTCGCTCAATTCCTGAAGGCCGACAGCGCCTCCGACTGAACCTTCACCAACCGAATGCGACGCCGTTCCATCTCCAGCGCGAACACTACCCATCCGTTGCGCCCGCTCCAGGCGGGCGCAGTCGTTTGGGCGGGTGCGCTTGCGGCCGCAGCCTTCGGCCTGACGCTCGCCAACGCCCAGCCCCCCACCGAGGCGGCGGTCAAGGGCTCGACCCCGGCAAGTTCCGCGTCGGCCACCAGTCCGAAGGCCATCTCGACCACAAAGCCGCTCTGGAGCGAACTCACGGCCGAGCAGCAGCAGGCACTCAAGCCGCTAAGCGTTCACTGGAACACGCTGAATGTCGGCCAGAAAAGGAAATGGCTGGCGCTGTCTCGCAACTACGCGAGCATGTCGACCGAAGATCAGTCCACCCTGCACAGCCGCATGATCGAATGGGCTGCCCTGAGCAACCAGCAACGTGCGCAGGCTCGTCTGAACTTCGCCGAGGTCAAGCGCATTTCGCCCGACGAGCGCAAGGTCAAATGGGAGCAGTACCAGGCCTTGAGCGAGGAAGAAAAGCGCAAGCTTGCAGAAAGCGCCCCACCCAAGCCGCGCGGGGCAGCCATTCCCGTGCGGCCGGTTTCGTCCCAGAAGCTCGTGCCGGTGCCGGCCGTCACGCCTGCAGGGCAGCACACGCCCAGAATCCTGCTGGCACCGTCGCCCGCAGCCGGGCCCGCAACGATCCTGGTGGCCTCGCCGCCGGAGCGCGCCCCCGCGGCAACGACGCCGGCGGTTTCCGTCACGCCTGCTGCACCCACGCCAGCCAGCGCCGCGCCGGTTCCGGCGGAAGCCCAGGTACCGGCACCGTCTTCTGCGGCCGAGGCACCCCCCTCTGCCCCCTGACCCCAAGGCTCCGATGGTTTCCAGCTCTCCCGAGGCGTCGGGCTCCGATCAGGCTGCCTCGCAGATTCCTCCAGCGACCCGCGCTCCTGTTTCGATAGTGCCGGGCCTCTGGCGTCGCATGGCCTGCTGGCTCTATGAGGGCATGCTGCTGTTCGCCGTGGTGTTCGTTTCCGGCTGGCTCTTCAGCACGCTGGGCCAGATGCGCGACGCCATGGATTCGCGGCGCCATCTTTTTCAGGCTTTTCTTTTCGTGGTGTTCGGCGTGTACTTCGTCTGGTTCTGGACCAAGGGCCAGACCCTCGCCATGAAGACCTGGAACATCCGCATCGTCGACGCACATGGACGGCCTGTCAGCCAGCGCCGGGCGCTGGCGCGCTACCTGCTGAGCTGGGTCTGGTTTCTACCGCCGCTGGCCGCCATTGCACCGTTCAAGCTGTCGGGCGGCGAATCGACCGTCCTGATTTTCGGTTGGGTCGCCGTCTGGGCGCTGCTGGCGCGTTTTCACCCCGAGCGCCAGTTCTGGCACGACGCCTGGGCCGGTACACGGCTCATCACCTCCAAACCGATGAGTCGCCGATGAGTGCCTTGCCCAAACTTCCCGATCCCGCCGTCAATCCGCAGAAAGCCCGCAAGGGCCTCGAACGGGTCTGGCATGCCGCGCTGATCTCTCTGCACGGCCTGCGCGCCGGCTGGAGCGAGCCCGCTTTCCGCCAGGAAGCCATCATGTCGATCGCGATGATCCCGGCCGCCTTCTGGCTCGGACGCGGCTGGACCGAGGTGGCGCTGCTCGCGGGCAGCGCGATCCTGGTGATGATCGTCGAGCTGCTCAACACCGCCGTCGAAGCAGCCATCGACCGCATCGGGCCCGAGTGGCACGACCTCTCCAAGCGCGCCAAGGACATGGGCAGCGCCGCGGTGCTGCTGTCGCTCACGCTCTGCGGGGGCATCTGGGCGGCGGCGTTGTGGCAACGCTTCGTGTCATGAGCAGGCCCGCGGGCTGCGGCATGATGGCAGGATGAATCCTGAATTTTCGATTTGCGTGTATTGCGGCTCGCGCCCCGGCGAGCGCCCCGAGTTTTCCCAGGCCGCGCAGGCGGTCGGCCAATGGATCGGCCGGCATGGCGGCCAACTGGTCTATGGCGGCGGCCGAACCGGCCTGATGGGCACGGTCGCCGAGGCCACCCGCCTCGCCGGCGGCCGCGTGGTCGGCATCATCCCCAAGGCGCTGGTCGACAAGGAACTGTCCAACCCGCTGTGCGACGAACTGCATGTGGTCGACACCATGCACGAGCGCAAGGCCATGATGGGCGAGCGCGCCGACGCGTTCGTCGCCCTGCCGGGCGGCATCGGCACCTTCGAGGAACTGTTCGAGATCTGGACCTGGCGCCAGCTCGGCTATCACGACAAGCCGACCGGCATCCTCAACACCGCCGGCTACTACGACGGCCTGCTGGGCTTCCTGGCGCACAGCGTGCGCGAAGGCTTCATGGGCGATTGGCAGATGGAACTGATCCGCATCGGCACCGACGTGCCCGAACTGCTCACGGCGCTGCGCGCCGAAGTGCCGCTCCACCCGCGCGAAGACAGGCTGTCGGAAAATCTCTGAGGCGCGCGGTTCGAAAAAAGCCCCCGTCACCGGAGGCTTTTTGCTTCAGACTGCGTTTTCGTTTTCTTCGCCGGTGCGGATGCGCACGATGCGCTCCACGTCCGTCACGAAAATCTTCCCGTCACCAATCTTCCCGGTGCGCGCCGAGCTGACGATGGCCTCGATGCAGCGCTCCACATCGGCCTCGTTGACGACCACTTCCACCTTCATCTTGGGCAGGAAGTCGACCACGTATTCGGCACCGCGGTAGAGCTCGGTGTGCCCCTTCTGGCGGCCGAAGCCCTTGACCTCGGTGACGGTCAACCCGGTAACGCCCACTTCGGCCAAGGCCTCGCGCACGTCCTCGAGCTTGAAGGGTTTGACGATGGCGGTGATCTGCTTCATGGTTTTTGCGCTCCGGCGGTTTCGTTGAATTTGCTGGTGATAGGGTAACGCCAATCCTTGCCGAAGCTTCGGTGGGTGACCCGGATGCCTACCGGCGCCTGGCGCCGCTTGTATTCGTTGATCCTGATGAGCCGCGCAACCCGCTCGACCACCGCGCGGTCGTAGCCCGCGGCAATGATCTCGTCGATGCCTTCGTCGTCCTGCATGTAGCGTGCCAGGATGCCGTCGAGGATGTCGTAGGGCGGCAGGCTGTCCTGGTCGGTCTGGTCGGGGCGCAGCTCGGCGCTGGGAGGCCGCGTGATGATCCGCTCGGGGATCGGCGCTGCCCCCGTACCGTACGGGTCGTGGGCGTTGCGCCAGCGCGCCAGCGCAAACACGGTGGTCTTGAGCAGGTCCTTGATGACCGCGAAACCGCCCGCCATGTCGCCGTAGAGCGTGCAATAGCCGGTAGCCATCTCGCTCTTGTTGCCCGTGGTGAGCACGATGGCGCCGAACTTGTTCGACAGCCCCATCAGCAGCGTGCCACGGATGCGGGCCTGGATGTTTTCCTCTGCCGTGTCTTCGGGCCGGCCCTTGAACTCCTCTGCCAGCGCATCCTTGAAGGATTCGAAGGTGTGCTTGATCGAAATCTCGTCGTAGCGCACGCCCAGGCGGCTGGCCATGTCGCGCGCATCGATCCAGCTGATGTCGGCGGTGTAAGGCGAAGGCATCATCACCGCGCGGACCTTGTCCTTACCCAGTGCATCGACCGCGATCGCAAGCACCAATGCGGAATCGATGCCGCCCGAAAGCCCCAGGATGGCGCCCGGAAAACCATTCTTGCCGACGTAGTCGCGCACGCCCAACACCAGTGCGTCCCAGAGCTGGGCTTCAGCATCGCGCGGCGGTGCGATCGCAGCGGGCTCGGCCACGAAGCCGACGCTGCCCCGGGGTGTGCGCTCCAGCTGTGCGAAGACCAGCCCTTCCCGGAAGCTCTGCGCCTGCATGGCGGTGGCGCCGTCGGCCTGCAGCGCGAACGAAGCGCCGTCGAACACCACCTCGTCCTGCCCGCCGACCAGGTGCGCATACACCAGCGGCAGCCCCACGGCACGCGCCCGGTCGGCCATGCGCGCGATGCGCTCGCCTTCCTTGCCCACGTGGTAGGGCGAAGCATTGATCACCGCCAGCACCTCGGCACCGCCTTCGCGGGCCAGCTCGGCCGGCTGGTCGAACCAGGCGTCCTCGCAGATCAGCAGACCGACCGAGACCCCGCCCACCTCGAACACGCAGGTGCCCTGCCCCGGCGTGAAATAGCGGCGCTCGTCGAACACCTGGTAGTTCGGCAGTTCGCGCTTGGCGTAGGTTTCGAGGATGCGGCCCTCCTTGATGACGCTGGCCGCGTTGTGGCGCATCTGCACGGCCACCGAGCGGCTGCGCAGGCTGCCGCCGGTTGGATGCCCCACCACCACGACCATGTCTTTGAGGTCGGCCAGAGCGCCGGCAATGCCTTTCACGGCATCATCACAGGCTTCGGTGAAGGCGGGACGGAGGAACAGGTCCTCCGCCGCATAGCCGGCAATCGAGAGTTCGGGCGTCAACAAGAGACGCGCGCCCTGTGCATGGGCCTGGCGCGCGGCGTCGACGATCTTTTTCGCGTTGCCGGCGAGGTCGCCCACCACAAAATTGAGTTGCGCGATGGCGAGCTTGAGCGTCATACAGAAGGAAGAAAAAGGCTTGAACGATTATGTCATCCGGGTTCTGTCGTCGCCGTCGGACGTGAGCCCGGAAGCATGGAACGCGCTGCTGGCCGCCGAGGCCGAGCCCTCGCCTTTCATGCGCCACGAATACCTTGCGGCGCTGAACGACAGCCGCAGCGCCTCGCCGGACAGCGGATGGGTGCCGCAGTTCGTCACGCTGTGGCAAGGCGATACGCTGCAGGCGGCGTGCCCGTTCTACATCAAGGACCACTCCTACGGCGAGTACGTGTTCGATTGGGCCTGGGCCAACGCCTACGAACAGCACGGGCTGGCCTACTACCCGAAGGCCGTGGTCGCCGTGCCGTTCACGCCCGTGCCCGGCACACGGCTGCTGGCGCGCGACGCGCAGAGCCGCACATTGCTGGTGCAAGGGCTCGTCGCGCTGTGCAAACAGGAAGAACTGTCGTCGCTGCACCTGCTGTTCGGCGCCGAGGCGGACATCGCCGCCTGCGCCGAAGCCGGCCTGATGCTGCGCAACACCGTGCAATTCCACTGGACGAACACGGCACCCACGGCCGGCACTGGCTACGCGGACTTCGACGCCTTCCTCGCCAGCCTCTCCCACGACAAGCGCAAGAAGATCCGCCAGGAGCGCCGCAAGGTGGCCGACGCTGGCGTGAGCTTCCGCTGGTCGCGCGGCACCGACATCTCGAAGGCCGATTGGGACTTCTTCTACCGCTGCTACGAACGCACCTATCGCGAGCACGGTAACCCGCCCTACCTCACGCGCGACTTCTTCCGGCGCATGGCCGGCACCATGCCCGAGGCCTGGCTGCTGTTCGTGGCCGAGCGCAACGGCAAGCCGATGGCCGCCAGTCTGATCGCCCTCTCGACGCAGTCTGACAGGCCGTTGGTCGCCTATGGCCGCTACTGGGGTGCGCTGGAGCGCGTGGACTGCCTGCATTTCGAGGCCTGCTACTATCAGCCGCTGGCCTGGTGCATCGAACATGGCGCCCAGCGCTTCGAGGGCGGCGCCCAGGGCGAGCACAAGATGGCGCGCGCGCTGATGCCGGTGAAGACCACCAGCGCCCACTGGCTGGCGCATCCCTCGTTCGCCGATGCAGTCGAGCGCTTCCTGGAGCGCGAGGGCGCGGGCATCGAGAACTACATGGACCACCTGGGCGAGCGCAGCCCCTTCAGGTCCGCCTGAGTTGCCATTCGGGGCTGCTATAAAGGCGCCCGATTCGACAACAACACAAAGAAACCAATGCCATTCTTCGGACTGGGGCTGCACGTCCTCATTGCGCTGTTCTTTGCCGTGCATGCGATGCGCCACGGCAAGCAGATGTACTGGCTCATCATCCTTTTCAGCTTCCCGCTGCTGGGCAGCATCGTGTACTTCATGGTCGAGTACCTGCCCGCCTCGCGCATGCAGCGCACCGCGGGCAAGGTGGCGAGCGCGGCCATCGGCTTCATCGATCCCGAGCGCGAATACCGTGCGGCCACCGAAGCCTACGACCTCGCGCCCACGGCCCAGAACAAGCTGCGCCTGGCCAAGGCCGCGCTCGACAAGGGCCAGGCCGCCGATGCCGTCGGCCACTACCGCGACGCGCTGAAGGGCCCGCTCGCCTCCGATCCCGAATTGCAATTCGGCCTCGCCAGCGCGCTGATGGCCGCAGGCGGCCCTTCGGCGGGTCGCGATGCCCTGCAGGCCTTGCAGACCCTGCGCAGCACGCGCGACGATTACCGCAACGACGAAGTCGCCGTGCTGACGGCCCGCGCCCTGGCGGCCGACAGGCGCAACACGGAAGCGCGCGAAGCCTTCGAAGCCGCATTGAGCAAGTACAACACGGTCGAGGCACGCGCCAGCTATGTGGTCTGGCTGGCGCAGCAAGGCGACGCCGCTGCGGCGCAGCGCCAATGGGACGAGCTCCAGCAGGCCGCGCGCCACTGGAACTCGCACGCCAGGTCGGTCAACCGCGAGTGGATGCGGCAGGCTGGCGATGCGATCCGGGGCTGATTACTTCTTGTAGGCGGCGATGCCGTCCAGGATTTCCTTCTTGGCGGCGTCGATGCCTTCCCAGCCCAGCACCTTGACCCACTTGCCGGCTTCCAGATCCTTGTAGTGCTCGAAGAAGTGGCTGATGGCCTTCAGGCGCATCGGGTTCACGTCGTCGACCGACTTCCAGTGGCTGTAGATCGGCAGCACCTTGTCGGTGGGCACGGCCAGCACCTTGCCGTCGACGCCAGCTTCGTCTTCCATCATCAGGATGCCCAGGGGGCGGCACGGCACCACCACGCCCGGCAGCAGCGGGTATGGGGCAATCACCAGCACGTCCACCGGGTCGCCATCGCCCGACAGGGTCTGCGGCACGTAGCCGTAGTTGGCGGGGTAGTACATGGCCGTCGTCATGAAGCGGTCGACAAAAATCGCGCCGGATTCCTTGTCGACTTCGTACTTGATCGGATCGGCGTTCATCGGGATTTCGATCACGACGTTGAAGGCATCGGGAACGTTCTTGCCAGGGGAAACTTTGTCGAAGGACATGACGTTTTTCGAGTAGTTGAAAAGTATGAGACGGATTGGGACAAACCCGGAGTTTACTTTCCGTGTCACCGGCCCGTCGCACGCTCGCTCGTTTTTGCCTGTAAATTGCAACCGTTGGCCAATCGGCTCCGCACCCCAGGTGCAGCGAGCTTCGAGGAAGCAACGCGGCGGAAAACATGGTCCCGTACGCGTTGCACGCAGGGCCCATGCTGTCCGTCTCCACAAGTCACAACGAACGAATGGAGAAGCAAAGCATGATCGGCAACACCCCCCTGATACTGGCCATCGTCTGCGGCCTCGTGGCCGTGGCCTACGGTTTCTGGGCCCGAAGTTGGATTCTCGCGAAGGACGCCGGCAACGCCCGCATGCAGGAGATCGCGGCGGCCATCCAGGCCGGCGCCTCGGCCTACCTCGCCAAGCAGTACAGCACCATCGCCGTCGTGGGTGTGGTGCTCGCCATCCTGATCGCCATCTTCCTCGACCTGACCACGGCGGTCGGCTTCATCGTGGGCGCGGTGCTCTCGGGTGCCTGCGGCTTCATCGGCATGAACGTGTCGGTGCGCGCCAATGTGCGCACGGCGCAGGCGGCCACGCACGGGATCGGCCCGGCGCTCGACGTGGCATTCCGCGGCGGCGCCATCACCGGCATGCTGGTGGTGGGGCTGGGCCTGCTGGGCGTGTCGGTCTTCTACTGGGTGCTGGCCGCTGGCGGCATTCCAGCCGGGGCCCACGGCCTCTCGGCCATCCTCAATCCGCTGATCGGCTTTGCCTTCGGCTCCTCGCTGATCTCGATCTTCGCGCGGCTGGGCGGCGGCATCTTCACCAAGGGCGCCGACGTCGGCGCCGACCTGGTGGGCAAAGTCGAAGCCGGCATTCCCGAAGACGACCCGCGCAATCCGGCAGTGATCGCGGACAACGTGGGCGACAACGTCGGCGACTGCGCCGGCATGGCGGCCGACCTGTTCGAGACCTACGCCGTGACGCTGATCGCCACCATGGTGCTGGGCGCGCTGATGGTCACCGCGGCGCCGACCAACGCGGTGCTGTATCCGCTGGCGCTGGGCGGCGTGTCGATCATCGCGTCGATCATCGGCTGCTTCTTCGTGAAGGCATCGCCGGGCATGGTCAACGTGATGCCGGCGCTCTACAAGGGCCTGGCGGTGGCGGGCGTGCTGTCGCTGGTCGCGTTCTGGTTCGTCACCAGCTGGCTGATTCCCGACAACGCCATTGCCCCGAGCGGCAGCCAGCTCAAGCTGTTCGGCGCCTGCTTCGTCGGCCTTGCGCTGACGGCCGCCCTGGTGTGGATCACCGAGTTCTATACCGGTACCCAGTACAAGCCGGTGCAGCACATCGCGCAGGCCTCGACCACGGGCCACGGCACCAACATCATCGCGGGCCTCGGCGTGTCGATGCGCTCGACGGCGTGGCCGGTGATCTTCGTGTGCATTGCGATCCTGGCGTCCTATTCGCTGGGGGGCCTGTTCGGCATCGCGGTGGCCGCCACCTCGATGCTGAGCATGGCCGGCATCGTGGTCGCGCTCGACGCCTACGGCCCCATCACCGACAACGCCGGCGGCATCGCCGAGATGAGCGAGCTGCCCGACAGCGTGCGCGCCGTGACCGACCCGCTCGACGCGGTGGGCAACACCACCAAGGCCGTGACCAAGGGCTACGCCATCGGCTCGGCCGGCCTCGCCTCGCTGGTGCTCTTTGCCGACTACACGCACAAGCTGGAGAGCTTCGGGCAGGCCATCAGCTTCAACCTGAGCGATCCGATGGTGATCGTCGGCCTCTTCATCGGCGGCCTGATTCCCTACCTCTTCGGCGCGATGGCCATGGAGGCCGTGGGCCGCGCTGCAGGCGCGGTGGTGGAGGAAGTGCGCCGCCAGTTCCGCGACATCCCCGGCATCATGGAAGGCACCGGCAAGCCCGAGTACGGCAAGGCCGTGGGCATGCTGACCGGCGCCGCCATCAAGGAAATGATGATCCCGTCGCTGCTGCCGGTGCTGGTGCCGATCATCGTGGGCCTGGTGCTCGGCCCGAAGGCGCTGGGCGGGCTGCTGATGGGCACCATCGTCACGGGCCTGTTCGTCGCCATCAGCATGTGCACCGGCGGCGGTGCCTGGGACAACGCCAAGAAGTACATCGAGGACGGCCACTTCGGCGGCAAGGGCAGCGAGACGCACAAGGCCGCCGTCACCGGCGACACCGTGGGCGACCCCTACAAGGACACCGCCGGTCCGGCCGTGAACCCGCTGATCAAGATCATCAACATCGTGGCGCTGCTCATCGTGCCGCTGGTGGTGAAGTTCCATGCAGGCGATGCGGCAGCCGTACCGACGAAGGTCGAGACGCCGCCGCCCGCGACGGCCCCCGCCGCCATGGCGCCGTCGACCCCGTCCACGCCTGCTGCTGCGGTCGCTTCAGGCGCCGTATCGGCCGCCGAGGCTGCCGCCGTGAAGGTAGAGAACGGCGTCGTGAAGTTCTACTTCGCAAGCGCCAGCGCCGAAGTCGCGCCCAACGCCAAGGAGGCACTGGCCGACGTCATCAAGGCCGTGCAGAGCGGCAGCACCGTGCTGGTGAGCGGCTACCACGACGCCAGCGGCGATCCCGCGAAGAACGCCGAACTCGCCAAGCAGCGCGCGATGGCCGTGAGCGATGCGCTCAAGGCCGCCGGCGCACCCGAGGACAAGATCGAACTGGCCAAGCCCGAGCAATCGCAAGCCGATGGTCCTCCCACCGAAGCGCGCCGGGTCGAAGTGAAAGTAAAGTCCTGAGATGCCCACACCCGCCCGACTCGAATCTTTCATCGCCGCTGTCGAAGGCGGTGCGCATGCCCAAGCCATCGAGGACTTCTACACCGAAGATGCCACCATGCGCGAGAACCAGGCCGAGCCGCGGCGCGGCCGCAGTACGCTGGTGGCGCAGGAAACCGCCGTGCTCGAGCGCACCGAATCGGTGACCTCCACCTGCGTGCACCCGGTGCTGGTGAACGGCGACCATGTGGCCATCCACTGGATCTTCGAGTTCACGTTCAAGGGTGGCAGCAGGATGCGCATGGAAGAGATCGCCTGGCAGCGCTGGGAAGGCGATCGCATCGCGCAAGAGCAGTTCTTCTACGATCCCGCGCAGAGAAAGCCGAGCTGAACGCTTCCGCGCAACGCCAACCTGAATTTCGGCTTCTAGCGCCTGCTCTCGGCCGCCACGGCCCGCACCAGCCGCGTGGCGGGCGCCACCAGTTCGCGCAGGTCGCCCGCGCGGTCCTGCTCGATGGCCTCCAGCACCAGTTCGTTGATGCCGCCGACCACCGTCATCGCCATCTCGCCCGTCAGGTGCACCCCGGGGTCTTCCGCGCCGGCACTGCTGCTGTTGATCGCCATCTGGATGAAGTTGGCGATCTCGTCGTTCACCCTGCGCCGCACCACGAGGCCGGGCATGCCGAGCCCCAGGATCTCGACGAACAGCGTGCGCAGCAGCACAGGGTCTTGCGCGAGGTAGTCGAAATACGCGGTCATGGCCTGCTCCACTTGCGCATGCCAGGGCTGCACCGGATCGAAGGCCTCGCTCACCGCCTGCAGTGCGAGGCGGCTGGCGGTCTCGTAGAGCGCGATCAGGCACTCGGTCTTGGTGCCGAAGTGTTCGTAGAAGGTGCGGCGCGACACGGCGGCCTCGCGCACGATGTCGGCAATGGTGGTTTCGGCGTAGCCCTTGGCGGCCACGGCATGCGCCATGCCTTGCAGCAGGCGCGTGTAGTGCTCGCTTCCGATGCCGTCGGCTGACTTGGAAGGCGCGGCTGTTTCGACGGTTTCACTCATGAACGGCACATTTTCCTACGCCTTGGTACTTGACAGTACCAACTTGCAATTGCACCATGGAGGCAAGCTGGTACGAAGACGTACCAGCCATGTCATCCCGTGCTTTTTTCCGAGGCTTGTTTTTCATGACTGATCTCGTGGTCCGCCGCCTTCTGATCGATTTGCAATCGCCCTTTGCCCGCGACTGGTGCGGCGGCGACGCATTCTCGACCGCTTTCTTCAACGCCCTGTCGATGAGCTTCCCCTTCGGCGAGCAATTCTTCATCGACGCGGTTCGCGATGCCGTCGCCACGCTGCCGACGGAAGTGCAGGAAAAGCATCGCGCCGACGTGCGCGGTTTCATCGGACAGGAAGCCACACACCGGCGCATTCATTCGCTCTTCAACAACCACCTCGAAAGCCAGGGCCTGGTGGATGGCTGGACGGCGCGCGCGGGCAAGCGCCTGGCGCTGATGGAGGACGCCGACCCGCGCCACGCGCTGGCGGTGACGGCGGCCACCGAGCACTTCACGGCGCTGTTCGCCGAATGGCTGCTGGCCCACCCCGAGATCCTCGACGGCGCCGAGCCCCGGCTGCGCACCATGTGGCTGTGGCACAGCGCTGAAGAACTGGAACACAAGAGCGTGGCCTTCGACATCTACAAAGCCGCAGGCGGCTCCGACGAATGGCGCAAACGGTGGTTCCGCCGCGTCACGATCATGTTCCTGAGCGACCTGATGCACCAGACCATCGACAACCTGCGCCGCGAAAAGCAGCTGTGGAAATGGTCGACCTGGAAGAGCGCGGCGCGCATCCTGCTGAACCGCGACGGTCTGCTGCGCGGCAACCTGGCCGGCTGGCGCAGCTACCTGCGCCCGGACTTCCATCCGATGCAGCAGGACAGCAGCCTCTCGGTGCGCTGGCTGGCGGACAACCGCGCACAGTACACGCCCGTAGGCGCGGCACCCGAGGCAGCGGCCGCGGGTTGACCGACAAGAAAGCTCAGTAGAAGTTGGCGCGTTGCGGCGCACCGCCGCTGGCCTGCTGGTGTTCGGGGCGCAGCGCCAAGTCGTGCAGGGTGTCGAAATCGGACGGAGCGTCCGGCACGCGCATCACCACTTCCAGCTCGTGCATCGAAGTGACCCAGCGGCCGGCCGGCGATTCGGCAGGCTCGTCGTTGGCGAACACGCCGTCGCGGATGTAGAGGGTCTCGCCCTCGGGGCGCTCGGCATGCAGCTCGATCAGGCGCGCGATGGAGAAGTTGTACGTCACGAGCTTCTCACGCGTCTTGCGGTCCTTGCCGCCGCAATTGAACGAGCCTTCCGCGGCAATGACGATGCAGGAGCCGTCCACGCCTCCGTCCATCTCGATCTCGTTGCCCGAGCGCCAGATGGCGTTGGGCAGGCGCACGCGCACCTTGTCGATCACGAGGTCGCGCTGCTTGTTCAGGCTGCCAAGAGGCGGTACCAGCGAGCGCAATTGGCGCAGGCGCTCGGCGAAGTTGTCATCCATCAGGAATTCGACATGGTGCGTGGCGCTGCCGGAGGAGCGCTTGACCACCTGTATGACCACGTTGCGCGACTTAGCCATGGCAGAGCCCCTTTGCAAGCGTTGAATTCCATGTCCCGCGAGGGGCGTCGACGGCGTGGCTGCAATTCATTGGAAATCGGCTACAAATTAGAACTTTTGAATTCATGCAATCACTTGCATCATTTGTTTCTAACTGTATAACGATTGGCGGCAATGGGGAAGGCCAATTCGTGACTTATGCACGCGGAAATGTCTCCAAAGTGCCTCCCTGATGTGCTATCAGGGTGTCCTTCACCGGACTCGGTCAATCCCCTATTCGAGGGATTCGTCGAGCGCCTTGCAGGAAGGCGCGCAAACGGTCTGGGACTTGCCCAGCACCTGGCGGGTGCGCAACTGCGAGCGCACGCGGTGCTTGCCGCACATGAAGCACGACATGGTCGCGCCACTGAACGACGCCGAGGCGCGAAACGGCGAACCGGGCGTCTTCGATTTGTAACGCAGGCCGTCCGCCACCACTGCCGTCTTCACTTCACCCTTCGCCATGCGTCTTGTCCTTGCTGTTCGGTTCGGCACGGCGCATCGCGCGTGCAATGGCTTCCCGGGCACTGGTTTCAGCCGCCAGGGAAGCGTCCAACGCCGAGCGGCAAAGCCCGGCGTACTGGTAGTTGAGGTTCTCGTACACCTCGGCCGCGGCCGGATAGGCATCGAGCAGGCGGCCGAGTTCGGCGCCCTGCTCGACATCCTCGAACTCATGCACGAGGTGTTCGACCACGGAACGGTACTGCTCTGCGCCAACAGGCACAGCGCTGTGTTCAAGCTTTTCCAGCAGTTGTGCCAACACGTGGGTCACTGCCAGATCGGTCTTGGGAGACGGATTATCGGTCGTGTTCATGGTTCGCATCTGGGGGCAGCATACGCCTATGCAAGTGGCTGCTCGCACGGGGAGGTCTCTGGCGCCCCGGTTTCCTGGGCCGCCTGCATCCGCTGGAGCAGGCTGTGCAGCATCTCGGTGGACAGCCCGTGGATCACCAGCCGATGCCCCGCCCGCAAAGTCGACAGGGGCACGAGCGGGTGCTTGTTGTTGACCAGAATGAGGTGTTCGGGCGCGGCCAGGATCGTGGCTGCGTAGATGCCGATGGTTTCGTCCAGCTGCAGGGAGTTGGCGGCGCGCCAGAAATCGTTGTCCGTCAGCATCAGCTGGTAAAGCGGCGTAAAAAGCTCGATTGCGCTTTGCAGGTCGAGAAAATTGAGCCTTCCCCGGGGCATGTCTTCCAGCCGCGGACCGGGCTCTTTGATCATCGAGAAATCGGCCAGCTCCGCCTTGCACAGCGCCACGCCCTTGTCGCGCAGCGCCTTGTTCAGCCGGATCACGAAGTTGAACAGGTTCAGGTCGTGCTTCAGGAACATCTCGTCCTTCAGCGCGTCGATGTCGGCCGGCTCCAGCGGGCTCGTCGCCACCGGGGCCGGCGAGTTTCGCCCGATGAAGGCCAGCACTTGCGAGCCCAGGTGAAAGTGCCGCAGGATCAGCCAATTGGCCTCCGGCGAAACAAAGCGCTTCAGCCCCCACGCGAGAAGTCGGTGCAGCAGCATCGAATGCGACCAGTTGCGCGGCACGAACACCTTCACGATCTGGATCAGGATGATCGTCAGCCGCGCGATCGGCCGCAGGAACGGCAGCAGGTACTGGCGTGAGGCCGAACTCGAATCGGCCAGCCACGCGGCCTTGACGTCGTCGGGCAGCGGCGTGCTCTGGTCGAGGTACAGCGCCAGCCAGGGGCTGGGGTCGCGCTCGTCGTGCGCCTGGGTCAGGAAATCAGGTGTTCGGTCCATGGGGCCTGCGTTCGGTGATGTGCTGGAACTGCATCAGGTACAGCGCGGCCGTATGGCGCGCGGTGTCGGCTATCTGTCGGGCGGCGCGCGCCTGCCCCTCTACGGCCATGACCATCTCGACCGCCGTGAGCCAGCGGCTCAGGTGATGCTCGTCGTTGTGGCCGTGGTACTCGAGGAAGCGGAAGGCATCGGGTGGCAGCTTCAGGCCGGACTTGAGCAGCGGCAGCAGCGCCGGCACGATGCGCTGGCCAGTGCCCTCGATGATGTAGATCGCGCCCAGCAGTCCGATCGGGTCACGCGTGGCAGCCAGGCCATGCAGGTAGGCATTGAGCGCCTCGCCGCCGGGGTTGCGGCGCAGTTCGTCGATGGTCTCGACGGTGCCGCCGGCCTTGCGGTAGTCGCTGAAGAGGATGTTGAAGTCGTTCTGCTCCTCCCCCGCGTGCACGCCGATCAGCGAGGCCAGCATCTGGTACGGCTCGCTCAGCGAGGCGGCGCCTTCGCGCATCCACAGGCTGCCTTCGCGAACCTGGGGCACCCATTGCTCCATCCAGTTCAGATAGTCGGGCACGGCAAAGCGGCGCTCGCGGATCTGGCGGACCAGCGGCGTGCGCCAGACTCGGGAGCGGTAGTCGTGCCAGATGGCGGCCAGTTCGGTCAACAAGGCGCCGAGGCCCTCGGGCGCGACGGCCGGATCGTGCGGGGGCGCGATCACGAGGTCGTCGTCAGGCGCTGCTGCTGCCGCCGCACGCGGTGCGGCAACCACCGGCACGGCATCGACCGCCTCCACTTCGAGCAGCATGTACGCTGCCATGAAGCGCCCCGACTCTGGCACGTAGCAGAAGATCTGCTCGCCGGGCTTCAGCGCCTTGGTGTGCAGGAATTCGGCCAGCATCACGAGGATCGACGCGGCCCCGGTGTTGCCGCGCCAAGCCAGGTTGCTCCACCAGCGCTCGCGCGGGATCGACAGGTCGGCCTTGGCCATCAGGTCCTCGACCACCGGGATGAATTTTTCCGACGAGTAGTGGCACAGGAAGTGGTCTACCCGCTTCGGATCGACCCACCCGTCGCGCACCAGTCCCGCGTACTCGTGGATGCCGATGTCGAACAGGTGCGGCAGCAGACGGATGTCCTGGCGCAGCGACAGCGCGCCTGCAGCTTCGGCCTCGGCCCAGGAGCCGAAATCGAGGTGGCCGCGTGCCCGGTCTTCGGTCAGCCCGAGCTGCATGCAAACCGGATAGTCGCCCGAGAAGGCGCGCTGGTGCACCCACTTCAGCTTCAGCCGCAGCCCCGGTGCGCCGGCCAGTGCAGGCGTACCGTCGGACAGCAGCAAGGCGCCCGCGCCATCGGACAACATCCAGCGCAGGAAGTGCGAGTCGAAGTCGGTCTCGTAGCCGCGCGCCGCGAAGCGCGAGCGCTTGAAGAGGCGCGACGGCATCTCGCTGGCCACCGCCACCGCCGAGCGGTGCGCCCCCAGCTCGATGCCCTGCGCAGCTGTCTGGATCGCCGACACGCCCGCCGCGCAGATGCCGTGCACCGAATGCGTCTCCATCGGCTGCGCCGCCAGCTCGCCCTGGATCATGTTGGCAAAGCCTGGCATCAGCGTGTCGCCGCCCGACGAGCCGCTGGCCAACAGCGACACGCGCGACAGCTCCGCACCACCCCGCCGCAGGCAGTCGCGGATCGCACCGGCCGCCAGTTGCGCATTGGTGTGGCGGGTCACGCCTTCCTCGTCGATGGCGTAGTGCCGCGTGAGGATGCCGTTCTCCGCCAGGATGCGCCGCTTGATGCGCTCCGACATCCGGTTGAGCGGCGCGATGTACGCGTCCATGCGGTCGTTGGGGATGGGCTCGCCCGGCATGAAGTAGCCGGCGCTTTCGAGGTAGACGCGTTGAAATGAAACAGGCATGGTTCAGTTGATGGATGAATCGGGAGGCATCAGCGGGCGGCTGCGAAAACGCGGCCACACGGCCCCCAGCAGGAACACCCGCACCATGTACGGCACCAGCCCGCCCTCGTTGAGCACGGGATCCACCTGCGCGCGGTAGCGCGTGCGATGCAGGCGGGTGAGCTCGGACCAATGGGCATGCGGGTTCTCGTGGTGTGCGGTGTGCAGGCCGATGTTGAACAGCAATGGGTTCACCAGCCCCTCGAAATTGCGGGCGTAGTTCAGCCGGCTACCCGGGGTATCGCCCTGCGCCTCCTTGCGAGGAGCCTTCCGGCCGTCGGCGTGGGCATGCTGCAGATAATTGGTCGCCAGCAGCCAGTGCAGGCCATGCAGCTGCGGCACGATGACGAAGAGCAGCGCCTTGCGCCAGTCGAGCGCCAGCAGCACCGCCCAGCTGGCCAGCCACAGCGCGTACTGCGCCATGCAGTAGCGCCACGCGCCGCGCCTGTGCAGGCGCAGCCGGGCAAGCCACGCGAAGAACACCGGTATCAGCGCCCACACCGCCTGGAACGGATGCAGAAGGTAGCCCCGCAGGTGGTTGGTATCGCCGCCGAAGCGGTAGGTGCGCGCTACGTCCTTCGGGCCATGGCGATGGCGGTGATGATTGGCGACGTGCGCGGGCCAGAACACGAAGGTCGGATGGCCTTGCAGCAGCGTGATCCAGAAATCCGTCAACCGGTTCATGCCCCGCCCCCGCCACATGCGCAGATGCACATGGTTGTGGTGGATCACGCCGACGCCGAGCGTCAGGAACAGCGTCAGCCCATACAGCGGGACATCGAAGCCGTGGAACCACTGCCACGCAGCCAGCACAGGCAGCGCGACGAGATAGGCAAGGCTCTGCCAGTCGCGCCAGTGACGCAGCCGCGGCAGGTGGCGGCTCGCGTCAGGCCGTGGTCGCGCCATGCTTCTTGCGAAAGGCCTGGAGAACCGGCTCAACTGCATCGGCCGCGACACGCGTTCCGAACAGCCGGTCCATGAACGTGAACTGAAAACCGTAGTTGCCGTTGTGCACGGCATGGTGCAGATGGTGCCGGCGGCTCGCCGCGAACCAGTGGCTGTACGACACGCCCGTGAAGAAGTCGTAGTTCGAATGCCCGACGCAGTTGAAGAACAGGCTGAACACCGGCACCGCCGCGAGCGACCAGAAGCTGAAGTCGTGCACCACCATCGGCAGCAGGATCACGTTGCCGAGCATCAGCGCCTCGACGGGGTGAAAGCTGTAGGTGGCCCACGGCGTGGTCACGAACGAGCGGTGGTGCGGCCCGTGAAAGCGCCGCAGCCAGCGCGTGTGCAGCAGCCGGTGATTGATCCAGAAATGCACGTCATTCCAAAAGGCGAGCGCGAGGATCTCGACCGCGACCTGCGGCCACCCCGCATCGCCGTCGAGCCGCGCCCAGCCCAGCTGCAGCACCCCCCATGGAAACACCATGCCCAGCCCGAAGATCAGCACCGACACCCCCGACTGCCCCAGTTCGCGCCGCAGCTGCCCCGGCTGCAGCGGCCGAGGATCGAGTTCGCGCCCGATGCCCAGCGCGGGCAGCATGCGCTTCGTCAGCAGCCACGTGAGGCTGCCAAAACAGAGATAGATGCCGCCGAAAAAAAGCACGCCCCACAGCATGACCTGCGGGGCGGACAACGAGGTGAAAGTCTGCGCCATCCCCCGAGGCTACAACAGCATCTCGGGAACGATCGGCGCAATGAGCATGTTGTAGAAGCGCTGGAAGAAGCCCGATTCGGGCTCCGAAGTCAGGATCATCTCTTTCTCGCCATCGTTCGTCAGCCATTGCAGCGTGCCGGTGTCCTTGGCCAGCCGCAGCCGGTAGGAATTCTGCAACTTGCTGATGTTGATGACGCGCAACATCTCGCGCGCCAGCTGCGGGCTGTCGACCACCACCCCCATCTCGGTGTTCTGGCTGGCCGAGCGCGGATCGAGATTCATCGAGCCGATGAAGATGCGCGTCCTGTCGATCGCAGCGGTCTTGGAGTGCAGCCGCCCCAGCGACTTGCCGAACATGCCGAAGCGCTCGCCCGCGCTGGTGCGCTGCGGACTCAGTTCGTAGAGGTCGGCGCCGCTTTCGAGCAGCCGCTGGCGATAGCGCGCATAGCCGGTGTGCACCAGCGGCTCGTCGTTGGCCGCCAGAGAATTGGTCAGCAGCGTGAGCTTGACCTTGCGTCTGGCCAGGTCCTCGAAAGCCTCCATGCCGCGCTCGCCCGGCACCAGGTAGGGCGAGGTCAGGTCGACCTCGGTCTTGGCGTCGAGCAGCAGCGCCCAGACCTTCATCGTCACGCTGGTGGCGATGGCCTCGTCGGCGGACATGGTCGCGGGCTTGGTGGGCGGGTCGGCGATGGCGCGGGCCTCGCCCCACAGCAGGCCCATGCGGCCGCCGTCGAGCTCCTCGGCAATGGGCCCGTAGCCGAGGATGTCGGATGGCGGCAGCACGATCTTCGGTGGTGGCGCGGCCATGCCCACCCAACTGTCGAAATCGGCGCCGTTCGGCTTGCGGCCGCCCTCGCCCGTCACGATGTCGGCAATCGGCCAGACCTGCACGCTGTTCCAGTAGGCGTCGAAGATCGATTCGAGCTGCGGCACCACCTTGCCGATCACCAGCGCATCCATGTCGATGAAGTTCTGCGCCTCGCTGAGCACGAAATACTCTTCGGCGATGTTGCGCCCGCCCACCACCGCCATCACGCCGTCAGCAATGAAGAGCTTGTTGTGCATCCGGTGGTTGAGCCGCGAAATCTCCCACGGCGACGCCGCGAAGCGCGACAGGAAGCCGTTACGCCCGCAGCAGAACGGGTTGAACAGGCGCACATCGACATTGGGCGTCTCGGACAGTGCCAGTAGCAGCTGCTGGCTCTTGACGGTGTACAGGTCGTCCACCAGCACCCGCACCTTCACGCCGCGCATCGCTGCCTCGCGCAGCGTGCGCAGCAGCAGTCGGCCGACCGCATCGTTCTCGAGCTGGTAATACTGCACCACCAGCGAGCGCTGGGCCCGCTGGGCGAGTTGGATGCGTGCGTCGAGCGAATACACGCCCAGCGGCATCAGCCGGAAGCCCGAGTGCTCGCCAGGCGGCGTGGATGCGGCGGCGATCTTCGCGAGCGTGGTCGACGGGTCGGCAGAGGAGGCAAATTCGGCGGGCCGTTCCCGCGCCGGCGGCAGTGAACCGCAGGCGCCGAGCGCCGCAATCAGGGCGCCAGCGAGCGCGAGGCGCAGAAGCGAGAGGCAGGCGTTCATGATGGTGCTTCCATGGCGTGGTTCTTCTCGTCGTTTCTTCAATTGTTCTGCTCAATACGCGGGCCGGCCTGCACCGGTTTCAAGGGCCCCTTTTGGGGACGCCCGGCCTAGAATTCGACCCACATCGCTGCGGAGTTACATCATGGCCCGTTCGCACCTCCATCGCATCGTCTGGATGACGGTTTTTTCAGCCCTGGCGCATCCCGCCTGGGCCGCCCTGGACATCGGCGACCCCGTGCCCAAGTTCACCGCCACCGCGGCCCTGGGCGGCAAGACCTTCCGCTACTCGCTGGCCGACGCGCTCGCCAAGGGGCCGGTGGTGCTGTACTTCTTTCCAGCGGCCGATTCCAACGACTGCTCGATCGAGGCCCACGCCTTCGCCGAAGCCGTAGACCAGTTCGCCGCACTGGGCGCCAGCGTGATCGGCGTTTCGGCGGACGACATCGGCACCTTGTCGAAGTTCTCGGTCAAATCCTGCCAGAGCCGCTTTCCGGTGGCGTCGGACGAGGGCAAGACCGTGATCCAGGGTTTCGACGCGCTGATGCAGACGCGGCCCGACTTCGCCAACCGCCTGTCGTACGTGATCTCGCCGGACGGCAAGGTCGCCTACTACTACCAGAACCTGAATCCGGACAAGCATGTGGAGCGCACGCTGAATGCGGTGAAGGCGCTGCCGAAGGCCGGCACGGCCAAGTAAGGATTGCGGGCCGCAGGGCCATGGGATTCGCGCGCTTCGCGCAAAATCCGCGCATGCAGCTCAACTACATCGCCAACGCGCACGTCCCGTCCTCTTCCGGCCGCACCCTGCCCGTCATCGACCCTTCCGACGGCCAGGTTTTCGACGAAATCCAGCGCAGCAACGCGGCCGATATCGACTCCGCCGTGCGCGCCGCGCGCGACTGTTTCGAAGGCGTCTGGCACAAGGTCAGCGCCGCCGACCGCAGCCGCCTGCTCTACAAGCTCTCGCAGAAGATCACCGAGCACGTCGACGAGCTCGCGCTGATCGAGCAGCGCGACTGCGGCAAGCCGGTGAAGCAGGCGCGCGCCGACGCTGTGGCGCTGGTGCGCTACTTCGAGTTCTATGCCGGCGCCTGCGACAAGCTGCACGGCGAAACCATCCCCTACCAGGACGGCTACAGCGTCTTCACCTGGCGCGAGCCGCACGGCGTCACCGGCCACATCATTCCGTGGAACTACCCGATGCAGATCTTCGGGCGCAGCGTGGGCGGCGCCCTGGCGGCCGGCAATGTGTGCGTGGTCAAGCCGGCCGAAGACGCCTGCCTCTCGCTGATCCGCGTGGCGCAGCTTGCGGCCGAAGTTGGCTTTCCGGCCGGCGCGCTCAATATCGTGACGGGCTACGGCCATGAAGTGGGAGACGCGCTCGCTCGGCACGAGGGCATCGACCACATCAGCTTCACCGGCAGCCCGAAGATCGGCACGCTGATCCAGCAGGTGGCGGCCGAGCGGCATTGCCCGGTCACGCTGGAGCTGGGCGGCAAGAGTCCGCAAATCATCTTCGCGGACGCCGACCTGGACGCGGCCATTCCCGTGGTCATCAATGCCATCGTGCAGAACGCCGGCCAGACCTGCTCGGCCGGCTCGCGGGTGCTGATCCAGCGCGACATCTACGAACCGCTGCTCGAGCGCCTGGGCCATGCCTTCGAGGCGCTGCGCGTCGGTCCCGCGGCCATGGACCTCGACGTGGGCCCGCTGATTCGCCAGGCGCAGCAGCAGCGCGTGTGGGACTTCTTGAGCGATGCGCAGCATGCCGGCATCCCGATGGTGGCGCAGGGCATCGTGGTCGAGGAGGCGCCCGAGACCGGCTTCTACCAGGCACCCACCCTGCTGCGCGACGTGCCGGTGAATCACCGGCTCGCACAGGAAGAGGTGTTCGGCCCGGTGCTGGCAGCCATGGCCTTCGCCGACGAAGACGAAGCCGTGGCGCTTGCCAACGCCACGCAGTTCGGCCTGGTCGCCGGCGTGTGGACCACCGACGGATCGCGCCAGTTCCGCATGGCCAGGCGCGTGAGGAGCGGCCAGGTGTTCATCAACAACTACGGCGCGGGCGGCGGTGTCGAGCTACCGTTCGGCGGCGTAAAGTCCTCGGGCTACGGCCGCGAGAAGGGGTTCGAGGCCCTCTACGGCTTCACCACGCTCAAGACCGTCGCCGTCAAGCACGGCTGAGGCCAAGGGACGGCCCGGCAGTCGCCCCAACACATAGTGCATTGCAGAAGATTGACCTGGGACATGGTTTACGCGGCGGCGATCAAGTAGCCTGAGGTTCACAGGCCCTTGGGCCGTGGCGCAAAATCGGACCCGCTTCATGAAAAACAGCAGCAATACCGTCATTCCGATCTCCACGATCGGCCGCGCACGCCCCGCCGTGGCCGTGCCGGACGTCGCCGTGCCCGCCACGGGGTTGCTGCTCGACCGTCTGGGCCGGCCCATGACCGACCTGCGCATCAGCGTGACCGACCGGTGCAACTTCCGCTGCAGCTACTGCATGCCGAAGGACGTGTTCGACAAGGACTACAAGTACCTGCCGCACAGCGCGCTGCTGAGTTTTGAGGAAATGACGCGGCTGGCCCGCCTGTTCGCCGCGCACGGCGTGCGCAAGATCCGCCTGACCGGCGGCGAGCCGCTGCTGCGCAAGAACATCGAAGGCCTCATCGAACAACTCGCCGGGATCCGCACGCCCGCCGGCGAGCCGCTGGCGCTGACGCTCACCACCAACGGCTCGTTGCTCGCGCGCAAGGCCTTCGGGCTGCGGGCCGCAGGCCTGCAGCGCGTGACCGTGAGCCTCGACAGCCTCGACGACGCCGTGTTCCGCCACATGAACGACGTCGACTTTCCGGTGGCTGACGTGCTGGCCGGCATCGACGCGGCGCTGGCCGCGGGCCTCGGTCCCATCAAGGTCAACATGGTGGTCAAGCGCGGTACCAACGAGCAGGAAATACTGCCGATGGCCCGTTACTTCCGCACGCACCTCGGCGGCAAGGTGGTGCTGCGCTTCATCGAGTACATGGACGTGGGCGCCACCAACGGCTGGCGCATGGACGAGGTGCTGCCCTCGGCCGACGTCATCGCTCGCATCCATGCCGAATTTCCGCTGGTGCCGCTCGAAGCCACCACGCCCGGCGAGACCGCCCAGCGCTGGGCCTATACCGACGGCAGCGGCGAGATCGGCGTGATCAGCAGCGTCACGCAGGCCTTCTGCCACGACTGCAGCCGCGCGCGTCTGTCGACCGAGGGCAAGCTGTACCTCTGCCTCTTCGCCAGCGCCGGCCACGACCTGCGCCCGCTGCTGCGCGGCACCGCCAGCGACGACGACATCGCCTCGGCCATCGGCCACATCTGGCAGGGCCGCGCCGACCGCTACTCCGAGTTGCGCGCACTGCGTGGGCCCGACGACGACAGCGGCGATGCCGGCGGCAAGGCGCCGCGCCGCGTCGAGATGAGCTACATCGGCGGATGACGCAGGCGGCCGCCATGCCCGCGCACGCCTTCATCGCGGCCACCGACATCACGGGGCTTCTGCTGGCCGGCGGACGCGGCTCTCGCATGGGCGGGGCCGACAAGGGATTGCAGCCTTTCAACGGCGAGCCGCTGGCTCTGCATGCGATACGGAGGCTGGGGCCGCAGGTCGGCCAGCTCATCGTCAATGCCAACCGCAACCTCGCTGACTACGAAGCCTTCGGCGTGCCGGTGTGGCCCGACAGTCTCGCGGACTATCCGGGGCCGCTCGCGGGCTTTCTCACCGGGTTGGAGCACTGCACGACCCCCTGGCTGTTGACCGTGCCTTGCGACACGCCGCTGTTTCCGCCAGACCTCGCCGCCCGACTCGCCGAAGCGGTGGCCGCCGAAAATGCAGAGATCGCGATGGTCAATGCACCCGAACTCTCCGAAGGTGAGATGGTGCTGCGCCTCCAACCCGTCTTCTGCCTGCTGCGTGCCGACCTGCGCGAGAGCCTGCGGCGCTACACCGAAGCCGGCGGCCGCAAGGTCCAAGCATGGACCGCACAGCACCGCACAGTGCACGTGCCCTTCAACCGCCCCGGCGACGCGCCCGACGCTTTCTTCAACGCCAACACCCTGGCCGAACTGCACGCCCTCGAAAACCGATGAGCCGCATTGCAGACATCGCTTCCGCCCTTTCGGGCTACGACGCCGCCATTGACCTGAGCGTCGAGGCCGTCCACGCTTTTCTCTCGCAACTCACGGCCTCGGCTGTCGTCACCCAACGGGAGACCGTCTCCCTGCTCGACGCCCTCGGCCGCGTGCTGGCCGAAGACATCGTCTCGCCCGTCAGCGTGCCGCCGCACGACAACTCCGCCATGGACGGCTACGCCTTCGACGGCGCGGTGCTGCCCCGGGACGCCCCCATCGACATCTCGGTCACGCTGCGCGTGGCGGGGACGGCGCTGGCCGGGGCCGCCTGGCGTGGCACGCTGGGTCGAGGCGATGCGGTGCGCATCATGACCGGCGCCATGATGCCGGCTGGCCTCGACACCGTCGTGCCGCAGGAGTTCTGCAAGGTCGACGGCGACCGCGTGTGCTTCCCGGCCAGGGTGCTGCGCTGCGGCGACAACCGCCGCCTTGCGGGCGAAGACCTGATGCAGGGCCAGACCGCGCTGCGCAAGGGCGAACGCCTGTCGCCCGCCGCGCTCGGCATGGTTGCGAGCCTCGGCCTGCCGGACGTGCCTGCGCTGCGGCGGCTGCGGGTGGCCTACTTCTCGACCGGCGACGAGATCCTGAGCCTCGGCGACGCGCCGCGCGAAGGCGCCGTGTACGACAGCAACCGCTACACCGTGTTCGGCATGCTCGCGCGGCTGGGCTGCGAGGTGATCGACCTCGGCCTCGTGCGCGACGATCCGGCCACGCTCGCCGCCGCACTGCGGCGCGCCGCGCACGAGGCCGATGCCATCGTCACCAGCGGCGGCGTCAGCGCCGGTGCGGCCGACCACACGCGCGACGTGATGCAGCAACTGGGCGACATGGCGTTCTGGCGCGTGGCCATGCGCCCGGGCCGGCCGCTGGCGGTGGGGTTGATCCCGCGCGAGGCGTCGCCGCAGCCGGCGGTGCTGTTCGGCCTGCCGGGCAATCCGGTGGCCGTGATGGTGACCTTCCTGGCCTTCGTGCGGCCGGCGCTGCTGCGCCTGATGGGCTGCCACGACGCGGCAGCCGCGCCACCGCCCCTGCTGCGTGCACGCAGCACGGGCCCGATCCGCAAGAAGCCGGGCCGCACCGAGTACCAGCGCGGCTTCGTGAAGACCGTGCCGGGCGCACTGCCTGAGGTGTGCGTCGCGAGCCACCAGGGCTCAGGGGTGCTCAGCTCGATGGTCGAAGCCAACGGCCTCGTGGTGCTGCACCACGATCAGGGCAGCGTCGCGGCGGGCGGCGAAGTCGACGTGATGATGTTCGACGGCAACATCTAGGCGCCCCGAACGGTCAGATCCGGCCCAGGGCCTTGTCCACGCCCTTGTTGGCCAGCATGTCGGCGCGCTCGTTGCCCGGGTCTCCCGAGTGGCCCTTGACCCAGCGCCACTCGATCTGGTGGCCGCCCTCGCTCACCAGCTTGTCGAGCCGCTGCCAGAGTTCGACGTTCTTCACGGGCTGCTTGCTGGCCGTCATCCAGCCCTTGGCCTTCCAGCCGCGGATCCACTCGGTGATGCCCTTGCGCACGTACTGGCTGTCGAGGTAAAGCAGCACCTTGCAGGGCCGCTTGAGCGCGGCCAGGCCTTCGATGACGGCGGTCAGCTCCATGCGATTGTTGGTGGTGTCGAGTTCACCGCCGAACAGGTCTTTCTCGGTGGAGCCCGACTTGAGCCACGCGCCCCAGCCGCCAGGGCCGGGGTTTCCCTTGCATGCGCCATCGGTGTAGATCACGACTTCGTTCAAACCGGCTTTTCCTTCTTCATCGTCATTCGTTTTCGTTCATTCTCAATTCTTGCCGACCTCGTTGCGGTGCACCTTGCCCGCAATGGGCACCGGCGCCGTGGCGCGGGCGGCCGAGCGGCGCCACTCGGCGCTCAGCAGACGCATGCCGCGCACCCGCTTCACGGCGACCACGAAGTAGGCGGCGCCGAAGATCGGCCACCAGCGCTCGCCGGCGGCATCCATCCAGCGCGAGCGCTCCAGCCAGGCTTCGCTTCGCACCGCGGGCCGGTAGATGCCGAAGCGGCCCGACTCCACCTCGAAGCTCAGGAGCCGCAGCCAGTCGCGCATGCGCCAGTAGCCGATGAACTCCCCGCCTTCGGGCAGGTACAGGTCGCCGATGCCGAGCCGGCGATAGAGGTGTGCGCGGCGCTGCCGCATGCCCCAGAGGCTGGCCGGATTGAACCCGCAGATCACCACGCGGCCCTCGGGCACCAGCACCCGCTCCACCTCGCGCAGGGTGGCGTGCGGGTCGGGGCTCAGTTCGAGCGCGTGCGGCATCACCACCAGGTCGAGGCTGTTGGCTGCAAACGGCAGTGCCGCAAAGTCGGTCAGGAGCGTCGCCCTGCCGCCTCGGGCGGGGTCGTCCAGCGCCAGCCAGCGGTGCGGCATGCGGTTGGCGCGCAAGCCGTCGACCTCGGCCGCACCCAGTTGCAGCGCGTGATAGCCGAACACGTCGGCCACCGCCTGATCGAACTGGGCCTGCTCCCAAGCCAGAAGGTAGCGCCCCGGGGGGGTCGCGAACCAATCCTGCAAACCTATAATTTGACCGCTCATGACCCTTGTTCCGCTGCCCGCCTTCGCTGACAACTACATCTGGATGCTGCACGACGGGTCCCACGCCATCGTGGTGGATCCGGGCGACGCCCAACCGGTGTTCGACGCGCTGGCGCGCCACAAGCTGCAGCTGGCCGCGATTCTAGTCACGCACCACCATCCCGATCACACAGGGGGCGTGGCAGCGCTGCACGAGGCCACCAGCGCACCCGTGTGGGGGCCGGCGCGCGAGCGCATTCCCGAGCCGTTCACGCCGCTGGCGCAAGGCGACATTGCCGAGGTGCTCGGCCTGCGCTTCGAGGTCATCGACGTGCCGGGCCATACGGCCGGCCACATCGCGTACTTCCTGCCCGCGGCGCAAACGGCGGGCGGCGATGCACCGCTGCTGTTCTGCGGCGACACGCTGTTCTCCGGCGGCTGCGGGCGCCTGTTCGAAGGCACTCCCGCGCAGATGCTGGCTTCGCTAGATGCGCTTGCCGTATTGCCGGGCGACACGCGTGTCTGCTGTGCGCACGAATACACACTTTCTAACCTGCGTTTTGCCCAGGCGGTGGAACCGGGCAACGCCGAACTGGATCACTACAACGCGCGCTGCGAAAGCCTGCGCGCGCAAGGGCAGCCCACACTGCCATCGCAACTGGCAATCGAACGCCAGGTCAACCCCTTTCTTCGCAGCCGCGAAGCCACTGTCCTTCGAGCGGTGCGTGCCCACGCTGAGCTGGCTGCCGATGCAGCCGAGGCCGACGTGTTCGCCGCACTGCGCCAATGGAAAAACGACTTCCGATGAAACTGATCGCTGCCACCTGCCTTGCAGGTTCACTGGTGCTCGCGGGCTGCGCGGGCACGAGCAACAACAACAGCTCCTCCCCCTCTTCTTCTTCGTCGGCCGGCGGCACCGGCGCCAAGGCCACGGGTAGTGCGACACCAGTCTACCCACGCGACTCTCTCTCGCCCCTCACCACCGGACAGGCCCAATCGCAGAGCGTGGTCACGCTCGCCCCGCCGGTCGACATGTGGGACCGCATCCGCCGCGGCTTCAAGATGCCCAACCTCGACAGCGACCTGGTGCGCGATCGCGAGCAGTGGTATTCCAGCCGGCCCGACTACATCCAGCGCATGACGGAGCGCTCGAACAAGTACATCTTCCACATCGTCGAAGAGCTCGAACGGCGCAACATGCCGACCGAACTCGCACTGCTGCCCTACATCGAGAGCGCGTTCAACCCGCAGGCCATCTCCAGCGCGCGCGCCGCGGGCATGTGGCAGTTCATGCCGGCCACCGGCACCGACTTCGACCTGAAGCAGAACATCTTCCGCGACGACCGCCGCGACGTGGTGGCCTCCACCCGCGCCGCGCTCGACTACCTGCAGAAGCTCTACGGCATGTTCGGCGACTGGCAACTGGCCCTGGCCGCCTACAACTGGGGCGAAGGCAGCGTGAGCCGCGCCATCGCCAAGAACCAGCGCCTGGGCCTGCCCACCACCTACAGCGACCTCACAATGCCCGCCGAGACGCGGCTCTACGTGCCCAAGCTGCAGGCCGTGAAGAACATCGTGGCGAATCCGCAGGCCTTCAACACCGAGCTGCCGCTGATCGCCAACCACCCGTACTTCCAGACCGTCACGCTCACGCGTGACCTCGACGTGGAACTCGCCGCCAAGCTTGCCGACGTGCGGCTCGAAGACTTCCGCGCGCTCAACCCCGCCGCGCACAAACCGGTGCTGATCGCGGCCGGCACGCCGCAGCTCCTGCTGCCGTGGGACAACGCGGCCGTGTTCCAGCGCAACTTCGATGCCTATTCGCAGGGCCAGTACGCCAGCTGGACCGCCTGGGTCGTGCCCAGCACCATGACCGTGGCCGACGCGGCCCAGCGCTCCGGCATGAGCGAAAGCGACCTGCGCGCCATCAACAACGTGCCGCCGCGCATGCTCATCAAGGCCGGTTCGACGCTGATCGTGCCGCGCGGCGCCCGCGTGAAGGAAGACGTGGCGGCCGTGGTGGCCGACGGCGGCCACCTGAGTTTCCAGCCCGAAATCGTCACGCACCGCACGACGGTGAAGGCCGGCCGCGCGGACAACGTCGCCAGCATTGCGCGCCGCTACAACCTCAAGCCCGCCAACGTGGCCGAGTGGAACGACGTGAAGCCCAACCACGCGTTCAAGCGCGGCTTCAGCGTGGTGGTGTACCTGCCGATCCGCGCCACGGTGGCAGCGCGCGCCGGCACCGGCGTGGCGGTCGGGCGCGGCCACGCGGTGGCGGTATCTGCGAAGCGCGGCGCACCGGTGAAGGCTTCGCCGCGGGGCACCAATGTCGTCAAGGTGCCTGCCAGCAGCAAGCAGCAGGTGGTGCGCGAGAAGCGCGGCGGCACGCCGGCCAAGAAAAAGCGCTGAAACGGCGCTCTTCGTGCTTCGGTTTCTGCAGGTTCAGCGGGCTGCCGCCGCAGCCCATGCCCTGCGGCGCACCACGGCTTCGAGTGCGGCCACGGCGATCATGACGAGCGTCGTGAGCGTGCCCACCACCATCACCGAGAGGTGCGGAGCAAAGACTGCGAGCACGGCCAGCAGGCCCAGGCCGTAGAGGTGCGACTGCGGCAGGAAACCGCGCACCACACGCTTGAACAGCGCATTGCCGAACAGGTACAGCGCCGGCCCGCCGATGAGCGCGCCCAAGTACTTGAGCTCGGCATGGTGCGAGCCCTCGTTGATCGTGAGCTCGTCCGCCACCGCGCACACGATGATGCCCGCCACCAGGATCACGTGCGTGTAGTGGAACTTGGCGCCGATGCCGCCGGGGTCGGGCGAATGCTCGATGGCATGGGTCGCCTCCTTCGCGCTGGTGTCGAAGTACATCCACCACATCGCGAGGCTGCCCGAGAAACCCACGAGCAGCGCGAACAGGTCGATACCGTGCCATTCGGTGTGCTGGCCAAAGGCGATGCCGGTGGCCAGCACCGACTCGCCCAGCGCGACGATCACGAACAACTGGCAGCGTTCGGCGAGGTGGCCGCCGTCGATGGTCCAGTCGGCGGTCGTGGAGCGGCCCAGTCCCGGAAAGCGCAGCCCGATCATCGGCGCGATGTATTCGCACAGCACGCCGACGAACCACAGCGCGAGGCGCGCCTGCCCTTCGGCCAGGCCGCCCGCGATCCAGAACGCGCCGGCCAGGCAGTTCCAGGCCAGCAGCCGGCGAAAATTGGGTGTGAGCGGATCGTTCGAGCCGATGGCGATCAGCATGCAGAGCGTACGCCCCGCCTGGATGCCCACGAAGCACAGCGCGAACACCAGCCCGCGCTCTGCGAAGGCGCCGGGCAGCGCCGAGGCCATCACCATGGCCAGCAGCATGATGGCGAACAGCACGCCGCGAATGCGTAGCGCGCCAGGGTTGAACCAGTTGGTGGTCCATGCCGTGTACTGCCAGCCCAGCCATACCGCGAACCACATCACCAGCGTCTGGAACGCGCCCAGCAGCGTGAGGTGGTCCAGCAGATAGTGGGAGAGTTGCGTGACCGAAAACGCATAGACCAGGTCGAAGAACAGCTCTTCGTTCGAGACCCTGGCAGCCTCGTTGCGCGAGCGCAAGGTCGTGGCCCGCTTGTTGTCGTGGCTCATTGCTTACTACCCCCGTGAAATCGTTGCCGTGCTCTGCGGAGCGTCGCGCAAGATCATCGCATGAGGGAGCTACAGCTTCTCGGTTTCGCCGGTCTTGGGCTGCCACTTCATGAGCCGCTTCTCGATCAGGCCCACGATGCCGTCGAGCGCCAGCGCAAAGGCCGTGAGCACCACGATGCCGGCGAACACTGTGTTGACATCGAAGGTGCCCTCGGCCTGCAGGATCAGGTAGCCCACGCCACGCGCCGAGCCCAGGTACTCGCCCACCACCGCGCCCACGAAGGCCAGCCCGACCGAGGTGTGCAGGCTGGAGAACACCCAGCTCGTCGCGCTCGGCAGGTACACCGTGCGCAGCAGTTGCCGCTGGTTCGCGCCCAGCATCTTCGCGTTGGCCAGCACCACCGGGCTCACCTCGCGCACGCCCTGGTAGACGTTGAAGAACACGATGAAGAACACCAGCGTGACGGCCAGCGCCACCTTGCTCCAGATGCCCAGGCCGAACCACAGCGCGAAGATGGGCGCGAGGATCACCCGCGGCATCGAGTTGGCGGCCTTGATGTAGGGGTCAAGAATCAGGCTCGCCGTGGGCGCGAGCGCCAGCCACAGCCCGCAGCCCAAGCCGAGCACCGTGCCGATGCCGAAGGCCAGCACCGTCTCCAGCAGCGTGGTGCCCAGGTGCAGGTAGATGTCGGCGTTGCCCTTGAGCCCGTCAGGGAACAGCGCATTGGGCGGCACCTCGAACGGCAGGAACCAGCTCCAGATGCGGCCCGCCACCTGGATCGGCTCGCCGAGGAAAAAGGCGAACTGCTGGTTGCGCGAGGCAATGTGCCACGCCACCAGGATCACCACCAGCAACGCCAGCTGCCAGAAGCGCGCGTTGCGCTCATTGAGTCCGAGGCGGGGCATCACGCGGCCTTCCTCAGTTGCTGCGCGTAGCCCTTCAACACCTCGTCGCGCAGCACCTCCCAGATCTGGGTGTGCAGCTCGACGAAGCGCGGCTGCGTGCGCACCTCGGCAACGTCGCGCGGGCGCGCCAGGTCGATGGCGAACTCGCCGATGGGGTGCGTTGCCGGGCCGGCCGACAGCACCACCACGCGATCGCTCATGGCAATGGCTTCGTCCAGGTCGTGCGTGATGAACAGAACGGCCTTCTTCTTTGCGCTCCAGAGGTCGAGCACTTCGTTCTCCATCAGCTGGCGCGTCTGGATGTCGAGTGCGCTGAAGGGCTCGTCCATGAGGATGATGTCGGGGTCGAGCACCAGCGTCTGTGCCAGCGCCACGCGCTTGCGCATGCCGCCGGAGAGCTGGTGTGGGTAGCGGTCACCGAAGCCCGAGAGGCCCACGCGCGAGAGCCATGCCTCGGCCTGTTGGCGCGCTTCGGCATCGGACACGCCGCGGTACTGAAGGCCCACCATCACGTTGTCGATCGCGCTGCGCCAGGGCATCAGCGCCTCGGTCTGGAACATGTAGCCGGCGCGCGTGTTGATGCCCGCGAGCGTCTGGCCGAAGACCTTCACGGTGCCCGAAGAAGGTTCGAGCAAACCTGCGCCAACGTTCAGCAACGTCGACTTGCCGCAGCCCGTAGGTCCCACCACCGAGACGAACTCCCCCGCCTTGATGCGCAGCGTGGTGTCGGCCACCGCGGTGTAGCGCTGGCCTGGATCGTCCTTCGAATGGAAGGTGCAACTGATGGAGAGAAGTTCGAGTGCGTGGTCGGACATGGCGTAAAAAACCCGGCCTGAGCCGGGTCGCGAGGACGTTCGGAATCAGGCTTTGAACCTGTCTTTCGCGCGCCGAGCAAAATCGTTGGTGTAGGTCTTTGCGAGGTCGATCCTGTCGGCCTTCACGGTGGTGTCGAAGCTGGCGATCGCGGTCAGCGCGGTCTTGGGGCCGTCGACCGGCACGAGGCCATCGGTTGCGATCGACTCGCGCACCTTGTCGAAGGACGCGAGGTACAGCGCCCGGTCGCCGAGCAGATAGGTCTCGGGCACCGTCTTGATGATGTCGCCGGGCCCCGCCGTCTGCAGCCACTTGAGCCCGTGCACGATGGCATTCGCCAGTGCCTGGCAGGTGTTGGGATTCTTCTGGATGAACTCGCTCGACGCATACAGGCAGGCTGCCGGCATCGGGCCGCCGAACACCTGCTGCGTGCCCTGGAGCGTGCGCGTGTCGCTGATGATCTTCACGTCGCCCTTCTGTTCGAGCATCGTCATCACCGGGTCTGTGTTGCTGATGGCGTCGATCTGGCCCGAGCGCAGCGCGGTGAGCGCACCGGCCGCCACGCCCACGCCGATGTAGCTCACGTCGCTGGCCTTGAGGCCGCCGCGCGACAGCACGAGGTTGGCGACCATGTTGGTCGATGAGCCTGGCGCCGAGACGCCGATCTTCTTGCCCTTGAGGTCGGGAATGCCGGTGTAGCCCGCCATGTTCTTCGTCGACACGCCCACCGCGATCTGCGGTGCGCGGCCCTGCAGCACGAAAGCCTGGAAGAACTGGTTCTTGGCTTGCAGGTTGATGGTGTGTTCGTAGGCGCCCGAGCAGACATCGGCCGAACCGCCGACCACCGCCTGCAGCGCGCGCGCACCGCCGGCGAAATCGGAAATCTCCACATCGAGCCCCTCGGCCTTGAAGTAGCCGAGCTGTTCGGAAATGGTGAGCGGCAGGTAGTAGAACGCCGCCTTGCCACCCACCGCGACGGAGATCCTGGTTTTCTCCAGCTTCGCCTGCTGCGCAAAGACACGCGGCAACGCGATGGTTGCGGCAGCGATGGCGGAAGCTGAAATGACGGTTCGGCGATGGAGCATGAAACGGTGCCTGCGGGCTCGATGATTCCTGGGACTGAATCGAGCTTAGGGGCCGCATCAGGCGACGGCATCGGGGTGATCCCGTGCGGGTTTTCACGTAATCATGAAGGCCTCGCCGCGAAGCCTGCGCCGAAGCGTCAACGCGCCAGGAAAAGTATCGCGACGTTGACCAGGAACCCGAGCGCCCAGACAGCGCTGCGCGCACTGCCCAGGCCCTTTATGTAGAGCACGATGTAGATCGCGCGCAGCACCACGTAGGCCGCGGCGAGCATGTCCAGGCGCGCCTGTGCCGCGCCGAGTTGGTGCGCGATGATCACCGCGCCGATGAAGAACGGCAGGCCTTCGAAGCTGTTCGCCTGCGCGCTGTTGGCACGCGCGCGCCATCCGCCCTGCTTCGCGGCCCAGTCGCGCGGATGCTGGTTGTCGCACGGGCCGAAGCTTCCAGCCTTGGCGGTCCACGCCGCGAAATACGGCAACCCGCAGGCGATGAAAACGCACCAGTAGGCGATCGTGAGCAACGAGAAAGTCATGTCCGCGTGCGCGTGCTACCTGCGATCCACCAGGGCATGCGCGATGGTGCCGAGATCGACGTATTCGAGTTCGCTGCCAGCCGGCACGCCGCGCGCAAGGCGCGTCACCGTGAGGCCATGCTGCTTCAGCGCCTCGCCGATCACGTGCGCGGTGGCTTCGCCCTCGGCGGTGAAGTTCGTGGCCAGGATGACCTCGCTCACCGTGCCGTCGCGCGCGCGGTCGAAGAGCTTCTGCAGTCCGATGTCCTTCGGCCCGATGCCGTCGAGCGGACTGAGCTTGCCCATCAGCACGAAGTAATAGCCGCGGAACGCGCCGGTGCGCTCGAGTGCTGCCTGGTCGGCCGGCGTCTCGACCACGCAAAGCTTGGTCCCGTCGCGCCGCGAGTCCATGCAGACGCTACAGATCGGCGCCTCGGTGAAGGTGTTGCAAAGCTCGCAATGCCGCACATGGCCCGCGGCCTGCTGCAGCGCGCGCGCGAGCAGCTGCGCACCCTCGCGGTCGTGCTGCAGCAGATGGAACGCCATGCGCGAGGCCGACTTGACGCCGACACCGGGCAGGCGGCGCAGCGCATCGACCAATGCATCCAACGAACTCGCGTCTGCCATGTCAAGCGGCTCCTTCGCGGGAACACCGCGGAACCGGCTTCGCCGGGCCGCAGGTGTTGCCCCCGGCGAGGGGGTTGGCGGCCACACGAAGTGGGCAAGCCTGGGGGAGAGTCATTCAGAACGGCAGCTTCATGCCGGGCGGGAGACCGGGCATGCCGGCCGTGAGCTTGCCCATCTTCTGCTCGCTGGTTTCCTCGGCCTTGCGCACGGCGGCGTTGAAGGCGGCAGCCACGAGGTCTTCGAGCATGTCCTTGTCGTCCGCCAGCAGGCTGGGGTCGATGGTGATGCGCTTGACGTCGTGCTTGCAGGTCATGACGACCTTGACGAGGCCGGCGCCGGATTCGCCTTCGACCTCGATGTGGGCGAGTTCTTCTTGGGCCTTCTTGAGGTTGTCCTGCATTGCCTGCGCCTGCTTCATGAGGCCGGCCAGTTGTCCTTTGTTGAACATCGTTGGTCCTGATTGTTAGGTTGAAAAGTGGGTGAAGGATAAGAGAGTTGGAGGCTCAGGCCGGTTTCAGCGTTCCGGGAACGATCTTCGCGTCGAAGTCGCGCATCAGCGCCTGCACTTCAGGGTCGCTCATGATGGCCTCTTCGGCCACGCGCTGGCGCTCGTCGGCGGCCTGCTTGTTGCGGCGCGCGGGGCTGTCGACCACGCCGCCGATCTCGATGGCGAGCTTGATGTTGTGGCCGAGGTTGTTCAGCGCAGCTGTCAGCTTTTCGCGGCTCGACGGCTGGTTAAGCGTCTCGCGCTCGATGCGCAGCAGCCACTGGTCCGTGTCGCGGCCCACCAGCTGCGACTGCAGCGCCAGTTCGCGTGCCAGGGCCGTGATGGCCTCGGCCGCGACCAGTTCGGAAACCGTGGCGTACCAGAAGTCGCCGTCTTCACTGGCCGGAATGGGGGTGAATGTGCTGCGCGGCTCATCGGGGCGCGGCGTGTCCCGGACACTCGGCGGGGGCTGCACGCGAATGGGCACGCCGACGACCCTGGCGGTCGCATCGCTGGCCTCGGGGCGGGATTCGGCCTGTCGGGGTTCATCGACCACCGCGAGGCGATGGCCGGCGGGGACCGGGGCGGCATGGGCGGGCGCCGCAGCAGGCGCTTCAGCTTCAATCGGAGCGCGAACGACCGGCATGGGCGCCGGAGCGGGGGCTGCGGCACGCACCGGAACCTGCGGCGCCGCGGCCGCAGCTTCATTCAGAGTTTTTTTTTCCGTGGAGGCCGTCGAAGCAGCAGCGTTGGAGGGCTTGAAGGCAAGTAGCCGCAACAGCACCATGGTCAGCGCGGCGTACTCATCGGGGGCTAGGCCCAGCTCGCCGCGGCCATGCAGGCACAGGCTGTAGAGCAGTTGCGTCTCGTCGGCAGGCATCAGCGCGGCGAGGCGCGCAGTGTCGGCCGCGTCAGGATCGGTGGCGGCATCGGCCGACTCCGCCCGCGAGGGCACGGCCTGCAGCACGGCCATGGCCTGCAGCACAGCCGTCATTTCTTCCAGCGTGGAGGCGGCGGACATGCCATCGACGCGCAGCGCCTCGGAGGTTTCGACCACCGTCTTGCCGTCGCCCTGCGCGAGCGCCTCGATCAGGCGGAATACATGGCCGCGATCGACGCTGCCGAGCATCTGGCGCACGCCGGTCTCGAGCAGTTCGCCGTTGCCGAAGGCGATGGCCTGGTCGGTGAGCGACAGCGCGTCGCGCATCGAGCCACGCGCCGCGCGCGCCAGCAGGCGAAGCGCCTGCGGCTCGGCCGGAACATTCTCGGTTTGCAGCACGCCGGTGAGATGTTCGAGCACCGTCTCGGGGGCCATCGGCCGCAGGTTGAACTGCAGGCAGCGCGACAGCACCGTGACCGGCACCTTCTGCGGATCGGTCGTGGCCAGCACGAACTTGAGGTACTCGGGCGGCTCCTCGAGCGTCTTCAGCATCGCGTTGAACGCGGTGTTCGTGAGCATGTGCACTTCGTCGATCATGAAGACCTTGAAGCGCCCCTGCACCGGCTTGTAGACGGCCTGTTCGAGCAGCGACTGCACTTCGTCCACGCCGCGGTTCGAGGCCGCGTCGAGCTCGGTGTAATCCACGAAGCGGCCCGAATCGATGTCGCGGCAGGCCTGGCACACACCGCACGGCGTGGCCGTGATGCCGCCCTGCCCGTCCGGGCCCTGGCAGTTGAGCGACTTCGCCAGAATCCGCGAAACGGTGGTCTTGCCCACACCCCGGGTGCCGGTAAAAAGATAGGCGTGATGCAGGCGCTGCGTTTTCAACGCGTTCTCGAGCGCCTGCACCACGTGCCCCTGGCCGACCATCTCACCGAAGGTTTTCGGACGGAACTTGCGAGCGAGCACGAGATAAGACATTGCGGGCATTCTAAAAGGCGTGAGGCGGGTCCTCGGCCCCACCTCGCAATCAAAAAAGACCCCTCTTTTCGTGAGACACCGAGGAACCGGCTCCGCCGGGCCTCTGGTGCCGCCCCCAGCAGGGGGTGGGCGAAGCGACACGAAGTGCGCGCAGCCTGGGGGGTTACAATAAGCCTTGACGGGCCTCCCTGCATGGTGAAGTGGCCAACCGGGTCAGGTGGGGAACCAAGCAGCCCTAACTGCGTAGTCAGTGCCAGGGGTAAGGCTCGTCAACCTCTTCAGCAGCTTCGTTTCATTCCGTGCGAAATGAAACGAGGCTTGCAACAACCGCTATCAGCCCAGACCCAGGCGACGAATCGCGCCGCGCGCCGCGGCCGCGCCGCTGGCCATCGACGCTGTCAGCAGGTAGCCGCCGGTCGGCGCTTCCCAGTCGAGCATCTCTCCTGCCGCAAACACGCCGGGCAGCGCGTTCGACATCAGCTGCGCATCCAGTGCGTCGAAGCGCACGCCGCCTGCCGTGCTGATCGCCTCGTCGACCGGCCGCGTCGCGATGAGCTTCAAGGGCACCGCCTTGATCGTCGCGGCCAGTTGCGCCGCGTCCTGCATCGCTTCGCGGCTCAAGGCCTCGTGCAGCACCCCCGCCTTGATGCCCTCGAGCCCCAGCCGGCTCTTGAGATGACTGCTGAGCGAACGCGCGCCGCGAGGGTGCGTCACTGCGGCCAATACCTGTTCGGCACTGCGGTCGGGCAGCAGATCCAGCAACAGCGTCGCGCTGCCCTTCGCGGCAATCTCGTCGCGCAGCAGCGCCGACGCGGCATAGATCAGGCTGCCTTCGATTCCCGTGGCCGTCGCGACGAACTCACCCTTGCGCGCAAAGTGCCTCCCCTGGCTGTCGGTGAACGAGATCGCGACCGACTTGAAGGGCTGCCCGGCAAAACGGCTGGAGAAATGCTCGCTCCAGCCCATGCTGTCGAAGCCGGAATTGGCCGCCAGCAGCGGCGCCACCTCCACACCCTGCGCCTGCAGCCACGGCGCCCACGCGCCATCGGAGCCGAGGCGAGCCCAGCTTGCCCCGCCCAACGCCAGCACTACCGCATCGGCCTTTGCCGTAATGCCGCCGGTCGGCGTCGCGAACCGCAGCGACGCCATGTCGAAAACCCCATCGCCCATCCAACGATGCCGCATATGAAACTGCACACCCGCCGCACGCAGGCGATGCAACCACGCGCGCAGCAGCGGCGCGGCCTTCATGTCGGTCGGAAACACGCGCCCCGACGTGCCGACGAAGGTCTCGATGCCCAGGCCGCTCGCCCATTCGCGCATCTGCTGCGGTCCGAACAGCGCCAGCATCGGCTCGAGCTGCGCGCGGCGCTCGCCGAAGCGGGTCATGAACACGTCGAAGGGCTCCGAGTGCGTGAGGTTCAGCCCGCCACGGCCGGCCAGCAGGAACTTGCGGCCGACCGAAGGCATCGCGTCATACACATGCACCTGTGCGCCGGAAGCGCTCAGGACTTCAGCCGCCATCAGGCCGGCAGGTCCGCCGCCGATGACGGCGACGGTAGGGGAAACAGTCATTCGAGATTTACCAGTTCGCCCTGCCCGGTGAGGAACGCGACGCGCACCGTGGCACCGGGATAGGCATGTTGCACTGCCGCGCGATAGCGCTGCATCTGTGCGATCAGCGCAGCGTCCCGTTCGGGGCGCGCCGCAGATTTGTAGTCGAGGATCCACCAGGCGCCGCTGTCGCGCTCGCGCACCAGACGGTCGATGCGCAAGGTCTCGCCTTCATGCACCAGCGTGACTTCGTTGCCATGCCAGTCGACCCTGCGATCGTCCCACACCCAGGCGCCCTCGCCCGCGCGGATACGCCGCGCCAGGGCGGCGGCACCGCGCGCCTGCTGCGCATCGAGCATGAATTCGCGTGCCGCGGCGCGCACGTGGGCCGCAGGCAACGGCTCGCCAGGGACCGCCCATTCGAGCAGACGGTGCATGGCCTGGCCGAAGGCGGCGGCGCGCGCGTCAACGGTGGTGCCTGGCGCTTTCTTGGTGGCAGGTTGTTCGACCAGCACGGGCGCCGCAGGCATGCGCTTCATCGAGAAGCTGCCCGCGCCGGAGTCGGTCGGCAAGACGACCAGTGGCTCGTCGGCCTCGGCAGGCTCGCACAGCGGTTCCAATCGTGCCCACCAGCTGCCTTCGTTGGCGCGCGCCGGGCGCACCGACGACAGCACCAGCCGCTCGCGTGCCCGCGTGGTCGCGACATAAAGGCCGTTGAGCTCTTCACGATGGCGTGCGCGCTGCTCCTCTTCGAGCAATGCCGCCGCGCAGGCCGGCGGCGTCTTCTCGCTCGCGAGGAACACGAAGCGCGTCGGCGCGCTGTCGCCGCCCTTCCATTCGACCAGCACGCCCATGGTCTGGGCGCGCGGTGGTGCCGCGTCGCAGTCGAGCATGAGGACGGTATCGGCCTCCAGTCCCTTCGCGCCATGCACGGTCAGCAGTTGCACCGCATCGGGCGCGGCCACGGTCGGAGCGCGCACGCCGCCCGCGCGCAGGGCGCGCACCAGCGCATACGGTGTCGCGAAACGCGCGCCGTCGATCTCGAGCGATGCGGACAGCAGGCCGCGCAGATTGGCCAGCGCGCTCTGGCGCATCGCGGCTGGAACCGCGGCCCCGAATTTCGCGAGCAGATCGCCATCGTGGAAGATCGCGTCGAGCGCGTCGTGAGGCGGCAGTGTCATCAGCCAGCGCTGCCACTTCCTGAGCTTGGTGCCCACCTCGATCAACGCCGGTGGCAGACTTTCGTCCTTCAGGATCAGCGCGAACCAGCTCACCGGGCCGCGCTCGCGCTGGCGCAGCGCGAGCTGCACCAGCGCCGCGTCATCGATGCCGAACACCGGCGACTTCAGCGCCCGCGCCAGCGAAAGATCGTGCGCGGGCGACACCAGGGCGTCGATCAGCGCGACCACGTCCTGCACTTCGGGTGCGTCGTGCAGATCGTTCTTCTCGGGCTGCTGCACGGGGATGTGGCGCTGGCGCAGTTCGTCCTGCATGGCCGAGAGCCGGCTGCGGCGGCGCGCCAGCACCATGATTTGGCGCGGCGGCGTTCCGTCGGCGATGCGCTGCGCCACCCATTGCGCGGCCTGTTCGCATTCCTTCTGCAGCAGCTGTTCTTCGGGCAGCACGCGCGGCGTGACGAGGCTGTCGCGCCAGTGCAGCATGCCGTCGTCGGCCGGCGCCGCGTCGGACGCATCGCCGAGTGCGTCGCGGTCGATGGCCGGCAGCTTGAGCAGTTCGCCTTCGTCGCCGCGCTCGGTGGTGTGGGCGCGGTAGCCATCGAACTCGCCGGCCTCTTGCGCCGCAAGCATCGCCGCGTTGACCAGCCCGACCACGGCCCGTGCATTCCGGTGGGTGTGGTCGCAGTTCAGCAACTCGCCGTCGAGCCCTTCGCGCACGAACTTCTTCGCGGCGATGAACACCTGCGGCTCGGCGCGGCGGAAGCGGTAGATGCTCTGCTTCGGGTCGCCCACGATGAACACGCGCGGCGCGCGGCCCTGCGCCCCGGTGTACGCGCTGAGCCAGCCGTAGAGCGCCTGCCACTGCAGCGGGTTGGTGTCCTGGAATTCGTCGATCAGCAGGTGCGCAATGCGCGCGTCGAGCCGCTCCTGCACCCAGCCCGAGAGCGCCGACTGGCCGAGCAGCAGCTGCGCGGCCTGCTCGACGTCGTTCATGTCGACCCAGCCGTGGGCGCGCTTCACATCGGCAAAGGCCGCGATCAGCAGGCGCGTGAGGCGCGTCATGCGCTGCTGGTAGAGCCATGCGGCGTGCTGGGCCTGTGCGCCGCACAGCACCTGCAGCTCGGCCTCGGCTTCCTGCGCGGCGGGGAATTTCTGCAGGTTCTTGTTGAGGCGGTCTTCGGTGGCGACGAAGAAGTTCTTGCGCAGGTGTGCGAGCGCGGCCGCCAGCGAATCGGCTGCGGGCTCGCCCATGCCGAACACGTCGATGATGGCCTCGGCCGCCTTCTGCGGCGTCTTGTTGCTCTCTCGGCCAAGCGCGGCGGCGCGGTCGAGCCAACGGCGGCGCACCGGCTCGCCGAGCAAGGCCTCGGTCGGTTCGTCCAGGCCTTCGAGCGACGGAAAGAACGCGCTGAAATGCTGGACGGCATTCTCTGCATCGGCCAGCGAGAACTCGACGCGCTTCGACAGCGCCTCGCTCAGGGCCTTGGCCGTTTGCGAGCGGCCGTGCGTGGCCACGACGGCGTAGTAGTCGGCCAGCACGTTCTTGTCGGCGGTGACGGCCTCGAAGAAGGGCCGCCATGTGTGGCCGCGCGCCTCGGCATCGTCTTCGAGCAGTTCGTAGTTCGACGGCAGGCCCAGCTCGCGCAGCACCGCGAGCGGCGCGTTGCGCAGCAGGCCCGCGAACCAGGCGTGGAAGGTGCGGAACTGCACCGGCCTGCCGCCTTCGAGCAGGCGCCGGTAGAGGCCCTTCAGGCGCGGCACGGCCGCTGCCGCAGCGACGGGCTCCACGCCGCGCATCACGAGTTGGCCGACCAGTTCTTCCGGCGTCCGTTCGGCAAAATCTTCAAGCCACTGGTCGAGCCGCTCACGCATCTCGCCGGCCGCCTTCTTCGTAAAGGTGATGGCCAGGATCTCATGCGGCTCGCAGGCAGACTCGCCTTCTTCGAGCAGCGCGCGCAGGATGCGCGACACCAGCATCCAGGTCTTGCCCGCGCCTGCGCAGGCCTCGACGGCGACCGAACGGCGCGGATCGCAGGCGACGGTGTAGAAGGCCTCGCGCGTGACGTGCCGGCCGTTGTGTTCGTAGGCGGCGCCGTTCATTTCGCAATGCCCCCGAAACGGGGTGCCTCGTTGCCCCAGAAGTCCTTGCGGCAGAGGCCGCGCGCGGCGCAGTAGTCGCAGACGGCGCCCTCCCCCAGCGGCGGCAGCGCAGCCCCGTGCGCGATGCGCGTGAAGTCGTCGATGATGCCGGCCACCAGCGCATCCCGCGCCTCGACCACGGCGGGCTGCTCGACGGTCTGCGTGCCGGAGGACTTTTCCCCGACGTTCACATAGGCCGCGCGCAAGGTGTCGTCGGCCACCAGCGCGGCGTAGAAGGCCAGTTGCGTGTCTTCGGTCGGGTCCTTCACGCGCTCCTTGCTGACCGTTGCCGATTCGGTCTTGTAGTCGATCACGAAAGCCTGGCCGTCGGGCATGCGGTCGATGCGGTCGAGCCGGCCGATCAGCCGCAGCGTGCCCAGGGGCTGTTCCTTCCAGGGTTCGGCTTCGACGAAGACCGCGCCGCCCGCCTCGTGCCCCGTCAACCAGTTGAGGTAGCCGTCGCGTATCGCGGGCCAGGCCGCGGCGAATGGCAGGAACTCGGCTTCGGACAGGCTGAGCTCCTTCGTTGCGCGCCGGGCCGCCTCTTCGATGAGCGAGATTCGTTCCTGCGCATCCTGCGCCGGGGTTTCGACCAGCGCCTCGTGGAAATGACCAAGCACGGCATGCAGCCAGTTGCCGAAGTCGCGCTTGTCGACCTCGGCATCGAGCTCGTCGGCGCTGCGCAGGCCCAACTGCCGCAAGGCGAAGAAGCGGTAGGGGCAGCGGCGCAGGTCTTCATACACGCTGGTCGAGATGTTCTCCAGTGGCAGGAGCGCGCCGGAAGGAGTCGGATATTCGGTTGGCTGCACGGCCACTTCGCGCGGCGTGCGTGGATCGGCCGAGGGCTGCAGCGCGTGATCGAGCTGCAGCGCCTGCACCAGCGGACTGGGCCGTACCGGCTCGCCGCTGGCGTCGGACTGGCGCCAGATCAACTCGCACGACGGGTTGTGCAGGGCCGCGGCCCAGGCTGCGCGCTGTGCGGCTTCGAGCGTTTCACGCGATGCCAAGCCCAGCCCGAGTCGCTGGGCGGCGCTCCAGTTGCCGGGCGGCTCGGGTGACGCGGGCAGACGCCGGTCGTCGCAGCCCGGGATGACCACGGCACCGAACGCCCGACCCAGCAATTGGTACAGCGGCAGCACGACGACCTTCGGCGCCTGGTCACCCGCGGGGGGCACGAAGCTCGCGTCTTCCAGCACGTCGCGGACCCAGGCGGTGAACTCGGCCAGCGTGTGGCGGCCGCCGGGGAAATCGTCGTCGTCGCCGTGCGCGCCGGCATCGAGCCACAGGGCGCCGATCACTTTGCCGCCGGCGAGGTCTTCGTCGAGCAGCGCCCATTGGCCGCTGGCTTCCAGCAGCTCGCGCAGCGCGCGCAGCCAGTCGGCCAGGGGGCGGGACCGGGCCATGGGCGCGCGTCGCGCCTCGATGGCCTCGGTGAAGGACAGCAACGTGGCGTCCTGCGCTTTCTCGCTGCGCGCCACCAAGGCACACCAGGCCAACCAGTCGCGCAGGCCCTCGCGGCGCAAGCGGGCTTCGAGCAGTTGCACGGTCGGCGCATCGCCATCGGCGCCGCTCTTGAGCCATTCGAGCACCTGGTCGCTGCCGGCGTCATGGGCACAGGCGCGCAGCACGCTCATCAGCGTGGCGGCGGCGCGCGTGGTCGAGAGCTTCCAGCCCGTTTCGTCATGCGTGACGATGCCTTGCGCACTCAGCTGGGCGCTGATGCGGCGCGTGAGGGCGCGGTCGGTTGCGATCAAGGCGACCGGTGCGCGGTCTTCGGCGAGGTGGCGCAGCACGCAGGCGGCGGCGAGCTCGGCTTCGTCTTCGGGGTCGAGGGCGACGTGCGAAACCGCAGCCTGCGTGGGCGCGCCCGAAGGCACGAGCGAGAGATGAAGAGCGCGGTCGCCCCACAGTTTGCAGAGCGACTGCGTGAGCGGATCGGCCAGGAAACCCTCGAGCACGATCAGCGCATCGACCTGCGCACGCGTGCTGTCGCGCTGAAGCACGTCGGTGGCATAGCCCGAGGTCGAGGCCCACGCGACGGCGATGCGGATCAACGCGCTCTCGATGCGGAACCATTCCGACTCGCTGCCCGCCTCGGCCACGCCCGCTGCGCGTTGCGCCCATTCGCCGCCCCGCACTTCGGGACTCACGGCAGCTGCAAGAGGGGCCAGTTGATACGCCAGTTCGACGACGCGGCCGGCCAGGGCGAAGCGCTCGGCGCTGAAACCGGCTTGCGAAAGCAGCGCCTGTGCCGTGACCAGGTCGCGCGCCATGTCGTGCGCGATGTCGTAGCCGGTCGGCACGAAGCCGCCCGCGCTACGGGCCCAGTTATGGGTAGTCTCGAAGCGCGGCACGAAGCCTGGGCTGCCGCAGCGGGCCCACATGGCGCACGCCACGCCCATCAACTGCGCGTAGGGCACCAGCACCACGGTGCGGGCGGCATGCAGCTGGCGATCGGCCAGCGCGCGGACGATCCGCGCAACGACGCCATTGGCGGGATCGCACCACAGGGCCTGGACAGGGAGGCCTTCGTTCATGTTCTATCGAGGGGTTGGAGAGCGCGTGGACGTGACGCACAAGGGCTTTTGGCTATCGCCGCCATAGCGTCCCCGCACGGCACGCCACCCCTTGGTTTCTGTCACAATGACCAGCACTTTAGCTGCACCGAAACTCTCTGCGCACAAGGACCCACACATGGCCAGCGAACTCATCAAACACATCTCCGATTCCTCCTTCGAGGCCGACGTGCTCAAGTCCAGCCAGCCCGTGCTGGTCGATTACTGGGCCGAATGGTGCGGCCCCTGCAAGATGATCGCCCCGATCCTCGACGAAGTGTCGGCCACCTACGAAGGCAAGCTGAAGATCGCCAAGCTGAACGTGGACGAGAACCGCGACATTCCCGCCAAGTTCGGCATTCGCGGCATCCCCACCTTGATGCTGTTCAAGGACGGCCAGTTGGCCGCCACCAAGGTCGGCGCCATGAGCAAGGCGCAACTCACGGCCTTCATCGACCAGCAACTCGCCTGAGCGATTTCCACCGGCCAGCGCGCAATGCGTTGGCCGGCGCGTTTTTCCTGTCATAATCTCCCACAGATCACCGGCCCTTTATCCAGGCAACCGGTTCGAGTTCCCCGGTTGGTGAGGCACCTCTCGCTTCACACCCAACCTCCCCCCGTTTTCCGTTCGATTACCCCGCGAGGGGTCATTCCATGCACTTAAACGAACTCAAGGCACTCCACGTGTCTGAAGTCCTCAAGCAAGCCGAAGCGCTTGAGATCGAAAACGTCGGCCGCATGCGCAAGCAGGAGCTGATGTTCGCGATCATCAAGAAGCGCGCCAAGGCCGGCGAGCAGGTCTTCGCCGACGGCGTGCTCGAAATACTGCCCGACGGCTTCGGCTTCCTGCGCAGCCCCGACACCAGCTTCACGGCCAGCACGGACGACATCTACATCTCGCCGAGCCAGGTGCGCCGCTTCAACCTGCACACCGGCGACATGATCGAAGGCGAGGTGCGCACGCCCAAGGACGGCGAGCGTTATTTCGCGCTGACCAAGCTCGACAAGGTCAACGACGGCCCGCCCGAGCAGAACAAGCACAAGGTGATGTTCGAAAACCTGACGCCGCTGTTCCCCAAGGAGCAGATGAAGCTCGAGCGCGACGGCATCAAGGGCGACGAGAACATCACGGGCCGCATCATCGACATCATCGCCCCCATCGGCAAGGGCCAGCGCGCCCTGCTCGTGGCGCCGCCCAAGAGCGGCAAGACGGTGATGATGCAGCACATCGCCCACGCGATCAGCGCCAACTACCCCGACGTCCACATGATGGTGCTGCTCGTGGACGAGCGCCCTGAAGAAGTGACCGAAATGCAGCGCACGGTGAAGGGCGAAGTCATTGCTTCGACCTTCGACGAGCCCGCAGCGCGCCACGTGCACGTGGCCGAAATGGTGATCGAGCGCGCCAAGCGCCTGGTCGAACTGAAGAAGGACGTGGTGATCCTGCTCGACTCGATCACCCGCCTCGCCCGCGCCTACAACAACGTCGTGCCCTCGTCGGGCAAGGTGCTGACCGGCGGTGTGGATTCGAATGCGCTGCAGCGTCCCAAGCGCTTCCTGGGCGCCGCGCGCAACGTGGAAGAAGGCGGCTCGCTGACCATCATCGGCACCGCGCTGATCGACACCGGCAGCCGCATGGACGAAGTGATCTTCGAAGAGTTCAAGGGCACCGGCAACTCCGAAATCCACCTCGACCGCCGCCTGTACGAAAAGCGCGTGTTCCCCTCGATCCAGCTCAACCGCAGCGGCACGCGCCGCGAAGAATTGCTGCTGGCCCCCGAGATCCTGCAGAAGACCCGCATCCTGCGCCAGCTCATGTACAACATGGACGAGATCGAGTCGATGGAGCTGATGCTCAAGAACATGAAGGCGACGAAGACCAATGTCGAGTTCTTCGACATGATGCGTCGCGGCGGCTGAGCATCACGCTCTCCCGCAAAAAGCGCGTTGGCCCCAAGGGCCAACGCGCTTTTTTCATGGGCGCTCGATGAGGATGGCGCGGCCTTCGGCGGCGCTCTGGCGGCCGATGTCGAGCAACTCCATCAGCGCGACGGCCTGCTCGGGCGGCACGGGATTCGGGCCGTTGCCGAGGATCGCGTCGCGGACCGCGGCGTAGTAGTCGACGTAGTTGCCGGCCCGCGTCGGCAAGGCGCGAAAGTGCGGCGCCCCGTCGCCACCGATCAGCGTGAGCTCGCCATCGAGCGGATCGGCGCCCCATCCCACGGCCGGCGGGCGCTGCCCGGCGCGCAGCGCGTCCTCCTGCGGATCGACGCCGTGCTTGACGTAGCTGCCGCGCGTGCCGTGCACGATGTAGCGCGGCGCAGCGTGGGCGGCGAGCGTCGTCGAATGCAGCACCACGCGCAGCGGCGCATGCGGCCCCTGCTCGTAGCGCAGCACGGCATGAAAGTAGTCTTCGACCACGGCACCGTCGCGCAACACGGCGGTGTCGAGCTGGATGGTGTCGGGCCGGCCGAAAAGCTGCACCGCCTGATCGACCAGATGGGCGCCCAGGTCCACCCACAGGCCCGACCCCGGCACGGCCTGCTCGCGCCAGCGCGCCTTCACCTCGGGCCGGAAGCGGTCGAAATGCGACTCCAGGTACACCGGCCGCCCCAATTCGCCGGACGTCAGGACCTCCTTGAGGGTCAGGAAATCGGCATCGAAACGCCGGTTCTGATACACCGCCAGGACAAGGTTGTTGCGCTTGGACAACGCCTCGAGCTCCCTCGCCTCAGCCACATCGAGCGTGAAAGGCTTGTCCACCACCACGTGCTTACCGGCTTCCAGCGCCGCCTTGGCGACCGGATGGTGTTGTGCGTTTGGCGTCGCGACCACGACCAGGTCGATATCGGCGCGCGCCACCAGCGCCGCCACGTCGGGCACCACGAGCACACCAGGCCAGTCGGCGTGCACCTTGTGCGGCTGCGAACTCGCCACTGCGGCCAGTTCGAGCCTCGGAACGGCCGAAAGCACGGGCGCATGGAAGGTCTGGCCGGCAAAACCGTAGCCGACGAGGCCGGCGCGCAAAGGTGCAGAGGTCATGGAAGGGCTCCGTTTGCTCGAAAATGGGGCAGTATGCGATAATCATGGGCTCCGCGAAAAGTGCGGCTGGGCAGCTTCGCCCGGCCTCCTGGATTTCCCAGGGCAGCGCGCCAGACCATTGGCACGCTGGTGGCTCTCGCATCGACCGCGCATTGATTCCAACAGCGCAAAAGGAAAAACCATGGCAAAAGAAGGCATCCACCCGAATTACCGCGAGATCCTGTTCGTCGACATGTCGAACGGCTTCAAGTTTGTGACCCGTTCGTGCGCGAACACCAAGGAAATGGGCAAGACCGACGACGGTCGCGAGCTCCCCCTGTTCAAGCTCGACACCACCAGCGAATCGCACCCGTTCTACACCGGCACGCAGAAGTCGGTCGACAACATGGGCGGCCGCGTCGAGAAGTTCCGCAACCGTTTCGGCAAGACCACCGGCGCTGCTTCGAAGTAAGGCACGCGCTTTTGCGTCGAGGGCAGCCCGGTTTACCGCGCTGCCCTTTTTCTTTCCGAATCCTGCCCTCTTCCGCCACTTGAACCAGCCCACCCCCGCGATCGTTGCCCAGAGTGCCGTGCGCCGGCTGCCGCGCATCGCGTTGCTTCTGCTGTGTGCGGCCTACCTGCTGCCGGGCCTGGTCGGCCGGGGCCCCTGGAAGAGCGCGGACATCACGGCCTTCGGCTACATGGCCGAACTGGCCCGCAGCACCGAAGGCATCGCGCGCTGGTTCGACCCTCTGCTGCTGGGCCTGCGCCCTGAAACGCCCGCGCTGATCCCATACTGGATCGGCGCCCTGGCCATCAAGATCGCGCCGTCGTGGCTCAACCCCGACCTGGCCGTGCGCATCGGATTCGCGTTCCTGCTCTGGGGCACCTTCACGGCCAGCTGGTATGCGGTGTACTACCTGGCCCGTACGGCGCGCGCCCAGCCCGTGGCCTTCGCCTTCGGCGGCGAGGCACGGCCGACCGACTACGCACGCGCAATTGCCGACGGCGGCCTGCTGGCGCTGATCGCCTGCCTCGGCCTCGCCCAGCTTGGCCACGAGACCACGCCCGCGCTGGCACAGCTGTTCTTTGCCTCGCACCTGTTCTACGGCGTGGCCGCACTGCCCTATCGCCGCGCGGGCCCGTTGATCGCACTGACGGTGGGCACCATCGGCATCACGCTGAGCGGTGCGCCCACCGTAGGGCTCGCGCTGGCTGTCGGCAGCGTGCTGTACATCGCCTACGAGCGCCGGCTCGCCGCGCAGTCCGAGCGCGAGAACATCAACGACGAAGACAACGGCCCCGGCTACACGCGAGGTGCCCTCCTCGCGATGGCTGGCATTACCGTGCTGGCGGCGGTGCTCGTGTTCGGGCTGAAGCTGCCGACATGGAAGATCACCGTGCTCGGCGGTTCTCTGCTGGGCGACGTACGCAGCCAGGCCAAGCTGCTGCTGTGGTTCACCTGGCCGGTCTGGCCGCTTGCCATCTGGACGCTCTGGCGCTGGCGGCGACAGCTCACGGCGCGCCACGTCGCGCTGCCCTTCTGGTTCGCGCTGGTGCCGCTGGCGGCCACCTGGACCACCGACTACTCCGACCGCTCGCTGCTGCTGGCGCTGCCCGCGTTCGCCACGCTGGCCGCCTTCGCCCTGCCCACCTTCAGGCGCAGCGCAGCGGCGCTGATCGACTGGTTCAACGTGCTGTTCTTCAGCGGCCTGGCCGTGCTCGGCTGGATCTACTGGGTCGCCATGCAGACCGGCGTGCCGCCCAAGCCCGCCGCCAGCGTGGCGCGGCTGGTGCCCGGCTTCGTGCCCGAGTTCTCTCCCATTGCCGTTGCGCTCGCGGCGGCCGCGACCATCGCCTGGTGCTGGCTGGTGCGCTGGCGCACGGGGCGGCACCGTGCCGCGCTCTGGAAGACGCTGGTGCTGCCGGCCGGCGGCACGGCGCTGTGCTGGATGCTGCTGATGACGCTGTGGCTGCCGCCCATCGACTACGCGCGCAGCTACGTGCCGCAGGTGCGGGCCGTGGCCGAACGCGTCGGCCAGCCGCGCTGCATCGCGGAACTCGCGCTCAGCCGCCCGCACATCGCGGCCCTGCGCCACCACGGCAACTTCAACGTGCAACCGCTGCTGCTGGGCACCGATTGCCCATGGCTGCTGGCGAGCCCTGAGACCATCGAGCGCCTGCACACCATCATTCCCTTCGACCAGTGGCGCTTTGCCGGCACTCTGCGCCGACCCAGCAGCGCGGCCGACGACCTCCTGCTCTACCAGAAGATCACGCCGCAGTGAGGGGCGGCGAACGGGCCCTGATCGCGCGGCACGCGGGCACCGTGCTCGCCGGGCAGCTGGCCGTGATGGCCTTCGGCGTGGCCGACACCATCATTGCCGGGCGCTACTCCGAACAAGCGCTGGCCGCCCTGTCGGTCGGCGCCGCCATCTTCGTCAGCGTGTACGTCTCGCTGATGGGCGTGCTGCAGGCGCTGCTGCCGGTCTGGGCCGAACTGCACGGTGGCGGCCGCGCCGGCGAGGTGGGCCGCTCGGTGCGGCAATCGCTCTACCTGGCCGCCATTGCCATCGTGGCCGGCATGGCGATCCTGCTGCTGCCTGACGCGGCGCTGCGGTGGACCCAGGTGCCGGCTGCAATGCGCGGCGAAGTCGAGGCCTATCTTGCAGTACTGGCCTTTGCGCTGGCGCCGGCCCTGCTCTTTCGCCTGTTCAGCACGCTCAACCAGAGTCTGGGCAAGCCCCAGCTCGTGACATGGCTGCAGCTCGGTTCGCTGGCCGTGAAGCTGCCGCTGTCGATCTGGTTCACCTTCGGCGGCGCGGGCCTGCCGGCCATGGGCCTCGTGGGCTGCGGCTGGGCCACGCTGTGCGTGAACTGGGCGATGCTGGGCTGCGCCATCTGGCTGCTGCGCAATCGCGCGTTCTATCGCGACTACGGGCTCTGGAAGCGCCTCGAGGCGCCCGACTGGCAGCAGATCCGCAAGTTCGCGCGGCTCGGCGTGCCAGGCGGCTTGGCGGTGCTGGTCGAAGTGACCTCGTTCACGCTGATGGCCTTGTTCATCGCCCGCCTCGGCACGGCGGCCGCGGCGGCTCACCAGATCGCGTCGAACCTGCTGGCCGTGGCCTATATGACCCCGCTGTCGCTGGCCATCGCGACCAGCGCGCGCGTGAGCTTCTGGCTCGGTGCCGGGGATACGGCCAGGGCCCGGCACGCCTGTCGCCTGGGCTTCGAGCTGACCGCGCTGTGCGCCCTGTTCTACGCCGCCGCCATGGCTGCGCTGCGCTACGAGCTCGCCAACGTGTATTCAGACAACCCCGCTGTGATCGCGATGGCCGGCGCACTGCTGCTGGCGGTGGCCATGTATCACTTCGCCGATGCGGTGCAGACCTTCTGCGTGTTCGTGCTGCGGTGCTACCGGGTCACGCTGGCGCCGCTGGTGATCTATTGCGCGATGCTGTGGGGGCTGGGCCTCGGCGGAAGCTACCTGCTGGCGTACCGCGGCCTTGGCCCCTGGACGGCCATGCAATCGCCGCTAGCGTTCTGGATCATGAGCGCCTTCGCGCTGGTGCTGACGGCCCTGCTTTTCGGCGCGCTGCTGCGTTGGACGATGCGCCAGCGCGCCTGACAAGAGCTGCCTGCTACCTGGCCAGCACGCGAGCTTCCCGCACGCGCGCTGCGGGAAACACCAGCGCAAAGCGCGAACCCTTGCCCACCGTGCTTTCGATGCGCAGCTCGGTGCCGTGCCGCTGTGCAATGTGCTTGACGATGGCCAGCCCCAGCCCCGTGCCGCCCGTCTCTCGCGAACGGCTGCGGTCGATGCGGTAGAAGCGCTCGGTCAGTCGGGGAATGTGCTCGGCGGCAATGCCGGGGCCCGTGTCTTTCACTGCATATTCGCCACGCCCATCAGGCAGCACCCGCCAGCTCACCGCCACCTCGCCGCCGCCGGGCGTGTAGCGGATGGCATTGCTCAGCAGGTTCGACATCGCGCTCTGCAGTTCGGTCGGTGCGCCCGACACTTCGGACTCGGCATCGATGGTGAACGACAGCCGATGTCCCTGCGGTGCCACACGGCCCGACAGCCCGCGGCCCTCGTCTTCGCACTGTGCGAGCAGCGCACGAATGCGGATCCACTGGTTGCCCGAAGGCGCCGCGCTGCCTTCCAGCCGCGACAGCGTCAGCAGGTCGTTCACCAGCGTTTCCATGCGGTGCGACTGCTGCCCCATCAGCGACAGGTAGCGCATGCGTTCGTCCGCATCGAGCGGCAGGTTCTGCAGCGTCTCGACGAAGCCCGCCAGCACCGTCAGCGGCGTGCGGATTTCGTGCGACACGTTCGCCACGAAATCACGCCGCATCGCCTCGGCCTGCTCCAGCGCCGTGATGTCGCGCGTCAGAAGCATGCGGCGGTTGCCGGCATAGGGATGCACCTGCACCGACAGCCGCACTAGGTGGGGGCGCTGATGCGAGTGGCCGGGTCCGGAGGCGTCGATGACCACGTCGCGGCTGTAGTTCCACGATGCAAGGTAGGCGACGAAGGCCGGATCGCGCACGAGGTTCGCCAGATGCTGCGCAAGGTCGCGCTCGGCGTCGATGCCGAACTGGCTGGCGGCCGTCTGGTTGCACCATTCGATGCGGCCCTGCTCGTCGAGCAGCACCACGCCGTTGGGCGACGCCTGGATGGCCGCGAGGAATTCCTGCAGCCGCTCTTCGGCTTGCCGCGTCTGCTGCTCGCGGTCGCGCAGCAGCTTGCGGATGCGCTCCGACAGCTCGCCCCACACGCCCGCTCCCCGCGTCGGCAGGCCCGCCGCGTCGTTGCGCAGCACCCGCATCAGCCGCTCGGCGCGCCAGGCATCAAGCGCCAGCCAGAGCACCGCGCCCAGCCACGCGCCCAGCCATCCGAACTTCCAGCCAAAAATGGCGACAGCGCCCGCTCCTATTGCAAGGGACGCTATTAAAAAAGTAGCAATTCGAAAAGGCATGGCGGGCGATTATCCGCGCCCGCGGCCGAGGGACGCCACTGCGCTCAAACCGTGACTTGGGCGGTCAGCCGGTAGCCCGCTCCGCGGACGGTTTCGACCATCGGCGCCGCCGCACCCAGCGATTCGCGCAGGCGCTTGACGTGCACGTCGACCGTACGCTCCTCGATGTAGACGTGGTCGCCCCACACCTTGTCGAGCAGCTGCGCGCGGCTGTGCACGCGCTCGGCATGCTGCATCAGGTAGGCCAGCAGCTTGAACTCGGTCGGCCCGACCTTCAGCGCGCCGCCCTGCCAGGTCACGCGGTGGGTGGAGGTGTCGAGTGCCAATTCGCCGATCTCGACGCGCTCGGTCACCACTTCCGGCGCGCGGCGGCGCAGCACCGCGCGGATGCGAGCCAACATTTCCTGCGTGGAGAACGGCTTGGTGATGTAGTCGTCGGCACCTGCATCGAGGCCGGCCACCTTGTCGGGCTCGTCGCCGCGCGCAGTCAGCATCAGGATCGGGATGGCCTTGGTGCGCGGGTCCTTGCGCCACTGGCGCGCGAGCTGCAGCCCGCTCTGGCCCGGCAGCATCCAGTCGAGCAGGATCAGGTCCGGCAGGAAGGCGTCGATCTCGCGCTGGGCCGCGGCGCCATCTTCCGACCAGATCGGCTCGAAGCCGTTGTGGCGCAGGTTGACGGCGATCAGCTCGGCGATCGAGGACTCGTCTTCGACGATCAGGACTCGGGGTTTCTTCATGTTATCTGCTCACTTGATGGCCGCCCCGGACCCTTCCAGCGAACGCCGCGGAACCGGCTTTGCCGGGCCGCTGGCGTTGCCCCCTGCAAGGGGGTTGGCGGCCACACGAAGTGGGCAAGCCTGGGGGTTTGTCATTGAAGCGCGGACTCGATTTCCTGCATCGAAGTGTGCCGCACATCGGCGCCCTTGACGATGTAGATGATGAACTCGGCGATGTTCTTGGCGTGGTCGCCGATGCGTTCGATGGCCTTGGCCAGGAACAGCAGGTCCAGGCTGGCGGAGATGGTGCGCGGGTCTTCCATCATGTAGGTGACCAGCTTGCGCACGAAGCCGTCGAACTCCTTGTCGATCAGGTCGTCGTCTTTCAGGATCGACAGCGCCGCGGCCGTGTCCAGGCGTGCGAAGGCGTCCAGCGCGGTGCGCAGCAGGCCCGAGGCCAGGTCGGCCGCGATGCGCAGTTCGGTCGTGGGCAGCTGGCGGGCCGCCCCGCTCTCGATGATCGACTTGACCATGCGCGCGATCTTGTTGGCCTCGTCGCCCACGCGCTCGAGGTTGGCGGTGGTCTTGCTGATGGCGATCAGCAGGCGCAGGTCGCGGGCGGTCGGCTGGCGGCGCGCGATGATGGACGACAGCTCGCGGTCGATGTCGATTTCCATCGCATTGACGCGGTGCTCGGTCTCCATCACGCGGTCGGCGGCTTCGGTGTCGAACTGCAGCAGCGCGTACACGGCCTGGTGAATCTGCGACTCGACCATGCCGCCGAGCTCCATCACGCGCGACGAGACGCCGTTGAGTTCGCTGTCGAACTGGCTGGAAAGGTGTTTCTCGGTCATGGTGTCTCCTTAGCCGAAACGGCCGGTGATGTAGTCCTCGGTTTCCTTGCGCTGCGGCTTGAAGAACATCTGTTCCGTCGCACCGAACTCGATCAGGTCGCCGAGGTACATGTAGGCGGTGTAGTCGCTGCAGCGGGCGGCCTGCTGCATGTTATGCGTCACGATGACCACTGTGTATTCATTCTTCAGCTCGGCGATCAGTTCCTCGATCTTCGCGGTCGAGATCGGGTCGAGCGCCGAGCAGGGCTCGTCGAGCAGCAGCACTTCGGGCTTGATCGCGATGCCGCGCGCAATGCACAGGCGCTGCTGCTGGCCGCCCGAGAGGCCCGAGCCGCTTTGCTGCAGCTTGTCGCGCACTTCGGTCCACAGGGCGGCCTTCTTCAGGGCCCACTCGACGCGGTCGTCCATTTCGCTGGCCGAGAGATTCTCGAACAGCTTCACGCCAAAGGCGATGTTGTCGTAGATCGACATCGGGAACGGCGTGGGCTTCTGGAACACCATGCCGACCTTGGCGCGGATCAGCGCCACGTCCTGCTTCGAGGTGAGCAGGTTCTCGCCGTCCAGCGCGATGGTGCCTTCGGCACGCTGCTCCGGGTAGAGCTCGAACATGCGGTTGAAGGTGCGCAGCAGGGTCGACTTGCCGCAGCCCGAGGGGCCGATGAAGGCGGTGACCTTGTTCTCGGGAATCTCGAGGTTGATGCCCTTGAGCGCGTGGAACTTGCCGTAGTAGAAGTTCAGGTCCTTGACCGAGATCTTCGAGCGCGACGGTTGTTGTGCGACGGTGTTTGGCATGTTGTCTTCTTCTGGATTCAGTGTTTGGTGCGCGTCAGGACCCGCGCCAGGATGTTGAGGGCAAGCACGGCAATCGTGATCAGGAACACGCCGGCCCATGCCAGCTGTTGCCAGTTCTCGTACGGGCTCATCGCGAACTTGAAGATCGTGACCGGCAGGCTGGCCATCGGCTGGCTCACGTCGGCGGTCCAGAACTGGTTGTTCAGCGCGGTGAAGAGCAGCGGTGCGGTTTCGCCCGCGATGCGCGCCACAGCAAGCAGCACGCCCGTGACCACACCGGCGCGTGCGGCGCGCAGCGTGATGCTCAGGATGACCTTCCACTTCGGCGTGCCCAGCGCGTAGGCCGCTTCGCGCAGGCCCGGCGGCACCAGCTGCAGCATGTTCTCGGTGGTGCGGATCACCACCGGAATCACGATCAGCGCGAGCGCCAGCGCGCCGGCCAGGCCCGAGAAGGTCTTGAAATGGGCCACCACCACGGCATAGACGAAAAGGCCGATCACGATCGACGGCGCCGACAGCAGGATGTCGTTGACGAAGCGCGTGACGGATGCGAGCCAGCCCTTGGGGTTGTACTCGGCCAGGTAGATGCCGGCCATGATGCCGATGGGCGTGCCCACGAAGGTGGCCAGCATCACCATCACGAACGAACCGAAGATCGCGTTCGCGATGCCGCCCGCCTCGTTCGGCGGCGGCGTCATCTCGGTGAAGGTGGCAATGGCCAGGCCGCCGACGCCCTGGCGCAGCGTTTCCCAGAGGATCCACACCAGCCAGAACACACCGAAGGCCATCGCAGCGAGCGACAGCGTAAGCGCGATCTTGTTGACGCGGTTGCGCGAAGCGAACCGGGCCTGGCGCGTTTCAGCGAGCGCCTTGGCGTTCAAGAGGTTTTGAGCGGTACTCACGATTTGGTTCCTTCGCTCTTCTTCATCTTGGCCAGCAGCATCTTGGAGAGCGACAGCACGACGAAAGTGATGAAGAACAGCACGAGGCCGAGGTACATCAGCGCAGCCTGGTGCAGGCCCGCGCCGGCTTCGGCGAATTCATTGGCGAGTGCCGAGGTGATGCTGTTCGCAGCCTCGAACACCGACAGCGAGTTGAGTTGGTTCATGTTGCCGATCACGAACGTGACCGCCATCGTTTCACCCAGCGCCCGGCCCAGGCCGAGCATGATGCCGCCGATGACGCCGGCCTTGGTGTAGGGCAGCACCACCTTGGAGACGACTTCCCAGGTGGTCGAGCCGAGGCCGTAGGCCGACTCCTTCAGCAGCGGCGGCGTCACCTCGAACACGTCGCGCATCACCGAGGCGATGAACGGAATGATCATGATCGCCAGGATGATGCCGGCCGACAGGATGCCGATGCCCACCGGCGGGCCGGAGACCAGTGTGCCGAGGTAAGGCACGCCGCCGAGCAGCTTCTGCAGCGGCTGCTGCACCCAGGTGGAAAGGATCGGCCCGAACACCAGGAGGCCCCACATGCCGTACACGATGGAGGGCACCGCCGCCAGCAGTTCGATGGCCGTGCCCAGCGGGCGCTTGAGCCAACTGGGCGAAAGTTCGGTGAGGAAGAGCGCAATGCCGAAGCTCACGGGCACCGCGATCACCAGCGCGATGATCGAGGTGGCCAGCGTGCCGTAGATCATGACGAGGCCGCCGTACTCGTCCTTGACCGGGTCCCACACGCTGCTCGTGAGGAAGCCGAGGCCGTACTTCGAAATGGCGGGCCAGGCGCCGGCGATCAGCGACAGCAGGATGCCGATGAGCATCGCGAGCGTCAACAGCGCGGCGCCCTTGGCGGCCCAGCCGAACAGCCGGTCGGCCATCGGGCCGGAGCGCGGTGCCTTCACGGGCGGCGGAGGGGCGGTGGCACGACCGCGCTCGGCCGCGAGGTCGAGGGAGGTGGCAGCGGCGGGAAAGGTGGATGACACAGGTCGCTCCGGCAAAGACGAAAGCGGCGCGTCCTGGAGCGAGGGTTTGCTCATGGACACGCCGTTCTTCTGGGCTGATGGGTGGATTACTTGAACGCGACGGCCTTGCCCGACGCGTCCTTCACTTCACCCCATGCCTTGGCGATGGTCGCCTTCACGGCGTCGGGCATCGGCACGTAGTCGAGGTCGTCGGCCGTCTTGTCGCCGCTCTTGTAGGCCCAGTCGAAGAACTTGAGCACAGTAGTGGCGTTGGCGGGCTTGTCCTGCACCTTGTGCATCAGGATGAAGGTGGCGCCGGTGATGGGCCATGCATCCTTGCCGGCCTGGTTGGTCAGCACCTGGTAGAAGCTCTTGTTCCAGTCGGCGCCGGCGGCGGCGGCCTTGAAGGCCGAGTCGTCGGGCGACACGAAGGTGCCGGCGGCGTTCTGCAGTTGGGCGTACGTCATCTTGTTCTGCTTGACGTAGGCGTACTCGACGTAGCCGATCGAGTTGGGCAGGCGGTTCACGAAGGCTGCGACGCCTTCATTGCCCTTGCCGCCCGCGCCGGTGGGCCAGTTCACGGCCGTGCCTTCGCCGACCTTGCTCTTCCACTCGGCGTTGACCTTGCTCAGGTAGTTGGTGAACAGGAAGCTGGTGCCCGAGCCGTCGGCGCGGCGAACCGGGGCGATGGCGGCGTCGGGCAGGTTCAGCGAACCGTTCAGCGCCTTGATGGCGGGGTCGTTCCACTTGGTGATCTTGCCGAGGTAGATGTCGCCCAGGACCTGGCCGCTGAGCTTCAGCTCGCCGGGCTTGATGCCGGGAATGTTGACCACGGGGATCACGCCGCCGATGACGGTGGGGAACTGCATCAGGCCCTTGGCCTGCAGTTCGTCGTCCTTCAGGGGAGCGTCCGAAGCGCCGAAGTCGACGGTCTTGGCTTCGATCTGCTTGATGCCGGCGCCCGAACCGACCGACTGGTAGTTGATCTTCACGCCGGTGGCCTTGTTGAAGTCGGAGGCCCACTTGGCGTACAGCGGTGCCGGGAAGCTGGCGCCGGCGCCGGTCACGTCCTGGGCGAAGGCGGAAATGGAGAACACCGCGGCCACCAGGCCGGCTGTTGCAAATTTGAACGTCGTTTTCATGAAGCTTCCTTTAGAAGTAAGAAGTAGTCCCTTTTTTGGGCTTGAACGGACTCTAGAAAGCTTGTGTGACATCGGTGTGACACCCCTCTGTCGAGGGAAAATGCCCTCGTTTCCCTCGCGATCCATGTGACGCTGTCACGCAACCGTCATGGTCCGCGCCTAGCCTTGCGAACCTCGCTGTCGCGCGAATCTGGAGGCTGCGCGCTCTGTCACGGCGCTACGATCAAACACAACAAGACACCCGCCTTCTTCTCGGAACCACATGCAAAACGGCACCCGCCTCGCAGCAGTCGACCTGGGCTCGAACAGCTTCAGGCTCGAAATCGGACAGGTCGATCACGGCCAGATCCACCGCACCGAATACCTCAAGGAGACCGTGCGCCAGGGCAACGGACTGGACAGCGCGCGCAACCTCACCACCGAAGCCATGCAGCGCGGCTGGGACGCCCTCGCCCGCTTCGGCGAGCGGCTGGCCGGCTTCAAGCGCTCGCAGGTGCGAGCCGTAGCCACGCAAACGCTGCGCGAAGCACGCAACCGCGAAGAGTTCCTGCTGCGTGCACGCACCATCCTGGGCTTCGGCATCGACGTGATCCCGGGCCGGGAAGAAGCCCGCCTCATATATCAAGGTGTGGCGCACATGCTCCCGCACACCGACGCATCCGAGCGCGAGCGCCGGCTGGTGGTCGACATCGGCGGGCGTTCCACTGAAATGATCATCGGCCACGCGCTCGAGGCCGAGCTGGTCGAGTCGTACCGCGTGGGCAGCGTCGCCTGGTCGATGAAGCACTTCGCCGAGGGCCAGTTCACGCCCGCAGCCTTCCGCGCCGCCGAAGTGGCCGCCAAGGCCGTGCTCGACGATGCGCTTGGCAGCTACACCCGCGACCAGTGGGACGTGGCCTACGGCGCCTCGGGCACCATCGGCGCGGTCGGCGACGTGCTCGCTGCCGCGGGCGCCGAATCGGGCCTCGTCACCCGCGAAGGCCTCGACTGGCTGCTCGACCGCTTGCTCAAGGCCGGCAGCGCCGACAAGCTGCGCATCGACGGCATGCGCGAGGACCGCAAGGCCGTGATCGGCGGCGGCGTGAGCGTGCTGCGCGCGGTGTTCGACCTGCTCGGCATCGAGGAGATGAAGGTGGCGCAGGGTGCATTGCGCCACGGCGTGCTCTACGAATTGCTGGAACGAGACGAGAGCGTGGCCGACATGCGCACGGCCACCGTGGCCCGTCTGGCCAGCCGGTTTTCGGTCGATGCGGCCCAGGCCAAGCGCGTGGGCGAAACGGCCGCGTCGCTGTTCGTGCAGCTCTCCCCCGCCGCACGCGGCGGCAGCACGTCGAGCCGCGCCGGCCGCGCATTGCGCAAACTGGGTTGGGCGGCCCAGCTGCACGAGATCGGCACGCTGGTCTCGCACAGCGACTATCACAAGCACGGCGCCTACATCCTCGACAACACCGACGCGCCCGGCTTCGCGGTGAACGAGATGCACGCGCTCGGCCAGCTGGTGCTTGGCCAGCGCGGCAAGCTGCGCAAGCTCGAAATCGCGCTGGACGACGAGACCTTCGTCATGCAGCTGCTGTCGCTTCGGCTCGCGATCATCCTGTGCCATGCGCGCCGCGATCCCGATCCGCTCGCGCTGCATCTCGCGGCATTGGGCGCCAGGGCTTTCACGATTGCCTGCGCGCCCGACTGGGCCGAGGCCTACCCGCAGTCCGCACACCTCCTGCGCGAAGAAGTGCAGGCCTGGCAGAAGACCAGCACCTGGCGCGTGGAACTCAGCGGGGCCTGAGCCGCTTTACTTGGGGTCGAGGCCGACCGTCCGACCGGCTGTCGCATGGGCCATGCGAGGCTCGTCGTCCCCGAACATCCCGGCATAGGCAGGCTGAACGACCTGGGCAAGCCCTTGCCTCAGCCCTTCCCGGGCAACCGCAGGATCGCTGAGCAGGCCGTCATACCGGAAGTAGGTCGGCTGGCTCAAGTCGGAGGTATGGCTTGCCTGGTAGAGGACAGCCTGATGCTCGTCTCTGAGCAACTGCTCGACCGCCACGATGGGCTTGAAGCTCGAAGTCGCATCGGATGCCCCATAGGCAGTCGTGATCCGCAGGATCAACGTGCTGTAGCCGGGGGTCGGCTGGAGTTCCGGCACCTTCATCTCGGGGAGCTTTCCGGTCGCGCGCATGAAAGGCGTCAGCTTCACCTCGCGGCCGCCGTCCCGCAGGCGCGCCGCCAGCCGCTCTGCGAAATAGCTGTTGAGCCCCATGGGCACACCGCTGTTCCTCACCGCGGCCGTGAACTCCTTGCTGCGCCGGTCCGTGCGGTCGGCCGTCGTCATCCGGCTGTTGGTGTCGATGCCAAGTGCCAGCAGCGCGCCGATGGGCCCCAGGAAACCGGCAAAGCCCGTCAGCCCCGAACCGCCGCCATCCACGACGATCAGTTCGTCCTCCTGGTTGTAGATGATTTCGACCTTCGCCACCGACCGGGCGGCATCGTGGCTGACCTGCAGCGCAGGCAGGGGCTTGTCCGTGGCGCACCCTGACACAAGGGCCGTGGCAACAAGCAGGGGAGTCAGCGTTTTCAACGACATGCCCGCGCTTTCCCGCAGCAGGTTCGTGAAGCTTCTTGGCGAGAGGTTGAGCAGTTTCATGCGCGTTCCCCAGTGAGTTGGCCGACTGGCAATGGCCTTTCCCCTCATCGGGGCCAGGCGGACTGCCGTGGAGTCACTGTAGAAATTGCGCCGCCTGCGCACATGAGCGGTGCGCCCCTTTTCCGGGGAGACAAGCGCCCCGCCCCGCCTGGTCTGCAACCATGACAAAGCGCCTGCCCTGAAGCGGCAGGCCGGGGGCGCCTAAATGAGCTCGGGCGACTGCACCGTGACGACGATGGTCTGCACGTCGCCGTCGCGCTCGCGCGTGCGGATCCACCACAGCGCGCCCTTGCGCACCGGGCAGCTGTCCTGCTTGAGGCCGAGCAGGAGCGAGATGGCCTGCCCCACCGAGGGCTGGTGGCCGATCATCAGCACCACCGATTTGCCGTTGGGCCAGCCGGCCGCGCCGAGCAGCGCCTCGGGCGTGGTGTCGGGCGCGAGTTCCGAACGCAGCTTGTACTTGCGGCCCAGGGCCAGCGCGGTCTGCTCGCAGCGTCGCGCGGGGCTGCAGATGATGCGCGTGCCGTCGGGCAACTGGCGGTCCAGCCAGCTGGCCATCCGCTTGGCCTGCTTCTCACCGCGCGGGGTGAGCGAGCGCTGCATGTCGTCGCAACCCTCAGTCCAGTCCTCGGCTTCGGCATGCCGCCAGAAGATCAAGTCCATGGTCATGGTCCTTCGTGCGTCAGTTGCTGGATGCATCGCGCAGATGCCCTCGTGAAGCATAGCGGTTCATGAGCGCAGACTGCGCACCATGAGCCTCGACGGCGCGCCCCACGCCGTCCTCGCCCGGATGCGTGTCGTGGTCGATGCGCGTGTAGATACCGTCTGCGCCGAGGTCCCAGGCATCGCGCCCGTCGTGCAGGTAGGCCACCAGGCATTCGTCGATCAGCCGCTGGCGCAGCGCGGGGTCCGTCACGGGCCACGCGAGTTCGATACGCCGCATCATGTTGCGGTTCATCCAGTCGGCGCTCGACAGGTACAGCGACTCGTCCTCGCCGTTGCGGAAATAAAAGACCCGCGAATGCTCCAGGAAGCGCCCGATCACCGAGCGCACGCGGATGTTGTCGGTCAGACCCGGCACCTGCGCGGGCAGCGTGCACGCGCCGCGCACGATCAGGTCGATCTTCACGCCCTTCTGCCCCGCGCGGATCAGCGAGGCAATGATCTCCTCGTCGGTCAGCGCGTTCATCTTGGCGACGATGCGCGTGGGGTGGCCCGCCGCGGCGGCCATGCCCAGCGCATCGATCTGCGCCGTGATGTTCTTGTGCAGGTCGAACGGCGCCAGCCACATGCGGTTGAGTCTGGGCAGCCGGCTCTGGCTGGCCATGTGCACGAACACCGATTCCATGTCGGCTGTCAGCAGCGGGTCGGCCGTGAGGTGGCTGATGTCGGTGTACAGCCGCGCCGTGCGCGGGTTGTAGTTGCCCGTGGAAAGATGGCCGTAGCGGCGCATCTGCTTGCCCTCGCGGCGCGTCACCAGCAGCATCTTGGCGTGGGTCTTCAGGCCGACCACGCCGTACACCACCTGCGCACCGATCGACTCGAGCATCTCGGCCCAGTTGATGTTGGCCTCTTCGTCGAAGCGCGCCTTCAGCTCCACCACCACTGTGACTTCCTTGCCGCGGCGCACCGCTTCGCGCAGCAGGTCCATCAGTTCGGAATCGGTACCCGTGCGGTAGATGGTCTGCTTGATCGCCAGCACCTGCGGGTCGAGCACCGCTTCGCGCAGGAATGCGAGCACGCCCTCGAAGCTCTCGAAGGGCTGGTGGATCAGCACGTCGCCGCGCTGCAGCCGCTCGAAGAACGACTGCGCCGGCGACAGCGTGACCGGGTACGACGCCGGGTATGGCGGGAACCGCAACTGCGGCTCATCGAGCAAGTCGGCCAATTGGGTGAGCCGTGCCAGGTTGACCGGCCCGTGCACGCGGTACAGCGACTGCGGCGGCAGGTTGAACTGCGCAAGCAGAAAGCTCGCGAGCGACTCGGCACAGCTCGCCGACACCTCCAGTCGCACGGCCTGCCCGTAGTGGCGATGCTGAAGCCCCTGGCGCAAGGCGGTGCGCAGGTTCTTCACGTCTTCCTCGTCCACTGCCAGGTCGGAATGCCGAGTGACTCGGAACTGCGAAAAATCGCCTACCTCCCGCCCCGGGAACATGCTTGCAAGGTGCGCACGCACCACGCTCGACAGCGCCACGAACAGCGTCTTGCCGTCCGATACCTTGGCCGGCATCTTGATCAGGCGCGGCAGCACGCGCGGCACCTTCACGATCTGGATCGGGTTCTCGCGCCCGAACGCGTCCTTGCCACCCAGCCGCACGATGAAGTTGAGCGACTTGTTGGCCACCTGCGGAAACGGATGCGCCGGGTCGAGCCCGACCGGGATCAGCAGCGGGCGCACCTCGCGTTCGAAATACTCGCCGACCCACTTGCGCTGCGCCGGATTGCGCTCGCCGTGCGAAATGATGTGGATGCCGTGCGTGGCAAAGGTCGGCATCAGCTCGTCGTTGTACAGCGCGTACTGGCGCGCCACGAGCTTGTGTGCCGCTTCGGCCAGCCGCTCGAACGACTCGACGGTGTAGACGCCCTTGCGGTCGCCGGCGCTGCCCGCGATCAGATGCGGCGCGGCGCGAACCTCGAAGAACTCATCGAGGTTGGAAGACACGATGCAAAGGTAGCGCAGCCGTTCGATCAGCGGCACCTCGGGCCGACGGGCCCAGTCGAGCACCCGTTCATTGAATGACAGGATGCTGTGGTCGCGGTCGAGCAGCGTGAACGTGGGCGCCGCGACGGCTGGCGACCGGTCTGCGGGGGCGAGTGGCATGGGCACTGATTCTGGAGCAAGCGGCACGGGAGCACACGTAGGCGGAAATATGACAGTGTCGATGTCGTTTGTGACGCTCTCATGACACTCTCGTGACGCCACCGCCGCCGTCTTGTGGGGCTCCATCATGCCCGGAGACTGGGCGGGCAACCCGTTGTGAGACGGGGCAGCCGCCGGCTTCATGCGCCCAGGAAATGCTTGCGGTAGCGCGCCGGCAAATCGTCGATGCGCATCAGCATCGGCAGGTCGGCCGCGTTGAAGTCCGGGTCCCAGGCCGGCGCGCCGAGCACCTTGGCGCCCAGGCGCAGGTAGCCCTTGATGAGCGCCGGCGGCTCCACGTCGAGCGTGCTGTCGAGCCGCTCGACCGGCAGCGGCAGGCGGGGCTGCACCTGGTACTGGATCGGCGCCATGTGCTTGGCCGACACCTGGCGCCAGATGCTGGCCGCCGCGTCGCCGTTCGTGACACCGTTGTGTGACATCGGAATGCTCGCGCAGCCGATCATCGTGTCGAGCTTGTTGCGATGCATGAAACCGGCCAGCGCACCCCACAGCGCGAGGATCACGCCGCCCTGACGGTGGTCCGGATGCACGCAGCTGCGGCCCAGCTCGACCATGCGCTCGCGCAGGTCGCGCAGGCGGGTGAGGTCGAACTCGGTGTCGCTGTAGGTGCTGCCGACGCGGCGGGCCTGGGCCGGCGTGAGCACGCGGTAAGTACCGATGACCTGCTGCGTCAGCTCGTCGCGCACCAGCAGGTGTTCGCAGAAATCGTCGAACAGGTCGATGTCGTGGCCGGCCAGCGGCGAGGAGACCCGGGCGCCCATTTCGCCGACGAACACGTCGTAGCGCAGTCGCTGGGCGGCTCGTACGTCGTCCAGGTGGCGGGCCCAGCCCACGGTGATGCCTTGCTTGGACTCGACAACCGGCGGCAGGATGACAGCAGGCGCCTGAGGCACCGACGTGCGGGCAACGGCAGGCACACCGGTTGCGGGAGCGGGCCACAAGGCCGCGCGCAGCCCGATCTGTGAAAGCGGAAACGTCGGGTTGGGCAGTTCTTTCATGGGGAACCCTTTCTGCCGAGGGAGTCTCCGCACCTGCCATGAAGCGCGCGTGTCAGGAAGATTGCAGCCGCATGACGGTGTGCTGCGCGCCGCTTCGTCGTTTAATGCAGTGGATTCGCGACATGGAGTTTCCCCACATGGCCCTCGACGCAAACGGCACCGACAGCAACCGCCTTCACCAGACTTTCCCTGTCCTCAGTGACACCGAGATTGCGCGCATTGCGCACTTCGGCACCGTGCAGCAGTTTGCGCGCGGCAGCCGGCTCTTCACCGCCGGGGAAACCGGTCCCGGCATGTTCGTGCTGCTCAAGGGCGTGGTGGCCGTCACGCAGCGCGACGGCCTTGGCCACGTCGTGCCCATCGTGCGGCAGGGGCCGGGCGAATTCCTGGCCGAAGTCGGCCAGTTGAGCGGCCGCCCTGCCCTGGTCGATGGCCATGCCGACGAAGACGTCGAGGCGCTGCTCGTCTCCCCCGCGCAGTTGCGCGCGTTGCTGGTGGCCGAAGCCGACCTGGGCGAACGCATCACCCGCGCGCTGATCCTGCGGCGCGTGGCGCTGATCGAGTCAGGCGCCAGCGGCCCGGTGCTGATCGGCCAGCCGCAGTCGCCCGACATGGCGCGGCTGGAGAACTTTCTTCGCCGCAACGGCTATCCATATCACCTGGTCGACGCCGCCGAAGACCCCGACGCCGCGGCGCTGCTTGCGCAATACGGCGCCAGCAAGCTGCTGGCCGTGTGCCCCGACGGCTCGGTGCTGGTCAACCCGGCCGACGACGCGCTCGCGCGCTGCCTGGGCATGGTCGACACCGCCGAGCGCAACGAACTGTTCGACGTGGCCGTCGTCGGTGCCGGGCCGGCAGGACTCGCCACCGCCGTCTATGCGGCCTCCGAAGGCCTGCGCGTGATCGTGCTCGACTGCCGCGCCTTCGGCGGCCAGGCGGGCGCGAGCGCGCGCATCGAGAACTACCTGGGCTTCCCGACCGGCATCTCGGGGCAAGCGCTGGCGGGCCGGGCTTTCGTGCAGGCGCAGAAGTTCGGCGTCGAGATGCTGATTCCGGCCAAGGTGGTGTCGCTCGACTGTTCGCGCGACAACGCCCTCGACAGCCTGGCCGTTGCGCTGGCCGATGGCCGCACGATCCATGCGCGCACCGTCGTCATTGCCAGCGGCGCACGCTACCGGCGTCCCGAAGTACCGCGTCTCGCCGAATTCGAAGGCCGCGGCATCTGGTACTGGGCCTCTGCCATCGAGGCGAAGATCTGCGCGCAGCAAGAGGTGGCGCTGGTGGGCGGCGGCAACTCGGCGGGACAGGCCGCGGTGTTCCTGTCGCGCCACGCGGCCAAGGTCAACGTGCTCGTGCGCGGCCCGTCGCTGGCCGCCAGCATGTCGCGCTACCTGATCGACCGCATCGAGGCCACGCCCAACATCTCGCTGCAGCCCCACACCGAACTCGTGCGCCTGCACGGCGACTCCGACGAAGGCCTCACCGGAGCGACATGGCGCTGTCACACCAGCGGCGCCGAACATGACTGCCCGGCGCGCAACATCTTCCTGTTCGTTGGCGCCGAGCCCGAAGCCTCGTGGCTTGAAGGCTGCGGGGTGGCCGTCGACAAGCACGGCTTCGTGCTCACCGGCGCCGCCGCGAGCAGCGGCTTTCCGGCGCGGCCGGCCGCGGCGCTCGAATCGAGCGTGCCGGGCGTATTCGCCGTGGGCGACGTGCGATCGGGTTCGGTCAAGCGCGTGGGCGGCGCCATCGGCGAAGGCGCGGCCGCGGTCGCGCTGATCCATCAGCACCTGTCGCAGGCCTCGGCCGTGGCCTGAGCCGCGCATCCATCCGCCAAGCCAGGCCAAACAATTGCGCCCCGCACGCGTTCGAAAGGCCGCGTATATGCTGCCGGGCTCGCATCACATCACGGAGTGCAAGTCGACATGCCCGCATCGCCCATCGAGGTTTATTCCTGGCCCACGCCGAACGGCCACAAGGTTCACGTCATGCTGGAGGAGTGCGGCCTGCCGTACCACGCGCACCCCGTGAACATCGGCAAGGGAGATCAGTTCGCGCCCGAGTTCCTGCAGATCAGCCCGAACAACAAGATCCCCGCCATCACCGACCCCGACGGTCCCGACGGCAAGCCCATCTCGCTCTTCGAATCGGGCGCCATCCTCGTCTACCTTGCGGGCAAGACCGGCAAGTTTCTGCCCACCGGCGATCGCGAACGCTACGACGTGCTGCAGTGGCTCATGTTCCAGATGGGCGGCGTCGGCCCCATGCTCGGCCAGGCGCACCACTTCCGCCTGTACGCACCCGAGAAGATCGCCTATGCCATCGACCGTTACAGCAACGAAGCCAAGCGCCTGTACGGCGTGATCGACAAGCAGTTGTCGAAAAACAGGTTCATTGCCGGCAAGAGCTATTCGATTGCCGACATTGCAATCTTTCCGTGGCTTCGCAGCTGGGAGAACCAGGGCATCACCCTCACCGACTTTCCGCACCTGAAGGCCTGGTTCGACGGCATCGCCGCGCGCCCCGCCGTGCAGCGCGGCGTGAAAGTGCTGGCCGACCTGCGCCAGCCGATCACCGGCGACAAGGAGCGCGAGATTCTTTTTGGCAAGACCCAGTACGAGAAACGCTGAGAAGTCCGAGAAGGGCCAAGATCCGGGCTAGAATTGAAGGCTTGTCGGGGTGTAGCGCAGCCTGGTAGCGCATCTGGTTTGGGACCAGAGGGTCGAAGGTTCGAATCCTTTCGCCCCGACCATAGAAAACGCAATGCGGACAGTCACTCAAGTGGCTGTCCGCATTTTCGTTTCTGCGGGGATGGTGTCCCTGTAGCCGTCGGCAGCGTTCGCTTCAGGTGCAGGCCTTGCACTCAAAAAAGGATCACCCATTCGCCGCGCAGGTATCGATAGTGGTAGCTGGGCCCCGAAAAGGTAGTGCTGCGGCTGTAGCCCGCGCCAAAACGAAATACCTGCGAGCCCCTGACCGGACTTTGAAGGCTCAGGTCGAACAATCTCGTTGGTTGATTCAAATCGTGGTTGATCGTCTCGTTGCCAAGCCCCGCCGTCAGGGAGGCCGTCCATCCCTGGAAACGGTGCCGCCAACCGATCGCCAGCATCGACTCGCTGTAGCTCTTCGGATTGAAATAGGCTCTGTCCACGTCCTCATGGGTGCTTCGGTACGTTCGATAGCGCGCCTGCAAGGTCAGCCCCAGATCGAGTGACGGCTGATAGATCAGCCGCAGGCGGGCATGGTCCCGTCGATTGCCGTCCGAAAAATATTGCTGTCCCAGCAGTCCGACCAGAGTCAAATGGCTTCCCAGCCCCTGGTCCACGGCAACCCCGACAAACGAAAAATCGATCCCGCGGTCCAGGGACTTCGGAGTTTCCACCCAGTCGCGGGTTACGAGAAACTCCACCGCGGTACTCTTCGTGGGTGACATGCGGTAACTGCCGTCCAGTGTCAGCAGCGTGTGCCCTCCCTGCTGAAACAGGCCGGCCTCCAGGGCCCCTCCATCGCCAGTCCTGGATTCGATCGAGCGGGCTAGAAATGAAATCTTCTTTCCGGCCCTTTGCCAGCTATCTTGCTTGTATTGGTAGTCGGAGAGACGAAAACCCAGGTAGCGATCGGCATTCTCGAAAGCAGGAAAGAATTCGGCCGATACCCTCCTCGACTGAAAATGATCGCTGTCGCTGGTCAGGAAAAATTCCGTGCCAAAAGCCATGTCGCTTGGTTTTTCCTTGCCTTTTTCTTCTTCGGCTTTACAGGGTCCAGCCAGCACCATGGCCCCGGAGAGAACGGCAATGGAATATCTCAACGCCTCCATCATTTCGTCCCCCAGGCCTTGGGCTTTCTGAACAACTCATCCAGATATCCGAGAATACTGGCGGGCTGCAGCAGCAGGCTGTACAGGAGCACGTAAACGAAGAAGCCCTGGATATTTTTTCGCACGACCAATCCCGTTTTCTTGAACATTCTGCGTTCGATTGAAAACATCAGAAGACTCAACGCGAATGCCGCCGGTATCAGCGCGAGCGTCATTACGCCCACAATCCAGTAATAGCCGAAAAGCGCGAATATGATTCCCGGAATGAATCCGATCGTGTATGCCAGATCCAGCCATGGAAACACCAGATTCCAATAAATGAAAAATGTCGACAACCTGGGTTTGAAGAGGATTCCCGGGTGCTTGACAAAGGCCTCGGTCATGCCGCGCGCCCATCGCTGGCGCTGCTTGACCAACTGCCTGATGGTGCTGGGCACATTGGTAAACAGGCACGCATCCTCACAGTGACCCACCCGATACCCGGCTTTCAGCAGGGCCCACGTCAGCACGATGTCCTCTCCCACGCACTCAGGCCACCCTCCGACCTCGATCAGCGCGGCCCGGTCGTAGATGGAAAACGCGCCCTGCGCAACCAATGTGCCTTGAAACAGCGATTGCACCCGCTTGATTGCTGCAATACCGTGAAAATAGTCCCATTCCTGGCAGCGGGTAATCCAATTTTGCCTCGAGTTCCGGACCAGGATTTTTCCTGCGACGGCCCGGGTATTGGGTGGATCGGCTCGGTAACGCTCGACAATGCTGGCGAGGGCTCCTCGGTACAGAAAAGAGTCGGCATCCACGGTAACGACCAGGTCGTGCAAGACTTCCTTGAATCCGATATTCAGGGCCCGGGCTTTGCCTCCATTTTTTTTCAGATCGACGAAGGTGAGCCAGGAGTACTGATCCTTGGCTCGCTGAACAACAAGAGAAGTGTTGTCCGTGGATCCGTCGTTGATCACGAGAACCTGCAGTTCGCCAGGATAATTCTGGCGCCCGATGCTGGCAAGCGTCTCCTCAATGGAGGCTTCCTCGTTGTAAGCGGCCACCAGAATGGAAATCGGGGGATAGACGGACAACGGGGAATGCGTCGGTCTCTTGTCGAGAAGCAGGCTTATGGCCATGAAGGCATTCATGAAGCCCGGAATAATGGCAATTCCATATACCAGGAAAATGGCCAGCACGGTACCGACGTAATGCTTCAAATCGGCCAGCCATGCCTCCGCAGCCCATATTGAAAATCCCATCCACGCGGTGGCACCAATTAACGCGATAAGGAATTTCCCGGAAACCGACAGGTAAAGCAGTGGCAGTGCTTTTTGACCATCTTCGTTCATATCGCCCTTGATAGTTCCATGGAATGTAACGCTCAAGAAACGTGCTGAACAGTCTGTTCAACCCACTCGCGCGGCTTTGGCGCCACGCGGATTCGGTCAGACTTCCCTGATTACGAAATTAGGCTTCCCTCCGAACCAAACCTGATTCGGCTCCCGCGTGGCGTCGAACTACGGTCCCGCCCTGCGAGTCAAGGCGCGGAACTCGGTAGAATCCGCCGCTGCCGACTGTAGGTAAAGCATCTAAGTCGTTGATTTTCCGGGCATCCCTCCAGCCTGGAATCTGCCCGTAGCTCAGTTGGATAGAGCACCTGCCTTCTAAGCAGGTTGTCGGGGGTTCGATCCCCTCCGGGCAGGCCAATCCCGCATTTCTTGCAGCTTCACGCTGCCTCAGAACTCGCACTTCTCCCAGGGGTGGCGGGTTTTTCTTTGCCTCTCGCGATGTCGGGCCGTAGCATCGAATCTTCGCAATTTGTCGGTACTTCTTCAGGTACCCACACGTGGCCGAAAGCCAGGTACCGACAGCACGGGGATCACCATGCCACTGACCGACACATTCGTGAGGCACGTAAAACACAAAGGCACTGCGATCGGCGAGCGCTACGCCGATGGCGGCGGCATGTACCTTCGGGTCAAGGCAGCGGGCAAGTACTGGCGCATGGACTATCGTTTCCATAGCAAGGCCAAGACCCTGGCGCTCGGCGTCTACCCCGCCGTGTCGCTCGCCAAGGCCCGGCAGCGACGCGACAAGGCGCGCGAACTGCTGGCCGAAGGCGTGGATCCCAGTGCCGCCAAGCGCGCGGAAAAACAGTGTCGTGCGACCGAGGCAGCCAACACCTTTGAGGCGCTCGCACGGGAATTCCACGCCACCAAGGCCAGCAGCTGGAGCGATTCCTATTCCGAGCGTTGGCTGCGCATCATGGAGAAAGACCTTTTTCCTTATCTCGGCGGACAACCCATCGCGTCGATCCGCGCCAAGGATCTTCTCCACGCGCTCAAGCGCATCGAAGGTCGCGGTGTCATAGAGACGGCTCACACCTTGCGTCAATGTGCCGGCCAGGTGTTTCGTTACGGCGTCCAGACCGGTCGATGCGAAAGCAATCCGGCGCCGGACCTGCAAGGCGCCCTGCGGCCGGTGATCACCAAGAGCATGGCCGCCGTACTGGAGCCGGAGAAAGTCGGCGAGTTGATGCGCGCGATCCAGGGCTATGGCGGCCAACCCATCACCCGCGCCGCCCTCCTGCTGTCCGCCCTCCTCTTCCAGCGGCCTGGCAACATCCGGGCGATGGAATGGGCCTGGATCGATCTGGAAAAGGCGATGCTCACCATCCCAGCCCAGGACATGAAGCGCAGGCTCCACGAAAAGATCAACGGCCGGCCTCATCTCGTGCCGTTGGCGACGCAGGCGTTGGACGCTTTCAACGCGGTGCAACCATTGACCGGACATGGCAGGTATGTCTTTCCCAGCATCCGGACCGGTGAGCGCCCCATGAGCGAGAACACCGTCAATGCCGCATTGCGCAGGCTCGGGTACACGAGTGACGAAATGACCGCGCACGGTTTTCGCGCTATGGCTCGCACGGTCATGGCAGAACAACTCCATGGCATCCAGCCAGATGTGATCGAGGCGCAACTTGCGCATGGCAAAAGCGGGCCCCTCGGGGCCGCGTACGACAGGGCGGAATTCATGGACAAGCGCAAAGACATGATGCAGCGCTGGGCGGACTATTTGGACCACCTTGCCGCTGGCGCGCAGGTCCTAGCGCTCCAAGCAGCCTAGGGCAGCACGAAGCTCGCCGCTCACCCACAGCAGCGAAGCCTGCGCATCTGCGGCCATCCGAGACGAGGGCCATCCGTGACGGTCCGCATCAACGTCGCGTGGCTACTATTGGATCGACCGGATCGGCGCACGCATCTGGCTCAAGCCATCGGCGATTCGGGTGTCCTCGAATAACTTTCCGGATCGTCAATCCACCGCTGAAGCGCTGCGCGCGGCCACCGACAGGCGCACCCTAAATGTACCGGTGGGGGGAACTTGCCTTCGGCGATTCTTCGATACACGGTGGCGCGACTCAATGCCGTGATGCGAATCACGTCAGCCATGCGAAAGAACGCGGGTGCGCCGAAAGTTTGCGGAACAAGCTCGCGAGCGTTAACGTGGTGTTCGAGTTGCATGACAGATCCTTTATGGGTGCCGTGCTTTCAAGCCGTGCGTTGTTTGAGATGAAGTGCCTCGCTTGAAGAGCCGAATAGAAGCAGAACTGGTGCCCAGGCCAGAGTGAAACATGCACTGCGCAGGGCTCGACGATCGCTGTTCAATCCAGCGGCAGTCTCTTTCCAAAATCGTCTTCCGCATGGATCTGCTTCTAGCGTGCGACGAGATGCAATCTAAGACAACTATGACTTTTGGGAGGCCTCTGAAAACGGACGGGATGGCCCGATGGCACGCGGCGCCTCGCTTCCAAAGTTCTCATCGCTGCATCTGACCTGTGCTGGCCCGCAACCCAGCTTGGACTGTGCGCCCCTTAGCGGGCATAGAAGGACCGTCTCTGCTTTCCTCCACACGCACCAGCAGCGACAAAATCAATCCAGTACGAGTCCACGCGACGTCTGTTCGAGGAAGCCGGAGTGGACTCGCGAAGGCGGCTCATTCCGCCTGCGACACACCTTCGACGGATCGATCCGCAACTTTTCTGCTCACCCGGACCGCAGTCGTCACCCGCGCATTGTCGAAGCGCCCGCATTTCGGCTGCCGCCTTGTCGATTGAACCAGTCTTGGCCGCGGCTGACGGCAGCCGGAGCAGACAGCAGTATCGAGTTCGTGCGCCGGCCATGAGACGAGAAGCATCGTGCAACGAGACCGCGTGGGCGACGTTCCTGCCCACCACGATCGGGTCCAGGGCGAAGGATGAGTGAACCCTGATCCACCAGGGACCTGCAGCGCCTCCATCGGCAAGCTGTCCACGCCGAGCAACTAGCACATTGCGCAGTTGCGACGCCGGCGCGGATCTTCAACGATGCACAGCTCCGCCTACCGCCAAGGAGCATCCCATGCGCACGCTGCTGATCGACAACTACGACTCGTTCACCTACAACCTCTACCAGTACCTGGCGGCCTGCAACGGTGAACCGCCGATCGTGCTGCGCAACAACGAGATGCACTGGGATGAGGTCGAGCGCATGCGCTTCGACAACATCGTGATCTCGCCGGGGCCCGGGCGTCCGCAGCGACGCGCCGATCTCGGCATCTCGGCGGACGCGCTGCAGCGTTCCCGCAAACCTGTGCTCGGCGTCTGCCTCGGGCACCAGGCCATCGCCCATCATTGCGGCGCTCGGGTCGACTTGGCGGTGCGGCCGATGCACGGACGTCTGGATCGGGTGTCGCACGCGCAGCGCGATCTCTTCGCCGGCATTCCAGACCGCTTCGAGGTGGTGCGCTACCACTCCCTCGCGGTCACGCAGCTGCCTTCCTCACTGGAGCCGCTCGCATGGACGTCCGACGGCACGTTGATGGGATTGCGCCACCTCTCGCTGCCCTGGTGGGGGGTGCAGTTCCATCCGGAGTCGATCTGCACCGAATTCGGCGCGCGGCTGCTGCGCAATTTCAGGGACCTGACGCGGGAATGGCTGGCGCAGGCGCCGCGGCGCGAGGCACGAGATCGCTTCGGCCCCGCCTTGCACCTTGAAGGCCCGCAGGCGCTGTCGCTGCACGCGGAGTGCATCGACACCGCGTCCGATGCCGAGGCCCTGTTCATGAGCACATTCGCGCACAGCGATTGCGCTTTCTGGCTGGACAGCAGCCTCGCCGAAGCCGGGCGGGCGCGCTTCTCGTTCATGGGCGATGCGAGCGGTCCGCGCACCCAGGTACTGATCTACCGCACCGCACCGCGCGAGCTGATGGTGCGCCGGGGCGACGTCGTCCAGGTGCGGGACGAGAGCATCTTCGACTACCTGCGCGACAACCTTCCGGGCCAGTCGCCAGCGGGCCCGAAACTTCCCTTCGACTTCGCCTGTGGCTTCGTGGGCTACTTCGGCTACGAGCTCAAGCGCGAACTCGACGGTGCACGCGCTCACGACGCGGACACTCCGGACGCGATGTGGATCCTCGCCGATCGCTTTCTTGCCTTCGACCATCTCGAGCAGCAAGTGTGGATCGTCTGCCTCGATGAGGATGACCCATGCAATGAAAATCGCCGCTGGATGCAGGCCATGCGCGAGCGGCTCGAAGCCGCAGAGGTGGCGGCGCCGGAGGACGGCGCAGATGCGGCCCGCGAACTGCGTTCATTGGCTTGGCGGGTGGACCTGGCGACCTACCGGGAACTCATCCTGCGCTGCCAACACGAGATCCTGCAGGGCGAGACCTACGAGGTCTGCCTCACGAACCAACTGGTCGGCGAAGGACGCATCCGACCGCTGGAGGTTTATCGGGTCCTGCGCAAGCACAATCCGGCGCCCTATGCGGCCTACCTGCGCATCGGCGGCTATGCCGTGCTGTGCGCCTCGCCTGAACTCTTCCTTCGCATCTCCGGCGATCGGGAAGTGGAATCGAAGCCCATCAAGGGGACCGCCGCACGCGGCGCGACACCGGCCGAGGACGACGCGATCGCAGACGCCATGGTCGCCGACGAGAAGACCCGCGCGGAGAACCTGATGATTGTCGACCTGCTGCGCAACGACCTCAACCGCGTGTGCGAGATCGACAGCGTTCACGTGCCAAGCCTGTTCGCGCTCGAGACCTACGCCACCGTGCACCAATTGGTCAGCACCATCCGGGGGAGGCTGCGGGCGGACCTGGGGCCCATAGACTGTGTGCGCTCCGCGTTCCCCGGCGGCTCCATGACCGGCGCCCCCAAGGTACGCACGATGAGGATCCTGGACGAACTCGAAGATGCCGCGCGCGGCATCTACTCGGGCAGCATCGGCTATCTGTCGCTCGACGGCGCGGCCCAACTCAACATCGTGATCCGCACCCTGGTATCTGCCAACGGCCGGATCTCCATTGGTGCCGGCGGTGCCATCGTCGCCATGTCCGATCCCGATGCCGAAGTCGAGGAGATCGTGCTGAAGGCACAGGCGCTGTGGGATGTTCTTAGGCGCTGCGGCGCGCCGCTCGGCACGCGGCCAGGCACGGCCGCGGATGCAAGTGTCGCAGGCGCTTCGGTGTCCCCGGAGCCGCCATCCGACCCTGTGGCTCCGCACACCACCCCGACGCCGCCACCGTCCGCCAATGGCTAGCGCAAAGGCCAATCGCCGGGGGATCCTGCTCATGCTGGTGGCCATGGGCTGCTACGTCCTCAACGATGTCTTCGTGAAGCTGGCCGCGCAAAGCCTGCCAGCCGGGCAAATTCTTGCCGTGCGCGGTGCGTTCGCGACCCTCTTCATCCTGGCAATCGCGCGGGGCACGCGCGGTAGCTGCTGGCGAATGGCACTGCGCCCGCTCGTGGGGGTGCGCTGCGGACTCGAGGTCACGACGGCCCTCGCCTCCGTGGTCGCCCTGTCGCTGGCGCCGCTTGCCACTGTGAGCACGCTCATGATGACCGCGCCACTGATGATCGCCGCCACGGCGATGGCGCTGCGGTGGGAGCCCTGGCGTGGTGGGCGTCTGTTGGCTGCTGCCGCGGGATTTGGTGGCGTCCTGCTGGTCATCCAGCCGGCCGCGCGGCCGGATGTCCCTGCGGCCGGTCATGCCTGCGCGCTGTTATGTGCCGCCTCGCTGGCTGCGCGCGACCTGGTGACACGGCGCATTCCCGCCGCGATCCCTTCGTCGACCATCGCGGTCGCGACCACGCTCGCCGTGTGCCTGGCGGGCCTGCTGCTGGGTCTCGTGGAACGCTGGACGGCGCTCACGCGGTACGAGCTCGGCATGCTCGCGGCGGCTGCGGGTTGCGCGGCGCTGGGCAACTATGCGCTCATCGTCGCCTGCCGCGGCGTCGATCTCTCGGTCGTCACACCTTTTCGCTACAGCCTGATCGTCTGGGCCCTGCTGCTGGGATACGCGATCTGGGGCGACATGCCTCGGCCCCAGGCCACCGTCGGCGTGCTGCTGATCGTCGCGGCCGGCGTCTTCACCGTCTGGACCGCGCGGCGGCCGTAGGTAAAAAGTCCGAACTGTCCCCGTGCCATGGTGTCGCACGCGGTCGATGGAGCGCTCGTCGCGACGTTCGCAGCCCTATCAACTCTGACAGTGTCCCCGCGCCCGTCATCACGCTGTAATGCGGGCCTCATTCAACGAGGTGACCTCATGGAGTTCATTGCGGGAACGATCGACTCTTTCACGGCAGACGTGCTGTTCGACATGGCGCGCTACCGGCACGAGGTATTCGTCGAGAAGCTGGGCTGGAAGCTCGATACGCGCGGTCGGCTGGAGCTGGACGAATTTGATCGGAAGGACACCATCTATCTGATCGCGCGCAATACGGACGGGGAGATTGTCGGCACGAGCCGTCTCTTGCCCACGCACCGGCCCTATCTGCTCGCCAGTGTCTTTCCTCAACTGCTCGGCGACACGCCCGCGCCGTGCTCGCCTGACGTCTGGGAACTGTCGCGATTTGCCGCGGCCGATTGGATGCGACTCGGCGCGGTCGGGGGTCCACATGGCTGGTCGCTCGCGCTGGACATGCTGAGCGTCGCGATGCGGACCGTCGCCAAGCAGGGTGGACGGCGACTCGTCAGCGCCTCGCCACTGGGCATCGAGCGCATCCTGCGTCGCGCGGGCCTGTCCGTGCAGCGCGCGGCGCCGCCGGTGCTGATCGAGGGCCAGCAGCTCTTTGCCTGTTTCATCGACGTGGACACGAGCTGGTGCCCGCGCCAAGACCGGCACGCCGACGCGGTCGATTGAGTCCCCGCAGCCGGGCTGGCGCGCCCCGTGCGGCACTCCACTCAGTTCAGAAGCCCGAGCCGTGAAGCGAATGCCGCGGCCGAGCTCTTGGTGGGCGCGCCCAATCTGGCCATGGCGTTCTGCAGATGAAATTCGACCGTGGGTTTCGAGATGCAAAGGATGGATGCGATCTCGTCGCTCGTCTTGCCATCGCCCGTCCAGCGCAGCACCTCCACCTGCCGTTTCGTGAGGGATTCGAGCCCCTCCAGCGGGCTACCTCCCAGGAGGCCGCAGAACGCGCGGTGGGCGGTATGCACCAGCCACTGCAGGCACGGATCCTTGGCGAGTATCTCCGCTGCCGTCAGCGGTTCGCCCGACCTCGCAAGCGTCAGCATGCCGATCCGCGCGTCGGGCTCGAAGACCGATTGCGCCCATCCGACGCGCAGGCCGAACGAACGCGCCTCGTCCCACATCTGCGGGGCGCTCCGGAAGACTTCGTCGCTCCAGATCACGGGCGTGCCGCTGTGCACGCCGTGAGCGACCGTGGGATCGACCAGGAGGTATCCGGCGTTGATGTAACGGTAATTCCACCGCTCGTCGTACGTGCTGAACATCAAGGTCTTCTGTCGAGTGAAGGGCACGAGCGTGCGCAGCCCGTAGGCGCAATGCTCGAAGCCGAGGTGCCTGGTTGCCACGCTGATCTGCGCGAGCACCTCAGAAGGCTCACTTGCCTGGCTCAAACGACCGAGAACATCCTGGGTCCACTCATTCATAGGTGCGCTTCCTGCGTCGTCGGCACCCCCACCTTTTTCGCGAGCACAGTCGAGGCGCTCGGTGTGGAGTCCGGCAGGCGAGAAGGCCAGCGGCTCCAGCCTTTGAACCGACCCATGCGGGGCTGGCCGACTGCTAGCACCGGGCGGCCACTCAGCATGTGATGGAGGCAAGGGTGCGACAGTCTAGAAGCGCCTGGCCGAGCCCGGAGGCAAAATTCACCACCATTTCTGCCAATCTCGCGAGCCCGTTTCGCGCACTGGCGCGGTGCGGCAGCGTTGTGAGACTCCGGATTGATCCTCCCTACGGTGGCTCCTCATGATGCACAAGGTCTGGTTCCTGCTGCTTCCCGGATTCCTTCTTCTCGACATCATCCGCATGCTCGCGGTCTTCAAGGCCGCCAATGCCGCCTTGCGCAAGACACGCGGCAAGCTCGCCGGCTACGACGTTCGAATGACCTCGGCAACGGGCAGCCACGCCCTGAGTTCGAGCGGTGTGGCACTCTCGACGCGTGCATTGCCGCACCGGCTCGTCGGTCGGGCGAGCATGCTTTTCATCAGTGGCGAGCCCGATCCGGGCCCGGCTGGACCGGTGGGCGTGCGGCGTTTGCGCGAATGGCTCTCCCGGAACCGGAGGCAGCTTTGCCGCTGCGCCGTCCTGGGCGCCCGAGCTTTGCTGCCGCGCGCACCAGCCGTACACGCCGTGCGGCGACGAGGCGGTGCGGCGCCGCCGGGACCGCGTGGGCAAGGCGCAAACCTGTCCGCGGGTTGCAACAAAGCGCATGGCTGGCGCGTCATCGAACCGGGCCAAGGGGAAGACCTGGCGCTGTCGTGGATCGCACAGGACCGAGGTGCCGCGTTCGCGGACATGCTCGCCGCGCGCCTTGCCGGACCATGCCGCCGTCGCTACGGCATGCCACGCCGTTGCCGGGTGCCGATCGAGCATCCCGCGATCGACGCGCGGATCGGCACGCTGCATCTGTGGATCGCAACGCATCTGCAGGAGAACCTCAGCGTTGCCCGATTGGCGCAGGAGGTCCACATGTCCACACGCTCCTTCGCACGCTTCTACGAACGCTCGACCGGTCTGTCACCCGGGCGTGGCGTACAGCAGTTGCGCCTCGACGCCGCCCGCCGCCTTCTAGAGACAAGCGCACTTCCCCTCAAAACCATCGCTGGACAATGCGGCTACGGGTCCCAGGAAGTGATGCGCAGGGCCTTCGTTCGCGACCTGCAGATGACGCCGCGCGATTACCGGCGGCGGCACGCCACGATGAAAGGTGCGGGCGCGGCCTAGCAGGCCCATGTCTTACCCCGCGCAACGGCGCCTACCCATTGCCGGACGGCCCGCCGCGACGCGCCCGCACGTCGGGCGCCAATGGCTCGTCATCCGACGGCCGCATCCCTAATCTTCTGTGGCCCAGCACACCAGCCGCAAGTCCGCCAGCGGCAGCAAGGCATGCGTGCCGTCGCCGAAGCGGACCTCCCCGACGTCGCCGTCCTTCGCCTTGATGCGCAGCGATCCGCGCCGTCCGCCGTGCTCCACCACAAGCACCGTGCGGCCGGCGCTGATGACCTTGGCAAGCCCGCTCCCGGGCGCCGCTGGCATCGAGCCGCGGAGGGACTGGGACGGCGGCGGGCGATGTCTTGCCTGCGCACGTCCGATCGGCTCGCCCCGCGCCAGCAATTCCTCAAGTTCGTGCGGGCGATCGCTGGCCATGGCCACCAACTCGTAGAGCAATCGCACGTCCCCGCCGATCCGCCCGTCCTCCACCGCCTGCCGCAATTGCGGCGGTGCGTCGCTGAGCCGCGCGACCTCGGTGATGAAGGAACGCGGTTTGCCCAAGCGGCGCGCGATCTCGGCGCGCGAATGGCCTTCCTTTTCCCGGTCGGCGATGAAGGAAGCCAAATCGAATGGCGACATGTCCTCGCGGTGCAGGTTCTCCGCGGCCTGGGCGAACGGGTCGACCCGCTCGTCCACGAATGCCGGGACGGTGGCGAGCCCTGCCCGGCGCGCGGCGCGCACCCTGCGTTCGCCGCGATTGACGATGTACCGGTCCGCATGTCCGGAATGGCATCGCAACGATACCGGCTCCAGCACGCCATGCTCTCGGATCGATGCGGCAAGTTCCTCGATGCGTTCGCTCCGGATGCGACGGCGTGGCTGGCGAGGGTCGAAGTCGATGCGGTCGAGCGCCACCTGCATCGGTGTGCCCATGGCCGCAGAGGCCGCTTCGCCCGTGAGCAGATCAGCCGCCCTGAACTGCGACAGCACACTCAGGTCCAGCCCGTCGGGCGCATTCATGGCTGCCCGTCCACGGGCACGGGCGCCTTCGAGGCGTCGATGCGTTGCTGCAGCAACTCGAAGGCCCGCATGACCTCGAGGCTCGCCTCGCGGGCCGCGCTCTTGGGCAATCGCCACAGCGGCACGCCCGCGGCCAGAGCCTCAGGAATGGCTGATCGGGTCGAGATCCGTGCCGGTATCACGAACTCCCGGAAGTTCAAGGCCAGATCCTGCATCGCGGCCTTCTGCCGCAACGAATGCGGATTGAACCGGTTCAAGAGGATGGCCGCCAGCCGCAGTTGCGGGTTGTAGCGCTGTCTGACGCCAAAAATGGATCTGAGCATGTCGGCGACGCCATCGATGCTGTACTCCTCGAGCTCGATCGGGCAGGCCACGGCATGGCCGGCGATCAGCGCCGCGCTCATGCGCAAGCCCAGTGCTGGCGGCGTGTCGATCACGACCGCGTCGAATTCTTGCGCCAGGCGAATCACGTTCCTGCGAAATGTGGGAATCACGACTTCCGCCCTCGCGAGTTCGACATCGGCCAGCTTCTTGCTGCCCGGCACCAGGGCAATGGTCTGCGCGCGGGCCGGGACGATCGCGCCGATGCCCCCTCCGAAAAGTTCCACCGCATCGGCGATCGCCGAGGAGCTGCGCAGCGATTTCGAGCTGTTGGCCTGCGCGTCGAGATCGATCAGACACACCGACTGGCGTCGCATCTCGGCCAGCCAGCATGCGTACAGCACCGCGAGGGTCGACTTGCCGACGCCGCCTTTCTGATTGCCGAAGATGACCACGTTGCCCATGACTTGCTCCTCATGCCTCGACGCGAGCTGCTCGGGCCTTTACACCCGTAGGACGCGCTGTGCGGACGCCGCTGAGACATGCGACCGGGCTCTCCCGGCGCACGGGAGGCCCTGCCTCGTTGATCCGATGGATCGCCATGCCGCGTCGCTCGCGAATATCGCCGCCTCGCGCTTTGCGATGCCACTGTCAAAAACAATAGTCGACACACGCATGGGCTGAGGCGGACATTGCGCCCCATGCAAGCACCCGATGTTCAACGCAGGCAGGCGATCGACAAAGGCCGATACGCGGCCTGGCTTCCCGTGCTTGTAGCCGCTGGCTTGATGACGCACACCTGCGCCCTGTGGGCGAAGGCCGAGCCCGGCATATCCCGGGCCGTCGGTCCCCAGCAGCAGGCGGCACGCGACCACGACCGCATCGCGATCCTTCGCGAAGAGCTCCGGAAGTCACAAGCACAATTGGAGGATCTCGCGCGCCGCAAGGCCGAGCGGCTCGCCGCGTCCGATATGCAGGCAGCAACCGAGGCCGAGGCGCAGCGCGTTCGCACACTGGGCGATATCGCGGCCATCCAGCGAGAGATCGCGTCCACCTCGCGCACCTCCCCTCAGACCGCGGCGGTCAAACCCATGGCCGCTCAGGCCAACAAGGGCCCTGCCCCCGCCGGCAAGCGCGCGGCGCCGACGCCATGGTGGGACGTCTACGGCGGCAGCCGGCGCGTTGACCCGTCGGCATCAGTCTCTCTCTCGCCCCCGTCCGGGCAAGTGCCCGCGGGATCTTCCTCGGCCACTGGAGTCTTGCCATGACCGCATGCTCGATCCACCACAACCGGCCCGCAGCGCGCCTCAGCGTCCGAACCCGATGGATCGGATCTCTGCTCATCGCCCTGCTCGCCGTCGCCCCCGCGGGAGCCGCCTGGGCCGGCAGCCCGTTTGCCACCGGCGCCAACGCGACCCAGCAGCAACTCGTCGCCATCCTGACGCCGCTGGCGGCGGTCGCCGTGATGGTCTCCGGCGCCATGGCCTGGTTCGGCCGCCTGAGCTGGTGGTGGATGGTCGCCGTCGTGATCGGCACCGTGCTGGTCTTCGGTGGCCCACAGATCGTCTCCTGGATTCGGGGCCTGTTCGGGGTGTAAGGGAGAGCGAACCGTGAGTCGCAACCAAGGCATCGTCGCGGATCCCCTGTTCGTCGGCATGACACGGCCGTCGATGGTCTGGGGCGTCACCTACTCGGCCATGATGTTCAACATCGTCGTCACGACCGAGTCGTTCGTCGTAACCAAGAGCCTTGCGTGGCTGCTGGCCTTCGTGCCGATCCACGGGGTGCTCTACCTGGTCTGCCTGTACGAGCCGCGCTTCTTCGACCTGTTGCAGCTGTGGGGCCGCACGCGCCTGCCCGCCATGCTCGGCGGCAATCTGCGGTTCTGGCGTGCGAACTCCTACAGCCCTCTGGCGCTGGACATGCCTGATTGGCGGGGACGGCGCAGCATGCGGACGCCGTCCGTTGCGGTGGTCTGACACGGGATCGCCATGAAGCTGCTGACACGCTCCGAGCACACGCTGCGCCGCGAGGCCGGTGCGGCAACCATGATCCCGCTGTCGTCGCATGTGGACGAGCATGTGGCCCGGACGCGCGCGGGCGACTATGTGCAGACGCTGCGCCTGGCCGGCACGAGCTTCGAAAGCGCGGACGACGATGACATCAACAGCTGGCACGAGCGCCTCAATGTCCTGCTGCGCAACATCGCCTCGCCCAACCTGGCCCTGTGGACCCATGTGATCCGGCGTCGCGAGACAGGCTATCCGGCCGGGCGGACGGTTCCCGGGTTCGCCGATGAGATCGAGCAGCGCTACCGCCGCAAGATGGCTGGCGAGCGGCTGATGGTCAACGAGCTGTACCTGTCGGTCGTCTACCGACCGCAGCCGACCCGCATCGGCAACGCCGCGCTGCGGTTGTTCAGGCGCGCGGACCCCGAAGGTGCGCAGGCGGAACTGTGCGATGCCCTCGATGCCTGCGGCAAGCTGCGCCAGGAGCTGCTCGCGGCTCTGGAGCGCTACGACCCCGAAACATTGGGCATCTATCGGCTGCACGAAGAGGATGTGCTGTTCTCCTCCCTGATGGAATTCCACGGCCTGCTGGTCAACGGGGAATGGCAACGCATGCCGTTGCCGCGCTCACCGCTCAACGAGGTTCTGGCCACCACCCGGCCCTTCTTCGGCAACGAAGCCATGGAATACCGCACGGGCACCCAGACGCGGATGGGCGCCTTCCTCGGCATCAAGGAGTACCCCACGCCCACGGCACCGGGCATGTTCAGCGCGCTGCTGATCGCACCCTTCCCCTTCGTGCTCACGCAAAGCTTCACGTTCCTGGCCAAGGGCACGGCGACCGACGTGATGAGCCGCCAGCATCACCGGATGGTGGCCGCCGGCGACCTGGCGGTCTCGCAGGCCGAGGAGCTCAAGGATGCGCTGGACGACCTGATGAGCAATCGCTTCGTGATGGGCGACCACCACTTCAGCCTGCACGTGCTGGCCGACACCTACGACGGCGTCGGCGAGGCCGAAGGCCGGCCCCGCCTCAAGCAGCTCAACGACAACGTGGCCCGCGCCCGCTACCTGCTGGGCGACACGGGAATGGTCGTGGCGCGCGAGGACCTCGCGCTGGAGGCGGCGTTCTGGGGGCAGCTGCCGGGAAACTTCGGCTACCGCAGTCGCAAGGCGCCCGTGACCAGCCGCAACTTCGCCGCGATGTCGCCTTTCCACAATTTCCCCACCGGCCGCGCCACGGGCAACTACTGGGGCGACGCGCTGGCCATGTTCGTGACGCGTGCCGGCTCGCCCTACTACTTCTCGCTGCATGCAAGCGACCCGCGCAGCCCGGACGGCGGCAGCCGCCGGGACGTCGGGCACATCACCGGCGTCGGGCCGGTCGGTACCGGCAAGACCACGCTGCTGGGCTTCTGCATGGTGGCGATCTGCAATCGCCTCGACGCCACGCAGGTCATCTTCGACAAAGACGAAGGGCTGCACATCCTGGTGCGGGCACTGGGCGGCCAGTACCTCTCGCTCAAGAACGGTGTGCCGACTGGCTGCAATCCGCTGCAGCTCGACGATGCGGTCGCCGACAACGTCGAGTTCATGCGGCAGTGGCTCAGGCGCCTTGTCTTGCGCGCGCCAAACGACACCTTGAGCGTCCGTCAGGAAGACGACCTCGATCAGGCGCTGCATGGCACCCTGAAGCTCGATCCACCCTTCAGGCGCCTGTCCCGCCTGTCCGCCTTCCTCGACATCACGGATCCTGAAGGGATGCACGCACGCCTTCGCAGATGGTGTTCCTCGGAGCGCGGCGACTATGCCTGGGTCTTCGACAACGATCGCGACGACGTGGCTCCGCTGCTGGGCCGGCACGCCCTGGTCGGGTTCGACGTGACCGACTTCCTCGACAACGAAGTCGTGCGCGCGCCGCTGACCATGTACCTCTTTCATCTGGTCAACCGGATGGTGGATGGGCGCCCGCTGGTGTGCTGGATGGACGAATTCGCCAAGCTCCTGAGCGACCCGGCCTTCGCGAAGTTTGCCAAGAACGGGCTGGAGACCTGGCGCAAGAAGAACGCGAACATTGCCACCTTCACCCAGAGCACCAGCCATGTGCTCGATTCCAGCATTGCGCGTGCGATCGTCGAGCAGACGCCCACGAAGATCCTGTTCCCCAATCCGGAGGCGGACTACGACGAGTACACCCAGGGCTTCAACCTGACTGACAGGGAGTTCGTGCTCATCAAGCAGGACCTCGAGCCTGGCTCCCGGCAATTTCTCATCAAGCAGAACCATGTCAGCGTGGTCGCACAGCTCGATCTCCACGGCTTCGATGATGCCCTGCACGTCATTTCCGGGCGCACCAGCAACGTCCGCCTCATGCGCGAATGCATCGCGACCTTCGGACCGGATCCCGGCCAATGGCTTCCGCCCTTCCGCAAGGCGCTGGCCGAACGCCCTTCCCGTTCGCTCTCACACCAGGAGAATTTCCATGCGTAGATTCCTTGTTTCATTCCTTCTCGCGGCGGCTTCGCTCGCACCGCTGCACGCGAAAGCCGGTATCCCGGTGATCGACGTCACCGCCGTCGCCAACCTGATTCAGCAGGTCATGTACTGGCAGCAGCAGATCTCCGGGATGCAAAAGCAATACGACCAGCTGAAGGAATCCAAGGACCAGCTGACCCAGACCCACAACGCGATGACTGGGAGCCGGGGCATGGAGCAGTTGCTGCCCACCCCGGAGCTCGCGCGCAACTACCTGCCGCCCAGCTATGGCGAGCTGATGAACACGCTCAACGGCAGTTCGGGCGGCTATGCGGGGCTGGCCAGCCAAGTGCAGTCGATCATGAAAGCCAACAGCATCCTCTCAGGAACGCAGATGGAGGCGCTCAGTCCGGAGTTGCGGCAGATCGTCGAGCAAGGGCGGCAATCGGCAGCACTGCTCAACGGCATGACCCAGGGCGCGTACCAGAACACCAGCCAGCGTTTCTCGGCGCTGCAATTGCTCATCAGTCGCATCGCTTCCGCACAGGATCCCAAGGCGATCCAGGACCTTCAGGCAAGAATCCAGGCCGAGCAGAACATGCTCACCAATGAGCAGACAAAGCTGCAGAGTCTCTATCAGATTGCAAGGGCCGAGGAAGCTACCCAGCAGCAGCGCACTCGGGAGCAAGTCATCTCAGGCCATGGCGGATTCAACGCACGGTTTGTTCCCAACCCGTGAATCGTCATGTCCAAATCAAAGACCGCCATCCTTGTGATTGTTGTACTTGCCATGGGAGGCGTTTATGGCGTCCTGAGACAGGACTCGACTCCCGGAAGCGTGCCCCCCGAAACGGCCAAGCCGGCGGCATCAAGGGCCGAGCACGGGGACTTCCAGAATCGATTTCAGCCGACGATGCAGCCTGCTAGCGGCTCCAGAAGATGAAGTTACGAGGCGAGCAATGTTCTTTCAACAATTCTGGGCGTGGCTCAACGACCAATTGACCGAATACCTCGCAGCCAAAACAGCGACTGTGGCCGGTGCCATTGAGCCCGCAGTGGTAACGCTCGCGACGATCTACGTAATGATTTGGGGATTCCTCAGCCTGACCGGAAGAATTCAAGAACCGATATGGGAGGGGGTCAAGCGCATCTTCTTCATCGCGATCGTACTGGGCGTCGGTCTGAGACTTTGGCTTTACAACGGAGTCATCGTGGACACCTTCTTCAACGCACCAGTCCAGCTTTCGGCCAAGATCACAGGTGCATCGAACCCTGTGTCAGTGATTGACACGATATGGGACAAAGGCGGGACCGTTGCTTCAAACCTTTGGAACAAAGGCGGTGTATTGAACGGCGACTTTGGCTTCTATTTGGCTGGAGCCATCGTCTACTTCATCATAGGAGGCGTGGCCGTCTACGCGCTCTTCCTGCTTGTTTTGTCCAGGCTCGCGTTGGCATTGATCCTCGCCTTGGGTCCCGTTTTCATTTGTCTACTTTTCTTCGAGGCCACACGCCGATTCTTTGAGGCGTGGATTGCCCAGTTGGCCAACTATGCACTGGTCGCCGTCCTAAGCTCGCTGGTGGCGAGCCTCATGCTTCAGATCGTTTCTTCCTACGCCGCACAGACGGCCGCACGCGGCGCGGCCATCGTAACCGTGGATGCACTGAACATGGTTCTGTGTGCTTCTCTGGTGCTGCTGGTCATGCGCCAGATCATGTCTATCGCGGCCGGGCTTGCAAGCGGCGTCGCACTCAGTTCATTCGGTCTCGTCAGCGGATTGGCGCGGTGGGCAATGGGCGGAGCCAAGCGCACGAGTTACGAGTTCGGTCGCGGCGTGCTGGACGGCCTGCGGCGGGAACCGCGAAGCCGCTGGGATTCGTTCCGCCGCTTGGCAGGCAATCGCCTTGGTACCGGCGTGGCTTCGATGGCAGGTTTCGGCGCTGCGCGTCGCGGCGGCACCGTGCTTCCAAGAGAGCAGGTCATGCCGAGCCTGTCGCGCAATCGCTAGCGGAGGACGTGCAGGTGAAGCCTTCGACGATCCTTTCTTTGTTTTCTCTTCTGCTGGCTGCATGCGGCACTCGCCCCCCGACGCCGCCGGACTGCGAAGGTCCGCTCACACCGATCAACATCCCGAATAGTGTTTCCGAATCAGGAGCGATCCATGCGCCGGACCGCCGCCCTTGAAAACTACCTGAGCGAGGCCCAGAGCTGGGAACTCGACCGGGCGCGACGCGCGGAGCGATCAAACAAGATCGCCTGGACCGTGGCCGCAGCGGCGACACTGGTCGCGGTGCTCTCGGTCGCGGCCGTCAGCGGACTCACGCCGCTGAAGCAGCCCGTTCCCGTTCTCATCCGCGTCGACAGCAGCAGCGGGATCGTCGACGTCGTTCCCACCTACGAGGGCACGACCGACATCGAGCAGTTGGTGACCCGCAACCTGCTGCAGAACTACGTGATCGCGCGCGAGCGCTACTTCTACGGCACCGCGGAGGCGGACTACGAACTGGTCGCCGCGCAGAACTCGCCTCTGTTGAACCAGGAGTGGACCGCGCTGTGGGCCGTAGAGAATCCCGCATCGCCTCTTAACATTTACAAGGACGGCACCTCCATCCGCGCGCAGGTGCGATCGGTCACCTTTCTCAAGCTGGACAGCGGAAAGGACAAGCTGGCACAGGTCCGCTTCACCCGCTCGACGCGCACAGGCGGCACCGGTGAAGAGCAGACCAGCCACTGGGTCGCCACGATCGAGTTCGCCTATGTCCCGCCATCGACGGACAACAAGATGCGTTCGCTCAACCCGCTGGGCTTTCGCGTCGTCGAATATCGCCGCGAGCCCGAGGTCGCCCCGGCCAGCGCTGCACTGAGCAGGCGGGAGGCGCGATGACGCCCCGGCGCATGCACCGCAGGTTTGCCTTCGCGATCGGATTGGCGGCAAGTCTTGCGTTTGCCGCGCCGCACGGCCGAACTGCGACCGTGCCGCCCACCGGCAAAGTCGATGCCCGGGTGCGGGCGGTCGCCTACAACCCCGAGGATGTCGTGACTTTGCAGGGCTACGTTGGCTACCAGACCCATCTGCAGTTTGCCGAGGGCGAGGAGTTCGTGAACCTCGGCGCTGGCGACAACGGTGCCTTCGATGTCGGCGCCGAGCGCAACCACTTCTTCATCAAGCCCAAGGAAGCGCGCGCTTCGACCAACTTCACCCTCCTCACGAACCGGAGGGTCTACCACTTCGACTTCATCGTGTCTTCCGTCGCGCCCGCGGGCGCTGCGACCAAGCGCATGGTGTATTCGATTCGTTTCACCTACCCGGAGGACGCGGCCCGCGCCGCGGCGGCGGATCAGGAGCGACGCCGGACCGAGGCGCGCATGAGCGAGGGGGCCTCTAAGCGCCCGCGCAATGCCGACTACTGGTTCTGCGGCAGCGAATCGCTCAGGCCCGAGAGTGCCCACGACGACGGCGTGCAAACGCGACTGCGCTTCCAGGCGCAATCCGACTTTCCCGCCATGTTCGTGCGCAACGACGATGGATCCGAGTCGCTGCTGAACTTCAGCATCGAAGCGGACGAGGTGGTGATCCACCGGGTGGCGCGTCGCTTCGTGCTGCGGCGTGGTGGCCTGGTCGGCTGCGTGATCAACCGGTCGTTCGTCGGCGGCGGCGTGCGCACCCCGACCCACACGAGCGCAGAAGATGTTCGGCGCACCACGACGGGAGAACGGCCGTGACCTGGATCGACCAGCCTCGCCGCGGCGCCCGAATGGATCCGCCGACGCATTCCGATGCGTCCGAGATCGACCCCGGCACCGGGGAGATCCTCTCTGGGCAACCAGCGGCGGCCACCGAAAGCGCCGCATCCCGAGTCGCCGACGAGCGCACCACAGTGAGAGGTGAACGCGCCATTCCATCGGTCAATCGCGAGCGCTCTGTCCAGTCGCGCATCAGCGGGCTCCTGGCGCTGGCTGTGATCGTTCTCCTCGGCGGCGGCTTCCTGTTCTGGTACTACAACACGCAGTACGCCAAGACCCGCGAGGCCGAAGAGGCCGCGAGAAAGGCGGCCTCGGCGCGCGCCGGCGGCGAGATGAAGGTGCCACCGCTCGGCCGCATCGATCCGCCGAAAACGCCGCCGGAATCGCCGCCGATCGCCGGCACGCCCCCTGCCCCGTCGGCCGCGGCCGTCAACGCGGGCACGCCGCAAAAGACGCCCGAACAGACCGCGCTGGAACGGCAGTTGGGCACCCCGGTGCTTCGGCGCGCGCAGTCCGCCCAGCCCTCGGGCAACTCGACACCGCACGCATTCGCAGATCCGGCGGTGCTGCCCGCCGGCGGCGTACCAGGCATGTCCCAGCTGTTCGGCGCGCTGCAGCCGCCCGGTGCCGGTTCGGCCACATCCGGCGGCGGTCAACTTGCCGCCAGCCTCCGGCCGACGCCGACCCCGGCGGTCTTCGCCCAGACCCTGCCCACACAGCGCATGCTTCTGCCCAAGGGCGCATTCATTGACTGCACGCTGGAGACCGCCGTCGACTCCACCTACGAGGGCATGACCACCTGCATCGGCGCCAGCGACATCTACGGGGCGGATGGCAAGGTCGTGCTGCTGGAGCGCGGCACCAAGTACGTGGGCGAGCAGCGCGGAACGCCGCGGCAGGGACAGGGCCGGGTCTTCATCGTGTGGAACGAAGCGCGCACCCCGGCCGGCGTCGTGGTCCAGCTTGCCTCCCCCGGAACCGACGAACTGGGACGCAACGGCCTGCCCGGTTTCGTCGACACCCACTTCTGGGATCGCTTCGGTGCCGCGGTCCTGATCTCGGTGATCGACGGCACGATGCAGGCGATCGCCGCCAAGCAGCAAAGCGGCACCCGGGTCGGCAGCGGCGGCGGCCTGGTGCTTGGTCCGCAGGGCAGCCGCGACGTGATGACGGAGGTGCTGCGCAGCACGGTGTCGATTCCGCCGACAGTCATCAAGAACCAGGGCGAGCGAATCCAGATCCTGGTCGCTCGCGATGTGAATTTCAGGAGCGTCTATGCGCTTCGAAGCGACACAGCCACTCCCTGAACGCGCGCCCTGCGCCGCCAGCGGCGACCTGCAATGTGCGACCGGCCTTGTGCCTGCCGCGGCGGCCGCAGAACCGCCCTCTTCGCTTGTCCTCTTCCTCGGCCCGCTCGGTCGTCTGCTGGACGATCCCGAAGTCACCGAGATCTGCATCAACGAGCCCGGCGTGGCTTTCGTGGAGCGGCAGTCGGGCTGGCTGTGCGAGGAGTTACCGTTCGCGAGCTTCGACTGGTGCATGGCCATCGCCAAGCTCGTGGCCAACTTCACGCATCAGCGGATCTCGGCCAACGAGCCGCTTCTGTCCGCCACTCTCCCGGGCGGCGAACGAATCCAGATCGTGCTGCCGCCCGCGACGCTAGAGCGGACCGTCTCGATCACGATCCGGCGTCCGTCCCACACGCTCTGGAGCCTCGAAGAGCTGGCGGGTCTGCGCGTCTTCGAGCCGACGCGCAGCGCTCCCGCCTGCCCGGTGCGGCCATCCGATCCGGATAACCTGGCGGCGGAGGACCGGGAACTGGCGGGGCTTCTCGCACGCCGTGAGTTCGTGCCGTTCCTGCGCCGTGCGGTGCAGTGGCGCAAGAACATCCTGTTGTCCGGTGCCACCGGCTCCGGCAAGACCACGGTTGGCAAGGCGCTGATCCTCGAGGTGCCGCCCGAGGACCGTCTGATCACGATCGAGGACGTGAAGGAACTGTCGCTGCGCAACCAGCCCAACCATGTGAGGCTTTTCTACTCGCAAGGCGCCCAGGGGCAAGCCGAGGTCACGCCCGGCCAGCTGCTCGCCGGTGCCAAGCGGCAGCGCCCCGACCGCGTGTTCGTGTCCGAGTTGCGGACTGGCGAAGAGGTCTACGACTATTTGGTGTCCGTGAACACCGGCCACCCCGGCTCGATCACCAGCGTGCATGCGGACAGCGCGGCGATGGCCTTCGTGGCACTGGCGCAGTTGATGAAGCGCAGCCAGGCGGGCCAGGGCATGAGCACGCGCGACGGCGTGGAATTGGCGCAGATGAGCGTGGACATCGTCGTGCAATGCGCGCGCGAACGCCGAGACGGCCGGCCGCGGCGCATCGTGCGGGAGATCTGGTATGACCCTGGCACCAAGAACCGAAGGCTTGCCTAGCCCGTTCAGGATTGCGGTCGCATTGCTCGTGGCCGCGATCGTCGGCGTCTACGTCGCGGGCCATGCGTTCCTGATGGCGATGAAACTGCCGCCGCAGCAAGTCACGCTGCTCACGCTCCACGCCTACTGGCAGGCCTACGGCGATCGGCCGGACGTGCGCCGCGTTCTCGTAGCATCGCTGGCGGGCTCCCAGGGTTTGGCGCTTGGCCTGGTCGGCGTCGCCATGCTGCCGCGTCGCCGGCCGCTGCACGGCGAGGCCCGGTTCGCGAGCCGCGGCGAGATCGAACGGGCCGGGCTGCTGCAGGAGCACGGCATCATCCTCGGGCGCCTGGGCAAACGCTACCTGGTGCTGCCCGGCCAGCAAGGTGTCGAGCTCGAAGCACCACCGCGCAGCGGCAAAGGCGTTGGCGTGGTCATTCCCAATCTGCTGAACTGGCCGGGCTCGGCCATCGTCAGCGACATCAAAGGCGAGAACTTCACGCGCACGGCGGGCTTTCGGGCGGCCCATGGGCAGGAGGTGCACCTGTTCGATCCGCTGTCCGAGCGCGAGTGCTCGGCACGCTGGAATCCGCTGGGTTACGTGTCCGAGCAGCCCTACCGCTGCATCGACGACCTGCAGCGCATCGGCACGATGCTCTTTCCCGATCCGCAGGCCGGGGACCCGTTCTGGAGTTCGTCAGCCCGGTCGCTGTTCCTGGGCATCGCCCTCTACCTGTTCGAGACAGACGGCGCCACGCGCACCCTCGGCGAGGTCCTGCGCCAGGGCATGGCCAGCGACGCAGAAGGCTTCCAGAAGCACTGGAAGCGCGTGATCGATGCCTGCGAGCGTGCGGGCTATCCGCTATCGCAGGAAGCGGTGCAGAGCCTCTACGACGTGATCGACCTGGCGCCCACCACGGCCTCGAGCATCCGCAAGACCTTCACCAGCCGCCTGGATCTATGGCTCAACCCGATGATCGATGCGGCCACCTCGGCCAACGACTTCGACCTGCGGGACCTGCGCAAGCGCCCGATCTCGATCTATGTGCAAATCAATCCCGACAACATAGCCCGGCTGCAGCCCCTGCTGAACCTGTTCTTCCAGCAGGCGATCGGGCTTCAGACGCGCGAGCTTCCCGAAAGCAACCCACAGCTTCGCCACCAATTGCTGTTGATGCTCGACGAGTTCCCGGCGCTTGGGCGTATCCCCGTCATCGCGGATTCGACGGCCTTCCTGCCCGGCTACAACGTGCGCACCGTTGTCATCGTGCAATCCCACTCGCAGCTGATCGAGAAGTACGGCATCGAGGGCGCCAAGTCGATCCGCAAGATGCTGGCCGCACGCATCGTGTTCCCGCCCAAGGAGTACGAAGACGCCGAGGCCATCTCCCGCGAGCTGGGGACCTACACGGTCCGGCAGAAGAACATGAGCCGCCCGATGTGGGGCGATGCCGCCAAAGGGGCGACGGTGAGCATCAGCGAGCAACCGCGCCGCCTGCTGTTGCCCCAGGAGGTCAAGGAACTCGGGAAGGACCGGATGCTACTGTTCTACGAAGGCCTGCGGCCCGTGCTGGCGCATCGGGTCCTTTACTTTCGCGACCGGTTCTTCGCCCCGCGCGAACGGCCGCCGCCGCCGGTGCCCAAGCTCGACGTGTCCAGGCGCGGTGACATCCTCGCGCCAGTTCGGCCGGCCGTGACCAACGATGAGCAAGACACCGCCGGTATGAGTTCCGAATTCACTGGCGCCACGCCCAAAGGCGGTGGGCCAGCACCAGCGAACCCAACGGTCGCGACCGCGGGCGGCGACGCGGTCGCAGACGACCTGCAGCTGGACGATTTCTCGTTCGACTTCGACGACGTGGAGATTCCCACAGAGAAGCTCAGCAAAGAGGACCTGAAGCGTCATGCCGACGAGTTCATGGCGCACATCCTGGACTGACGCCCCTCTGCTCAGGTCCGAAATCAGGGCGCACCGAACAGCACGCATGGGAAAGGAGCCGCGATGTCCACAGACCAACCTTCCGGAAGCCCGCCGCCGTCTGGCAGCGCGAGCGCTGCCTCGCAGGACGAGGCCGGCCTCGTCCTGGGCGAAGCGACTCAGGCGGGACGCGGCCGTCCCCGCGTGCCCGACGCCATCGAACGCCATTACCTGCGCGTGGACAACCGGTACTTCTTTCCGGACCGCACCCTCGCCTTCATCGACGACGGCGCCCGCATCCGCGTGCGGTCTGAGAACCGAGAGGTGCTGCACGGCGTGGTGGCGATCGCCGAGGCGCGGGGCTGGCGCGCCCTCACCGTCAAGGGCACCGAGAGCTTCCGGCAGGGCATGTGGCGCGAAGCCGCGATGCGCGGCATCGAGGTCCGAGGCTACGAACCGACGGAAGTCGAAATCCTCCAGATGCAGCGTGTCTCGAAGCCATCTCAGCCATCCCATGAAAAGGGCGCCGCTTCGGCGTCGGCACCCCGGACTGCACCGGAGAAACGCGGGGCAGCGATGGCGCGCGATCGTTCACGCGGTCCTGGCGCGGCTCGCGATGCCGCGCCAGATCCGGCAGAACTGCCGCAAGACCATCGATCGCCGCGCACGGCCCCTGGATCGACCGTTCAAGGGCTGCTGGTTGCAGCGGCCGCCGCACCCTACCAATTCGATCCGGCGCAGCACATGTCCTTCTATGTGAGGGTCCGCACCGAGACTGGCGATCGCACGGTTTGGGGTTCGGACCTCGAACGCGCACTCGCGGAATCTGCGTCGCGACCGCGCATCGGCGACCAGGCGGTCCTCACAAGGCACGGCGCGCGTCCGGTGAAAGTCCTGGTGGCGCAGCGCAATGCGCAGGGCAAGCCAACTGGAGACAAAAGAATCGTCACGCAGCGTGCCGTATGGAGTATCGAGACACTGGACTACCTTCGCGCCATGAAGGAGCGCGCGATGCGCATACGAAGCGGCGAAACGGTGTCCCCCGAGATCCGTCGTCAGCATCCACAACTGGCCGCCGCGGCTGCCGGCCTGGCGTTGGCCGAGCAGTACGCGACGCGCGTGACCGGCGATCGGGACTCCCAGCAGCGCCTGGTGCAACTGATCCGCGAACGCATCGCCGACGCGCTGGCGCAAGGCCATTCGATCCATCTCCCGGATCGCCGCCCGCATCCCGCACCCGTGCATGTGCGCCAGCGCACGGCCAGAGACCGACGAGCGCCCAGCCATGAGCGCGCCTAGGCGGCGCGGGACCACACCATCGAACGACGACAAGTGAAGGCACGAAGAAGCTCCGACAAAACCACCCACGTGTGCGAGGGTGTGTCGATGCCCTCCCTGGCGAAGCCCGCAGCGGCCGCGACGGCCTGTTCGATCTCGGGCGGCTCCCTGGAGGCGCTCAAATGGGTAGGCCTGGTGCTCATGACAGGAGATCACGTCAACACCTACCTGCTGCAGGACGCGAGCCCCACGCTCTACGCACTGGGGCGCATGGTGATGCCGCTTTTTGGCTTCGTCCTCATGGCCAACCTGGCGCGGCCCGGCGCATTTCGAGCCGGTATGCATTTGCGCGTCATGAGGCGGCTGGCAGTCTTCGCGCTGCTGGCGACACCCGCTTTCGTTCGCCTTGTCGGCTGGTGGCCGTTGAACATACTCGGGACCCTTGGGTTGGCGACCTTGATCGTGTGGCTCCTCGAACGCGGCGGCGCGGTGGCGCGCGTCGCGGCATTGATCGCCTTCCTCATAGGAGGTGCGCTGGTGGAGTTCTGGTGGCCCGCACTGCTCTGCTGCCTCGGCGCCTGGGGATTCGCGCGCCGTCCCGATGGGATCAGGATGCTCCTGTGGGCCCTGGCGGCAGCCTCCCTCGCAATCGTCAACGGCAACTTTTCCGCGCTGGCCGCCCTGCCTTTGATCTTGGCCGCCCGGCATGTCGACATTCCGTTGCGCCGCTGTCGTTGGGTCTTCTACGCCTACTACCCTGCGCATCTATCACTGATTGCTATGGTGCTGAGGCCCGCATGACTGGAAAGAACCAGTGGCAAGCCTTCGCATGCGACTGCCGAGCTTTCGAGCGACATTGCGTGTCAGCGCGGCAAGTCAAGCGCGCTTGCGCCGCCATGATCGAACTGGGCAACCTGAGGGAGTGACGCCCATGCAGGCCCGATCCGTCCACGCAACTCGCTGTCTGCGTCAACGCACTAGAGGCTTGCCAGTATTCCGGTTGAGGATGCTTCGGCTGCCAACTTGCCCTCCGGGTTGTAGAGCGCAGCTTCGAGAAACGCAATGCGCTTGCCGCGCTTGATCACCCGCCCTTCGACCCGCCCCTCACCCGGGCCGACCTTTTCATAGAAGCTCACCTTGATTTCGAGGCTGAAGACAGTCTGCAGGTGCTCTGAGTCGTGCATCACGGCGTGGGCCATGGCGGCATCGAGCCAGGCGGTGATGAATCCGCCCTGGGCGATGGTGCCGTTCGTATGGCAATACTCGCGTCTTACCGTGAAGGCGGCCTGGAGCGTCTTGCGCTCTGGCGACCACCCGGTCACGTGGAAGTTGCCCATCGATTCGGACAATGCCTGGCCGGAGCGAATTCGTGCTTCTAGATCGTCGTTCATTGAAATCGTGCGCTGATGAAATCAGCGGTCATTCTGATCCGAAGCCGGCGGTCTGTCGTCTGTCGTTCTTGCAGTTCATCCTCGCTCCGGGGGCTGTGCCGCTGCTCCATGGCAGTGCTGCAAGAGCGGCTGCCGGCTCTGGTCTTGCGACGCCGACGACTAGAAGTGGTCCGCAGTGAACTTCGGGATATCGCGCGACATGGCCAACAAGGCCTGCGCCCGGCGGATCACGAACTGAGCGAGGCCTTGCACGAAGGGGACTTCCTCTCCCGTGTACGCAGTGTCCGCCGCCTGCGCGGGCGCCTCTTGAAGTGCGAATTCACAGAGTCGCGTCAACTCGCGTGCGAAGTACCTGCGGTCGATGCCTAAGCGCATGCAGAAGTCTGCAAGCGCGAACGAGCGCACTGCGTCCAGCTCGAACTCATCGCCGAATGCCATCGCCAAGTCGTGATGGAACCCCGCGTACTGCACGACACTCACCAGGTCATACAGCGGCGTCGGCGTGAGCCCGGTGCGGTCGACGAAGAACGAGATGTTCTTGCCGTGCGAATCGCTGTTGCCGAAGAGCAGGGTCGCGACCGCCCAAAGGACCAGGCGCTGCATCCCCAGCGCCGGTTCGACGAACCCGGGCCTGAGTGCGCCGAGCTTTTCGAAACTGGCGCCATCGCGAATGTGCCGCACCTCCGGTTGATCCCCCACGTTGCGCTCGTACTTTGCACTCACCGACAGATCCAGCGCCTGGCACCCATCAATGATGTGCAACCGCTCGACACCGTCCGGCGTCCTGCGGCGGTCGAACCGCTCGATGCTCAAGACCGGCGACGGTACCCGCAGGATGCTCACATGCGCGGCACTGGGCGCCTTCCAGCGTCGCATGCTGATGCGATTGGCCAGTTGCATGCAGAAATGCTCGTTGGCCACCATGAACCTCGTTTTCTCGCGCGCAGGCTCGGGCTTGAGGATGTGCGTAGATGACAGCACCCCGTCAACCAGGAACAGTTGGTCTTCTTCGATGGCCACCAGAAGCTTGTCCTGGTGCCCCGCGATGGACATGCGCACTTTGCCGTCCCACCGGTTGAAGGGTTCGTTCGCGCGGTTGTCGATCCGTGCCTGCAGCTCTTCGAACGGCAGGTACCGGCGCAGTGGCGCCTGCTCGGCCGGCACTTGGCCGGCAGCGATAAAGCTCAGCGCGCCAGCAGTCTCATGTCCGAGGTGGCGAAGAAGGCCGAAGACGTTGTTGCGCGCCACGCGCGCATCGTTGGCCGCCACAACCAGTGCCTCGCCTTCAGGGAGCAAATTCTCCAGGAAACGGCGGATGACCTGTGGCGCCGCGCTCCCCTCTAGGGGCAAATGGGGCGAGAGCGGGTACCGGCTTGGCAACGCTCGCCAGGCAACGTCATAGTCGAAGTGGAAGGCATCCTGAGCCTGGTCGTAGCCCAGCGTGCCGACGCGCACGGCTCCCGCGTAGACGTCCAGGATATACCCGTCCATCACCGTCCCTCGCCCGCAGACGGGTCAAGCGCTGCTTCGACGGCAGGAATGGCGCTCTTGGGCACGACGAGCATGCGAAGGCCCAGGCTCTCGAGTACCAGCATGAGCTTGTCCGAGGTCACGGGCTTGCCGTTCTCCAAACGCGAAAGCAAGTCGCTGGAGACTCCGCTGAGGGACGCAGCGTCGTCGATGCGCATGCGCGACTGGGCGCGTCGATTTCGCACGAGCTTGCCGAGTTGCTCGAGGGATGCCACGGCTGGACTTAGGTTCTGCTGGAATTCAGGAAGTGTGCGGGCCATATTGTTCCGTATTTCCAGAACTATAAGCCAAAAGCTGAAAATTCACCATTAATTTCGTAATGACGGAACAATTCTACAATCGCCTCAATAAAAGCGCTTGTTCCGACATACCGGAACAAACATCGAGGGTGACTCGGTTGACCAACTGCTTCCAGTGATCGCATCGCCAGCTCATTGGCGGCTGGCACCGTTGGCGCAGACGCCGTCGGTGTCTGAACTTTGATCGACTGCTTGGCGCGTTCCCGTCTGACTTGTCGTCACGCCTGCGCGGCATCGCAGTTGTCAGCTGTCTCGTCGACCTGGGACTTCCCAGCAGCGAGGTCATCATCCTCAACTTGGAGCACATCGACTGGGCCGTCGGCACGCTGTGCATCGTCCATGGTAAGTCGCGCCGTGCAGATGTGTTGCCCCTGCCTGAGACGACCGGCCATGCCATCGCCGAATATTCATGCAGAGCGACCCGCCCACCAGTCGACGGGTCTTCGTTCGACACGTCGCACCAGTAGACCTGCCGGTCGACCGCATCTACCTGCAGCACGCGACGCACCGTACCTGATGTGAACTAACTTCGGCTTGACGAATGGACGGGCCTCGCGCAGTCTCAGCCGAGGGGAGCGTCCGTGGAGACAGAGAGTCGAAATGATGATTCGCATTTTTTACAGCGCGCGCCTTGCTCTTCAAAGCGAAACACTGACCATGCTTTTCGCATATGGCTCCGTCGGCCTCTGGGTGATTTTTTGGTTTGGTGACTAGTCTTATGGTGTCCCGAGAGTAGCTGTGCGCTTGCCCTTCCGCAGCGGGGACACTGCCCGAGACGAGCGATCAGTTGGTAGCTCAGTCGATGGCGCAGTGTCGTGATCGACGTCGCCTCGTGGCGCTGTGCGCGCAGGATTCCGCGGGGACATGCGCCAAGGAAACCTTGAAATCTCGAACAACATCAACGGGTTGTGGATTGTTCGGGACGGACCACGTAGACGAGAAGCTGGTTCCCGAGCTCACCATTCCGCGCGCACAAATGCTTTGAGAACGTCCAGCGTCGCTCGATGACAAGGCGTCTTGACTCAGGAGGTGCTCAACGAACTCGGGCAACGCATCGTGCGCACGCGTTTCACATGACGCCCGTTCGACAGGCAGTGAAGTTGACCGCCCCGTGCGACGGCACGCACATCATTGAGTTGCCATCCGCTATGGCTCTACGACTCAACCATCATCGGACACGTGGCCCAGATAGGTTGGCACCCGCGCGCTCCGGCGCTCGACTTCTCTCTGTCTCCCTCCATCGATCTGCCAATCGCTGCGCATCAGTCTGCACAGCAGGCATGCGCGCGACGAAGCGCTCCACCCGGTCGGCCAATTCGGCCTGGCCCTGACTTCGAAGCGCATCCGCAATTGCGTGCCAACCCGCCACCAACCCCTGCCGCGTGCGCTGCATGGTCTCTTTGCCGACATCCAGGTGGCCTCGCTTTGTCTGTAAGGCCTGGAGCACGCTCTCCAGCTTGGCGCGCATGAAGATTGAGGTCTTCGGCGGCCGATGCTTGGCCCGGTCGCTGGGCGGCAGTTGCCCGAACGCCCGAAGCGCGCAGAGCCGATGATGGATCGCATCCCTGTAGGGCTTGCGGGTCTGGCCTCGCACCTGGCGCGGTGTGGCATTCGCCGCCATGCCCTGCTCCCGCATCAGCGCGGCGAACTGCTCACGCCACTGGCGCAGCGTGTCCTTTCGGATGTAGAGGCGCTTGTCGGGCTCGAACTCGTGCTCGCACTTGACCACCAGATGCACATGTGGGTGCGGCTGATCCGTGTGCAGCACCATGGCATAGCGATACTGCAGCGCGAAGTTCTCGCGCGCAAAGACGCGGGCGGCAGCCAGTACCTTGTCCGGTGGCGTGCCGGCGGGCATGGACAAGACGATGTTGTGCACCAGCTTCGCACGCGTGTCTTTTTGCCCCGGAGCGGGTCTCGGCTTGTACTGGCTTCTGCAAAGCGCCAGCTGCCAGTCGGCCGTGATCTCCTTGGCGGCACCCCGGCCCTGCGGCGTCAGCCCCTCGTCGGTTTCCAATTCCAGCTTGCCGTGCCGGCCGATGTAGCGCAGATGGGCCTCGACGCCGCCAACGTCCCGTCCGCCGCCGGAGACCTTCACCATCACCTCGGGCGTGCGACCCACCGTCCGCTGGATCTGCGCGATCTGGTCGGCGCCGAAGCGCAGCGTGCCGCCCGGTCCTCGCCGGCCGTAGCTCACGATGTCCAGGGTCATGTCGCGCGGCGCATCGGCCGAAGCGACCGCGGCGCGGCCGATGCGCGCCGTCTGTTCAGGCACGGGCACTCCCTTCGCCGGTCTCCCAGCTGATGAGGTTGCGGCGCACGATGGCTGCCGTGGCTTCGCGTGCCGCCTCGACTTCCCGCCGGACCCGCGCGATCGCTTCGCCGAGGTCCGGTGCCACCGGCTCCGGCAGCGTGTTCGGCATGCCGAACATTCGAAGCTGCCGTCCCAACGCGGCCAGTCGGGCGACGGTCACTTTGAGCTGATCCAGTTCGTTCGGCGGCAGCACGGCCGCGTCACGCACATGGTTGTGGATCAGCAGGGCGAGGTAGCTGGCTGTCTTCATCCCACGGGCACAGGCTCGCTCTGCCGCCAGCGCGCGATCGCCTTGGCGAAGCCGCAGCGTGATGCGATCGGGCTTGCCAATGCCGCTTTCGGCTTCGCCTAGGAAGTGTTGGACGCCCGAGCCCAGCGAGATTTCGCCGTTGGTCTTGAGTACCTCGTCGACCATCTTGGCAAGCAGAGTCGACGCACTGAGACGATGCCGCAGCGCCAGCGCGGCGAAGCGTGCCCTCGTTTCGGGCGGCACCCGGGTGGCTATCACGCAGCTTGATGCAAAGGTCTTGGTCATTGCAACGCCGTTGCAGTAAACAATGTCTGACGGCAGTCTATCCTGCCCTCATAGCCGCACAAGGACTTTGCTCTCTGACTCCATACATCGCTTTCCCCCCTCCCTCGTGCTCGACGCCGCGCAGCGCGCACGCCCACGCATCTCCCCATTGTTCGGCATGCCGAACCTTCGGGATCGAGTGACCACGCCGCGCGAGCGCATAGGATGGCCCACAGGTTTCCAGCACTGGTGCCGGGGCGAAGACAGTGAGCACCCTCCCGCCTTGGCCCGTGCTGGCGGGCTCCTCTTTCGGTCCTCCAGAAAGCAGCAAGCTCCTGGTGGGGGGGACGGTTGCCGGCCCGCGTGAGTCGCTGGCCGAATCGAAGTCAAGGCAGTTCGGCGCCGTGCACGCCCGCTCGCGCTCCGGCGCCCAAATGCCCTGACATGTCGCTCTGCAAACCGCGGCAGCGAACCGCAGGCGTCGTACGACTTACGGGCGCGGGGATCGCAAACTCGGGAAGCGGCAATACCCTGGTGACCCAGGGCGTCCCGCCCGTCAGCGACTGAAATCGAGCGACAAGGGTGCCGCACGCGCGGCGAGCCAGGGACTGCCGACGCCGCCGCGCTCGAAGACCTCGACGAGCTGCCGCCGAACCGTTCTCGCCTGCTTGGCGCCAGTGGCGCAGACAGCAAATCGGTCAAGGCACTGGCGGCTCTGCTGCGTGGCTGGGCGCCATCTCGGTGCTCGAGAAGGCATTGATCATTTTTTGTGGATGCAAATAAATCTTGCATCGCATATTTATTGTTACTACAACCAATGTGATCGAAACGCCAACTTTCCAGCGTCTCGCGACCGAAATCTGGTCCGAAGAGGAGCGCTTGGAATTCGTCTCGTGGATCGCTGCGAACACTGAAGCCGGCAATGTGATCAAGGGTACCGGCGGGCTGCGCAAGGTTCGTTGGGCTCGTGCCGGTATGGGCAAGCAGGGCGGCGCTCGCGAGATCTATTTCAACCGCAATGAACAGGGTGATCTGGTGCTACTGCTGGTCTACGTGAAGGCCAAGTTCGACAACATCCCCGCTGCCACTCTGTTGAAACTGAAGGAGGCTCTTGATGCCAAAGATTGACAAGGAAATGGTGCAATTCGAGAAGGATCTGCTCCAGTCCATCGGAGAGATGAAGCGCGGCGAACATGCCGCCGTGCACACCGCCGAGGAGATCGTGGCACGAAAGCGCGGTCGGCCGATGGGCACTGTCAAGGAGACACCGAAGGTATCGACCACGATCCGGTTTGATGCCGACGTCCTGGAGGCGCTGAAGTCTGGCGGTCGCGGCTGGCAGACCAGAGTGAACGACGTGATCAGGTCCGTGTTCATCTCGGACACGCGAGAAGAAGCCGTCGCTCTCGCCCGCGATCTGGCCAAGGCTCCGGCGCGAAAGGGCAAGGGTGTGCTCGGTGCGCACGCCGTCGGCCAGAAGCGCGAAGCGATCCGTCGCAGGTGACTTCGACGGGTATCTCGGACGAAGACGGCGGCCTGCACCCTCAGCGGCGCGGTTGGCGCGTCGCCGAGGTGCGTCAAACTGGCCATGCCCGCAGGAACCGCGTGCCGCCGCTATCCAAGCAAACTCGACAGATCGGCAGACACAGGCCAGCCAACACATGGCATGACATCAGGTGATGTGGTGAAGCGGCTCCGATGCGCCAGGCCATCGGCCCCGAAAAAAAAGGAGCACAGAGGAAACGGAGATCTCGCGTCGCCGGCGACGCGAGACGCGAGACGCGCCCCGATGTTCGGCGTGCCGAACACCGGGAAGGCAGGGACCGACGGCTACGCTTCCGTCTCACCGGCGCGCGGCTTCGCCGCGAGCGGGCGCAGCGGGGACGGAAGCCAGCGCGTGCCCTCCAGCCGGCGGGCGCAATGCGCCGCGACCTCGGCCTTCTTCATCGCCGCCACAAGCGACGTGCCCTGCTCGCCGGTCAGCTCCTGCACGGCTTCGAGCGCCTCCGCCTTGCCGACATGTCCGAAGTAGTTCGGGGCGGTCGGCGCCCACCAGTCCGTCGTCTAGGTCCAGCGCCTCAGCGATGGCGTCGCTCTGGTCGGCCATGCGTTCGCGCGCAACGACCGCATCGATGCTGCGCGCGGTGCAGCACGCCAGCAGGTCGAGCAGCGCGTCGCGCAGCTGCGCGAGCAGCCAGCCGAACAGCGCATGCGGATCGCCGGGCAGGCGGTCTCCCCATTCGGTCCGCGGCCCGCACGAGCAGCGCACCGGCCGGGGATGCCTCGTAACCGGTGGCCGACTGCGCGTGGTGGTAGTCGCTGGTCACATGCACATGGACCTTCACCACATCGTTGCCACGGCCGTACTGGCCGAACACCGTCTCCGCCATCCGGTGGACCAGCGTCGCCAGCGCCACATGCGGGTCCTGCATCAGCGCGGCCTGCAGCGCGGCAGTGCGATGCGCGGTGAGATCGCGCATCAGCTTCTCGCTGAACGCGGCGCGCGTTCTCGCGGCGCCTGTGCCCGCCCCGTCGCCATCGCCATCGCCGTCACCCGCCATCCCCGGCCCGTCATCGCCCTCCGGGTCGCCGGCCTCCGAACCGCAGCGGTGATCCCCCGGCC
>NZ_LMEK01000028.1:0-200254 GCF_001426595.1 Variovorax sp. Root434
GGGGCGCGAAGTTCGATTGGCCCTGGTCGACATCGGCAATCGTCAGCGCACCGCTGGCCGTGAGACTGCCACCGGACACCGCAACGTCTTCTTGCACCGCAGCACTGACCACACCACCAATCGTCGGTACGTCATTGGTGCCAGTGATCGTCACCGTCACCACCTGGCTGGCCGTCCCATCGAACGAAACTGCAGTGAAGCTGTCGATGATCGATTGACCCGCACCCAACTGCTGGATCGCGCCTTGGTTGTTGTCGGCCGTGTAGGTCCAGCTGCCGTCGGCCGCGAGCGTGAAGCTACCGTAGCCGTTGCTGCCGCCGATGCCGGCCTGGGGCGCGAAGTTCGACTGGCCCGCATCCACATCGGCGATTGTCAGCGCGCCGCTGGTGCTCAGGTTCGGCGTCGAGGCATCCTCGGTCACCGCGCCGCTGGCSACGCCGCCGATCACCGGCACGTCATTGGTCCCGGTGATCGTCACCGTCACCACCTGGCTGGCCGTTCCGTCGGACGACACTGCCGTGAAGCTGTCACTGATCGTTTGACCTGTGTGATCGTCACCGTCACCACCTGGCTGGCCGTTCCGTCGGACGACACTGCCGTGAAGCTGTCACTGATCGTTTGACCTGTGGCCAGTTGTTGGATCGCCGCCTGGCTGTTGTCGGCYGTGTAGCTCCAGCTGCCRTCGGCCGCCAGCGTGAARCTGCCRTAGCCGTTGCTGCCGCCGGTGCTAGCCTGGGCTGCGAAGCTGGACTGGCCCGCATCCACATCGGCAATCGTCAGCGCACCGCCGGTGCTCAGGTTCGGCGCCGAAGCGTCCTCGGTCACCGCGCCGCTGGCGACGCCGCCGATCACCGGCACGTCATTGGTCCCGGTGATCGTCACCGTCATGTGTAGCTCCAGCTGCCATCGGCCGCCAGCGTGAAACTGCCGTAGCCGTTGCTGCCGGCGGTGCCTGGCTGAGCTGTAAAGTTGGACTGTCCTGCATCGACATCGGCAATCGTCAGCGCACCACCGGTGCTCAGGTTCGGAGCCGAGCCATCCTCGCTCACCGCGCCGCTGGCGATGCCACCGATCACCGGCACGTCGTTGGTCCCGGTGATGGTCACCGTCACCACCTGGCTGGCCGTCCCATCGGACGACACTGCCGTGAAACTGTCACTGATCGACTGGCCCGCACCGAGCTGCTGGATCGCGCTTTGGTTGTTGTCGGCCGCATAGGTCCAAGTGCCGTCGGCCGCCAGCGAGAAGCTGCCATAGCCGTTGCTTCCGGCGGTGCCAGCCTGGGCTGCGAAGCTGGACTGCCCCTGGTCGACATCGGCAATCGTCAGCGCACCACCGGTGCTCAGGTTCGGCATCGAAGCATCCTCGGCCACCGCCCCGCTGGCCACACCACCAATCACCGGCACGTCGTTGGTCCCGGTCACCGTCACAGTGATCTGCTGATTGACCGTGCCGCCGTGGCCATCGTTGATGGTGACGGTGAAGGTTTCCGTCACCGTCTGACCCTGGGCCAGATACTGCGTGGCCGCGTTGGCGACGCTGTAGTTCCAGCTCACCGTGCCGTCACCCGCGCCCGTGGCCGCATCGCTGACGCCGGCCGTCAACACCCCGCCCAGCGTGTTGCCTGAACCGGCCGCCACGCTGACGCTGTGCGCATCGCTCAGGTCCACGTCGTCGAAGGTGATCGTGCCGCTGTCGCTCAGGGTCGGCGTCGCCGCATCCTCGGTCACCGCCGCAGCGGCATCGGCCGTGCCGATCGTCGGGGTGTCGTTGGTGCCGGTGATGGTCACGTCGATCTGACGGGTGACGATGCCGCCGTGCTGGTCGTTCACCGTGATGGTGAAGCTCTCGACCCGGGTCTGGCCCGCGGCCAGGTACTCGACGGCCGTGGCGTCCACGGTGTAGGTCCAGGTGAGCTGGCCGCCCGTGCCGGTCCCCGTGGTGTCGACGTTCTTGACCGCCGTCAGGCTCCCCAGCACGCTGCCGACCGGCGTGCCGGTGGCGCTCACCAGGTGCACGTCGCTCAGGTCCAGGTCGCTGAAGCTGATGACACCGCTGTCGTGCAGCGCGCCCGCCGGCGCGATCTGCTCGCTCACCGCACCCACCAGGTCCCGGGCCGTGATCACCGGGCCATCGTTGGCACCGGTGATGGTAATGGTCGCCGTGGCCAGTCCCGTCCCGCCATCGGCGTCCGTCACCCGGTAGCTGAAGGTGTCGGTTGCGGTCTCGCCCGCTGCCAGGTACTGGAAATAAGCCGCATGGGGCTGGTACTGGAAATACCAGGTCGACGGATCGCCCATCGACGGCTGAACGAGCGTCGCCGTTCCGTGAGCCGGAGCCGAGGCCAGCGCCAAGCTCTTGACCAGGTCAGGGACCAGATCGTTCTGCAGCACATGGATCTGCACGCCCGGGCCGTCTTCGGTCGTCACGGCCGCATCGCCCAGCGCCGTCACCGCCTGGTTGGCCGGATTCAACTCGACCCCGTCCACAAGGACTCTCAATACTTCGGTCATCTGGACGGTCAGCGTGGACGACCCGAAGGTAAAAACGAAATCGCTGGCCGAACCATTGGAAACCTCGCCGGTCCTGGCATTGGTCACTGCCGCAAGATGGGCCAGATAGGCGGCGATCTGCGTCTGGGTGGCAGAGTCCAGCCACTGCGCCCGCGTGAACTGGAGCAGGAGCGTATCGACACCCGCCCCGCCCGTGTACACGTCCTTGGTGCCGGCCGCGGTGTTTTCGCTGACGTTGTAGATCAGGGTGTCGTTCCCCGATCCTCCATTGAGATCGTCGCTGCCGCTGCCACCGTCGAGCGTGTCGTCTCCCGCGCCACCATTCAACGAATCGCTCCCAGCTCCGCCGTTGACCGTGTCGTCCCCGTTGCCGCTGTTGATGGTGTCGTTGCCGGCCGTGCCGATGAGAAGGTCGTTGCCGTTGGAGCCGGTGATCGCGGTCATGTGCTTCCTTTGTGAGCGCCGAAAGGCCGGCGCGTACCTGTCTCGACGCTGCGTTTGCTTGTTTGCAAATTAGATGGCGCCAGCGGCGCGAGCACATGGAAGGAATGTCCTTTCCCTCATGAGCGATAAGTACCGGGACGACCTTGAAAAGCCTGGTACTTTTGTCCTGCCGAGCATCCGCAGGCGCGGGCGTGTGGTCGTGTTGACGTCGGGCGGGCAACCGCCCTGGCTTCTCACCCGGTCTTTTTCACGCGCTGCCGCGCGGCCATGTAGTTGCCGGGCGTGACGCCGAAGCAGCGGCGGAACCACCGCGAGAAATGGGCCTGGCAGCTCGTGGCCGTCTTGACGAGCCAGCCGGCATAGGGTCAGGGCGGCGCCTGCACGAGCGCGCTGCGGCAGGAGGATGTGAAAGGAGGCATTAAAGACTGCGGCAGCCTCCGGCGCTCAGGCCGGCACGGGCTCCCCGGAGGCGGCCTGCACCGGAATGTGCGCGCGCTCTTCCTTGATGCGGTTGGCGCCGTCCACGAACACCAGCTTCGGCAGGTACCCGGCCACGCGCTCTTCGGGCACAAGGCCGAAGGCCGCAATGATGAGCAGGTCGCCGACGGCGGCCCGTCGCGCGGCCGAGCCGTTGACCGAGATGATGCCGCTGCCGCGCTCGCCGCGAATGGCATAGGTCACGAAGCGTTCGCCGTTGTTGATGTTCCAGATGTGCACCTGCTCGTTCTCGGCCAGGTTGGCTGCGTCGAGCAGGTCCTGGTCGATGGCGCAGGAGCCTTCGTAGTGCAGTTCGCAATCGGTGACGGTGGCGCGGTGAATCTTGGACTTGAGCAATGTTCTGAACATGGTCGAGGAAAGTTTCCGTGAAATGTTTCCGTGCGGAGGGTTTCTGGCCGGCGCAGTCTAAGCGCAAGCCTGCCGCGGTCTACGACAGGTGGCGGCGTTGTCCGACTCGCCCCCTGGCTTCAGTCTGGACAATGACCAGCCTCGGCCCGAGACAAGCCGAGCGTTACGTTACAAGAAGCTCCGGCCCCGCACGATGACCCGCATCTACCTGATAGAAGACAACCCCCTGATCGCCGCCACACTGGCCGACGGACTGCAGGAATTTTCCGAATGCAACGTGATCGGGACCGCCGCCACTTCGCGCGGCGCCATCGACTGGCTTCAGGACAATCCCGAAGGCTGGGATGCGGCCGTCATCGACATCTTCCTGGCCGAGGGCAACGGCCTCGCCGTGGCTCGGTATCTGCAGGCGCACAAGTCGCCGGCGCAGCGCACGGTGGTCCTCATGAACTACGCAACCTCCGAGGTGCGCGAAGGCGCGCTCTCCGCGGGCGTGGATGCGGTGTTCGACAAGTCGCTCGAACTCGAAGCTTTCTACGAGTTCTGCAGGACGCTGAACATCTCGCCGCGTCGCTGAGGCGTTCAGATGCGCGTGAATGGGCACTTCTGACGAGCGTCATTCGGTGTTCGACAAGTCGCTGCAGCTCGAGGCCTTCTACGATTTTTGCGCCACGCTGAACATCACGCCTCGCCGCTGAAGATGCCGCGGCCGCCCGGGCTTGCGTAGACTGGAGCGGTCATGAACACTCCAGCCTCTACAGCCCCCGCCTCGAAGCGCCCCCTGGACGCGTCCGAATTGAAGCAACTCGCCGCAACCACCGAACCCGCGGCCGCAGCAGAAGCCTGCGCGTGCGGGCTTCACCGGGCCGCCGCGTGGGAAAGCATCACCGAAGAGCGCTGGCCGCAGGCGCTGATGCAGAAAGTCGGCACGCTGCGCGACGAGGACATCGCCGAGCCGACCTTCGAGGAGTGGCATCCCGGCGGCACGCGCTACGACTCGCCCGACGCGCCGATCTCGGTGCGGCACTTTCCTTTCAACCGCTGTGACGTGTTTCGCTGCAACGCCTGCGGCAGGCTGGTGCTGCGCTACACCGAGTTCGGCGGCTACTACATCGATCACCGGGTGCGGCTGCTGGACCCGGCGCTGGTGACGAGCCAGACATGATGGCCTCGATACGCCGCCCTCGCCTGGCGGGTTGGGCCCTGCTCTTCTTGCTGGGCATCGTGGCCATCGGCTTCGCGGCCATCCTGACCTTCGACTGGAACCGTGCCAAGCCGTGGATCCATCAGCGCGTCAGCGAAGCCACCGGGCGCCCCTTCGCGATCCGGGGCGACCTGGTCCTGGAGTGGGACCGCCCTCGCGCTGAAACAGGCTGGCGCCGCTGGGTGCCCTGGCCGAGGCTGCGTGCGCAGAACATCACCCTGGGCAATGCCGAATGGGGCAAGACCGGCCCGCACATGGCCGAGATCGAGCAGCTGACGTTCTCGCTGAACCCGCTGCCCCTGCTGGATCACACGATCCGGATCCCCACGCTGGAACTCGTGGGCCCTGTCCTGTCCCTCGAGCGAACCGCCGACGGCAAGAACAACTGGACACTGGCTTCCGGCAACACCGCCCCCTCGCGCTGGAAACTGGATCTGCAACGGCTGGTGCTGAACCAGGGCACGGTGAAACTCACCGATGCGGTGGCCAAGGTCGATTTCAAGGTCGACATCGACAGCCTGCCCGAGGAAAGCCCGGAGGGCTATGGCATGGGCTGGAAGCTCAGCGGCACGTTTCGCCAGACCCCGCTGCGCGGCAGCGGCAAGGCCGGCGCGGTGCTTTCGCTGCAGCAGGACACCAGGCCTTATCCGTTGCAGGCCGGCGTGCAGATCGGCACGACACGCATCGATGTCGCGGGCACGCTGACCAAGCCCGACGCGCTGGCAGCGCTGGACCTGCGGCTCAAGCTCTCGGGCGCCAGCATGGCACACCTGTACCCGATCACGGGCATCACGCTGCCCAACACGCCCCCGTTCAGCACCGAAGGCCATCTGGTCGGCACGCTCGGCAAGGGCGGCGGCCGCTGGCTGTACGAAGGCTTCAAGGGAAGCGTGGGGGCCAGCGACATTGCCGGCACGCTCGAATACATCTCGCAGCAGCCGCGGCCGCTGTTGCGCGGGCAGGTGCAGTCCAACCAGCTGCGGCTGGAGGATCTGGCACCGTTGATCGGTGCCGACTCCAACGCCAACAAGGCCAGGCGAGGCGCCGCGGCCGTCCAGCCGGCAGGCAAGGTGCTGCCCGTGGAAAAGTTCGACACGGCGAGCTGGGGAAGCATCGACGCGGAGGTCAAGTTCGCCGGCCGCAAGATCCTGCACACCAGGAACCTGCCCATCGACAACCTAGTTGCGGACCTGCACCTCAAGGACAGCGTGCTGTCGCTCACGCCCTTGAGCTTCGGCGTTGCCGGCGGCCATCTGGCCGCGACCGCAAAGCTCGACGGCCGGCAGGATCCCATTCGCGCGAATCTGCAACTCTCGGCGCGCCGCCTCAAGATCAAGGAACTCTTTCCGACGCTGGACACGATGCAGGCCAGCCTGGGGGAAGTCGGTGGCGATGCGGCGCTGTCCGCCAGCGGCAACTCGGTTGCAGCCTTGCTCGGCACCTCCAGCGGCGAGGTGAAGGCGCAGGTGAGCCAGGGAACGATGAGCAAGTTCCTGCTCGAGGCGATGGGGTTGAACATCGGCAGCGTGGTGGCGACCAAGCTGTTCGGCGACAGGCAGGTGCAACTCAACTGTCTTGCGAGCGATTTCCGGGTGACGCAGGGCATCATGCAGACCCGCGCCTTCGTGCTGGACACCGATGAGTCGGTCGTCAATGTGAGCGGGCAGATCAACCTGTCCAGCGAACAGCTGGCGCTCGAGATCCAGCCACGCAACAAGGCGCTGCGCGTCATCTCCTTGCGCTCGCCGCTTTACGTCAACGGAACCTTCAAGAATCCCGATGTCGGCGTCGACAAGGGTGCCGTCGCGCTCAAGCTGGGGGCCGCGGTTGCATTGGGCGCATTGGCGCCGGCCGCGGCGCTGCTGCCGCTGTTGAACGTGGGCTCGCAGGAGCTCTCGGGGTGCGCGCCGCTGCAGGCGCTGGCCGGCCGCAAGCCGCAGGCCCCGGGGCAGCGCAAGGTGCGCTGATTTTTTTCGTTGTGCAGCGGCTAGGCCCGCTGCGCATCCAGCTCGCCCATCACGCGGCGCTCCAGGATGTCGCTGGCGCGGCTCAGGTGGGCGTGCATGTGCTTCGCGGCAGCCTCGAGCTTGCCGTCCTCTCCGGGAGAGGGGGCAGCACCTCACACTTCTTCGTACCACCGGTCCTTCGCGAGCATCACCCGATGGTGCCCATGCCCCGACGGCATCATCGGAAAGCAGTTCTCCTGCGCCGCGACCTGCACGTCCAGGAAGAACGGCCCTTCGCTCGCCAAGCATTCAGCCAGCGCGCCTTCCAGCTCGGCTGGATCCGACACCCGCCGCGCGCCCCAGCCAAAGGCCTTGGCCAGCGCCACGAAGTCGGGCAGCGCCTCGTTCCAGCTGTGGCTCAGCCGGTTGCCGTGGTTCAGTTCCTGCCATTGCCGCACCATGCCCATGTAGCCGTTGTTGCACAGCACCAGCTTCACCGGCGCGCGGTGCTGCACGGCCGTCGACAGCTCCTGGATGTTCATGAGCACTGAGGCATCGCCGCTCACGCACACGGTCAGCGCCTCGGGGTGGCCGATCTGCGCGCCGATGGCCGCGGGCAGCCCGTAGCCCATGGTCCCGGCGCCGCCGGACGTGAGCCAGTGGCGCGGACTGTCGAAGCGCAGGTACTGGGCGGCCCACATCTGGTGCTGGCCCACGTCGGTCGACACGATGGTGTCGCGCCCGCCCGCGCCGATGGCGCGCTGCAGCGACGACATCAGCTGCTGCGGCAGGATCGAATCCTCGCGCGCTTCGAAGGCCAGGCAGTCCTCGGCGCGCCAGCGCTCGATGCGCTCCCACCATGGCGCGAGCCGCCCGGGCGCGAAGCCCTCGGCCGGCAGCAGCGCCAGCAGGCCATCGAGGATCACCGCGCAGTCGCCCACCATCGGCACGTCCACATGCACCACCTTGTTGATGCTGCCGGGGTCGATGTCGATGTGGATCTTGCGCGCGTGCGGACAGAACTCGTCGAGCTTGCCGGTCACGCGGTCGTCGAAGCGCGCGCCGACGCACACTACGAGGTCGGCCTCGTGCATCGCCAGGTTGGCTTCGAGCATGCCGTGCATGCCCAGCATGCCGATGAACTTCGGGTCCGATGCGGGGAACGCACCCAGCCCCATCAGCGTGAGCGTGCACGGCGCATGCAGCAGGTTCACGAGCCGCGCGAAAGCCTCGCACGCGGCAGGCCCCGAATTGACCAGCCCGCCGCCGCCATAGACGACAGGCCGGCGCGCGGTCGAAAGCAGGTCGGCCGCGCGCTGCATCATGGCCTTCGGCGGCAGCGCCGTGCGGCTCGTGCGCAGCGCGCGCAGCGGCGAAGGCTCGGGCGCCCTGCCCAGCCGGTCGAGCTGGATGTCCTTCGGCACGTCGAGCAGCACCGGTCCCGGCCGGCCGGTGGTGGCGATTTCCAGCGCGCGACGCACCAGCGCGGGCACGTCGTCGGCCGCGCGCACCTGGCGGTTCCACTTCGTCACCGGGCGCGACATGCCCAGCGCATCGCTCTCCTGGAATGCCTGCGTACCGATGACGGCGGTGGCCACCTGCCCGCTGATGCACAGCACCGGCACCGAATCGCTCATCGCATCGAGCAGCCCGGTAATGGTGTTGCCCACGCCCGGCCCCGAGGTAACGAGCACCACGCCCACGCGGCCGGTGCTGCGCGCATAGCCCTCGGCCGCATGCACGGCCGCCTGCTCGTGGCGCACCAGCACGTGGCGCAGCCTCGGCTCGCCGTGCAGCGCGTCGTACAGCGGCAGCGCCGCACCGCCGGGGTAGCCGAAGATGGTGTCCACGCCGCACTCGACCAGCGTGTCGAGCAGGGCTTCGGCGCCGTTGCGGTTACGGGCCGGCGCTTCCGGGTGGAGGGACAGGGAAGACGTGAGGGGTAGGTCGAGAAGTCGCATGCCGTCGATTCTTCCGGTTTGAGCGCAAAATATGCTTCTTTCTTTTGGCTCTTTGGGCTCGATTCATGAAAACCAATCGGCAAAACACCAACGACAACGAAGGATCTTTCGACAAGACCGACCTGGCCATCCTGCGCGTGCTGCTGCTCGACTCGCGCAAGACCCTGCAGGAGATCGGCAACGAGGTCGGCCTGTCGCCCACCAGCTGCTGGACGCGCATCAAGAAGCTCGAGGCCTCGGGCGTCATCAAGCGCTACACGGTCGACGTCGATCCGGCCAAGCTCGGCTACCACGACTCGGTGATCGTGCAGGTCACGCTCGAAAGCCACACCGACGAGACCCTGTACGACTTCGGCCGCACGCTGGCGACCATTCCGGAGATCCAGGAGGCCTACCTCGTCTCGGGCGACTACGACTACTACATCCGCATCGCCGTGCGCGACACGCGCGACTACGAGCGGCTGCTGCGCGAAAAGCTCTACAAGATCCCCGGCATCCGGCACAGCAAGTCGCACTTCGTGCTGCGGGTGCTGAAGGAAACCAGCGTGCCCGTGATCTGAGGGTGAACGCGCCGATGCCCGGGTGAGCGGGGAAATTGGGCCAAGGACATAATCGGCTCGCGGTCGGCCGGCGGGAGCGGGAACCGAACCGCATCACAGTGCCTATGTTCGTCAGGCGCATCTACAAAAATGACTTCCATGGCAGAAGCGATCTAGATCTATGAGGCCAGCCAGCAAAGGCTGTTGGAGAGTCAGCCGATGGATCGCCAAGCTGTGGCTTGCCTTGCCGCTCGCCGTATTGCCCTGTGCGCACGCCAGCGAACCATCGGAGGCCGATGCCGTGCCGCAGCGCGATGGCGTCGTCCACATCACGCAGGCCGAGCTGCTGTCCGTTTCCGGCACGGGTTATTCCGCCCCTCCGAAGCGTGCGGAAGATGCCGCGCTGCCGGGCGACGGTTGGAAGACGATCAACCTCCCGCATACGGCCCCGCGCGAACTGGTGCCCACGTCTTCCAGCGGCGCGCGGACCGTCACCGACTGGTACCGCATCGACCTGGCCGGGCTGGCGCCATCGGCGCAGCCGCGCCTTCTTTATCTCCCGCGCTGGAAGACCCTGGGCCACATTGCGGTGTACGGCGATGGCCTTTTGCTCTATCAGTCGCATGGCAGCCCCGTCCACAACGACTACAACCATCCGCTCCTGCTGCCGCTGAACGCGACCGCCAACACGCCTTCGCCCACGTCCGTGCTGATCCGCGTCGACCGCCTGCGCAACAGCGGCAGCGGATTCTCGACCGTGTGGGTGGGCGACGAGGATTCACTGAGCTGGCGCTACCAGATGCGCCAACTGCTGCAGGTGCAGTTGCCGTTCATGGGCAGCGCCGCCTTCCTGGCGGTTGGCGCATTCGCGTTCGCCGTGTGGCTGCGCAAGAAGCGCGAATCGCTCTACCTGCTGTTCTTCGCCATCTCCGCGCTCGCCTTCCTGCGAACGCTTCACTACTACGTGGGCGGCAGCTACACCCCGATTTCGGACGAATGGTTCGAATGGATCACCGTTGCCAGCCTGCTCTGGCTGATCGTCCTGATCCACCTGTTCCTGCAGCGTCTGCATCGGCAGCCTTCGGCCTGGCTGACCCGCTCGGCGCTGGCCTTGACACTGGCCTGCAATGTCGCAACGCTGCCTCACGCCTCGACGTGGGTGGTCAGCCTCTACCTCTTCACGCCCCTGCTCAACCTGATGGTGCTGCCCGTCGCGGTGCTGATCTTTGCGGTGAATTTACGCAAGGCGTTGCGCGCGCAACTGCCCGAGGGACGGCTGGTGGCGGGCTGGACCGTCTTCGCCGTCGCGTTCACCTCCTACGACGGGTTCCTGCAGAACAACCTGGTCAGCCCGGAGAGCGTGTACACATCTCCCTACGCCATCATCGGCCTGTTCTTCGTCTTTTCGTACATCCTGTTCCAGCGCTACACGGACGCGTTCGCCGAAGTGGGCCGGCTGAACAAGGGCCTGGCCCAGCGGCTGCAGGCCCGCGAAGCCGAGCTGGGGCAAAGCTACCGGCGGCTGCGCGCCATCGAAACCCAGCACATGCTCAGCGCCGAGCGCCGGCGCCTGATGCAGGACATGCACGACGGACTCGGTTCGTCGCTGATCAGCGCCATCCGCTCGGTGGAGCGGGGCACGATGAGCGACGCAGAGGTTTCCGACGTGCTCAAGGGCTGCATGGACGACCTGAAGCTGGTGATCGACTCCATGGAGAACGTGGACGCCGACCTGCTGCTGCTGCTGGCAACCCTGCGCTTTCGCCTGGCGCCGCGCATCGAGAGCGCGGGTGTCGCGCTGCGCTGGGAGGTGCAGCCCGTGCCCGTGCTGTCCTGGCTGGAGCCGAAAAGCGCGCTGCACATCCTGCGCATCGTGCAGGAGTGCGTGGCCAACGTGCTGCGCCACACACGGGCCACCACCATCTGCGTGAGCACCGCGACGCTCGACCAGAGCGTGTGCGTGGCGATCGAAGACAACGGCGCGGGCTTCGACGTGGATGAGGCCCTGCGCCGCGGCGGCCGCGGGCTGCGCAACCAGCAGCGGCGCGCACTTGCCATCGGCGCCACCGTGAGCTGGGAATCCGGCAGCACCGGCACCCGCTTCATGCTGTGGCTGCCCCTGCACCGCAAGGTCGACGCCGACAAGGCCATCGATGCCTTCTAGGCCCGCCGGGCTTCAGAGGCTCGCCGCGATCTGCTCGCGCAGCCACTTGTGCGCCGGGTCGCGGTGCCGCCGCTCATGCCAGAGCATGGCCATCTCGTAGCCGGCCACCTCGAGAGGCGCTTCCACCACCCGCAGCCCGGGCGCGCCACGCGCCAGCCGCTCGGGCAGCATCGCCACCATGTCGGTGGAGGCCAGCACCGACATCATGAAAAGGAAGTGCGGCACCGACAGCACCACGCGCCGCGCGAGGCTCTTCCCGGCCAGCGCCTCGTCCGTCGGCCCGGCGAAACCGCCGCCGCCGAGCGAGACCACCACGTGCTCCAGCGCGCAGAACTGCGCCAGCGTCGGCCGCCGCTTCAGGCGCGGATGCCCTGCCCGCCCGGCCAGCACGTAGCGCTCATGGAACAGCACGCGCCGGTGCAGCCCCGGTGGCGCACCCACGCTGGTGTGAAAGAACAGGTCGATCTCCCCCTGCTCCAGCTGCCGTGCCATGCGCGACGGCACCGCCTCCACCACGGCCAGCCGGGTGTTCGGCGCTTCGGCGCGCAAGCGGGCCAGCGCCGGCAGGAGGATCGCCGACTCGGCATAGTCGGCAGCGGCCACGCGCCAGGTGGTGGTCGCCTCGGCCGGATCGAAAGGCCGCGTGGGTGCAACCGCGCGGCCCAGCGACTCCAGCGCTTCGCGCAGCGGCTCGCGCAGCTCGTCCGCGCGAGCGGTGGGCCGCATGCCGCGTTGCGCGGGCACCAGCAGCGGATCGCCGAACACTTCCCGCAGCTTGGCGAGCTGCACGCTCACCGAGGGCTGCGAAAGGTTCAGGCGCTCGGCCGCGCGCGTGACGTTGCGCTCGGCCAGGAGCGTGTCGAGCGTGACCAGCAGGTTGAGATCGAGGCGGCTGAAATTGTTCATGGCAATTGCTGGAATTCAGACTATTCATTTCCAATATATCGACACGGCGCCTAACCTGCGGACATCTTCATTCCAACCCCGGTGAAACCGTGAACATCCTGCTGGTCCTTGCCCATCCCGAAGCCGCCTCGCTCAACGGTGCGCTCCATCGCTTCATGACCGAACGCCTCGCGGCCGCCGGCCACTCCGTGCGCGTGTCGGACCTGTACGCCATGCGCTGGAAGCCCGCGCTCGACGCCGACGACTTCCCCGCGCGCGATGCTGCCGCGCGCTTCGACCCCTCCCTCGAATCGCTGCAGGCCTTCGAGGCTGGCACGCAAACCGCCGACATCGCCGCCGAGCAGGAAAAGCTGCTCTGGGCCGACGCGGTGATCCTGCAGTTTCCGCTGTGGTGGTACTCGATGCCCGCCATCCTCAAGGGCTGGGTCGAGCGCATCTATGCGTATGGCTTCGCCTACGGCGTGGGCGAGCATTCCGACACGCACTGGGGCGACCGCTTCGGCGAAGGCACGCTGGCCGGCAAGCGCGCGATGCTGGTGGTGACGACCGGCGGCTGGGCCTCGCACTACGCGCCGCGCGGCATCAACGGGCCGATGGACGACCTGCTGTTCCCCATCCACCACGGCATCCTCTACTACCCCGGCTTCGACGTGCTGCCGCCTTACGTGGTGCATCGCACGCACAAGGTCGACGAGGCCGCTTACACGCGCATCACCGAAGAGCTGGGCCAGCGGCTCGACACGCTGTTCACGGCCGAGCCGATTCCGTTCCGCCGGCAGAACGGCGGCGACTACGAGATTCCCGCCCTCACGCTGCGCGAGGACATCGCGCCGGGTGAGGCGGGCTTTGGGGTGCACAGTGCCTGAGGCAGTTGCCGGTTCTCACTGGTTTGCAATTTCTGGTTCGAGTCGATCCCGCCGCATGGCACGCCACAGTGCGAGATCGTAGGAAATCTTGAGCAGCCCACATGCAATGAGCGGCAAGGAGATCCATCCGGCCGCAAACAGTGCGCCACTGAGCGTCGGACTGATGGCCGCAGCCAGGCTCCGCGGAACGGCGGTGAAACTCGCCGCGGCGCTGCGCTCTGCGGGGGTCACCACGGCCATCACATAGGCCGTCCGGGTGGGAACGTCCATCGATGACAACGCGCTGCGAACCATCAGCAAACCGAGCGCAATCGGCAAGCTGGGCGCCAGCGCAGCCAGCACGAGGCACACGTTGGCCGGCAGATGCGTGAAGACCATCGTGTTGAGCAGCCCGATCCGTTGTGCAACCATGGGAGCCGCGAGCTGCGATGCGGCACTCAGCAAGCCAGTCCAGAAGAAGAACACGCCGGCCTGGGTCAGCGAGAAGCCGAATCGCTGCAGCAGCCATAGCGACATCAACGCGTTGACCGTCAATCCGCCGGCGAAGGCGTCGACGCTGAAGAGTGCCGCCAATCGCACCACCACGCCGCGTGAGGGCCCCAGGGGTGCCGGGGCGACAGGCGCGCTGCTCGAGGTGTTGCCTGCGTCATGGGCCGGCAGGTTTCGATAGAGCCAGAAAACGATGAGCCCGATCGCGGCATACACCAGGAACATTCCGCGCAGCGCGTCGAGGCGCGCAAGCTGGCTGTGTTGAACCAGCCAATCCGGCACGGCCGCAGCCAATGCGCCCATCGCGGCACACAGCGCACCCAGGAGGCTGTAGCGAGCAAACAGCGCGGTTCGCGCATGGCCCTGCGCCGCTGCGGCCAGCCGAGCGTGTTCGAGAGGCAGGAAGACGCTCACATCGCCCGAACTGGGGTTAAGAGTGCCAACGAGCGCGACGACCAGCAACGGCCAGAATGCCGGCAAACCCGCAAAGCCGAGGCCGGTCGCGGCCATCAGCAAGGCGGCAATGCGCAGCAATTTCCCTCCTGCGAAGCGGTAACCCCATGCACCAACCGCCAGCGTGGCCAAGGCAGAGCCCAGCATCGTGGCCGTGCTGAGGATGCCGACCTCCAGCGTACCCAGCCCGTTTGAAAGCAGGTAGGCCGGTAGCAGCACAGCCATGTACCCATCGCCGAAGGCGCGCAACCCTCGTGCGACGAGCAGGGGCATGGCGACGGGGTCGACGCCGGCTGGCAGCAGGCGCATGAGACCGCCCAATGAACGAGACGAAGGGGGCGTACTCATTGCGTGCCGGAGAGGAAAGAAGGCCGGGCCACGATCGCGATGATTCGCCCCGCTGGTCCGCCAAAGCTGATGAAGCCGGGCTCGAGCCAGAAGCGGAAGGCTTCAGCGAATGAAATGGACTGGATGGGCGCAGAAGGCGCGGGCTGTGCGTCAGGCAAGGCGGTGTCCACAGATAGCTCCGTTATGAGTCACCAGCGCTTGGACGGGACACCGTCTAACTTTGCAGAACGGGAGGCTGTATTCCCGGTGGCGAGATCGTAGCAGACAGAGCTGGCCAGCTGTGTGCGCCCAGCCTGCGTACGCCCGCCACGGCGCGCGGGCTACTCGGCCTCGATGCCGGCCGCCTTCACGATGCGGCCCCACTTCTGGGACTCTGCCGCCTGGAACTTCGCGAGCTCTTCGGGCGAGGTCGTGTACACCTCGGTGCCGGTCGGCTCGTAGAAGGCCGTCTTTGCGGCTTCGCTCTTCGCGGCCTTCACCAGCAGCTCGTTGAGCCGCTTGACCACGGCGGGCGGGGTCTTCGCAGGCGCATAGGCCGCGAACCAGTAGCCCATTTCGTAGCCCTTCACGCCGGCCTCGGAAATGGTGGGCACATCGGGTGCGAGCGGCGATCGCGCCGAGCTGGAAAAGCCCAGCGCACGCAGCTTGCCCGCCTTGACCTGCGGCAGGCCGGTGGCGGTGTCGGTGATCATCATGTGGATCTGGCCGCCCAGCAGGTCGGTCACGGCGAGCGTGTTGCTCTTGTAGGGCACGTGCAGCAGCCTGATGTCGGCCATCTGCTGCAGCAGCTCGCCCGCCATGCGGCTCGACGAACTGCCACTGCCGAAGCTGTACTTGCCCGGCTCCTTCTTCGCGAGCGCGACGAACTCGGCCACGCTCTTCGCTGGGAACGAGGGGTTCACCACCATGATCTGGCCGCCCTTGCCGAGGGCGGCCACGGGCGCGAAGTCTTTCACCGGGTCGTAGGGCAGCTTCTTGTACAGGTGCTCGTTGGCGGCGTGCGTGGTGTTGGTGGTGATAAGGACCGTGTAGCCGTCGGCGGGGGCCTTGGCCACGTTCTGCGAGGCGATGAAGCCGCTGGCGCCGGCCTTGTTGTCGATGATGACGGCCTGCTTGGTCTCGGCCGCGACCTGGTTGCCGATGGCACGCGCGATCTGGTCGGTAGCGGTACCGGCCGCGAAGGGCACGACGAAGGTGATGGGCTTCTCGGGGAAGGTCTGCGCATGGCCCAGCAGCGGCGCCAGGGCCAATGCGGTGGTCAGTACGGTGAGGGGAAATCGTTTCATTGTTTTGTCTCCGGATGGATGAGTAAAGAAAGAGGACCGCCGCGGCTACGGCCCGGCCAGCAAGGCTTCGAGTGCGCGCGGCACGCGCACAGGCATGTCGAGCAGCAGGAAGGACAGCGCCTTGCCGTGCGCATCGAGGTTCAACGCATCGTTGACGCCGCCGTCGAGCACCGCGTCGAGCACGAAGTTCATCGCGTGCAGCTTCGGCAGCACGAAGCGCTGCACCTGCGACGGCGCGCGATGGCGGAACTGCGTGGCCACGCGCTCGGGCGTGATCTGTTCGACCAGCAAGGGATACAGCTGCGGGTGCCAGGCGATCACGCTGATGTTGGAGCGATCGCCCTTGTCGCCGGTGCGGCCGTGGGCAGCGCGGTAGAGCGGCACGTCGATCATGTCGATCATGTCGATCATGTCGATCATGTCGAGGGTGTTCATGCCAGTGCCTCCGCGTCGAGCAATTCGAAGCGCACCGGCACTGCTTCGCGCGGCAGCAGGCACGACAGCGTGCTGAGCCGCGGCGTGAGCGCGGTGCGCACGCCGCCGCCGCCGGCCGGGCCGCAGGTGTAGAGCGCCATCACCTCGCGCGCCAGCCGTTCGGCCTGCGCGCGCTCGGCGTGCGTGGCCGCGACGCGCAGGCGCACGTCGCGCAGGCCGGCATCGGGCGCATCCGCCAGTGCGCGGCCGGCATCGTCGCCGAGGATGCTCAGCGCGCCGATCAGGTCCACGCGCAGCGCGAGTCCGTCGAGCCGCTTGCGAAGCACATCCGCCGCAAGCCGCGCACGGGCCTCGGCGCGTGGCCCCGCATAGGAGATCTCGCCCTCCGCCAGCCAGCCGCCTTCATGGCAGACGTTGACCTTGTAGCGGCCCGGCCGTTCGTGGCCGCGCACGCCGGAGAGCGCCACGCGGTCGGCGCCGGGAAGCGCGTGCACGTCGGCATCGGCAATGTCCGCGACCACGTCGGGCGTCAGGTAGGCGGCCGGGTCGTGCACCTCGTAGAGCAGTTGCTCCTTCACGGTGGCTTCGCTCACGAGGCCGCCGGTGCCGTCGGCCTTGCCGATGGTGCAGCGGCCGTCCGCGTCGATCTCGGCGATGGGGAAGCCCACCGCTTCGAGTCCCGGCACGTCCTTGTAGCCCGGGTCGGCGAAGTAGCCGCCGCACACCTGCGCACCGCATTCGAGCAAGTGGCCCGCCATGGTCGCGCGCCCGAGCCGGTCCCAGTCATCGGTGCGCCAGCCGAAGTGCGACATGGCCGGCCCGACCGTGAGCGAAGGGTCGGCCACGCGGCCGCACACCACGATCTGCGCGCCCGCATCGAGCGCCGCGGCAATGGGTTCCGCGCCGATGTACGCATTGGCGCTGACCATGCGCAGCCCTTGCATCTGCGCGCCGAGCGCTTCATTCAGCAGCGCGCGATGCTCGGGCCCCGACAGATCGTCGCCCTCCACCACCGCGATGCGCGGCGCATCCGCGCCCAGTTCGCGCGCCATGCGGGCGATGTGCCGGGCGGCGGCACGCGGATTGGCGGCGCCGAAGTTGCTCACGATGCGGATGCCATGCGCCAGGCAGCGCGCGAGCACGGGCCGCAGCATGTCGTCGAGCAGCGGCTCGTAGCCGGCGTTGGGGTTGGCGCGGCGGCGCAACTGGGCCAATGCCAGCGTGCGCTCGGCCAGCGTCTCGAAGATGAGGAAGGCGCGACTGCCGGCAGGCCCCGCGGCGAGCCGCGCGATCAGTGTGTCGACCACCGGCCCGGCGGCATCGGTGCGGTCGCCCGAGAAGCCGGCAGCGCATCCGATCAGCAGCTTGGACGGTTCGATGGAGTTCATTGCCGTGCACTGTAGGCAACGGCCGGTCATCCGTAAAATCGAAAATCCGGATCGATTGATCCGGTTTTCAAATAACAATCCAGCCACCGGCATCCAGGACATGAGAAAGACGCCCGACCTCTCCACGCGGCAGCTGCGCGCCTTTCTCGCGCTGGCCGAGCACCGCAACTTCACGCGCGCGGCGCAGAGCAGCCACCTTTCGCAGCCTGCGTTCAGCGCGCTGATCCGCACGCTCGAAGACGCGGTCGGCACGCGCCTGTTCGACCGCGACACGCGCAGCGTGCAGCTCACGCCCGAGGGCCGGCTGTTCGAAGGCTCGGCGCGCCGGCTGCTCGACGATATGGGCAGCGCCATGGGCGACCTCGCCGACCACGTGGAACGCCGCAAGGGCCGCGTGCGCGTGGCCGCCCTGCCCTCGCTTGCGGCCGGCTGGCTGCCCGCGGTGTTCGCCGAGTTCATGCAGGCCTGGCCGGGCATCCGCATCGACCTGGACGACGCGCTGTCCGACGCCTGCATCGCGCTGGTGCGCAGCGGCCAGGCCGACTTCGCGATTGCCGCATCGGGCGCCGGAGGCACCGCCGACGGCGACCTGCGCGCGCGCAAGCTCTGCACCGACCGCTTCCACCTCGTGTGCCGCGCCGACCATCCGCTCGCGCACGAGCCGCGCCTCACGGCGAAGAAGATCGCGCCCTACCCCTTCATCCAGATGGCGCGCAACAGCAGCGTGCGGCAGGCGCTCGACGCGGCGCTGCATCCGCAAAGGTTGAATGCGGTGTTCGAGGTGGAGCACCTGGCCACCGTGATGGGCCTCGTCGAAGCCGGGCTGGGCATCAGCGTGGTGCCCGCGCTCACGCTGTTCCATTTCCAGCGCGAGACGCTGGTGACGCGGCCGCTGCCCCTGCCCTCCCTCACGCGCACGCTCTACATGGTGCAGCGGCGCGAAGGCAGCCTGTCGGTGGCGGCGCAGACGCTGCACGACCTGATCGTCGCGCGGCTGGGGTCGCTGCGGCTGGACTGATGCCCGGCACGCAGCAAGCCAGAACCGGCTCGCAATAGCCGCTCAGGCCACGGCGCTCGCCATCGCGGCACGCGCCGTCGGATTCGGCGTGGGCTCTCCGATCTTGCGCATCGTGTTGCGGTCGGTGTGGCTGAAGGGTTCGGGCTTTCCGCGCACGCTCAGCACCGTCTCGAGTTCGTAGGACCAGCTGCCATCGTCGTGGAACGACACCTCGATGCTGTAGCGCAGCGTCTTGAACGCATGCTCCAGGAACGGGTTGGCCACGATGCCGTTGGTCTCGCCGCCGCGCACCGCTTCGAGCCTGAAGCTGCGGTCGCCGGGCTTCGCGCGGCCGGTGGCCATGGCCGTGAGCCCGCGCGGGAGCGACAGCGTCTGGATCAGCGCCCCCGTGGCCGGCTCCCACAGCCAGTAGCCGACCTGGTCGTGAAAAGTCTCCACCTCGTCGGGCTTGGCGATGCGCAGGTGGTAGCGCAACCCGTAGAAGATCTGCGGCCCGTTGGTCTGCGCATCGATGGGTTGGAACTCCGCGTGCTCGATAAAGGCTTCGGCCTCGGGGCCGTCTTCCTTCGGGCTTACGTCGTGGCCGGCCGTGCCGATCCAGAGGCCCGCCAGGCCCGTGAGCGGGCCGAGGTTGGCGAGCGTGTGCGGATCGGGCTCGGGTTCCGTGTAGATGTCGCGGGGAAACTGTTCCATGTTCTTTTCCTGATGAAATCTTCTCTTGAGGCGTGAGGATAAATGTCACTGGTCGAGGCGAATGCCGACCTTGGCGATGATCGCACCCCATTTGCGGCCCTCGCCGTCGATGAAGGCCTTGAACTCCTCGGGCGAGCCGCCGCCCGCCACCAGCCCCTGGTTGGCCAGCAGTTCGCGCACGGCCGGCTCCCGCAGCACGTCGTTGACGTCGGCGTTGATGCGGCGCACCACCTCGGGCGGCGTGCCGCTGGCGGCGAAGAAACCGTTCCAGGCCAGCGCCTCGAAACCGGCATAGCCCGACTCGGCCACGGTGGGCAGGTCTTTCATGAGCTCGGAGCGCGTGGCGCTCGTGATGGCGATGAGCTTCACGCGCTGCCCCTGGATCAGCGGCAGCAGCGCGGGCGCCACCGCGAACAGCGCCTGCGTGTCGCCCGCCGCCAGCGACAGCCCCGCGGGCGGCGAACCTGCATACGGCACATGCACCGCCTCGAGGTGCGCCACGCTGCGAAACAGCTCCATCGTGAGATGCGACGAACTGCCCGCGCCCACCGACGCATAACTGAACTTGTCGCCCCGCTTCTTCGCCCATTCGACGAACTCGGGCAGCGTGTTCGCGGGGTTGTTCGCCTGCACCGCCAGCACGTTGGGCTGCGAGGTCGTGAGCACGATGGGCACCAAGTCGCGCGAAGGCACGTAAGGCATGCGCGCATACATGTAGGGGCCGAAGGCGATCGGGCCGTTGAAGCCGATGCCCAGCGTGTAGCCGTCATGCGGCGCCTTGGCCACGGTGTCCATGCCGATCAGGCCGCCCGCGCCCGCCTTGGTCTCGATTACCACGGGCTGCTTCCAGATCACGCGCAGGCGGTCGGCCAGCGTGCGCGCGATCAGGTCGAGCGAACTGCCTGCAGGTGCGGGCACGATGACGCGAACCGGCTTCGCGGGCCAGTCCTGCGCCCATGCGCCGGCGGCCAACACGCTGGCAAGCAACAACATGGCGAGCTTGTAGTTCTTCTTCACTTCAGTCTTTCACTAGTGATTTACCCGAACGATGCGGCCTGCGCTTTGTCAAGGACTGATGCGCGAACGACACACAACCGTGACCGCACGCATCCTGCACATCGAAACCTCGCAAGTCCAGGCCCGAATATGAAGTCGAAAGGCTTCCAGAGCGGTTCCGATGGGTTCGATGGCCTTTAACCACTTTGCGACTGGGCCGATTGTGCAGGGGCTTCAAACTGTCACCGCGTCGCGGCAAGATGCGCATCCGCCGAATCTTGCGTCAACCCGATCTGACCGAAGGAGCATTCTCATGTTCGCTACCGCGGAACGCACCATCAAGACCCCCGGCCCCGATCATCCGATCACGATCACACCGAACCCGCTGCGCGTGGTGGTGTCGGTCGACGGCCGTGTCATCGCCGACACGCGCGAAGCGTTGACGCTGCGCGAAACGCATTTCGGAACGGTGCACTACATCCCCCGCAAGGACGTCAGGATGTCGCTGCTGGAGCGCACGCAACACGCGACCTATTGCCCGTACAAGGGCGAGTGCAACTACTACAGCATTCCTGCAGGCGGCGAACGCTCGGTGAATGCGGTATGGACCTACGAGTCGCCCTACGAGCCGGTCGCGCAGATCAAGGACCACTTGGCGTTCTATCCGGATCGCGTGGGGCCGATCGAAGAGCGGGTTGCCTAGCGCGCGAACACGCCGATTACAAGAAGGCGATGCCGTCCATTCAGGGCGGCAGCACCAGCGGCCCGCAGTTCTCTTCCGCCACGAACACCGCCACCAGCCTCGCAGGCTTCACCGGATCGGGGTTCTCCGCGAACAGGTGCAGCGTGCGCGGCGGTTCGAAGAAGGTCTGGCCGGGCCTGTAGTCGCCGACCGGACCACCGCCCAGTTGCGAACGCACCGTGCCTTCGAGAACGATGGCCGTCACAGAGCCCGGATGCCTGTGGGCCGGTGAATAGGCCATCGGTGGAAAGTCGACCATGACGGTGGTGACTGACTTGCCCGGCACGTTGGGCAGCGACTCGCAGGAGATCACCTTCGTCGAGACCCCGGGCCGCGCCGCTGCGGCGGAGCCCCCAGGGGCCGGCCCCGAGGCGAACATCGGGCGCCCCACGGCACTGCAGATATCGTCGATGAACTGCACGGTCGATTTCCTGCTCGCGTGCGGCAGCAATGCCCAGCCCGCAGCGGTGACGGCCAGCACCGCAAACCCGGCGCGCGCCTGGCGGCGCAGGGCAAGAGGAATCGTGTTCATGGCGTGGTTCCTTGCGGCAAGCGTGCATCGGCGCGCCAGCCCAGCTCGCGCTTCGCCTTCTCGCTGCTGACCTCGGCGCCGTCTTCGGCGATGTTGAAAATGCCGCCGGTCGAGTGCTGCAGTGCCAGCAAGGCTGCCCGTGCCGCAGCTTCCACATGCAGCGGGCTCGGGCCCTTGGGTGTGTCGGTCGAGGTGTTCGGTCCGTAGAGCTGCCCGTAGCGCAGCACGGTGGAGATCATGTCCTGCGCGGCCATCACGCACCGCTCCAGTGCCGCCACGCCGCCCACGGTAACGCGGCGAGCGCCTTCAGCCTGCGTGTCGAGCGGCTGCGTTTCCGTGAAAGGCCTGGGCCCCGGGGCATAGACCCATGCGATGCTCTGCGCCACCAGCCGGCTCGCGCCCACGGCCTGCGCCGCGGCCACGAGGTTGCGCGTGCCTTCGGCGCGCACGCGTGCATTGAGCACCAGGGCCTGCGCCATGCGGGCCGGGTCCAGGTCTTTCGGCAGGTCTGTGAGCTGATGGATCACGCCCCACGGCGCGATGCGCGCCAGCGCGGCGCGCAGCGCCGCCGCATCGAACACGTCGACGACGACCGGATGCACGCCCCGCGCCTCCAGCGCGTCCGCGCGGTCCTTGCGCCGCGTGCTGCCATACACGGTGCAGCCCGCTTCGATCAGCAGTGGAACCAGCGCGGTGCCGACCGCCCCGGTTGCGCCCGCCAGAAATACCTTCTCGCTCATTGCGTCTCTACCTTCCAGGCTTTTCATGGGGCCGATCCTAGTTCTACGATGTCCCATCAAAAAGAGCCAAGAATCACGAAAATGACTGGGCCATGACATCCGCGCCCCGCGCATCCGCAAACATGCTCCATCTCGACCGCGCAAAACAAACGCCGCTGTTCAGGCAGATCTACGAGCGCTACCGATCCGCCATCGAGCAAGGCGCGCTGCGCCCCGGCGACCGCGTGGCGTCGGCGCGCAGCCTGGCCGGCGAACTCGGCGTGGCACGCGGCACCGTCGAGGCGGCCTTCAGCCAGCTGATGGGCGAAGGCTATTTCTCTTCGCGCGGGCAGGCGGGCACCGTGGTCTCGCCGTCGCTGCCGCTGCATCGGCCAGCGCGGCGGGAGCCCCGGCTCGCGGATGGGCCGGTGTCCGGCGGCGCGCTCGCGCAGCCGGGCGAACCGCCGCCCCTGCAACTGGGTATTCCGGCGCTCGATGCCTTCCCGCGCAAGCTGTGGTCGCGCCTCGTGGCCCGGCGGGCGCGAGCCATGAACGCGGCCGACATGTTCTACGGCGATCCCTGCGGATACTCGCCGCTGCGCGAGGCCATCGCGGCCTACCTGCTGGTATCGCGCGGCGTGTCGTGCCATGCCTCGCAGGTGCTGGTGACAGGCGGCTATCGTGCGTCGCTCGCGCTTGTCGCACGCACGCTGCTGAAGAAGGACGACCGCGTGTGGATCGAAGACCCGGGCTTTCCGCCGACGCAGGAGGTGCTGCGCGCCGTCGGCCAGCGCGCGGTGCCCGTGCCGGTGGACGACGAGGGCCTGGTCGTGGCGCGCGGCCTGCGCAAGGCGCCGAAGGCGCGCATGGCCATCGTCACGCCCTCGCACCAGGCGCCGCTGGGCGCATCGATGACGCTCGCTCGCCGGCTGCAGCTGCTCGAATGGGCCTCGCGGGCGAACGCATGGATCGTCGAGGACGACTACGACGGCGAGTACCGCTATGCCGGGGCGCCGCTGCCCGCGCTCAAAAGCCTCGATGGGCATCACCGCGTGCTGTACGCGGGCAGCTTCTCGAAAGTGCTCCACCCCGGGCTGGCGCTGGGCTACGTGGTCGTGCCCGAATCGCTGCGCGCGCGCTTCGAGGAAGCCGCGCGGACATGGTCCAACGGCAGCCCGCAGATCACGCAGGCCGTGGTGGCCGACTTCATGCGCGAGGGGCACTTCCCGCGCCACCTGAAGAAGATGCGGCTGCTCTATGCGCGGCGGCGCGCCATGCTCGCGGCGGGCCTGCAGAAGGCCTTCGGCGACGAGGTGCGCATCGAATTGCGCAGCGGCGGCATGCACCTGATCGCGCGCTTCGACCAGCGCCGCGAAAGCGATGTGACGCTGGCTCGCCGCGCACAGCAGGCCGGGCTCAACTGCCAGCCGCTGTCGAGCCGCGCCATTGCGGCGCGATGTGACGCAGGCTTGCTGATGGGCTTCACCAACATCGCCACCGCCGCCGAAGCGAACCGGCTCGCGGCGAAGCTGCGCACCGCTTTCGGTTGAACAGCGCTCAGGCGGCTTCGTCGTCGGGGAACGCGCCGCGGTCCTTGATCCGCGTGACCTGCGACAGCACCGCGTCCGCGGGCGTCATGTCCGCACGCCGGCCCTTGTAGACCGGCTGCTCGAACTTGCCGCCGGCATAGCGATAGAGATAGCGCACCTCGACCAGCGTACCCACCGCCGGCAGAGGCTCGTTGGGCGGCACCGTGACGTTGCCCAGGTCGACCATCGCGCCCGCCTCGTCGCGCAGCCCCACGGCCACCGAGCGCTGCGCGTTGACACGGATCACCTCGCAGGTCGCGCTCTGGTTGAACTTGAACTTCAGGCTGGCGGTGCTGCGGCCCGCGGCGAACGGCGCATCGAGCGCCTTGAGCACATAGCCTTCGCCATGCGAGGCCAGCAGTTCCCGTGCGCGGCGGCGCTTGCCCTCGGCGGAGAGTTCGAGGTCGAGCACGGTCACCCATGGCACGGCCACCGCGATCCTGCGCAGATGCCCGAAGCGCTCGATGAACGGCGCCCCGCGCAGGTCCTGCCCGTGGAGTTCCAGCAGGTCGAAAGCCATGAAGGCATCGCCCACGTGCTCGCCGGCGATCACGGTGCGGCCCGCCGGCGCATCGGCAGCGCCTGCCCAGGCCTGCGGAATGTCGACGAACAGCCCGCGCCGGTTGGTGCCGCGCACCGCCTCGCCTTCGATCAGCAGGATACGGTTCTCACCGTCGGCCTTCTCCTGCAGGCCCCAGCCGGGATCGTCGAAGTAGCGCGCCGCCTGCTCCTCGAGGATCAGCGTGGGCAGCTGCGGCAGTTCGCCGCTCATGCGGCCGGCCAGCTCGGTCGAGGTGTAGAGCGCGCCGGACTGGTCGGGCGTGTAGCCTTTCGACGTCTTTTCCTTGACCACCTTCTGGTAGATCTTCAGCGCGGCTTCGAAGGCCAGCGGGCTGCTGGTCTTGGTGCCGGTGGCGAGCGTGCCGCCGCGGCGGCCGTTGCCGTAGTCGACCACCCAGCCGTCGTCCCTGGGCCGCAGGTGCACCTGGTAGACCTTGTCCGAGCCCTGGCCCGTGAAATAGAGAAAGCTCGACTGGGGGACCTGTTCCGCGTTCGGCATGGAAAAAGACGTCTGGTTGAATCAGGCCGCGATGCTACACATGCACACAACCGGCACGCACGCCCGCTAAGATGCGCGGCGAAACAATAAGCACAAGCACCCAACCGAAGGCAGGGAGGCCTCCGCGTGAAGCGCATTCGCTCCGAGAAATTGATCCGCACGAAGCCGGGCGCAGCGGCCGCCACGGGCTTCGCCACCGTGGAACTGTTCGCCCTGCCGGAGGCGCCGGGCCATGTAGTGCATGTGAGCACCAGCCGCGACGGGCTGCAGTGGAAGGAAACGGTCTACACGCCGCTGCCGCTGGAACTGGCCAACGCCGCCTTCGAGCGCGCCGTGGCGGCGCAGATCGCACAGGGCCATGCGATCGAAAGCGCGGCCGCCGCGGTTGCCACGGCGGCGCCGCTCTCCGCCGTGCTCGCGCACCCCGGCGATGCCGTGCTGCTGGCCGGCATCAGCCCCGATGCATGGCGCCTGCTGCCTCCCGTGCGCCGAAGCCGCGTGGTGTGGCGCATCGGCGAGCGTCGGCTGGCGGCCGCCGTGCCGCAGCTCATCGATCACATCGAAACCGGCGAGCCGATGCTCGACTACTGCATCGCCTGGGCCGTCGGCCGCTGCGGCGACGGTGGCGCGTTCGAGGCAATGCGCGAACTCTCCCGACGCGGCCGCACGCCCGTGGTCATACGCGCGGCGCGCTGGGCCGCGCTGAACCTGTGGCCCACCGACCAGCGCGCGGCCGAGTCGGCACGCATCGTGGACGACTGGCCCGCACCGCTGCGCCGCGCCTGGGCCGCCATGAGCGACATGCCCGCCGGCCAGGCCATGCCGCTGCTGCGCCAGCACCTGGCCGACCCCGCGCTCTGGAACGGCCTGAAGTACGCGGCCTGGGTCGAGCAGCTGTTCGATCTCTCGCTGCTCGAAGGCCCGGCCACCGACGGACTTGCACGTACGGCCCTGCTGGAGATTGCGCCGACGCTGCAGCTCGCGGCCGGCAGCTTCCGCGCATGGCGCCGGCTGTACAAGGGCGCGGAGTTCGCAGGCGACTATGCCCTGCTCGGCGTGCTGCACCAGCGCCTCGAGACGCAGCGTGCCGCCTTCCGCACCGGCGGCCGCTGGGCATTGGCCAATGGCCGCTATGTGGAGATCGCCAAGGAAATCGTGCGGCCCGACAGCCGCCTCGCCTACAGCCAGCGCACGCGCGACTACCTGCGCCGCCGCACCTGGCGCAACCTGCGCCGGCTCGCACTGGCCGGCACCGCCGACGAGGCCAGCTGGCTGCAGCTGGCCACGGGCGTGCTGCTCGCCGCAGACGATGCGCAAGCAGGCACCGCCGGCCAGCAACGCGAATCGCGCTGGACCGAAGAGCCTCGCAGCTGGCACACCGGCCCCTACAGCAACTGGCTCGTGCTGATGCAGCTACTGCACCGCCACGACCCCGAATGGGAGGCCCAGCGCGGCGGCCTGCGCTGGCGCCGCAACTCTCCCCCGTCCAACCAGCGCCTGAACCGCACCGAAGCCTGGCCAGAACGCTGGGATCGCCATCCGCAGGCGCTGCTGCAGCTGATGCAGCAGGGCCGCTGCGCTGCCGTGCATGCGTTTGCGGCGCGTGCGCTGCAGGACAACAAGCCCTTCTGCGACGCGCTCGAAGCGCCCACGGTCTGGCGCCTGCTGGCAAGCACCTGGGACGACACCGCGCGCTTCGCGCTGGCCATTGCGCGCCAGCGCATCGCGGCCGGCACACCGCCCCTGTCCTGGCTGCCCGCGCTGCTGGGATCGCCGCTGGCCGAGGCGCGCACACACGCGCTCGAACTCATCGCGCAGGACCCGGGCCTCTACAGCCAGCAGGTCGACCTGCTGCTGATGCTGCTGACCTCGGCCGATGCCGAAGTGCGCCGCGCATCCCGCCTGCTGCTGCAGGCCGCCGCACCGAACCCGTCGACGCTCGAAGCCCTGTGCGCCGGACTGCTCGCCTGGCTGCCGGCCTGCGAAAGCGACCATCCCGAGCTCGAAGCCATCTGCGAGAACATCCAGTGGGCCCTGCAAGGCCTGCTGCGCACTGCGGCCGCGAAGGCGCCGCTGCCCGAACTGCTCGCGCTCTTCGACCACGCGAATCCCGACGTGGTGCGCACCGCCGCCGAATGGTTGCTGCTGCACCCGGCGTCGGTCCAGGGCCTGCCGGTCGGCGTGCTCACGCGCCTGCTGCAGTCCGACGACGAACGCCTGCGCGGTGCCGGCGTGCGGCTGTTCACCGCCCTGCCCGACGCCACTCTGGTCACCCAGCCCGAACTGTTCGCCGCCTTCTGCAGCAGCCCGATGCCGGCCGTGCGCGCGGCCGTCGCGCCGCGGCTCGCGCAGCTGCTGCCCGAGCACCCCGGCTTCGGCGCGGCGCTGATGCCGATGCTGCGCGACGAACTGTTCCGCGCCGAAGCCGCCGAAGGCGTGTTCGACTCGCCGCTGCAATGGCTGTGCGGCCCGCTGGCCGAGCACACCCGCCGCGGCGAGCCCGCCGTCACGCTGCGCCTGCTCGAAGCGCGTAGCAAGGGCGCGCAGCGCCTGGGCGCATGGCTGCTGCCGCAGCACGATCCGCAAGGCTTCGATGTGCTGCAGACCGCCAGCCTCGGCCTGGTCGACACCGCCACCGCGCGCCGCTGGGCCATGGACCAGCTGGCCGCGAACCCGCAGCGCACGCTGTCGCAGCTCGGCGATGCGCTGCGCATCTTCGACAGCCGCTGGGACGACGCGCGCGACTGGGCCCGCCAATGGTTCGGTGCACACAGCGGCACGGAGGGCAGCACGAGCCACTGGACGCCGGCGCTGCTGGTGCGCCTGTGCGACCACAAGGACGCGGGCGCCCAGCGGCTGGGCCGCGAGCTGCTCACCACGCATTTCGACGTGACCGACGTCACCACCTACATGCTGCAGCTGAGCCAGCATCCTTCGCCGGGCATGCAGCTCTTCGTGACGAACTGGCTGGCCTCTGCCGCGAGCCGCAATGCCGACGTGCTCGCACGGCTGGAGCCCTACTTCCTGAGCGTACTGTCGCAGGCCAACCGCGGCCGGCTGGCCAAGGCGCGCGTCATGCAGTTCCTGGCCGCGCAGGCAGCGCATTCGGAAGACATCGCACGCATCGTCGCGCGCGTGTTCGCACGGCAGGCCGTCACCGGCGCCATCACCGAACGCGCCCGGTACGTGGCCGGCCTGCGCACCATCCAGGCCGCCTTCCCCGCACTGGAAAACCCCTTGCAGACCGCTCCGGTGCGCAGCGTCGCGCCGCGCCGTGCACTGCCTGTCGCCCCCACGGGGAGGCCCACCGCATGAGATTCCAGTACCGCTACTTCGGGCACTCGGGCGCACAGCACACGGCCAGCAGCACGGCGCTGCAGTTCGCCCCCGACACGCTGCGCGCGCCCGTGCACTTCGTTGCCGACATCAACCGCCACCTGCCGTTCCGCGAAGGCATGTCGGCGCTGCACGACGTGGTGGTGGGCGACCTGCGCTTCCAGCCGCGCGACAAGAGTGCGTACCTCGAATGGCTGGCCGGGCAGGAGAACGAACTGCTCGCGCAGTTCATGGCGCGCAGCGACCAGCTGAAGGCGCAGATGGCCCCGATCCGCGACGAGCTCGGCGAGCTACGCAAGCGCAAGCAGTCCGTGCTGCAGCCCTTCATGAGCGCGCAGAAGCGCTACTTCGACCACATCTACCAGGTCAACCGCGAAGCCTGGTTCGTGCTCGACCCGGTGATCACGGTGCACCCCGACCGCGTGTTCTTCGAGTGCTTCAGCCAGGACGAGTCGAGCTACGGTATGTTCTCGTGCAGCCACGACATCTTCGACCGCGTGAGCGACCACGCCTTCGGCACCACCAACGTCGACTACTCGGAATCTCTGTACGACGAGTTCCAGAAAATCCGCGACTACAAGACGACGCGCCTGGCCATCGACCCCGGCGGCTTCCAGGTTCAGAGCGACAACGACCCCGCCTTCCACGAACCGAAGATCGACGTGCCCGACAGCTGGGTGCGCGGCTTCCTGCAGGTGAGCAGCGCGATGCTGCTGCCGTCGCAGCGGCTGCAGCTGCATCCGATGGACGTGCACAACATCTGCCTGGTGCTGCGCCGGCGCAAGGAGCGCGTGGGCCCGCGCTCGCTGCGCTTCATCCTGCGGCCGGGGCAGCCGGTGCGCATCCTGTTCGAGCCCTGGGGGCACGAGCTGGTGTGCCCGCGTTCCACGCACAGCGCCACCTCCGACATCGACATCCGCGTGTGGGGCCGGCGCCGGCTGCTGCAGCTCGAACGCCTGGTGCCGGTGGCGCAGGGCTTCACGGTGCACCTGCTGGGCACCGGCATGCCGAGCTTCTGGGTCGCGCAACTGCCCGACATGGAATTCACGCTCGGCCTCTCGGGCTGGACCGCCAACGACTGGTCGCGCAACGGCCATTTCGAGCTGCTGCAGCCGCGCCACACGGTCGACCAGGACAGTCAGCTGCGCGTGTTCGCGGCACTGGGCGAACGCTGGCGCGCCACCACTGCCGAACTGGCTGCGGCCACGGGCCTGTCGACCCTCACCGTCGACGCTGCGCTCGGCGGCTACGTGCAGGCCGGGCGCGTGGTGTACGACCTGGCGCACGGCGTGTGGCGGCTGCGCGAACTGAGCCGCGAACCGCTGCCGATGGACAAGCTGCGCTACGCCAGCCCCGAGGAAGAGGCCGCGGCCGAACTGGTGCGCGCACGCCGCATCGCCAACGTGAAGACGACGGCGCGCCCCGACGGCGGCCTCTCGCTGAGCGGCAAGTGCAAGGGCGCCGCCGGGCAGCGCGAGTACCTGGTGAGCCTGCAGCTCGACACCGACCAGCGCGTGGCCTCGGGCGACTGCCAGTGCAGCCACTTCGTTCGCCACCGCATGACCAAGGGCCCGTGCGAACACATGCTCGCGCTGCGCCTGTCGGCCGCGCCGACGACAACGACAACGACAACGACGGATCAGGAAAGGACCGCACGCATCGGCTGATACACTGCTTTTTGCGAACGGAGCGGGAAGGCTCTTGCAATCCGGTCGGCGTATCGCCGCCCTCGCACACAGCACTTCCCAAGCGTCACTGGACGTCTCTTCACTGTGCCGTAGGTGCACGGTGGCGCGATAACAGTGCGGCTTCCTCGAAGCTCATCGGCGCCACCGTGCACCTACGGCGTCGAGTGGAGCCCTCCAGTCCCGAGGCTCTTCGACGAGAATCCCGCTCCGTTCGCAACCTTTATCCCAGCAGTGCATCGGCCGGTGGCGCAGCGCCATGACCATGCAGTCTCCCGCCCCCTCTTCTTCCATTCCCGACTCGGCACTCACGCGCGAGCAGCTCTACGAGCGCATCCGCAAGGGCTCCAAACAGGAGGTCATCCTCGAGGAAATGCAGCGCCTCGGCTTCTGGCCGCAGGAAGCGGCGCAGCCGACGGTCGAAGCCCAGCTCATTCGCCGCGAAAGCGAACTGCAGACTGCGCTGAGCAAGCTCGGCGACGAACTGCGCGGCATCGAAGACCGCGACAGGGCCCTGAAGACGATGCGCAAGGAGCGCATGGCCAAGGCCCGCGAACGCCGCGAGGAAACGCGCCAGCGCCTTGCCCAGGGCCGCCATGCGCGCGCCGTGGCGTGGCACGACCGTCGCCAGCGCGAGTTGCTCTACATTGGCGACGGCGTGTCGGGCGGCCTCAACGAGGCGCACAGCGACAGCCAGGCGCTGGCCCGCAATGCCCTGCCCGCGCTGGACCACGCGGGCGAGCTCGCGCAGGCGATGGGTATCGGCCTCGGCGAACTGCGCTTCCTGGCCTGGCACCGCGACGTGGCGAGCGTGAGCCACTACCAGCGCTTCACCATCGCCAAGAAGAGCGGCGGCGAGCGCCAAATCTCCGCGCCGATGCCGCGCATGAAGCGCGCGCAGTACTGGGTGCTCGACAACATCCTCGCGAAGATGCCGGTGCACGAGGCGGTGCATGGCTTCCTGCCCGGGCGCTCGATCCTCAGCAATGCCGCGCCGCACGTGGGGCAGGACGTGGTGATCAACCTCGACCTGAAGGACTTCTTCCCCTCCATCGGCATACGACGCGTGCGCGGCGTGTTCCGCCAGCTCGGCTATTCGCCGCAGGTGGCGACGCTGCTGGCGCTGGTGTGCACCGAGGCGCCGACCGACGAGGTTCAGCTCGACGGCCGGCGCTACTTCGTCGCGCGCGGCGAGCGCGTGCTGCCGCAGGGCGCACCCACCAGCCCGATGCTGACCAACCTGCTGTGCCGCCGGCTCGACGCGCGCCTGTCCGCGAGCGCCGCCAAGCTCGGCTTCCGCTACACGCGCTATGCGGACGACCTGAGCTTCTCGGCCGGCCCCGGGCACAGCCGCGACACGGCCAGGCTGCTCTGGCGCGTGAAGCAGATCGTGGCCAGCGAAGGCCTCACGGTGCACCCCGACAAGCAGCAGGTGATGCGCCGGCACCGGCAGCAGCACGTAACGGGCATCGTGGTGAACGACAAGCTCTCGCTTGACCGCGACACCCTGCGGCGTTTTCGCGCGGTGCTGCACCAGGCCGAGCGGCACGGGCCGCAGGGCCTGCAATGGAACGGCAACACCGATGTGATCAGCGCGCTGCGCGGCTACGCGAACTTCATCGCGATGACCGACGCGGCGCGCGGCGAGCCGTACCTGCAGCGCGTGCGTGCGCTGGCCGCCAGGCACGGCGGCAGCGCGGCGCCCGGGCCACAGGCCGCGCCGCAGCGCAGCCTGCCGGCGGGCCACTTCCGAAAACAGTCCGCCGCAGGCCAGGCGCCCTGGCCCGCCTGGTGGCAGCCTGCGCAGGCAGCTGCACCGGTGCTGGAGAAAACCGCCGAGCAGTTGGCGACGGAGAAGGCAGCGCAGCGGGAGGCCGCGCGCGCGCAGGCCGCGGCTGCGACAGCGGCAGTTTCGACCCCGCGCCCGATGGGCGTCCCCGCGCATGCGGTCGGGCCGACACCCGCCCCCACGGCGCCCGCCGTGCCGCAGCGCGGCGCCCTGACCCACATCGGCTGGGTCGTCAGCATGACGGTGCAGGCCCTCTACGTGGCGACCGTCTTCCTTGCGGGCAGCAGCCCGCTGATCTGGCTGCTGACCGGGGGCGTCGTCATCGGCAACTTCCTCCGGCGCAAGAGCGGCTGGGGCAACTTCATCGCGGCGGTCGTCGTCTCGTCCGTGCTGACCGCGCTCGTGCATGGCATGAAGAACTGAGGCGGCCCCAGGGCGCACGGCCGGCAATGCACCGACCGCGCTGCGCCGGCACGCACGCGGATGGGGCCAAAAACCACACCGCACTTCACGGCGAGCGGCAAGCCCGCTACATTCGCGCTTCGACAACCACACAGAAAGCGGAGGTGCACGATGGAAGACACTGCAATTCAAGCCCCCACCAACGTGCGGTTTGTCGGGCCTCATCTGAACTGATCGTTCACGCGTCGACCGCGTAGCCGGTCTGCCCCGCGCGGCCATCACCCGCCGCGACGACCACAAACTGCCCCGATTCAAACGCCGCTACCGGCACACACGTGCCGGTAGCGCCCCGTTCATTTGTCGAATCAAGGCCAACGACCATGCTTGAAACCCGTGCCGCACCTGCGCGGCATACCGTGACCACCGTGTTCGATCCCCAGCGCGCATCCGAAACCGACTGGGGCCATTTCCTCGCCTACTGGCGCCTGCGCGCAGCGGAAGACTTTCCCGGCGACCCTGTTCCTCCCGATGCCGACACCCGGCACAACGTGCTGCAGCCCAGTCCGCTGTATGCCGTTCATCGCGTGCTCGCCGTTGGCGCGCACGGCGAATTCATCGGCAGCCTGAGCGCGAGCTTCCGCCGCGAAGGCACGCCCGGGCACGAGGCGTTCGCACCGTTCCTCGAAGCCTGGGGCGGCGTGCTGCGCCCGCACCGGCGCCGCGGCGTGGCGAGCGCGCTGCTTCGCCCGTTGCTGGCGTTGATGGAAATGCACGACAAGTCCGTCGCAACCATCAAGACCCACCTGCCCGACGGCCACGCCTTCCTGCAGGCCATCGGCGCCGTCGAAAAGCACCGCAGCGTCGAGAACCGCATGCCCCTGGCCGGGCTCGACTGGCAGATGCTCGCCCGCTGGCGCGCCGATGGCTTCACGCCCGCCCACGGCCTGCGCGCCGAGGTGCACGCGGGCCGCGTGCCCTTCGAGCGGCTCGCTGCGCTGATGGCGCCGCTGTCCGCACTGCTGAACGACGCGCCCACCACCAACCTCGAACGGCCGCCGCTGCGCTACGACCTGGAGGACTTCCCGCCCTGGTACGCCGACATGGACCGCCGCGGGGGCGAGCACTTTCTCGTGCTCCTGCTCGACGGGGACGAGGTGGTCGCGGTGTGCGACGCCTCCTGGAACCAGCGCTTCCCCGACCGCTTGCAACAGCGGCTCACAGCCGTCGCGCGCCAGTGGCGCGGCAAGGGCCTTGCAAAGGGCGTGAAGGCCGCCATGCTGCAGCTCGTGCGCGAGCGCCACCCCGAGGTCACGCTGGCCGTGACCCACAACGCCGAAGTCAACGCCCCCATGCTCACCATCAACCACCGGCTCGGCTTTGCCGCGCACAAGCACGACGGCCTCTACCAGATCGACACGCAAAGCCTGCGGACCTTCCTGGAGGCACGGCCATGAAGGCACCCCAACGTCTGCAGGCATTGATCGACGAAGGCCTGATCGACACCGTGGTGCGCCAGCTCATGAGCGGCAAGGAAGCCATGGTCTACGTCGTGCGCTGCGGCGACGAGACGCGCTGCGCCAAGATCTACAAGGAAGCCGACAAGCGCAGCTTCCGCCAGGCCGTCGACTACACCGAGAACCGGCGCGTCAAGAACACCCGCGAGGCACGCGCCATGGCCAAGGGCACGCGCTTCGGCCGCAAGGTGACCGAGGCCATCTGGCAGAGCGCCGAGGTCGATGCGCTCTACCGCCTGGCCGCCGCGGGCGTGCGCGTGCCCACGCCGCACAACTTCCTCGAAGGCGTGCTGCTGATGGACCTGGTGACCGATGCCCATGGCGACGCCGCCCCGCGCCTCAACGACGTGGTCTTCTCACCCGAAGACGCGCTGCGCCACCACGCCAGCCTGCTGAAAGAGGTGATGCGCATGCTGTGCGCCGGCATCGTGCATGGCGATCTCTCCGAGTTCAACGTGCTGCTGGCCGAAGACGGCCCGGTGATCATCGACCTGCCGCAGGCGGTGGACGCCGCCGGCAACAACCACGCGCGGCGCATGCTGCTGCGCGACGTCGAGAACCTGCGCAACTTCTTCGGCCAGTTCGCGCCCGCGCTGCTGCGCACGCACTACGGCGAAGAGATCTGGCAGCTGTACGAACGCGGCCTGCTGCGCCCCGAGACTGAACTGACGGGCACGTTCGTGCGCGAGACCGGCCCGGTCGACCTGCGCAACGTGATGCGCGAGGTGGACGACGCACGCGAGGAAGAAGCGGCGCGGCGCCTGCGCATGCAGGCACCGCGACAATAGCGGGCTCACAACGCCCGCCTCGATGAACTCCACCGCCCCGCCTCCCTCCGCCCCGCGCCCGCCGTTTTCCTCCGCCGCCCGCCAGATCGCGAAGGCCGCGGCCTTCGCGGCCCTGGGCTTCGGTTCGGTGGCGCACGCGGCGGGCATTCGCCTCGAAGACGACCGCGGCACCACACTCGAACTGCAGGCGCCGGCGCAGCGCATCGTGTCGCTGATGCCCTCGCTGACCGAAACGGTCTGCGCGCTCGACGCCTGCGACCGGCTGGTGGGCATCGACCGCCATGCCAACTGGCCGGTGTCGGTGAAGGGTTTGCCGCAGGTCGGCGGCATCGACGACGCGAACATCGAGCGCATCGTCGCGCTCAAGCCCGACCTTGTGCTGCTGCGTCCACGCAGCCGAGCCGCCGAGCCGCTCGAACGCCTGGGCATCAAGGTGCTGGCGCTCGACGCCAAGACCCACGCCGACATGCGCCGCGTGATGGAAACCGTGGCCCGCGCCACCGGCCGCCCGGGCGCGGGCGAAGCCTTCTGGCGCAGGCTCGACGCCGGGCTGGACGCCGCCAAGGCCCGCGTGCCGGCCGGCTGGCAAGGCCGTCGCGTGTACTTCGAGGTGCACGGCGGCATGGCCGCGGCCAGCGAAAGCTCCTTCATCGGCGAGACCCTGGCCCGCCTCGGGCTTGGCAACGCCGTGCCGGGCACGCTCGGCCCGTTCCCGAAGATGAGCCCTGAGTTCGTGGTGCGCGCCAACCCCGACGTGCTGATGGTATCGGCGCTCGGCGAAATCTCCGCCATGGCTTCGCGGCCCGGCTGGTCGGCCATGTCGGCCATCCAGCGCGGACGGGTATGCAGCTTCGCCTCGGCGCGCTTCGACCTGATGATGCGCCCCGGCCCGCGGCTGGACGAAGCGGCCGACGCCATCGTGGGCTGCCTGGCCTCGCTGGGCGCGCCGAAGCCCTGACACCCGACGACTCATCCCTTCCGCCATGAAGCATCGCAAGCAAACCTCCTCCACTCCTTTCGTCCGGGTAGGCCCCAGCGGCGTGCATGGCCTCGGCGCCTTTGCCACGCGCGACCTGCCGGCCGAAGCTTTCCTTGGCCTCTACGAAGGCCGCCGCTACACCCAGGCCGAGATCGCCACCAAGGTCTGGGACGACCAGCTCACCTACCTGTTCACGCTGTCGAACCACGAGACCATCGACGGCGCAAAGGGCGGCAACGCCACCCGCCACCTGAACCATTCATGCGAGCCGAATTGCGAGGCCGTCGAGGAATACGACGAGGGCGGCGAAATGGTGCTGAAGTTCCAGACGCTGATGGCCGTGGACGCGGGCGACGAGCTGTTCATCGACTATTCGCTGACGGCGGACGACGGCTCGCCACCGTCGAAGTACCCGTGCCATTGCGGCTCGCCCAGTTGCCGGGGAACGATGCTGGCGCCGGTCGAATCCGCCGCCGAACAAGACGCTCAAGCGTTCGGGTTCGTGGCCGCGACGTAGCGCGCATCCCATTGCGTGGCAAGCTGCCGCGCACGGTGCAGCGGCACGCGCGCAGCCTCGAAGTCCACCACGCAGGCCATGTCGGCGGCCTCGGGCCGGGCGGGGTTTTCGCTGCTGCGGCCATCGGTCAACAGCCACAGCCAGCGTTGGCGCGACTCGCTCTTCGCCAGCAGTTGCCCCGCGCGCTGCACGCCCAATGCCAGCGGCGTGCCGCCGTGCGCTGCAATCGGCGCGACCCAGTCGTCGTTCCAGGCGCTGGCGCGGCGCGGCGGCAGGCGCAGTTCGACCACCTCGCCGGCAAAGCACAGCAGCGCAACATGGTCGCGGCGCTGGTAGGCCTCCTGCATCAGCGCGAGCAGCAGGCCCTTGGCGCGCGCGAGGTTGCCATCGCTGCGCATCGAGGCCGAGCAGTCGAGCAGGAAGCAATGCAGCGCGCCACTGCGTGCCTGCTGCGGGCGGCGGCGCAGGTGCTCGGGGCGCAGATGGCCGGCACCGCGCGCTGCAAAGGTGCGCGGCCAGTCGAAGGCCGAGCCTTGCGAGGCGGGGCCATGCCATGCATCCCTTTGCGAACCCTGCCTCCGGTCACCCTGGCGCGCGCCAGTGGGTGCGGCATCCCGGAGGCTCAGGCTTTTTTTGGCGCGGCCTGTGCGGGAGCGATCAGCGGGCGCAGCGGCTTCACGCGCTCGATTCCGACGGGCTCGGGCGGCATGGCGCCCCAATCTTCATCGCTCGCACTGTTCGCGGCGTCGGTCGGATTCGCGCCGGGCATTGCGGAGCGAGGGGCTGCCGATGGCGCAGCCTCGGCTTCGGGCTTGCGCCGGTGCAGCAGCACGGCTTCGGCCACACGCCGCACGTGGCTGGTGGTGATGGCGCCCGCACCGTCCCAGGCCGCGAGCGCGCGAGCGGAGCGCAGCATCACGAGATCGGCGCGCAAGCCATCGACGCCGGCTGCGATGCACAGCGCACCGACCGCCTCATGCACCGCATCGCCATACGGCAGCGCTGTCGCATCGGCCACGAGGGCGCGCGCACGGACCAATGCGGCCGCCAGCTCGGCTTGCGCCTTCACATGCGTCGTGCGAAAGCCCTGCGGATCGGCATCGAAGGCCAGCCGCGCACGCACGATGGCCTGCCGCTCTGCGGCATCCTCGATATTGCGCAACTGCACACACAGGCCGAAACGGTCGAGCAGCTGCGGGCGCAGCGTGCCCTCTTCCGGGTTCATGGTGCCGACCAGCACGAAGCGCGCGGCGTGCCGGTGCGAGATGCCGTCGCGCTCCACCACGTTGACGCCGCTGGCCGCCGCGTCGAGCAGCGAGTCGATCAGCGCGTCGGGCAGCAGGTTGATCTCGTCGACGTACAGCACGCCGCCGTGCGCGCGCGCCAGCAGGCCGGGCGCGAATTTCAGTTCGTGGCCGGCCAGCGCCTGTCCGAGGTCGAGCGTGCCCACGAGGCTCTCGAGGCTGGCGCCCAGCGGCAGCGTGACGAAAGGCGCGCCCGGCAGCAGCTCGGCCAGCGCGCGGGCGGCCGTGGTCTTGGCGGTGCCGCGCGGCCCTTCGATCAGCACGCCGCCAACGCCCGGATCGACGGCGGCCAGCAGCAGTGCCTGACGCAGCTGCGGCTGACCCGCGATCGCGGCAAAAGGAAAAGGCACCGGCATCGGGGCGGCAGTGGTCATCGCGAAAGTCCTTCCATCCGCTGCTCGTGGCCGAGCAGCAGGTTTTCCAATTGATCCTTGTAGTCACCGGGCGATTGCCACAGGCCGCGCTGCATGGCCTCGAGCAGGCGGCTGAGCATGTCGTGCAGCGCGCGCGGATTGTGCGCGCTCACGAAGTCGCGGGTGGCTTCGTCGAGCACGTAGGCGTCCGCCACCATCGCGTACTGGTGGTCGCCGACCACGCGCGCGGTGGCGTCGAAGCCGAACAGGTAGTCCACCGTCGCGGCCATTTCGAAGGCGCCCTTGTAGCCGTGGCGCTTCACGCCGTCGATCCACTTCGGGTTGACCACGCGCGCGCGGATGACGCGGCTGATTTCTTCCTTCAGCGTGCGCACGCGCGGCGCCTGCGGGTTGCCGTGGTCGCCGTGGTACATGGCCGGCTGCCGGCCGCTCAGGTGGCGCACGGCGGCGGCCATGCCGCCCTGGAACTGGTAGTAGTCGTTGGAGTCGAGCAGGTCGTGCTCGCGGCTGTCCTGGTTCTGCAGCACGACGTTCATCGCGCGCAGGCGGCGCACCAGCGCGCCGGTGGCGGGCACGCCGTCGCTGCCCTGCCCGTAGGCGTGGGCGCTACCGCCGACGTAGGCTTTCGACAAATCGTCGTCGGTCTGCCAATCGCCATGATCGAACAGCCGTTGCAGGCCGGAGCCGTAGCTGCCGGGCGCAGAGCCGAACACGCGCCAGCCGGCTTGCGTGCGGGCGGCCTCGGGCGCCATGCCCTGCGCTTCGAGCGCGGCGGCCTCGCCGAGGATGCGCGCGCGGATCGGGTTGCGCTCGGCGTCTTCGTCTTCCTGCGCGGCGACGGCCTGCACGGCAGCGTCGAACATCTGCACGGCATTGGGAAACGCGTCGCGGAAGAAGCCGGAGATGCGCAGCGTCACGTCGATGCGCGGACGGCCGAGGCCCACCGTGGGCAGCACCTCGAAATCGACCACGCGCTGGCTGCCCGGCGCCCACTTCGGACGCACGCCGATGAGGGCGAAGGCCTGCGCCAGATCGTCGCCGCCGGTGCGCATGGTGGCCGTGCCCCAGACCGAGAGGCCCAGCGCCACGGGATAGTCGCCATGCTCCTGCAGGTGCCGCTCGACCAGCTGCGCGGCGGACTTGAGACCGAGCATCCAGGCTGTGGGCGTGGGGATGGCACGGGTGTCGACCGCGTAGAAATTGCGCCCGGTGGGCAGCACGTCGGGCCGGCCGCGCGACGGCGAGCCGCTCGGCCCCGGCGGAACGAAGCGGCCTTGCAGGGCACGTGAAAGTTGCAGCAGCTCCTGCGCACCGCAGGCGTCGAGCGCGGGGGCGAGGTCTTGTTCGACGCGGCCCATCACCGCAGCGGTATGCGGCATGTCGGACGGACAGGCGTTGTCCTGCAGCAGGCGCTGCGCCAGCAGCTCCAGCCGCTCGCGGGTATCGCCCTGATGCCGCCACGCATCGGTGCTCACCGATTGCAGCAGCGCGGGACGCGCGCCCTGCCACGGTCGTGCCGCGTCGATGTCGAGCGGGTCGAACGCCTCGCCCGGCAACAGGTCTTGCGACAACGCGCCGAGCAGCCCGGCATTGGCGCCCGCACCGTCGGCAGCCGGGTAGCGTGCCAATGCCAGCAGCGTGTCGCGCCGCAGCCGCTCGCGCGGCGATGTGCCGAACACATGCAGCCCGTCGCGGATCTGCGTTTCCTTCAGCTCGCACAGGTAGGCATCCACGCGCGCGAGCACCGCATCGTCTTCCGCGCCCGGCAGGCCACCCAGCTCTTCGACCAGATGCTGCGCCCGCACCGCCGCGAGGATCTGCGCGCGCAGCACCTTCGCGCGGCGCGCATCGACCAGCAGCGCGTCGTAGTACTCGTCGACCTGCCGCTCCAGGTCCTGCATCGGGCCGTGGTTCTCGGCACGCGTGAGCGGCGGCATCAGGTGGTCGACGATGACCGCCTGCGTGCGCCGCTTGGCCTGCGCGCCCTCGCCCGGGTCATTGACGATGAAGGGGTACACGTTGGGCAGCGGCCCGAGGATCGCGTCGGGCCAGCAGGCCCGCGACAGCGCGATGCTCTTGCCCGGCAGCCATTCGAGGTTGCCGTGCTTGCCGACGTGCACGACAGCGTCGATGGCGAAGGCATCGCGCAGCCAGAAATAGAACGCGAGGTAGCTGTGCGGCGGCACCAGTTCGGCGTCGTGGTAGCTCGCATAGTCGGCCATGTCCAAGGTGCCCAGCGCACGCGCGGGCTGGATGCCGACGAACACGCGGCCCAGCCGCAGGCCGGCGATCATGAAGCGGCCGCGCCGCAGCATCGGGTCTTGCTCGGGCCGGCCCCAGCGTGCGTCGATGGCGTCGGCCATGCCTTCGGGCAGCGACGCGAGCCGCGCGCGGTGCTCAGCCAGCCCGTAGCTCTGCCACGCCGGCCGGGCAGCCCACTGCGCGGGATCGTTCGCGATGCCTTCCTGCAGCTTGCGCATCAGCGCATCGCCGTCAGCGGGCATCGCGCCGGGTTCGCCCAGCGCATAGCCCTCGGCCGCCATCGCCTGCAGGATCGCCATCACCGAAGCGGGCGTATCGAGCCCCACACCGCTGCCGATGCGGCCCTCGCTGCCCGGGTAGTTCGCAAGGATCAGCGCGATGCGCTTCTCGTCGGCGCGCAGGCTGCGCAACCGGCACCAGCGCCGCGCCAGCTCGGCCACGAAGGCGATGCGGTCCGGCTCGGGCTGGTAGCTGACCACCTCGGTCTGCGTGAGTTCGCAGCGGTGCGACAGGCCCTTGAAGCTCACGGCGCGCGTGACGATGCGGCCGTCCATCTCGGGCAGCGCGATCTGCATGGCGATGTCGCGCGGACGCAGGCCCTGGCTGTCGGCCAGCCAGTCCTCGCGGTTGCCGCCACTCACTATCACCTGCAGCACCGGCGCGTCGCCGGCCAGCGCGAGGGCTTCGCCTTCTTCATCCTGCGCGCCTTGCCCCAACGCGGCGAAGGCCGTGGTGTTGAGCACCAGCTGCACGTCATGCTCGGCGCACAGCGCACGCAACGTGGACAGGCACAGCGGATCTTTCAGCGAATCGAGCGCCACCGGCAGCGGGTTGAGCCCCTCGGCGCTCAGCGCCGCGGCGAGCGCATCGAAGGCCGCCGTGTTGCCCGACAGCAGGTGCGAGCGATAGAACACCAGCGCCACCACCGGCGCGCCCGCATGCCATCCGGCGCGCAGGTCGTCGATGCCGGCCACGGCATGCGCCGTGCCCATGCCCTGCGGCACATGCAATGCGACCTGCGGCAGGCTGCGCGGCGGCAGCGGCGCCTCGCCATGGTCCAGGCCGTGGAAAGCCACCGCACGCAGGAACTGCATCGCATTGCCCGCCCCGCCGCTGCGCATGTACTGCCAGAGCTGGCGGCTCACCGCACGCGGCGCCGTGCTGCGCGCGAGCAGGTCTTCGTCTTCCTGCAGGTCGCCGGAGAACATGGCGAGCTGCTGGCCCTTGCGCTTGGCGAGCTTTTCGAGCTGCTGGAGTCCATAGGCCCAGGCCGATTCCGCGCCCAGGTGGTCGACCACCACCACGCGCGCATGCTGCAGCACCTCGTCGATGTACAGGTCGAGCGAGGCCGGCTGGCGCAGGTGCATCAGGTTGGCCAGCCGCAGCGACGGATAGCCCGGGTCGGTGACCGCCAGCGCCGTGCGCGCGGCCGCGAGCAGCGCGAGCGTGGTGTCGGCCGAGCTGAGCACCACGATGTCGCCCGGGGTCTGGTCGAGCCGGGTGACGACGCTGTCGTCCTCGACGAAGCGTCCGGGCTGGGTGCTCAGCAGGTGCATCGGTTCAGGTGGTCAGGCCGCGACCGCACTCACCTCTTCCAGCGCCTTGCGCAGCGTGGCTTCGTCAAGGTCTTCGCCGATGAACACGAGGCGCGTGCGCTGCGCCTCGCCATCGCGCCAGCGGCGGTCGAAGTGGTGGTCGAAGCGGCGGCCCACGCCCTGCACCAGCAGGCGCATCGGCTTGCCCGGAATGGCGACGAAGCCCTTCACGCGGTAGATGGTGTGCTGTTCGACCAGTTGGCCCAGCACGGCCAGCAGGCTGTCGCGGTCCACGGGCGGCAGCTCGATCACGAGCGAGTCGAACTCGTCGTGGTCATGGTCTTCCTCGTGGTCGTGGTGGCTCTCGCGCAGGTGGATGGTGGCTTCGGCCTCACGGCGCTGGCCCAGCAGCAGCGCGAGCGGCAGCCGGCCCTCGGTGGCGGCGACGATCTTCACTTCGGGCGGCAACTCCTCGCGCACCAGCGCCTCGACCTCGGCCCGCGCGGCGTCGTCCATCAGGTCGGTCTTGTTGAGCACCACGAGATCGGCGGCCGAAAGCTGGTCTTCGAACAGCTCATGCAGCGGCGATTCGTGGTCGAGGTTGGGATCGGCGCGGCGCGCTTCGTCCACGGCCTGCGGGTTTTCGGCGAACTGGCCCGAGGCGGCGGCCGGGCCGTCGACCACCGTGACCACCGAATCCACGGTGAAGATGTTGGCGATGTCCGGCCACTGGAAGGCCTGCACCAGCGGCTTGGGCAGCGCGAGGCCCGAGGTCTCGATGAGCACCGCGTCAAGCTCGCCGCGGCGCTCGGCCAGTTGCAGCATCACGGGCAGGAACTCTTCCTGCACGGTGCAGCAGACGCAGCCGTTGGCCAGTTCGTAGAGCGCGCCCGCACGCTCGTTGCCTTCATCGTCGCAGCCGATGCCGCAGCCGCGAAGAATCTCGCCGTCGATGCCGAGCTCGCCGAACTCGTTGACGATCACCGCGATGCGGCGGCCTTCCGCGTTGCCGAGGATGTGGCGCAGCAGCGTGGTCTTGCCGCTGCCGAGAAAGCCCGTGACGATGGTGACGGGGATCTTGGCGTTGCTTGCTTGTGTCATGGAAAGGATCTTTCAGACGCCGCCGGCGATGACGGCGGCGCGATGGATAAGCGGCAGACGGGCGCCCGGCGGCGCACCGTCGAAGTGGGCCGCGGCGCCCTCGGGGAAGAGGAAGCGCGTGCGAAGAGCGCGGATCAGACGCCGCCGTACAGGCGACGCTCGACGAAGGCGGTGCCCTGCAGCCGGCGCCAGGCCTTGGCCGCAGCCAGCACGCCCAGGTCGACCAGCGGCTCGACAAGCACCACGGTCATGTAGGCCGCGCCGAAGCTGGCGATCTGGCCCAGGTTCTCGATGCCGGTGCCGCGCCCGTAGAGCGCCCAGAAGCCGACCCAGACCACGATGCCGCCCTGGTAGGCCACCGACAGCCTGAAGGCCTGCTGGTAGCCGATGTCCACGTAGGCCAGCTTTTCGGGAATGATCCGGCGGGCCAGCGCGGAAGTGGCGAACAGCGGCACCAGCAGCGTGGTGACGTTCATGCCGTACTGCGGCAGATCCTGCGGCTCGAAGAACAGGCCCTGCACGAGCAGCCCGCCCGCCAACCCGATGGCCGCGGGCGCCAGCCCAAACACCAACAGCAGCGTGGTGCCCAGGATCAGGTGAACCTCGGACACGCCCACCGGATGGTGCGGGAACACCTCGAAGAAGCAGAACACCAGCGCCACGGCGATGGCGGAGCGCAGCACCAACGCGGCGGGCCCGTCCTTCATGAGCATCTGGAACGCGACCTTGCCGGTGTAGGCAAGAGCGGCTGTCGCCGTCGCGTAGCTGAGGAAAATCTTGGATCCGTCGACGAGACCTGGTTCGATGTGCATCGAGCACCTCCTGAAATGCACCGCAGTGCGAAAGTTGATTGTTGGTGGATGGGCCGGCTCGCGCAAGCCCCTGTCATGAACGCCGAAGCACGCGTTGCGCTCCCGGCAGGGCCGACGACCGAGGCTTGCGCAGCAACCGCCGCCAGCCGATCACCACGCCGCTGGCCGAGGCCACGGCGCCGATGATCGACAGCAGCCACATCACGATGTCCCAGGCCGGCCGGTACTGGATGAGCCAGGGAAAGTCGAGGCTGTGCGCCGCGTTGAACAGCCAGCGGCGCAGGCGCGAATTGCTGTCGTTGCTGCCGACGACTTGCCCGCTGGCGGGGTCGATGTAGATCCAGCTGCGCGCGGGGTCGTCGAACTGCAGGCGCCACACCGGCACGATGCGCTCGCGGTGGTGGCCGTACCAATGGAAGTCTTCGCGGGCCTGGAGCGTGGCCTGCGTGACGGCCGATCCGGGCCGCAGGCGCGGGGCGGCGCGCAGGATGTCTTCGCGGCTTATCGACGCAATCGCGCCAGTGGCTGCGTCGATTACGCGAACGTAGGCCTGCGCATCGCGCAGCTGCAGCAGCGGCTTGCCATCGAACCACAACGGCACGGCTTCGCGCGGTGCGGCAGCGCCCTCGCCGGTCGGCAGCGAAGCCGGCGGCCATGGGAACGGCGATGTGCCGGCGCCCGTGTAGCGCGCCATCACCGCCGCATCGACCAGTCCGCGCTGGAACCAGCCATTGGGGTTCATCGACAGCCAGCCGCTGACGATCCACGTCAGCACGAAGAAGCCACCGATCAGCCCCGCAATGTGGTGCCACGCCATCCAGCCGGTGTAGGGCGTGACCGCGCCGTTACGGAATCGCCGCCGCAAGCGCACCCGCAGGATGCCGATGACGATGCCCGTCACGGCCGAGACGATGCACGCCCCCGACAGCCACACCACCACGTCGTGCCACAGCGGCGGATCGGCGCGCAGCGGCGTGAAGTAGATCCAGTGCGGCACGGAGCCCAGCCAGTTCCACAAGCGCTCCGAGCGCGTGGTGTCGCGCACCACCTCGCCACTGCGCGAGGACACATACAGCTCGGTGCCGGCCGCGTCGCCGACCTCGATGCGGTGCAGCGGGCGCAGCGGGTCCAGGCCCTGCGGCACGGTCCATTGGTCGCGCTCCAGCGTCTCGGCCCAGTGCGCGCCGGCACGGCCCGAGAAGGCCCGCGCAATGGCCTCGGCCTGCGCGGCATCGACCGGGCCGGGCACATGGCCGTCGCGCGCCGAGACGGTGTGCCGGCCGCCGCGCGCATCGACGATGCGCCACACCGGTTCGGGGTTGTTGCCGCCCTGCATCTCCAGCACCATGCGCCGCGGCGGCTGGGCATTGAGTGCGACAAGTGCGGCAGCGGGCGACACCGCCGCCTGTTCGAAGCGCAGCGGCGCGAGCCCCGCCAGTCGCTCTTCGTCCGTGAGGTTGGGATACCCCACGTACATCATCACCACGCCCGAGACGAACCACATGGCGAACAGCAGGCAGCCGCCGATGCCCAGCCATCGATGCGTCCAGTAGAGCCAGTGCCGGATGCGCGGCCAGGCGCGGCGCCATGCGGAGGTCATGAGGGCACTGCTCAGAAGTTGACCAGCGCCGACAGCTCGAACGAGCGCGGACGCCCCAGCAGCCACTGGTTGCCGCCGTTCGAGATCGACACCGGATAGCGCCGGTCGGCCAGGTTGTAGGCGCGCAACGCGAGCTTGAGCGACGGGTTCGCCTGCCAGCTCACGCCCGCGTCGGCCACGGTGTAGGAGCCGATCTTGCGCGAGTTGGCCGTGTCGGCCTGACGCGGGCCGACGTAGCGCACGCCGAACTCGGCCTCCCACTGCGGCATGAAGCGCCAGTTGAGCCACAGGTTCGCTGCCTCCTCGGGCACGCCTGTGGGCGTGTTGCCCGCGCGCGAGACCAGCCTGCCGCCGATCACTTCATTGAAGTCGTCGTAGCGCGCACGCAGCTTGGCGACGTTGGCTTCGAGCCTCAGCGTGGATGTCAACGCCAGGTCGAGCGTGGCCTCGATGCCTTCGGACGACTGCTTGCCGATCTGCTGGGTGACGGTCGGGTCGTTCGCGTCGCGCGAGAGCAGCTTGTTCTTCTCGATGCGATAGGCCGCCACGGTCCAGGCACCGCGGTTGTCGGCCAGCTGGCGCTTGTAGCCGACCTCGACCTGCTTGCCGGTGCTGAGGTCGAAGGCCGCCTGCGAGGCCGAAGTGGTCACCAGCGAGCCCAGCGGATCGGCCGCGCGCGCCACCTGTGCATAGAACGACTGCGTCACGTCGGGCGCGTAGACCACGCCAAGGCGGCCGGTGGCGTACTCGAAGGTCTTGCCGAAGCTGTTGGCGGCGTTCAACAGGTCGGTGCGCGCGATCTTCGCGTGATCCCAGCGCAGGCTGCCCACCACCGACCACTGCTCGTTGAAGGCCAGCTTGTCCTCGGCGAAGAAGGCGTAGGTGCTGGTCCTGGTCTTGTAGCGCGGCGTGTAGGCCACGGGCGAGGCGTAGTAGCCGGGGTTGAAGATGAAGGGGTCGACCACCGAGCGGCCGCCATAGGGCGAGTCGTTGGTGTGCGTGAAGTCGATGCGGTTCGCGTCGAAGCCCACCAGCACCTGGTTGGCCAGGCCGAACAGGCCATGCCTGAAGGTGGCGTCGGTGCGGTTGCCGATCTGTTCCTGGTCGTGGCCGATTTCCAGGTAGTCGCCGCGCGTCACGCGCCGGGTGGTGGCGCTGTAGGTGTAGGTTTCGCTGTTGCGCCAGTGGCGCTTGCTCTCCAGCCGGTAGAGCTGGTTGCGCACGGTGACGGCATCGTTGGGCGTCCACTGCGCATCGAGCCGGGTCCACTTGTCGCGGTACTTGATCTCGGCGTCGTCCACGTTGTAGTTCTGGCGCAGCGTCTGGCTGCCCAGGCGGCCGTCGATCAGCGGCACGCCGTAGTAGCGCTGCGGCGACTGGCTGCCTTCGTCGTGCGACAGCGTGAACTGCAGCTGCGGTGACACGTCGAGCCGCACGGCCGCGCCCACGGCGAGGCTCTCGGCCTCCCCGCGCTGCATGAAGCCGTCGGTGGCGCGGTGGCTGATGTCCAAGCGGTACGAAAGCCTGTCGTCGATCGCCCCGCCGCTGCCGAAGGCCACCTGGCGGGTGGCGTCGGAGCCGAGCGTAACGAGCGCCTCGTTGCGGATCGGGCCGCGCGTGGGCTTCCTGGGCACCACGTTGATCGCGCCGCCGATGGCGCCCTCGCCGTACATCACCGAGGCCGCGCCGCGCAGCACCTCGATGCGATCGACCGACCAGGTGTCGAACGGAAAGGTGACGGTGCCCGCGCCCGCATACAGGCGCGTGCCGTCGAACAGCTGCATCACCGAGCCGTGGCCCGAGAAGCCGCGCGCGGCCATGGCTGTGCCGCCGTTGCCGGGGCCGGGCGAGCCGGTGATGCCGGTGGCGCGGGTGGCGGCGTCGATCACCGAGACGTCGCCGCGCGCGCGGATGGTGTCGCCCGTCAGCACCTCGATGCTGGCCGGCGTTTCCAGCGGCGTGAGGCCAAGGCGGCTGCCGGTGTACGAGGGCTCGTCGATGGCCAGCGGCGCGTGCCGCTCGGCCTCGACCTGCACCGGCTTCAAACTTTGGCCGCTGCCGGCCGCTTCATCCGGCGATTGTGCGAAGCCCGCGGAAGGCCCGAACGCCAGCCCCAAGCCCAATGAGAAACCCGAAAGACGCGCCCAACGCAGCGGCGTACCCATGCAATCGCGCGCCGGCGATGCTTGCTGACCCATTTGATCTCTCCTGCGACCTGCGTCCCCGCAGGCTCCCGACCGATAGAGGAAGCAACGGAAGAGGCGAAGGGACTGCGGCGGTCCGCGCGAGCGCGAGGCGGCAGGCCCGGACACGCACTCCCGCAGCGTCCGAAGGCGGTTGCGAAGGCCGGTATCCGGGCTCGCGGAGCGCCGCGGTGTGCTGTGGGATTGCACACCGCGGCCGAAACCCTCGCCTTCCCACGCCGATGCGCAGTGGCTGCCCGTACCTGCGTGGAAGCAGGCATGGGCGTGAGGGTTTCCAGATCCGCCGACCGTTGCGGGGGCAGCGCAGGAGTTGACGCGTCAAGATCGACGCGGCGCACCTGCTTCCCGTTTAACCCCGTGGCCATCACATGGCGTGCGGGGCACCTTCGAACCGTGTTGCCTGGCGCAAGTCAGTTAATAAGAACTGATACACCAGGGCGGGCGGAATTATAGGGAACGGCCTGCGGCAAGCCGCGCCGAGAACTTCAGGCGGGCTTCCCGTCGGGCCCGAACAGCCGCCGCAGCACGGCCACACCCGCCACCAGCGCATTCGAGTAGGTGGCGTAGGGATCCTGGGCGGCCTCCAGCGGCATGTAGACGTGGGAGGTTTCGCCCGGCGTGTCGTCGACCGCCTCCATCAGCACCCAATAGAACTCGCCCGCTTCCAGTTCATGGACGGTGAGTGCGACGTTTCTTGATAAGGACATGGAAGTGGGCGTGACGGGGTGGTTTGTCCTGAATGGGCGGCGAACCCATGCGGTTGACAGTGCTTTCGGGGTTCTCCTACAGAGTCCGGCCCGCGCGCGGCCTAATGTTGTAGTCAGGGATCTTCGAAGAACCTCAAAAGAGCCAGGAGGCATCATGAAGCATTTCACTCTTGAACCGAAGATGCGGTCGAGCATCGGCGGCGCCTTTTACCCGACCGGCTACTCGATGGTGATGTTTCCGAGCGCAGAAGATGCCAACCGCATTGGTCACCGCCTGATCGAAAAAGGCATGAGTGGGGACGAGGTCTACCTGCTTCCCGCGCAAACGGTGCTGGACGAGATCACCCCGACCGTGAAAAGCTCCGACGACCCGTTGCCGTCCGCCGGCACCGATGCCGCGACCGTACGCGCCTATACCAAGCTGGCGAACGAAGGCCACACAGGCCTGCTGGTCAGGACCCGCGACAGCGCGACGGCCGAACGCCTGATGGAACTGGTGCGCACGGTGCCCTATTCCATCGCCCAGCGCTACCGCACGCTGGTCATCGAAGACCTCTGACGGCATGGCGGGCGTCAAGCCGGCACGGCCATCGACACGGCCCGCTGGACCACGTCGCGCGCCATGGCCTGGGCCAGTTCCTGTTCGCCCAGGAACACGGTGGCGGAGGTTTCCTGCGTGAGCAGTCGGGCCTCCTGCTCGTTGTGGCTGCGGATCACGGTCTGTATGGTGGGGTTGAGCGTGCGGGCCGTCTCCATCATCTGGCGCACATTCATGGCGTCGGGCGTGGCCACCACCAGCACGCGGGCACGCGCGATGTGCGCCTGGATCAGCACGGCCGGATCGGCCGCGTCGCCCCACACGGCCGGCGTACCGGCTTCGCGCAGCTTCTCGACCAGTTCGCGGTTCTGCTCGGCCACCACATACGGGATGTCGTGCGCGTCGAGCTCGGCCGCGATGCGGCGCCCGACGCGGCCGTAGCCCACGAGCACCACCTGCCGCGAGAGGTATTTCGCCTCGGTGGTCATGGGCAGTTCGGCCAGCGGGTCATCGCGCGACTCGAGCCCGCGCGCGAAGGAGAAACGGGCATGCAGCCACTTCTGCATCGGCACGATCAGGCTGAACCACAGCGGGTTGGTGGCAATGGAGATCAGCGCGCCCGCCAGCACGAGGCTCTGCCCTTCCACCGGCAGCAGGCCCAGCGACACCCCCAGCCCGGCCAGGATGAACGAGAACTCGCCGATCTGCGCGAGGCTGGCGCTGACGGTCAGCGCAGTGCCCAGCGGGTAGCGGAACACCAGCACCAGCGCGCAGGCCGCGAGCGACTTGCCCAGCACGATGACGAGCACCACGGCCAGCACCTGCAGTGGCCGGTCGATCAGCACCGAGGGATCGAACAGCATGCCGACCGACACGAAGAACAGCACCGCGAAGGCGTCGCGCAACGGCAGCGATTCCTGCGCCGCGCGATGGGCGAACTGCGACTCGCGCATCACCATGCCGGCAAAGAAAGCGCCCAGCGCGAAGGACACGCCGAACAGCGCCGCCGAGGCGAAGGCGATGCTCACGGCGGCGGCCACCACGCACAGCGTGAACAGTTCGCGCGAGCCGGTGCGCGCGACTTGCCAGAGGATCCAGGGGAACACGCGCCGCCCGACCACCAGCATCAGCGCGACGAAACCGCCGACCTGTAGCAGCGTGAGGCCCAGCGTCTGCCACAGCGGATCGCCCGGCCCGGCCTGCGCGCTCTGGCCGCCCAGCGCACCCGCCAGCGGCGGCAGCAGCACGAGCACCAGCACCATGGCCAGGTCTTCGACGACGAGCCAGCCGACGGCGATGCGGCCGGTGAAGGAATCGAGGATGCCCATGCTTTCGAGTGCGCGCAGCAGCACGACGGTGCTGGCCACCGACAGCGCCAGCCCGAACACCAGCGCCGCGCCGGGGCTCCAGCCCCACCACAGGGCGAGCCCGCCGCCGAGCAGCGTGGCCACGGCGATCTGCGCGAGTGCACCGGGCAGCGCGATCTTGCGCACGGCCAGCAGGTCGTCGAGGGAAAAATGAAGGCCCACGCCGAACATCAGCAGCATCACGCCGATTTCTGCAAGCTGCGCGGCAATGCCTGCATCGGCCACGAAGCCCGGCGTGAACGGGCCGATGATCACGCCGGCCAGCAGGTAGCCGACCAGCGCCGGCAGCCGCAGCCTGGCCGCCAGGAACCCGAGCACGAGCGCCAGCCCCAGGCCGGCGGCTATCGTGTTGATGAGGGAGACGCTGTGGGGCATCGCTGCATTCTGCAGGAACGATGTCTGGCTTTTTATTTCACACGGTCTTCTTTGAGGGGCTCTTTTTCGGGCTCTTCTTGGGGGTGCGTGCACAGGCCACCGGGTACTCCCCTCCGCGAATGTCCCCCGCCTTCGGCTCCTCCTTTATTTCGCTGCGGGGAGCACCCGATGCCCTGTGCAACGACTGCTCTATCCAACGCTCACGCCGATGGGGTGCCTTGCGCAGCGAAATAAAGGAGGAGGCCGCAGGCCGGGGGACATTCGCGGAGCAAGGCACCCCGTCGGCGTGAGCGCCCCCCGAAATCACGTACACAAAAAGTTCAGCCTCAGCCAGCCATCTTGCTGCTGCGCGCTGCGTCGAGCACCTCGGGCTCCTGCGCCTCGACCCAGCTCTCGTTGTTGAGCCCGGCCTGCAGCCGCGCCTCGTCGAGTTCGTTGGTCCACTTGGCGACCACGATGGTGGCCACGCCGTTGCCGATCAGGTTGGTCAGTGCGCGGGCTTCCGACATGAAGCGGTCGATGCCCAGGATCAGCGCGAGGCCCGCCACCGGCACATGGCCCACGGCCGATAGCGTGGCCGCCAGCACAATGAAGCCGCTGCCCGTGACGCCCGCCGCGCCCTTCGAAGTGAGCAGCAGCACGGCCAGCAGCGTGATCTCCTGCGTGAGCGTCATCGGCGTGTTGGTGGCCTGTGCGATGAACACCGCCGCCATCGTCAGATAGATCGACGTGCCGTCGAGGTTGAACGAGTAGCCGGTGGGAATGACGAGGCCCACGCAGGTCTTGTTGGCGCCAAGGTTCTCCATCTTCTCCATCATGCGCGGCAGCACCGATTCGCTGGACGAAGTGCCCAGCACGATCAGCAGCTCTTCCTTGATGTACTTGATGAACTTCCAGATGCTGAAGCCGTGGAAGCGCGCGATGAGCCCCAGCACCACGAAGATGAACAGCAGGCAGGTCAGGTAGAAGGTGCCCATCAGCTTGCCGAGCGAGAACAGGCTGCCCAGGCCGTACTTGCCGATGGTGAAGGCCATCGCACCGAAGGCACCGATGGGCGCCAGCTTCATGATGTAGTTGACGATGCCGAAGAGTACGTGCGAGCCCTTCTCGATCACGTCGAACACCAGCGTGCCGCGGCCGCCGAAGCGGTGCAGTGCAAAACCGAACAGCACAGCGATCAGCAGCACCTGCAGGATCTCGCCCTTGGCGAAGGCGTCGACCACCGTGCTCGGAATGACGTTGAGCAGGAAGTCGACCGTGCCGGTCATCTTGCCCGGGCCGGTGTAGGCCGCGATGCTCTTGGTGTCGAGCGTGGCCGGGTCGATGTTCATGCCGGCGCCGGGTTTGAGCAGGTTCACCAGCACCAGGCCGACCAGCAGCGCGATGCTGCTGACGATCTCGAAATACAGCAGCGCCAGCCCGCCGGTCTTGCCGACCTTCTTCATGTCTTCCATGCCGGCGATGCCCACCACCACCGTGCAGAAGATGATCGGCGCGATGATCATCTTGATCCGTCGCCCAGCGGCTTCATCGCCTCGCCCGTCGCCGGGGAGAAGTAGCCGAGCAGCACACCGATGATCACCGCGGTGATCACCTGCACGTAGAGGGAACGGTAGATCGGGAGCTTTCTGGCGGGTGTGATTGTTGTGCTTTCCATGGCTTGCCTCCGGAGGGTTTGGAAACTGTAGGACGCGTATCGGCCGCTTTCTATCCGTGGAACCCGTATCGATGAAATGAAAAAACCCGCCGAAGCGGGTCTTGTCGATCAGGTACAGGTCAGCATGCTCAATGCATGTGCAGGCCGCCGTTGACCGAGAAGTCGGCCCCCGTGCTGTAGCCGCCCTCGTCGGTGGCGAGCCACGCGATGATGGAGGCGATTTCGCTCGGTTCGCCCAGGCGCTTGACCGGGATGGTGGCAACGATCTTGTCGAGCACTTCCTGTCGGATGGCCTTGACCATTTCGGTGCCGATGTAGCCCGGGCTCACGGTGTTGACCGTCACGCCCTTGTTGGCCAGCTCCTGCGCCAGCGCCATGGTGAAGCCGTGCATGCCGGCCTTGGCGGCCGAGTAGTTGGTCTGGCCCGCCTGGCCCTTGGCGCCGTTGACCGAGCTGATGTTGATGATGCGGCCCCAGCCCTTTTCGACCATGTCGCCCACCACCTGCTTGGTGACGTTGAACATGCTGTTGAGGTTGGTCTCGATCACCGCGCTCCAGTCCTCGGGCGTCATCTTCAGGAACATGCGGTCCCGCGTGATGCCGGCGTTGTTGACCAGCACGTCGATGGGTCCGTGCGCCGCCTTGGCGGCGGAGAAGGCCTCGACGGTGGATTGCCAGTCGCCGACATTGCCGACCGACGCATGGAACTCGAAGCCTTCGGCTTTCTGTTCGGCCAGCCACTTGGCGTGGTCGCGCGTGGGACCGCATCCGGCGACCACGGTGAACCCGTCCTTGTGCAGACGCTGGCAGATGGCAGTTCCGATGCCACCCATGCCCCCGGTGACATATGCAACTTTCTTGCTCATGAGATTTCCTTTATGTACATAGCAAAAGCCTGAACGGCCGCCTTCACTCTAGCGAGTTTCAAGCCGTGGTCCTCTGAGGAAAACACTGAGCCGAGCTTGCAACCAGCTGTCACGAAGCGGCCTTCGTGCCCGGGCTCTATCCTCGCATCTGTTCGCTCTTGTGCAAGCGTCATCGCCAACCTTATTACCAAGGAGTCGAAAGTATGAATTTCGGGATCATCGTCTTCCCCGAGGTCGAGGAACTCGACTTTGTCGGCCCCTGGGAAATGCTCACCATGTGGAGCAAGCTGGCCGACGGTCCCGTGCATTGCCTGATCGTGGCCGAAAAGCGCGAACCGGTGGTCTGCGCCAAGGGCCTGTCCATCAACCCGCACGTGTCCTTCGCCGACTGTCGGCCGCTCGACCACCTGCTGGTGCCCGGCGGGATGGGCACGCGCCGCGAGGTCGGCAACCCCGCGATGACCCGTTTCCTCGCCGACCAGGCGCCGGGATGCCAAACGCTGATGTCGGTATGCACCGGCGCCTTCGTGCTGCACGCGGCCGGGCTGCTCTCGGGCAAGACCGCCACCACGCACTGGGGATCGCTGGACCGCCTGCGCGCACTGGGCGACGTGAAGGTGGTCGAGCAGCGCTTCGTGCAGGACGGCAACGTCTGGACATCGGCCGGGGTATCGGCCGGTACCGACCTGATGCTGGCCTTCATCGCCCACACCGCGGGCGATGAAGCCGCCGCCCGGGTGCAGTTGCAGGCCGAGTACTACCCGGCGGATACGGTATACGGCAGTACCGCGAGCCACGAGCGCGCGCCGGCCTACGTGAAGCGGCCGGGCACGCCCTTCAAGACGCCATGAGCGCCGTTCCCCCGCCCGAACTTCTGTCCGCCCTGGCCGCACGCGTCGGCGAAACGCTGCGCGCGCGGGGCCATACGGTGTCGGTCGTCGAGTCTTCGGCCGGCGGCCTCGTGTCTGCCGCCCTGCTCGCCATTCCCGGTGCGTCGGCCTACTTCCGCGGCGGCGCGGTCGTCTATTCGCGGCGCGCCGGCCGCGCGCTGCTGGGCCTGACCGCGGAAGACATGGCCGGCATGCGCGGAGAAACCGAGCCCTACGCCCGGCTCGTGGCGGGCCGGATGCGCGACACCCATCACACGACCTGGGGCATCGCCGAAAGCGGTGCGGCCGGCCCGTCGGGCAGTCCGTATGGCGATGCGCCGGGACACGTGTGCATCGCCGTGGTCGGTGCGGTCACGGTGAGCCGGACCATCGAGACCGGCGACACGGACCGGCCGGCGAACATGGATGTGTTCGCGCGGCACCTGCTCACGCTGTTCGACGAGACGCTGCGGGCGCAGCCGCAGACACCGCCCGCCTGAGAGATTCAATCCGCCTGCACGCCCGCGGCGCGGATCACCTTGCCCCATTTCTCGATCTCCGCCGCGAGGTGCGTGCGCAGGCCTTCCGGCGTCTGCTTGTCGAGCGGCACGATCTCCGAGCTGAGTTCGGCCAGGCGGTGCTTGACCATGTCGTCCTGCAGCGCGGCGCGCAGGGCGACGTTGAGCTTTTCGAGCACCGCGGGCGGCGTGCCCTTGGGCGCGTAGATGCCGTGCCACACCTTCACCTCGAAGCCCTTGAGGCCCTGTTCGTCGAGCGTGGGAATGGTGGGCACGCTCGACAGGCGCCTGGGCGTGGTCACGCCGAACACCTTCACGCGGTTGCCGTCCTTGATGACCGGCGCGGTCTGCGTGGTCTGGTCGCACAGCAGGTCGACCTGCCCGCCCATGAGGTCGTTGAGCGCCGGGCCCGCGCCCTTGTAGGGCACGGTGGTCAGCTGCACGCCGATCTGGTTCATGAACAACAGGCCGCACAGCTGCGACACCGCGCCCACGCCCGCATTGGCCAGCGTCACCTTGTCCTTGTGGGCCTTCACGTAAGCCAGCAGCTCCTGGTAGTTGTTGGCGGGGAAGTCCTTGCGCGACAGCAGCGTCATCGGCACGTCCATCACCTGGCCGATGTACTCGAAGTCCTTCAACGGGTCGTAGTTGAGCTTCTTGTAGAGCGCGGGCGCGGTGGCCATGCCCATGTGGTGGATCAGGATCGTGTAGCCGTTGGGCGCCGCCTTGGCCACCCGCGTGGGCGCGATGGTGCCGCCCGCTCCCACCGTGTTCTCGACGATCACGGTCTGGCCCAGCGACTTGCCCATGGGAATGGCCAGCATGCGCGCCACCACGTCGGTCGGGCCGCCGGCCGAGTACGGCACGACCAGGGTGACGGGCTTGTCGGGCCACGCGGCCTGCGCGGCCGCCGGCGATTGAAAGGCGAGCAGGCAGGCGCTCGCCGCGGCCGCGAGCAGGGCCTTGGATTTCCAGGTCTTCGTTGTCGTCACTTCTTTGTCTCCTTCTGGGGGTTATTCATCTACGGGTGTTCGAGCGCGAGCAGGCGTTCGGCCAGGCGCACCACCGGCGCGTCGACCATTCGGCCGTCGAGGCTGACGACTCCGCCGCCGGCTGCGCGCACGGCATCGATCACGCGGCGGGCCCATGCCACTTCGTCGGCGCTCGGGCCGAGCGCGGCGTGCACCGGCGCGACCTGATCGGGGTGGATGCACAGCTTGGCGCCGAAGCCGCCGCGCCGGGCGCGTGCGGTGTCGGCAGCCAGCCTCGATGCATCGCGCCAGTCGGGCGTCACGCCGTCGATGGGCGCGGGCAGACCGGCGCGACGCGAGGCCAGCAGCAGCGCGAGGCGCACCGGCACGAGTTCGGCTTCGTCCGCATCGCAGGCCAGGCCGAGGTCGGCCTGGAAATCCAGGTTGCCGAAAGCCAGGCGCAGCACCTGCGGGCCAGCCGCGAGCTCATCGACCGCCGACAGGCCTTCGGCCGACTCGATCAACGGCACCAGCACGCCCTTCGGGCCAATGGCTTCCGCAGTCCTGGACAGATGAGCCGCGCGCTCCGCCTTGGGCAGCACGACGCCGGCAATCAAGCCTTGCGCCACCAGTGCGCCGGCCTGCGCGCAATCGTCTTCATGCCACGGCGTGCCGGCGGCATTGATGCGCACCAGCAGGCGTTGCCGATCGATCTCGGGCAGCTTGGCGAACGAGGTGGCGAGCGCCTCGCGCGCCGCCACCTTGCGCTCGGGCGCCACCGCGTCTTCGAGATCGACGATCACGCCTCCCGCACCGGTCGCCAGTGCCCGCGCATGGCGCTCGGGCCGGTCGGCCGGCACGAAGAGAAAGGCGCGCGCGAGAGCGAGCGGAGCCAATGGCACGCTCACACCGCCCCCGCCTCGCGCAGCGCCGCGATGTCCGCCTCGCTGCGGCCGAGGCTGCGCAGGATGGCATCGGAGTGCTCGCCCACCGCCGGGATCGGGTCCATGCGGTAGTCGAACGCGCTTTGCCGGCCGGCCGGCAGCAAGGCCGGGATGTTTCCGGCCGGCGAACCCACCTGCCGCCAGCGCTCGCGTGCCTGCAACTGCGGATGGGCCCAGAGCCCGGCCATGTCGTTCATGCGGGCGTTGGCGATCTGCGCCGCGTCGAGCCGCTCCAGCACCTGCGCGGTGCTCAGCGCGCCGAAGGTCTCGACGATGATCGCGCGAAGGGCCTCGCGGTTGTCGTTGCGCCGCGCATTGCTGTCGAAGCGCGCATCGGCCGCGAGCCCCGTCTGCAGCAGCACCTTCTCGCAGAAGGTGCGCCATTCGCGTTCGTTCTGCAGGCCCAGCATCACCGTGCCGCCATCGCCGGCGGGGAACGGGCCATAGGGATAGATGGTCGCGTGCGACGCGGCGCTGCGTGGCGGCGGCGCCGCGCCTTCGTACGCGTAGTACATCGGATAGCCCATCCACTCGGCGAGCGATTCGAGCATCGACACGTCGATGTGCGAGCCCTTGCCCGTCTTGCCGCGCTGCAGCAGCGCCGCGAGGATGCCGGTGTACGCATACATGCCCGCCGCGATGTCGGCAATGGAGTTGCCCGACTTGCACGGATCGTCGGGCGTGCCCGTGACCGACAGGAAGCCGGCTTCGCTCTGGATCAGCAGGTCGTAGGCCTTCTTGTCGCGGTACGGGCCGTCTTCGCCGTAGCCCGAGATGTCGCAGACGATGAGCCGCGGATGCTTCGCCTGCAGCGCCTCGGCGCCGAGCCCCATGCGCGCCGAGGCACCGGGCGCGAGGTTCTGCACCAGCACATCGGCATCGGCCAGCAGCTCCTGCAGCACCGCGAGCGCGGCGGGCTGCTTGAGGTCGAGCGTGAGGCTTTCCTTGGAGCGGTTCACCCACACGAAGTGCGAGGCCTCGCCGGCCACGCGGGCGTCGTAGGCCCGCGCGAAGTCGCCTACCTCGGGGCGCTCCACCTTGATGACCCGGGCGCCGAGGTCGGCCAGCTGGCGGGTGCAGAACGGTGCGGCAATCGCGTGTTCGAGCGAGATGACGGTGATGCCGTCCAGGGGTCTTGTCATGTGTTCCTTCTCCTGTCAGGCCAGCACGGCCGTGGCCTGCATCGTGAGCCAGCCGTCGGCGTCCTCGCCCCAGAGGCTGAATGTCTTTCCATCGGCGCCCGGCTTGCCGTGCACGCGGAACGGCGCGATGTCGAAGGTCGGGCGCACGGCGCGGAATTCGAAGCGCGCCAGCTGCGCGCCCGGCACGTTGCGGCGCAGCAGGTCGACCAGCAGCGTCGCAATCAGCGGGCCATGCACGATCAGGCCCGGGTAGCCTTCGACCTGCGTCACGTAGCGGCGGTCGTAGTGGATGCGGTGGCCGTTGAAGGTAAGCGCGGAATAGCGGAACAGCAACACGTCGTCGGGCGCGATGTCGCGGCTGAAGGCGGCATCTTTCGGCGCGGGCGTGGGCGGCGGGGCCTTCTCGCCAGGCGCGGCGGCGGCGCGGTAGACGATGTCGTGTTCCTCGGTCAGCGCGAGGCCGCGCTCGTTGTGCACCTCATGGCGCACGAGCACGAACACCAGTTCGCCGGTGCGGCCCGCCTTGTGCGCGACCGAGGCGATGGTCGAGGTGCGCTCCACCTTGTCGCCGACCTGCAGCGGATTGCCCGCCTCCCAATTGAGCCGACCGCCGGCCCACATGCGGCGCGGCAATGGCACGGGCGGCAGGAAACCGCCGCGCTTCGCATGGCCGTCGTCGCCGATCTCGGACTGGCGATGGTGCGGCAGGAAGTAGAGCCAGTGCCACAGCTCGGGCAGGCGCGTGCCGGCCTGCGGCAGCGGATCGTCGCGGTCGAGCGTCGCGGAGAGCGCGCGCACGGGTGCGGCCGTGATGTCGTCGACCAGCGTTTCGCTGCGGCCCTGCCAGGCTTGCAGCCTGGCCAGCGCCTCGCTGTCGATCATGGAAGGCGTCGCGTGGTTGTCGTTGCTCATGGGCTTCCTTCAGTCGACCGCGGCGCCGGAGGCCTTGACGATGCGCGCCCACTTGGCGAGATCGCCCTGCAGCAGCGCCGCGAACTGCTCGGGAGAAGTCGGCGCCGCGATCTCGACGCCCTGCTGTTCGAGCTTGTCGCGCAGGTCCTTCGAGGCGAGCGCCTTGCGCGTGGCTTCCTGCAGCGCCGCCAACACGTCGGCCGGCACGCCTGCGGGTGCGAACAGGCCGATCCACAACGTCCCGTTGTAGCCGGGCACCGCCTCGGCGATGGTGGGCACGTCGGGCAGCACGGCGGAGCGCTTGTCGCCGCTCACGGCCAGCGCGCGCAGCTTGCCGGCCTTGATGTGCGAAAGCGCCGAAGGCAGGCTCGCGAACACGATGGGCAGTTGCCCGCCCAGCACGTCGTTGAGCGCGGGCGCCACGCCCTTGTACGGCACATGCTGCAGCGAGATGCCGGCCATGCTGTTGAGCATTTCGCCGAGCAGGTGGTTGAGCGTGCCGTTGCCGGCCGAGGCGTACTGGTAGTTGGCGCCCTTCTGCCGCGCGAGCTTCAGGAACTCCGCGAAGTCCTTCGCCGGGAACGTGGGGTTGACCAGCAGCACGTTGGGCACCGCGCCGATCAGGCCGACGGGCCTGAAGTCCTTCACCGGGTCGAAACCCGGATTCCTGTACAGCGCCGGGTTGATCGCCTGGCTGCTGCTGATGGTCATGAGCAGCGTGTAGCCGTCCTTCGGACCCTTCGCAACCAGCTGCGTACCGATGTTGCCGCCCGCACCGGGACGGTTGTCGACCACCACGCTGGCGTTGTTCATCACCTCGCCGAGCTTCTGGCCCACGAGGCGCCCGATGATGTCGTTGGTGCCGCCGGCGGCCTGCGGCACGACCAATGTGATGGGGCGCGAGGGGTAAGGCTGGGCGCTCGCCGGGCCCGTCGGGATCAGAAGCGCTGCAGCAGCCAGCGACAGCAGCGCGCGTACGCGGAATCTCATGTGTGGTGTCTCCATGGCCGCATGGTCGTTCGCCCTCCTCCTGCGCGCAATCTGCGATTTCGGAACCCAGCCTTCTGCATTTCCGAAGGCTCGGCGCATAACACGAAGGCTCGGCGCATAACATCGCCTCATGCTTTTCGACCTCACCGACCTGCGGCTGTTCGTGGCCACGGCCGAACTCGGCAACCTCACGCGGGCCGCCGAGCGCCAGCACCTGTCGCTGGCCGCCGCGAGTGCGCGCATCAAGGCGCTGGAAACGCAGGCGGGCCTGCAGCTGCTGCAGCGAGAAGCCCGCGGCGTGCGGCTGCTGCCGCCGGGCGAAGCCTTCCTGCACCATGCGCGCCTCGTGCTGCACCAGACCGAGCAGCTGCGCGCCGACCTGCTCGAATACGGCGGCGGCCTGCGCGGCCACCTGCGCGTGTTCGCCAACACCACGGCGGTGACCGATTTCCTGCCCGAGATCCTGCCCGGCTTCCTCGCGCACAACCCGCGCATCAACGTCGACCTTCAGGAAAAACCGAATGCTCAGATCCCGCGTGGCGTGCTCGACGGCCGCGCCGACATCGGCATCGTCGCGGGCCGCGTTGACACGCTAGGCCTGGAGGCGATCCACTTCAGCACTGACCGGCTGGTGCTCGTCACATCGCGCAAGCACCGCTTCGCGAAGCGCCGCAGGATCGCCTTCGCCGAGACGCTCGACGAGGACGCCATCGGCATGCAGCAGGGCAGCACGCTGCAGACCTTCCTGGCGCAGATCACCGACAACCTCGGCAAGCGGCAGAAGCTACGCATCCAGCTCGGAAGCTTCGATGCGATGTGCCGGATGATCGGCAGCGGCGTGGGCATTGGCGTGGTGCCGGAGTCGGCGGCGCGGCGCAACCAGGAGAGCATGCAGCTCGCGCTGATCGACCTCAGCGACGCATGGTGCGTTCGCGAGCGGTATCTGCTGGTGCGCAACCGGGCGGCACTGCCGGTCTATGCGCAGGCGCTGGTCGAAACCTTGTGCCGGCACTACGCCGAACAGCAGGCCGAAGAAAACTGAGCGCGGCAACCCCGAAAAACAGGGACTTGCAGGCGATTGCCGAACAAACCGAGCCCGTCCCCATTTTCCGTGGACAACTTTGGGGGTAACTCACGAGGAGCCTTGCAAAACAGATTTAAGTCGTTGTTTTACAAGGGTATTCCTTAGTTTGCTCAAAATTTGGGCGGTGAACAACTTTGACCACCAAAACCGCTTCGCTGAGCCTGCGAACAGACGCTGGAACCACTTTTCACGGTTTTCCGTGAGCGAAAAAACGCTGTCAGGTCAGCAGCTTGCGGCCGGAATGTGGAAAACCGGCTTCTTCCCCATTTTCCGTGCACAACTTTGGGGATAACTCATGAGGAGCGTTGTAAAAGCAATGTAAGTCATTGTTTTATAAAGGCATTCCACACTTTGCCCAAAAAATGGGCGGTGAACAAGATGCCGTTGGCAGCAGGTGCCGGCGGCAGAAATCTGCTAGCGCAGGGAATAGACGCCGTTCGCCCAGAACGCGCCGGCGGCGGTCTGAAGCGAGACCGTCACTTTCCTTCTTTGCGGATCGACTTGCACATCACCGCCCGTGACCGGCACGACAGCGGAAGGGAACGGACTCTCATCGGTGAGAACGATCTGCCCAGCTTCATAGCGCGCGGCTGCGACCGGCCTTTCAGGCAGGCGAATCGATAGCGACGCGACCTCCCCATACAGGAAGCCGCTGTGGCCAGAGATCGCCCAGTTTCCGGTTGGCGCCTTCAATGAAATCAGGTGAACCGGCTCCCTGTCTGCGCGGCAACTGCAATCGAACGTGGCATACCGCGTCGGGAAGGAAATGCAACCCGACAGCAAGAGCAGGAACAAGAGAGCGGCGACGAACGGCCAGCGCACACTCACGGCCATCGATCAGTAAGGTGGCGCCTTGCGCGCCCGCTGCGCGCGCGCCGCCTCGGTCCACCAGGCCAGATCGTCGGCAAAACGGCCAAAGGAGCGCTGCAGCGACTCGCCCGCTGGCCCCGTCGGCTTGCCGGCGGCATCCAGCGTCTGCGAGATCGGCCCGACGGCCAGCGTGCTCGACACGACGACCATGCCCATCTCCGACAGGATCGAATGCCACACCGTGCCGGAGCGCACGCCCGAGAAACGCCCCGCCGAATAGCTCGCGATGGCCGCGGGCCGCCAGAACCACTCTTCGAGGAAGTGGTCGGTCAGGTTCTTCAGGCCCGGCTGCGGGCCCCAGTTGTATTCCCCCGTGACGAAGACGAAGGCATCGGCCGTGCGGATCTTTTCGGCCAGCGCTTCCATCGCCACCGGCGCGGTACCCTTGGGATATTCCTTGTACATGCGGTCGAGCATGGGCAGGTTCACCTCCTTCGCGTCCACCAACTCCACATCGTCGCCCCGCGCGCGAAGGCCGGAGACGATGTAGTCCGCCAGGCGCACGCCCATGCGATCGGAACGGTACGAACCGTAGAAGACCAGGATCCTGTCGCTCATCGCTGTTCCGTTTCGAGCTTGTCCTGGGTGCGGGTCCCGAAGTCGCCTGCGTCGTGGCGTTCATGCAGTTGGCTCGAAGGCTGGCCCCAAGCCCGATTGACCATGCGGCCGCGCTGCACCGCCGGGCGCTGCGCGATCTCGTCGGTCCAGCGCAGCACGTTCTTGTACTCGCCCACCTGGAGGAACTCGCCCGCCTCGTACAGCTGCCCCTTAGCGAGCGTGCCGTACCAGGGCCAGACGGCCATGTCGGCGATGGTGTACTCATTGCCCGCCAGGTAGCGGCTCTCGGCCAGCCGGCGGTCGAGCACGTCGAGCTGGCGCTTGGTCTCCATGGCGAAGCGGTCGATGGCGTATTCGATCTTCGTGGGAGCGTAGGCATAGAAATGCCCGAACCCGCCGCCCAGGTACGGCGCGCTGCCCATCTGCCAGAACAGCCACGACAGGCATTCGGCACGGGCCGCCCGCTCCGTCGGCAGGAAGGCATTGCCGAACTTCTCGGCCAGGTACTGCAGGATCGCGCCGGACTCGAACACCCGGATGGGCGTAGCGCCGCTGCGGTCCATCAGCGCGGGGATCTTGGAATTCGGGTTCACCGCCACGAAGCCGCTGCCGAACTGGTCGCCTTCGCTGATGCGGATCAGCCAGGCGTCGTACTCGGCGCCGGTGTGGCCCAGCGCCAGCAGTTCTTCGAGCATCACCGTCACTTTCACGCCATTGGGCGTTGCCAGCGAATAGAGTTGCAGCGGATGCTTCCCTACCGGCAGGTCTTTCTCATGGGTGGCACCCGCGATCGGGCGATTGATGTTCGCGAAGCGGCCGCCGCTTTCCTTGTTCCAGGACCAGACGGTGGGCGGCGTGTAGGCTGTCGTGCCATTCATGCGATGAGTTCCAAAGGAAGTTGGACAGACGATGATCATTCTCTACGACTGCGCCACCGCGCCGAGTCCGCGGCGCGCCCGCATCCTGCTTGCCGAAAAGGGCATTGCCCATGAGACGGTGCAGGTCGACCTGGCACATGGTGAGCAATTGGGCGCGGCCTACCGCGAGCTCAATCCGCAATGCACGGTGCCGGCGTTGCGCACCGAGGAAGACGGACTGCTGACCGACAACGCTGCCATCGCAGTCTGGCTGGAGGCCCGCTACCCGGAGCCACCGCTGATGGGCCGCACGCCGCAGGAAAAGGCCGAGATCGCCAGCTGGAACTGGCGCATCGAATTCGAAGGCCTGCTGGCCATTGCCGAGACGCTGCGCAACGGTTCGCCGGCCATGGCCAATCGGGCGCTGCCCGGCCCTGTGGACTACGCGCAGATTCCCGAACTGGCACAGCGCGGGCTGGCACGTGTGCAGCATTTCTTCGAGACGCTGAACTCGCGGCTGGCCGGCCGCGAGTTCGTCGCCACCGACCGGTTCAGCCTGGCCGACATCACCGCCGTGGTGGCGGTGGACTTCGCCCGCGTGGTGCGGGTCAAGCCCGGGGAACAGCACCCCGAGCTGCTGCGCTGGCGCGCTGCGATGGCGCAGCGCCCGTCGATGTCGCGCTGAGCGGCAACGACGGCGCGCCGGGCGCCGTGGATCAGCGCTCGATGGTCAGCGCCACGCCCATGCCGCCGCCGATGCACAGCGAGGCAATGCCCTTCTTGGCGTTCTGGCGCTGCATTTCGTGCAGCAGCGTCACCAGGATGCGGCAGCCCGACGCGCCGATGGGGTGGCCGATGGCGATGGCGCCGCCGTTCACGTTCACCTTGTTCACGTCCCAGCCCATTTCACGGTTCACGGCGCAGGCCTGCGCGGCGAAGGCTTCGTTGATCTCGAGCAGGTCGAGGTCGGCCGCCTTCCAGCCAGCGCGCTGCAGCGCCTTGGTCGATGCAGGCACCGGGCCCATGCCCATGATGGCCGGGTCGAGGCCGGCGGTGGCGTAGCTGGCGATGCGGCCCAGCGGCTTCAGGCCGAGTGCGGCGGCCTTCTTGGCCGTCATCACCATCACGGCGGCTGCCCCGTCGTTCAGGCCCGAGGCATTGCCCGCGGTCACGCCGCCGGCCTTGTCGAAGGCGGGACGCAGGCCGGCCAGGCCTTCGGCGTTGGTCTTGCGGTTGATGAATTCGTCCTTGTCGAAGACGACGGGGTCGCCCTTCTTCTGCGGAATGCTCACGCCGACGATTTCGTCCTTGAACTTGCCGGCGTCCTGCGCGGCGGCGGCCTTGGTCTGGCTGCCCAGCGCCAGCTCGTCCTGCGCGGCGCGGCTGATTTCGTACTTCTTGGCCACGTTCTCGGCCGTGATGCCCATGTGGTACTGGTTGTAGACGTCCCACAGGCCGTCCACGATCATGGTGTCGACCATCTTCCAGTCGCCCATGCGCTGGCCGTTGCGCGAGTTGGGCAGCACGTGGGGCGCTGCGCTCATGTTTTCCTGGCCGCCGGCGATGACGATCTCGCTGTCGCCCGTGGCCACGGCCTGCGCCGCCAGCATCACGGCCTTCAGGCCCGAGCCGCACACGGCGTTGATGGTGAGCGCCGGGGTTTCCTTGGCGCCGCCGCTCTTGAGCCATGCCTGGCGCGCGGGGTTCTGGCCGGCGCCGGCCGCCAGCACCTGGCCCATGATGGCCTCGCCGACCTGCTCGGCCGTGAGGTTCGCGCGGGCAATCACTTCCTTGATCACGAGGGCGCCCAGCTCGGTGGCGGGAATGCCGGCGAGCGAGCCGCCGAACTTGCCGACCGCCGTGCGTGCAGCCGAAACGATGACGATGTCTTCCATGAGGTTCTCCGTTGAAGTGATCTGAAATTCGAGGTGAGAGGGATCAGGCGCGAGCCTTGACGTAGCGGCCCGGCGCCGGCTCGATGGCTTTGTAAGCCTTGCCGTTGCCGTAAGCCTTGGGCGCGGGGATCTGTTTGCCCGCGTGGCCCTGGAGCCATTGTGCCCAGTCGGTCCACCAGCTGCCGGGATGCTCCTGCGCGCCGGTGAGCCATTCGGCCTGCGTCTTCGGGAACTTGCCGTCGTCGCGGATCCAGTGGCTGCGCTTTTTCTTGGCGGGCGGGTTGATCACGCCTGCGATGTGGCCCGAGGCGCCCATGACGAAGCGCTTCTTGCCCGGCAGCAGCTGCGTGGAGGCATATGCGCCGCCGATGGGAACGATGTGGTCTTCGCGCGAGCCGTAGATGTAGGCCGGGATGTCGATGTTGCCCAGGTCGATCTTCTGCCCGCATACCGTGAGCGCATTCGGCTTGGCCAGCTTGTTCTCGTGGTACGTGTTGCGCAGGTACCAGGCGTAGAACGGGCCCGGCAGGTTGGTCGCGTCGCTGTTCCAGTACAGCAGGTCGAAGGGCGGCGGGGTTTCGCCCTTCAGGTAGTTGCCGACCACGTAGTTCCACACGAGGTCGTTGGGCCGCAGGAAGCTGAAGGTCGAGGCCAGGTCGCCGCCCGGCAGCAGTCCGCCCTTGCCGAGCTGCATTTCGCGGTACGCCACCATCTGCTCGTCCACGAAGATGTCGAGGATGCCGGTGTCGCTGAAGTCGAGGAAGGTGGTCAGCAGCGTGACCGATGCGGCCGGCTTCTTGCCGCGCGCCGCGAGCACGGCCAGCGCGGTGCTCAGGATGGTGCCGCCCACGCAGAAGCCCAGCGTGTTGATCTGGTTGCTCCCGCTGATCTCCTGCACCGTGTGGATCGCCTTGATGGCGGCGTTCTCGATGTAGTCGTCCCAGGTGGCCTTGTCCATCGACTCGTCGGGGTTGCGCCAGCTCACCACGAACACGCGGTGGCCCTGCTCGTTCGCATAGCGGATCAGCGAGTTCTCGGGCTGCAGGTCGAGGATGTAGAACTTGTTGATGCACGGCGGCACCAGCAGGAACGGCCGCTCGTACACCTTGGCGGTGAGCGGCTTGTATTCGAGCAGCTGGAAGAACTCGTTCTCGAACACCACGGCGCCTTCGGTAGTGGCCACGTTGCGCCCCACCTCAAAGGCGCTCTCGTCGGTCATGCTGACGTAGCCCTGCTTCATGTCGTGCAGCAGGTTCTGGATACCCTTGGCGATGCTCTCGCCCTGCGTGTCGATGGCCTTCTTCTGCGCTTCGGCATTGAAGGCCAGCGAGTTGCTGGGCGACGAGGCGGCCATCCACTGCTCGACCGCGAAGCGCAGGCGCGCCTTGGTCTTTTCGTCGGCGTCGATGGCCTCGGCCATGCCGAGCATGGTGCGGCCATTGAGCAGGTACACGGCCGCCGAGAAGGCCGACAGCGGGTTGCTGCCCCAGGCGTCGCCGGCGAAGCGCTTGTCGCCTTCGGGCTTGGCGCCGAAGCCCTGGCGCCAGAGTTCGGTGGCTTCCGCCATGTACTGCTGCTGGATGGACTGGAGCTTTTCGGGGTCGATGGAGAATTTGGGCAGCTCGGGCATCTTCGCGGCCTGCGGCAATTGCCATAGCGGCGTGCCGCCGCCGTTGAAGGCCGAAGCCCCTTGCGCGGCGGACTGCCGGAAAGCTTCCAGCGCCTGGGTCCATCCCTCGGTCATTGCCTGCTGGAAGGGCGCGAACGCATCGGCCCCCGTGGCTTGTTGCTTCATCATGTCTCCTGGTCCTCGCCTGAGTCGAAACGGATGGCTTGCGTGTTTTGAGTATCCTGCATTTCACGGGGCCCTCACAACGCCGCTTCCTTGCTTACCAACTGAAACTACTTGTGTTTATCCATCTGATCGTCATCGGTTGGTTGTATGTCGCCCTGATGATGGCGGTGGCCGAGGCCACCAACACCACAGGCACGGTGCTGGGCGCCATCTTCACATTTCTTTTGTACGGATTGGTGCCGGTGGCACTGGTGGTTTACCTGATGGGCACTCCCGGTCGCCGCCGCGCAATGAGGCAACGCGAGGCCGAGGCACAGGAAGCCGCCCGGCGTGCCGCAGCCGAGAAAGCGGCGGCGCCGGCCGCAGGCTCAGGCCTTCTTCCAGACCAGGGCGGCGAAGCGGCCGCTGACGCTGTCCCGCCGGTGCGAAAAGAACCTTGAGGGATTGGCGACGGTGCACCAGCCGTCGCTCCCGTCGTTGCCATGGACGGCCTCGATACCCACTGCGCGCAACCGCTGGCGCGCCAGTGCGGGCAGGTCGGCCAGCCATTTCCCGGCGGCAGCCGCGGGCCTGAAGCAGGAGGCCGCTTCGGGCGCATGTGCCTCGAAGGCAGCCCTGACCTCGGGGCCGACCTCGAAGGCCCTGGGCCCGATGCACGGGCCCAGCCAGGCGATGACGCGGGCCGCGCCATCGGCCTCGAAGGCCTTGGCGGTCTGTTCGAGCACCCCGCCCGCAAGCCCGCGCCAGCCGGCATGCGCGGCCGCCACGCGGTGGCCCGCTTCATCGGTGAAAAGCACGGGCAGGCAATCGGCCACCATGATCGTGCAGGCCAGGCCGTCGGCAGTGGCCGTGCAGGCATCGCCAACGGTGCCGTCGCGCACCGCGTCCTGTGCGGCGTCGAGCGAGACGACGCCGGTGCCGTGCACCTGCTGCAAGAAGACCGGACGCGCTGCGATAGCCGCGCGCAAGCGGTTCCGGTTCTCCGCTACATGCGCGGGCTCGTCGCCCACGTGGTCGCCGAGGTTCAGGCTCTCATAGCGCCCCTGCGAAACCCCGCCGTCGCGCGTGGTGCACACGGCCCGCACGTTCGGCGGCGCGGGCCAGTCGGGTACGAGCCAGTGCTCGTTCATAGAGCTCAGGCTTCCGCGTCGGGCGCCTGCGAGGGCTGAGCGCGCTGGAACGCGTCGAGATCCATGCAGGCCTCGAAGGCGGCCATGGTGCGCGGCAGGCCGCTGAAGTCGCAGTCGAAGCGGCGGCCGTTGAAAATCTGCGGCACCAGGCAGCAGTCGGCCATGGTGGGCGTGTTGCCCCAGCAATAGATGCCGGCGGGGTGCTGCGCAAGCTGGCGTTCGAAGGCCAGCATGCCGTCGCGCACCCAGTGGCGGTACCAGGCGTTCTTGGCCGCGTCGTCGAGCTTCAGCTCTTTCACGAGGTACTTGAGCACGCGCAGGTTGTTGAGCGGATGGATCTCGCAGGCGATCGACTGCGACAGTGCGCGCACGTGGGCGCGGCCCACCGGATCGGTCGGCAGCAGCGCCGGCTCGGGGTGCACTTCGTCGAGGTATTCGATGATGGCCATCGATTGCGAGAAACGCTCGCCCTCGTCCTCCAGCAGGGGCACCAGCATGTCGGCCGAGATGGCGGAGTAAGGGCCGGTGCGGTGATCGCCGCGCGCGATGTGCACGGGGATGTACTCGTAATCGAGGCCCTTCAGGTTGAGGGCGATGCGCACGCGGAACGAGGAGGAGGAACGGAAGTAGTTGTGCAGCTTCATGATTCCCCAAGCATAGCGCTCCGTCACGGGCGCGGCATGGCCCTGCAGCGCGCCGTCCCGGCCGGCTTCTATTGTGGACCTCCCGCCTCTGGCACACTGCCGGTCTCCCGCTTAGGTTTCGCTGAAAAAGGACACGTCGCAATGGCTTCCGAGTTCATCTTCGCCCCGCCCGCCACCGTCTCGGTGCCGGTGGCCGGCCAGCCCGCCCGCTTCCCGGTGCACCGCATCTACTGCGTGGGCCGCAACTACGAAGATCACGCCAAGGAAATGGGCTTTACCGGCCGTGAGCCGCCCTTCTTCTTCATGAAGCCGGCCGATGCGCTGGTGGTGGTCGACGCGGGCCAGACCGGCACCATGGCCTACCCCTCGCTCACGAAGAACCTGCATCACGAGATCGAGCTGGTCGTGGCCATCGGCACGGGTGGCAAGAACATCCCGGCGGCCGATGCGCACAAGCACATCTACGGCTACGCCGTCGGCCTCGACATGACGCGCCGCGACCTGCAGAACGACATGAAGAAACAGGGCCGTCCCTGGGACATCGGCAAGAGCTTCGAGCAGAGCGCGCCCATCGGCCCGATCGTGCCCGTGGCGCAGGCCGGCAATGCGGAAAAGGCCGAGATCTCCCTGCAGGTGAACGGCACCGACCGCCAGCGCAGCAACGTGGGCAAGCTGATCTGGAACGTGGCCGAAACCATCGAGCACCTGTCGGCGGCGTGGGAGCTGCAGCCCGGCGACCTGATCTTCACGGGCACGCCCGAAGGCGTGGCCGCGGTGGTGGCCGGAGACACGCTCGTGGGCGAAGTCGCGGGCCTGCCCAAGCTGACCGTCAAGATCGCCTGAAGACGGCAGCCGGTTCCATGCTCCTGCGCGTACCCATCAAGCATTGCAAGAACTGCGGCACCGCGGTGGTCTACCGCGTGCCGGACGACGGCGACACCAAGCAGCGCGCCGTCTGCCCGGCCTGCCACACCATCCACTACGAGAACCCGCTGAACGTGGTGGGCACCATCCCGGTCCTGGGCGACAAGGTGTTGCTGTGCAAGCGCAACATCGAACCGCGCTGGGGCAAGTGGACGCTGCCGGCCGGCTTCATGGAGCTCGAGGAAACCACCGCCCAGGGCGCGGCCCGCGAGACCGACGAAGAGGCCGGCGCCAACTACGTGATGGAAGGTCTGTTCTCCGTCATCAGCGTGGTGCGCGTGGGCCAGGTGCACATGTTCTACCGGGCCCGGTTGCTCGACGACAGGTTCGACCCAGGCCACGAGACCATCGAGGCCAGGCTCTTCGCCGAAGAGGAGATTCCCTGGGACGAGATCGCCTTTCGCACCGTGCGCGAGACGCTCGAGCACTATTTCGAGGACCGGCGCCGCGGCAGCTTCGACCGCGTCCACACGTTCGACATCGTCTGAACCCGCAGCGCCCCATGACACTTCGCTCCACCCTGCTTCGCGCCGCGATCGGCCTCGGATTCATCCTGGCCGCGACGGCGCAGGCGGAAACCGTGGGCGATGTCGACACCGCCTTCAAGCTCATCGGCCCGGACCACAAGATCGTGATCGAGGCCTACGACGACCCCAAGGTCAGCGGCGTGACGTGCTACGTCTCGCGCGCCAAGACCGGCGGGCTGGCCGGCGCCTTCGGCGTGGCCGAGGACAAGGCCGAGGCCTCCATCGCCTGCCGCCAGGTCGGCCCGGTGAGCATCACGCAGCCGCTGCCCAAGCGCGAGGAGGTCTACAGCGAGCGGCTGTCGGTGCTCTTCAAGCGCCTGCGCGTGGTGCGCATGGTCGACCCGAAGCGCAACACACTGGTCTACCTGACCTACTCCGACCTGCTGATCGACGGTTCGCCCAAGAACAGCGTGACGGCGGTGCCCATCGACCGCGGCACACCGATCCCGCTCAAGTAGCGCCCGGGGCCGATGGCCCCTTCACAGCCGGTTGCTCTTTCGCGGGGCGCCGTCGCAGCAGTTTGCTAGCATCGCCCGCGTGGCCTCCCCCCGCGGGCCGCGGCGAGCCAGATCGCCGGAACCCTCCGCAACGAAACCGTTCCAACACAGCGCCATGCATCTTCAGACTTTTGTTTCCCGTATCGCCGCCCTGGCCCTGGTTGCCGCGAGCCTCGCGGCCTGTACCACCACCGACCTCAACGCGCCGCGGCCAGGCCCCTCGGTCACTCCCCCCGTGCAGAGACCCACCGCGATGTTCGTGCGCCCCGCCACCGGCGCGACGCTGGCGCGCTTCGACGGCGTGCGCACCAAGGGCATCGACATCGCCGGCAACCTGGGCGATCCGGTCGTCGCCTCGGCCGACGGCCGCGTGGTGTACGTGGGCGGCGAACTGCCGGCCTACGGCAACATGATCATCGTCAAGCACAACGAGACCTTCCTCACCGCCTACGCGCACCTGCAGACCATCCTGGTGAAAGAGAACCAGGTGGTCCGACAGGGCGAGAAGATCGGCGAGATGGGCAAGAGCAACGCCGACCGCGTGAAGCTGCGCTTCGAGATCCGCAAGAACGGCACCGCCGTGAACCCCGAGCCTTATCTCAACGGATTGCTTCAGCAATGACAGGCGGCGCCCGGCGCCCATGAAAAAAGCCCCTCGCGGGGCTTTTTTGCTTTCAGGGCGCGTCATGCCGAAGCCCTGGCCTCGCCGGCTAGAGCAGGCTCTCGGGCACCAGCGGCGCCAGCAACTCCAGCTTCCAGCGCGACCAGAAATCCGTTTCGGGCTCCTGGTGCAGGATGGTGTCGGCCGCGTCCCCCGTGGCCGGGCTCACCCACTCGATGGCGCCCGTCGGTCCCAGCTGCAGCTGATACGCGCCGTCCAGCCGGATGAAGCCGATCAGGCTGGTGAGCTGTTGGGCGATCTGCGGGCTGAAGATGAAGATGCCGACCTCGGTGTTGTGCAGCATCGAACGCGGATCGAAGTTCATCGAGCCGATGAACACGATCTTGCGGTCGATCACCGCCGACTTGCCGTGCAGCCGGCCGCTGGCCGAGCCGTACATGCCGAAGCGCTTGGTCTGCTCCACCCGCTTGGGGCTCAGTTCGTACAGCTCGACGCCCAGGCGCAGCATCTCCTCGCGGTAGCGGCGGTAGCCGATGTGCACCAGCGACTCGTCGGTGGCCGCCAGCGAGTTGGTGACGATGCTGTAGGCCACGCCGTTGCCGCGCACGAGGCGGATCGTTTCCATGCCGCCGCGGCCCGGAATAAGGTAAGGCGTGGTCTGCATGATCTCGTTCTCGGCGCCGCGCAGGTAGCGCCGCACGTTGTAGAGCACGCTGTCCTTCGATTCGTCGGCGGGCAGGCCGCGCGCTTCGTCCGTCGGCGCGAGCGCCTTGGCCGGCGCGTCGGCGTAGGCCTCGGCGCGCGCCCAGACCAGCTTGAGCGCGCCCGCGTCCAGGTCCTTGGCCAGCGGGTTGTTGCCCAGCAGGTCGGTGGAGGCGGGCTCCTCGGGGTGCAGCTGCTCGGGGCCGGTGGTCAGTTTGTCGAAGCGCTCGCGCAGCTGCTGCGGCGTTTCGCCCGTGGCGGGCACCAGCGATTCGATGGGGTAGACGTATGGGCTGCTCCAGTACATGTCGAACAGCGACGACAGCCTGGGCACCACGGCGCCGGCCACCAGCGTGTCGATGTCGATGAAGTTCGAGCCTCCGTCGCGCAGGAAATACTCGTTGGCCATGTTGCGCCCGCCCATGACGCCGATGACGTTGTCCACCACATAGAGCTTGTTGTGCATGCGGCGATGCACGCGGTCGAAGTCCAGTATCGACCAGGCCCAGCGCGTGCCGAAGCGGCCGCGCCCCGCGGGGAACGGGTTGAAGAACCGCACCTCGACGTTCGGATGCGAGGCGAAGCTGGCGAACAGCGGATCGGCGCCGGCCGTGTAGAGGTCGTCCACCAGCAGCCGCACGCGCACGCCGCGGTCGGCCGCATCGCGCAGGGCGCGCAGCAGGTAGCGGCCGGTCTCGTCGTTCTGCACGAGGTAGTACTGCACGTCGATGGAGCGCTGCGCGCGGCGTGCGAGCTCGATGCGCGCGTGCAGCGAAAACTGTGGCATGGGCAGCAGCCTGAATCCGCTCAGCGGCTCGCCGGGCGGGGCGGCCGCCTGCACGAGGCGGCCCAGTATGGTGTCCGCACCATCGCTGATTGCCACGGAGGGTTTGCGCTGCACGTCGGCAGGCAGTCCGGCGCAGCCGGCCATGCACAGCGCAACGATGCCAAGCAGCAGCCACGCCAGCCACCGGGCGCACGGTTCGTCGGCAGCCCGACAGGGGAAATTCGGCATGAAAAAGAGAGGTGGGTTGGAGCGTGGATCGAAAAGCTCGCGGTTTCTACCACGCGCCTGCCCAACGTGCTGCGCCGCCGATCGCGTTCGGGTTCAATGCCCGCGCGTCGGCTCCCATTGCCTGACGAAGTGATCCGCCCGCAGCGTGGCCCGCTCTACCGCCGCATCCCACGACAGCTGCTGGGTGATCACCAGGGCACAGCGCGGAATGCCGCCCAGGCTCAGCTCGCAGATGCCGGCGTAGGTGCCGCTGGGGGTGCGCATGAGCTCGATCCAACCCGTCCAGCCTTCTGGAACGCTGAGAGCGACTCGAGCGCTGGCCATGATCAATACACCCTACCCCTTTTGTAACGCAGTGCCAAGAATTGAAACCCTAAGCACTACAAATGTCCGACAGGCGGAGACTAAAGGCAGCACTGTCGAACAGCATCCCTCGAATATGGGGGCCGGCACATACCTCCGCTTTTCAGCAAAGATCGAGTGCATGAACACAAAGACGATTTCCGCAGCGGGCGGGCCGGCCACCCTCGCACTGTTCGACGACCCGCCGCGCGAGGGGCGCGAACGGCTCGGGCCCGGGGCCTTCGTGCTGCCCGGCTTCGCCCTGCCCTTCGTCGATGCGCTCCTGCCGGCCATCGAGGGGCTGGCGGAACGCGCGCCGTTCCGCCACCTCGTCACGCCCGGCGGCTTCACCATGTCCGTCGCGCTGACCAACTGCGGCGCCCTGGGCTGGACCAGCGACCGGCGCGGCTACCGCTACAGCGCCACCGATCCCGACACCGGCAAGCCGTGGCCCGCCATGCCCGAGCCATTCACGCGGCTGGCGCGCGAGGCGGCCTCGGCAGCCGGTTTCGACGGCTTCGCGCCCGACGCCTGCCTTGTCAACCGCTATGCGCCCGGCGCACGCCTGTCGCTGCACCAGGACAAGGACGAGCGCGACTACGGCGCCCCCATCGTCTCGGTGTCGCTCGGCATGCCCGCCGTGTTTCTGTTCGGTGGACTGGCGCGTGGCGACAAGGCGGTGCGCATTCCTCTGATGCATGGCGACGTGGTGGTCTGGGGCGGCGAAGACCGGCTGCGCTACCACGGCGTGCTGCCGTTGAAGGACGAACCGCATCCGCTGCTGGGCGCGATCCGCATCAACCTCACATTCCGCAAGGCGGGGTGACATGCATGCAGGCGACCGGCAAGACAGCAGAGGCACCGATGAGCTTGCTCGCGCACTTCGTACCGTCGTGCTGATGGAGGCCGGCCACGTGCTCGACCGTGGTCCGCGTGACAGGTGCTGGCGCGGCAGCCTCTGCTGCAGCGCACGACCGCGCCAGCCTAGGGCAGGTTCTCCCTGAAGATCACCTGGCTGCGCGTGGTCTCCACGCCGCTGAGCGCTTCGCGCTTGTCGCGCAGGTTGGTGAAGATGCGCACGCAGTTCATCAGCGTGGTGTGCGGGCTCTGCGTGATTACCGCGTCCATGCTGCCGTCGATCAGCAGCGCGCGCGTGTCGGGCGTGAGCCCATGGCCGATGAACACCACCTTCTGCTCGCGCCCCGCCTCCTTCAGCGCACGCGCCACGCCGTCGGATGCGCCGCCGATGTTGTAGATGCCGCCCATGTCGGGATGCTGCTCCAGCAGAGCGCGCGTCTGGCGATGGTTCTTGTCGGCGTCGTCCTGGCCTTCGCGCAGGCCCACCACTTCCAGCCGCGGAAACATCTCTTCGATGACGTGCAGGAAGCCGGCCTCGCGCTCCTCGTGCGCCTTGTAGCTCAGGCTGCCTGCAATGAGTGCGACCTTCGCGGCACGCGCGCCGATGAAGCGGCCGATGAGATAGCCCGCCGTGCGCCCGGCCGCACGGTTGTCCAGCCCCACGAAGGCCACTCGCTCCGAGTTCGACAGGTCCGAGATCAGCGTGACCACCGGCAGCCCGCGCGCCGCCAGCGCCGCCACCGCTTCGCGCACCGCGGGGTGCTCCAGCGCCATCATCGCGATGCCGTCGCAGCGCTGGCCATGGCGCCGCAGCGCTTCCGCCAACTCGTGCGGATTGAAGCTCTCGATGAACACCGTGCGGCACTGCACGTTGAACGGCGCCCAGTGCTCCTGCGAATAGCCCACCATGTCGCCCAGCATGCGGATGAAGCGGTTGGTGCCGGCCGGCAGCAGGAACACCAGCCTGAGAGGCGGCGGCGTGAGCGCGGCATAGAGCTCGGGGCCCGGCAGGTAGTCGAGCTCGCCCGCGGCCTTGAGCACGCGCTGCACCGTGGCATCGCGCACGCCGGGCCGGCGGTTAAGCACGCGGTCGACGGTGGCGGTCGACACCTGCGCCGCAAGGGCGATGTCGACCACGCGTGCACGGCGCGCATCCGCAGGTGCGGAAGAAGGCGAAGGGTTATCCCGCATACATCAAAAACCATCAATCTTAGGTTTGACCCGGATCATGCCTGCTTTTATCTTCGATGGACCCCGAATACAAGGATGCATCAAATTGCATCAATCGCTTCACGGAGACAAGACATGACATCGCTGACCCGCCGCAGTGCCCTGCGCACGCTTTCCGCCCTTCCCGCTGCCGGCATCGCCGCGGCGCTGCCGCGCATCGCGCGCGCCGCGGAGTTCTCGTACAAGTACGGCAACAACCTGCCGCTGACGCATCCGCTGAACATCCGCGCGCAGGAGGCGGTCGACCGCATCGCCAGGGAAACCCAGGGCCGGGTCGAAATCAAGATCTTCCCCAACAACCAGCTGGGCGGCGACACCGACATGCTCGCGCAGGTGCGCTCGGGTGGCATCGAGTTCTTCACGCCCTCGGCGCTGGTCATCGCCACGCTGGTGCCGGTGGCCGCCATCAACGCCGTGGGCTTCGCGTTCAACGACTACGCCCAGGTGTGGGGCGCGATGGACGGCAAGCTCGGCGCGCACGTGCGCGGCGCCATCGCCAAGTCCCGCCTCTACGCCTTCGAGAAGATGTGGGACAACGGCTTTCGCCAGACCACCAGCAGCAAGGCCGCGGTCACGAATGCCAAGGACATGGACGGCCTGAAGATCCGCGTGCCCGTGAGCCCGCTGTCGATCTCGATGTTCAAGGGCCTCGGCGCCGCGCCCGCGAGCCTGCAGTTCAGCGAGGTGTATTCAGCGCTGCAGACCAAGATCGTGGACGCACAGGAGAACCCGTTGCCCATCATCCAGGTGGCCAAGCTGTTCGAGGTGCAGAAGTTCTGCTCGCTCACCAACCACATCTGGGACGGCTACTGGTTCGTTGCCAACGGCCGCGCCTGGGACGCCCTGCCCGACGACCTCAAGACCATCGTGGCGCGCGCCATCAACGACGCCGGCATGCAGCAGCGCGAAGACATCAGGAAGCTCAACGAGTCGGTAGTCGGCGACCTGCAGGCCAAGGGCCTGAGCATCAACCGCCCGGCGGCCGACAGCTTTCGCGCCAAGCTGCGCGAGTCGGGCTTCTACGGCGAATGGAAGGGCCGCTTCGGCCCCGAGGCCTGGGCGCTGCTCGAAGGCGCGGTCGGCAAGCTGGCCTGATCGTCCATGGTGCACGAATCCACTTTCGAGGCGGCGCCGTTCGCGGGCGCCGGGCCGTCCGCCAATGCGCTGAGCGGCCTGGCCGGGCGCGCCGACCGCGTGCTCGGCGGCGCCGTCGAGGCCGTGGCCGCTCTGCTGGTGCTGGCCGAGATCTGCGTGCTGTTCGCGGGCGTGGTGTCACGCTATGTGTTCCATGCGCCGCTGGTGTGGTCGGACGAACTCGCGTCCATCCTGTTCCTGTGGCTCTCGATGCTGGGCGCCGTGGTGGCGCTGCGGCGCGGCGAGCACATGCGCATGACGGCGCTGCTGCAGAAAGTGCGGCCATCGACGCGCGCCATGCTCGACGCCTTCGCCATCGCGGCGTCGGTCGCGTTCCTGGTGCTGATCATCTGGCCGTCTATCGACTACGCGCACGAGGAGTCGTTCATCGTCACGCCCGCACTCGAGGTCAGCAACGCATGGCGCGCAGCGGCCATCCCGGCCGGCGTCGGCATCATGCTGGCGATGGCGCTGCTGCGCCTCGTGCGGGTGTGCACGGGCCGGCAGATCGCGGTCGCGGTGCTCGGCATGGGCACGCTGGTGGCGGCCTTCTGGCTCGCGGCGCCGCTGTTCGCGACGCTCGGCAAGTTCAATCTCGTCATCTTCTTCGTGGTGGTGGTCGCGGCCACGGTGCTCTCGGGCGTGCCGATCGCGTTCTCGTTCGCGCTCGCCACCTTCGGCTACCTCGCGCTCACCACGCGCACGCCGCTGCTGGTGATGGTGGGCCGGCTCGACGAGGGCATGTCGCACCTGATCCTGCTCGCGGTGCCGCTCTTCATCTTCCTGGGGGCGCTCATCGAGATGACGGGCATGGCGCGCGCCATGATCCAGTTTCTTGCGAGCCTGCTGGGCCACGTGCGCGGGGGCCTCTCTTACGTGCTGATCGGCGCCATGTACCTGGTGTCGGGCATCTCGGGCTCCAAGATCGCCGACATGGCGGCCATCGCGCCAGTGCTGTTCCCGGAGATGGTCAAGCGCGGCGCGAAGCCCGGCGACCTGGTGGCGCTGCTGTCGGCCACCGGCGCGCAGACCGAAACCATTCCGCCGTCGATCGTGCTGATCACCATCGGCTCGGTCACGGGCATCTCGATTGCCGCGCTGTTCACGGGCGGCCTGCTGCCGGCCGTGGTTCTGGGCGCCGCGCTGTGCGCTGTGGTGTGGTGGCGCTACCGGCGCGAAGACCTGAGCGGCGTGCAGCGCCACAGCAAGCGCGAAATCGGCAAGCTGCTGCTGGTCGCGCTGCCGGCCGTGCTGCTGCCCTTCGTGATCCGCGCCGCCGTGGTCGAGGGCGTGGCCACCGCCACAGAGGTGTCGACCATCGGCATCGTCTACTCGGCCATCGTCGGGCTGGTGGTGTACCGGCAGTTCGACTGGAAGCGGCTCAAGCCGATGCTGATCGACACCGCGTCGCTCTCGGGCGCGATCATCTTCATCGTTGGCTGCGCCACGGCCATGGCCTGGGGCCTTACGCAGTCGGGCTTCTCGCAGGACCTGGCGCGCGTGATGGGCGCCCTGCCCGGCGGCGCCTACGGCTTCCTGGCCGTGTCGATCGTGGCCTTCATCGTGCTGGGCAGCGTGCTCGAAGGGATTCCGGCCATAGTGCTGTTCGGGCCGCTGCTGTTTCCCATTGCCAAGGCGGCGGGCCTGCACGAGGTGCACTACGCGATGGTCGTCATCTTCGCGATGGGCATCGGCCTGTTCGCGCCGCCTTTCGGCGTGGGCTACTACGGCGCCTGCGCGGTGAGCAAAGTCAATCCCGACGAGGGCATCAGGCACATCTGGGGCTACATCGGCGCGATGCTGGTCGGCCTGGTGATCGTCGCCGCGTTCCCGTGGTTCTCGACCGGGTTCCTGAAATTCTGAACGCAACAACACACACACATCCACGGAGCCAACCGCAATGAGTCGATTCCTCGGCGAGATCCGCCAACTGGGCTATGTCGTGCACGACATCGAGGCCGCCATGGACTACTGGAGCACCACGCTAGGCGTGGGCCCCTGGTTCTACAACCCCAGGGTGCCTATCCGGAACTACCGCTACAACGGCGAGGCGCACGAGCCGCACAACTCGGTGGCGCTGGCCAATTCGGGCTACGTGCAGGTCGAACTGATCCAGACGCGCAACGACGTGCCCTCGATGTACCGCGACTTCCTCCAGGCTGGCCGCACCGGGCTGCAGCACGTGGCCTACTGGACCGCCGACTACGACGCCGACCTCGCGCGCCTCACCGCGCAGGGCTTCAGGCCCGTGATGAGCGGTGAGGTGGGCGAGCGCGGGCGCTTCATCTACTTCGACACCGAATACCATCCGGGCACCGTCATCGAGCTCTCCGAGGTGGCGGGGCCGAAGGGCAGGATGTTCGACCTGATCCGCAGCGCCTCCGAGGGCTGGGACGGCAGCGAACCGGTGCGGCCCTTTCCCGATCTGAGCAAGCTGTGAGCGCGATGACGCCCGAACGCATCCGCGCGCGCTATCTCATCGAGACGCCGCATGACCCGGCCGCCGTGGCCGAGGTGATGGCGGGCGAGCAATCGTGCGGCACCTTCACGCGCGTCGAGGGCGAGACCGATGCGCTGCGCGAACGCGCGCGCGCCACGGTCGAGGCGATCACCGAACTGGAACCGGCCGGCGTGCCTTCGCTGCCCAATGCCCTGCTCGAGCGCAAGGGCGCGAAGGGACCGTGGCGGCGCGCGCATGTCGACATCACGTTTCCGGTGGCGAACATCGGCGCCAACCTGCCGACGCTGGCCGCGACCGTGTCCGGCAACCTCTACGACCTGGGCGAGGTGACGGGCCTGCGGCTCCAATCGCTGCACCTGCCGGCCACGTACCGCGCGCAATTCGAGATGCCGCGCGTGGGCATCGCCGGCACACGCCGTGCGACCGGCGTGGCGAGCGGCGCTCTGGTTGGCACCATCATCAAGCCCAATGTGGGACTGTCCGCGAACGAGACCGCCGAGCTGGTCGCAAGGCTCTGCGCCGCGGGCGTCGACTTCATCAAGGACGACGAAGTCTGCGCCGACCCCGCGCACGCGCCGCTCGCCAAACGCGTGCCCGCCGTCATGGCCGTGGTGCGCGCGCACCAAGAGCGCACTGGCAAGCATGTGATGGTGGCCTTCAACATTACCGACGAAACCGATGCGATGAAGCGGCATGCCGACCTCGTCGAACGCGAAGGCGGCTCGTGCGTCATGGCCAGCCTGAACTGGTGCGGGCACTCGGGCATGCAGACGCTGCGCCGCCACACCGGCCTCGCGCTGCACGGCCACCGCAACGGCTACGGCGCGCTGTCGCGGCATCCCCTGCTGGGCATTTCATTCCAGGCCTACCAGACGCTCTGGCGACTGGCGGGCGTGGACCACATGCACGTGCACGGGTTGCAGGGCAAGTTCTCGCAGCCCGACAGCGAAGTCATCGAGTCGGCGCGCGACTGCTTCACGCCACTGGCCGATGCTGCGGACGACCGCGTGATGCCGGCGTTTTCCTCCGGCCAGTGGGCCGGCACCGTGCCCTCCACGTGGCAGGCCATCGGCAGCGACGACCTGCTCTTCATGGCCGGCGGCGGCATCCTTGCGCATCCCGGCGGCGCCGCCGCGGGCGTCACGAGCATCCGGCAGGCCTGGTCGGCCGCTCGCGCCGGCGTGCCGCTCGCGGATGCCGCCAGGGAGCAGCCCGAGTTGGCCGGCTCGCTCGCCTTCTTCGGCAAGCCATGAGGCCGGCTCCGGCGGTCGTCTACTACGGCGACGATTTCACCGGCGCGACCGACACCCTCGGCACCGCGGCGCGCGCGGGGCTGCGCGCACTGCTGTTCCTGAAGACGCCGGATGAGGCCCGGCTCGCACGTGCGGGCGCCCTTGACGTGCTCGGCATCGCGGGCGCCGCACGCGCCATGACGCCCGAGGAGATGCAGGCCGAGCTGCGACCGGTGGAGGCGCTGTTTCGCTCGCTCGGTGCGCGCGTGCTGCACTACAAGACCTGCTCGACCTTCGACAGCGCGCCGCACATCGGCTCCATCGGCGCGGCGGTGCGCTTGCTGCGCGCCGCCGTCGAGCAGCCGTGGACCGCGATTGTCGGCGGGCAGCCCAACCTCGGTCGCTACTGCCTCTTCGGCAACCTCTTCGCGGCAGCGGGCAACGGCGGCGAGGTCTTCCGCATCGACCGTCATCCGACGATGAGCCGGCACCCTGTGACGCCGATGGACGAGGCGGATCTGCGAATGCATCTTGCGAAGCAAGGGCTGGCGGATGTGCGCTGCATGCCGTTCACGGCGGCATCGCGCGGCAGCGACGCGCTCGACACGGCGCTGCGGCAGGCACTGCACTCGCCGCCCGCGGACGCCGTGCTCTTCGACGTGGTGGATGCGTCGCAACTTGGGGCCATCGGCGATGTGTTGTGGGCGCGTGCGCAAGAGTCGACCTTGCTCGCAGTGGGGCCGAGCAGCGTGGTGGACGCGCTGTCGACGGCCATGCCTCCTTCGCGCGAAGAACTGCAACGGCGACGCAACGGTGCACGGGTTGCGCAAATGAGCCTGACGCCGGCATCAGGCCCTGTGCTGGTGCTGGCGGGAAGCCTGTCGCCCGTGAGCGCGCGCCAGGTCGCGGCAGCCGTTTCGTTCGATACCGTATGGCTCGACGCCCCGAGGCTGGCGCAGCGCGACGATGCCACCTTGACTGGCCACGCCGATGCGATCGCCGGAAGCCTCGCACGCGGGCGCAACGTGTTGGCCTGCACCCGCACGCCCGGCACCATGCCGTCAGGTGGCGGGCTGGACGCGCAAGCCCTCGCACGCGCCGGCGGGGACCTGCTGGCGAAGGTGCTTGCCGCAACGCCGCTGAGGCGCATCGGCATCGCGGGCGGCGACACCTCCAGCCACGCCGTGCAGGCGCTCGACGCGTGGGGCCTTTCCTACATCGCCGACATGGGCGCGGGCGCATCGCTGTGCAGAGTCCACAGCGACGACGCGAAGCTCGATGGCATGGAGATCATGCTGAAAGGCGGACAGATGGGGACGGACGATGTGCTCGAGCGGCTGGTGCACGGCGGCATCGCCTGAACCAGGGGACGCGCAAATTAACATTTAGGTGTTCATATTGGTTTGATCAAAGTTCTGCGAGCGTGGACGTCTGCGCCCACGCGTTGTCACCGGAGCCCTGCGCCGCAACAACCGTCGCCAACGACCTACAGACAAGTCCCCCCCGCCACGCCATGTTTCAAGCCATGACACACCCCATCGAACTCACCATCGTGGAGCCGCTGCCGGGCGCCTTTGTCTGGCAGTTGCTCGAAACCGACGACGCAGGTGCGCACCCGCGCGTGCTGCGCAGGGCTTACGACGCCGCGGAAAGTTATGAACTGGCGCTCTCGGCCGGCCAGCGCGCGCTGCAAAGCGAGATCCGGCACCGCGCGCCTGCCGGCCGCGGTTGAGTGGAACGCTACGCCTTCCAGCCCTGGGGCTCAGGCGTGCAATGCGAAGTCGTCGACCGTGAGCGTGATGGTGCCGTGCTGCCCCGCTTGGGCTTGGTAGCGGGCGATCGCCACGGGCTCGATGACATGGAAGTACCGCTTGCACGTTTCCAGCAGGCCATCGCCCATTTCGCGTGCGCCGAATTCGTCGTGCAGGGTTTCCTCTGAAATCTGCGCGACGACGCGCGGCCCGCCAGGGCCTTCGGGGTAGAAGGCAAATCGCACGCTCGCCGTGTCGAAGCAATAGATGCCTTCGAAGTTCATCTCTGGTGTCTCCTTGTGAAGCGGCGGCGATTGGACGCGTGCGCAGCGGCGATAAGGAGCGGAAATCAGCGCATCTCCGTGCAGGACATTTCCTACAAACAAGAGGGAGCGCGCTTGCATCCGGAAACGGTTCCGGCCTCTGTTGCGCAGCGTCGATGCAGCGAAGATCAGGCCTCCAATTTCCTCGCTCACGGAGCATCTGATTCGATGATGACCACCACGATCACGCGCCCTGCACTTCGATGCGCCGCTGCCTCCGCCCTCGCCGCCTCGCTCCTGCTGGGCGCCTGCACCGGCACCAGCGAGGCCCAGCGCCAGGCCACCGCCAGCACGCCGCCGCCCACCGATTGCACCGCTTGGGTCGGTGTCGACCGCAACGCCATGATGGGCGGCTACCTGCTGCCGCAAGGCCAGAAAAACAGCACAGGCACCAAGGTCTGTGTGCCGGTACTGGCGACGGCCAACCGCGCGCCCGCCGGCTATGCGGGCGGCGACTATCACATCGGCGAATTCACCGACGACAAGCTCAAGGCCCGCTGGCGCGCCTGCAAGGAAGACCCGGCCTGCTTCAAGCGCGTCGACGCGCAGATGCAGCGCTGGCTGCCGCCCAACAAGGAGCGCGCCACGCGCTCGACCGGCGTGGTCGACCCTTCCGGCAAGATCGATCCGGACGGCCAGGTCGACCTGAAGCAGATCCGCCGGCCCGCGTTCTTCGCCAAGGCGCCGTACCGCGAGGGCATCGCCGAGGCCGACGCCCGCACCTACATCGTCGAATTCACCGCGCCGCGCGACACCTTCGAGCGCATCGACCTCAAGATGACCGGCGACATCAAGCTGCGCGGCTGGTACATCGAAGGCGCCGGCGTCGATGACGGCAAGGGCAGGAAGGTGCGCGCGCTGGCCATCATGGCGCCGGGCGGCGGCGGGCAGCTCACGGCCATCCAGCATCCGGACGAAGCTGCGTACCGCATCGACGAGAAGACCGGCAAGACCGTGCCCATCAGTTTTCCCAACGCGACCACCGAGACCATGGGCCAGCGCTGGTGGCGCGAGAACCTGTACGCGCTCAACCAGGCCGGGTTCGACGTGCTGGCCTACGACCGGCGCGGCGAAGGGCTGTCGGGCGGCTTCAGCGACACCAACACGCTGGAGCAAGGCGAGGACGTGTTTCGCGCGCTCGCCGCGCTGGACACCGGGCGCGGCCTGCGCATCCTCACGCCGAAGGGCGAGGTGCTCGAAGGCAACGCCACCCGGGGCCGGCTGCTGGCGGGCATGGCGTCGAGCGAGATTCCGCTGGTGCTCGGCGGCTATTCGCGCGGTTCGATGTCCACTGCGTGGGCCATGACCCGCAACTACGTGGCGCAGTGCAGTTTCGACATGCCCGAGCCCAACTGCACGCCGCCCAAGGGCCTGCGGAACATCCGCGGCGCGATATTGCTGTCGTCGTTCGCCAGCGGCGCGGGCTACGTGGGCGATTCGCCCGACCTGGCCGACCGCAACCTGTTTTTGGGCGGCATGGCGGCCGAGCATCACATCGTGTTCTATCCGAACTCGTCCACGCTCGCGGGCATGGACCGCTGGCCGGCGGCCTTCTTCGGCAAGGGCCTGTGGGACCGCGCGGAAACGCTCGAAGGCACGGTGGCCGCCTACAACCGCATCCGCGGCGTGAAGGAGATCGTGCTGGCGCGCGGGCCGCATTCGATCGAGACCTGGCCCGCCTCCGACCAGGCCTACCTGCGCGAGCGCATGGTGGTGTTCGCGAAGGCGGTGATCGTCGGCGGGCGCACCATCCCGGGCGCTCGGCCCTGGAAGGACTTCAAGTCGCTGGTCGCGACCACGCCGGACTCGTGGGAGCCGTCGTCGCGGCCCAAGGCGCCCTGAGCCGCCATCGCCCCCCGCTTGCCGGGGCGCCCGCAGCGGCCGGGTTGAAAACCTCCGGCACGCCGCCACCTCCTCTGGGATCCAGGCGACTGAAAGAGGTGCTCCATGGGCGCGCGCGACGAATTCATTCTTGACTCCTACTCGGCCACCGTCACGCGGGTGGCGCACACCGCCAGCGCGGCAGTCGCGCACATCAAGGTCCGCAAGGCCGCTCAGCGCGGCAACGCAGCCTCCCACGGCAGCGGCTCGGGCTTCCTGTTCACGCCCGACGGCTTCTCGCTCACCAATGCCCACGTGGTCGAGGGCGCGAGCGAGTTGCGCGCGGCGTTCGCCGACGGCACCGAAAGCATCGCGCGCCTGGTCGGGCTGGACGCCTCGACCGACATCGCAGTGCTGCGCATCGAGTCGCACCCGGGGGCTTTCCTGCCGCTGGGCAGCTCGGCCACCCTGCAGCCCGGCCAACTGGCCGTGGCGGTCGGCAACCCGCTCGGCTTCGACTTCACCGTGACCGCGGGCATCGTGAGTGCGCTGGGGCGCAGCCTGCCGGCGCGCGGCGGCCGGATGATCGAGGACGTGATCCAGACCGACGTGGCCCTCAACCCCGGCAACTCGGGCGGCCCGCTGCTCGACAGCGCGGCGCAGGTGATCGGCGTGAACACGGCGGTGATCCCTTCGGCGCAAGGCCTGAGCTTCGCGGTGGCCATCGACACCGCGCGCTGGGTGGCCGGCGAGCTGATGCGCCATGGCGCGGTGCGCCGCGGCAAGCTGGGCGTGCAGTGCGCGGCTGTGGCGCTGCCCAGGCGCTGGGTGCGCGAGAACGAATGGCCCGTGGCCACCGGCGTGCGCGTCGTCGAGGTGGCGGCAGGCTCGGCCGCGGCGCGCGACGGGCTGCGCAGCGGCGACATCCTCGTCGGATGCGACGGGATACCGCTTGCCCAGCTGTCCGACCTGCTCAAGCGGCTGGCGGGCGAAGGGTACGGGCGGCCGCTGCTGCTCAAGCTGCTGCGGCCGGTGGCCGGCACGCTGACGCCGTTCTACATGACGGTATCGCCGGCAGGCTGAAATGAAGACCGGCCGACGCAACGACAATAGCTGCCTGCAGTGAAGCCCCCGTCCAGGAGAAAACCTTGTCCACCGTCACCATCACCCCTCAAGTCAAAGCCGGCAACGACGCCCCCTTCGTTCTCTTCGGCGGCGTCAACGTTCTCGAATCGAAGGACCTGGCGCTGCGCTCCGCCGAGGAGTACGTGCGCGTCACGCAGAAGCTGGGCATTCCCTACGTCTTCAAGGGCAGCTTCGACAAGGCCAACCGCTCTTCCATCCACTCCTACCGCGGCCCCGGCCTGGATGAAGGACTGAAGATCCTGCAGGCCGTGAAAGACAGCTTCGGTGTTCCCGTGCTGACCGACGTGCACGAGATCGCGCAGGCGGCGCCTGTCGCGGAAGTGGTCGACGTGCTGCAGCTGCCCGCCTTCCTCGCGCGCCAGACCGACCTCGTGGTGGCGCTGGCCAGGACCGGCCGCGTCATCAACATCAAGAAGCCGCAGTTCCTCAGCCCGTCGCAGATGCTCAACATCGTCGAGAAATTCAAGGAGGCCGGCAACGACAAGCTCATCCTGTGCGACCGCGGCACCTGCTTCGGCTACGACAACCTCGTGGTCGACATGCTGGGTTTCGGCGTCATGAAGAGGGTCACGCAGAACCTGCCCGTCATCTTCGACGTGACCCATGCGCTGCAGCAGCGCGAAGCCGGCGCCGCCGCATCGGGCGGCCGCCGCGAACAGGTGGCCGACCTGGCGCGCGCCGGCATGGCGGTCGGCCTGGCCGGCCTTTTCCTCGAAGCCCACCCGGACCCCGCGCAGGCCAAGTGCGACGGCCCGAGCGCGCTGCCGCTGGACAAGCTCGAACCCTTCCTGGCGCAGATCAAGGCGCTGGACGATCTGGTCAAGTCGTTCGCGCCCCTGAATATCTGAAGAGCCAATCTTGTCATCCAAAGTCTCCCGCATTGCCCTGTCGGCTTCGGCCGCCGCCATCGGCGGCATCGCGGCGTACTGGACCCTCCTCGCGACGCGCCAGGGGCACATCCTGTTCAACGCCCGCAAGCTCCCCGTCGTCCACCTGTCGGACGACTTCTCCACCTACTCCCACACCGTGCCGGGCGGGATGGTCCGCGGGTATGTCTACCACCCCCAGGGTGAAGACTCGCTGCAGGACCTGTTCGTCTATTTCGCCGGCCGCGGCGAGGACGTGCGCGCCACCGCGCAGATGCTGCACTGGCTGCCCAAGGGCTTCGGCTTCGCCGCGATCAACTACCGCGGCGTAGCCGACTCGCAGGGCCATCCATCCGAGATTGCCTCGGTGGAGGACGCGGCCCAGTTCGCCAACCACCTGCGCCGCGCCTTTCCGCAGGCGCGCCTGCACGTCGTCGGCCGCAGCCTGGGAACTGGCGTTGCCATCCAGCTCGTGGCGCTGCAGGACTTCGAGAGCCTGCAGTTGGTGACGCCCTACGACTCGATGCTGGAGATTGCGAAGAAGCGGTTCCCGCTCGTGCCGCTGTCGCTGTTGCTGCGGCACCAGTTCAACTCGCTGGAGCACTCCAAGGAGGTCGCCGCGAAAACCCAGGTGCTGCTGGCGGAGCACGACGACGTTGTCGTGCCCGAGCGCTCGCAAAAGCTCATCGCCGCATGGCCCACGCCGATCAGCGTGCAGACGGTTCCGGGGTCGAACCATCACAGCATCATGGGGCTCGAAGCGACCTGGCTTCATCTCATCGACTTTGCGTTGACGGCGATTCTTCCGGAGCCGAAGGCGGCTTAGGGCCTGTAGGCCCGGCTTTCCTACACGTACTTCAAAAGAATCCTCGCGAGAGCTTCGGGGGCCAGCCGCGGAACATCGTGTGCGCAGTCGAGGCGATGCGTGGCCCATTCAGGGTCCAGCCGCAGGCGTTCGTACAGCTCGACGAACGGGCTTCCTTCCCATCCACACGCGGCGATGAAGGCTTTGCTTCGGACGTTGCGCCAGTTGCCGGTCAACTTGATCGCCTGCAGGAAGGTAGCGATCGGATGGGGACGGCATCGCCTGTCGAGATGGGCCGGCGGCGCGCAAGTCAATCCATCCGCAGCCGCGCCCGCTATGAAACGCTCCCGGTAGCTCGGCGTGGCGAGCGCCCAGACCGATGCACCGTTGTCCGGCACATAGGCATCGGCGTAAACGATGGCCTTGATGCGCGACGGCTCCTTGTCCGCCGCGCCGGTGATGACCATTCCCCCATACGAATGACCGACAAGAACGGCACTCGCATCGCGCCCGCGAACCGCTTGGACCACCTCGTCGATATGACTGTCGAGATTGGCGCCATCCGCGGGCTCGTCGCCCAGCCCCGAGAGAGTGAGCGCCTGGACTTCATGGCCTGCGCCTGACAGTGCATTGCCGACAGCTTCGAATGCCCAGGCTCCGTGCCAACCACCTGGCACCAAAACGAATCTTGTCATCCAGTTTGCCCTCTCGATTACGGCTGCCACGCAGGCATGGAGCCATCGGCCGCAGCATGTTCGCAGTGCACTCATTTTTGCTTGGGCGATCGCGTTCCCGCAAATTGGTGTCGATGGCCCTGGTCCGAACGGGACGAGAAGGAGCGCCACCGCCGTGCTGTCAGAATTGCCGCCCGCCCAGCTTCCGGACTTCTCGCCGCGACCTCCGCCCACCGGAGCGGCAACAAGGACAACCGCATGCACGTCGAATTGGTCCCCGAATCCCGGCACGAGTCATTGATAGATCTGCTCTGCGAGCTGCATGCCTTCTACAACGAAGGATCTGCAGTTTCCCGGGAGCTCGTGAGAGAACACCTCCTCGGAAACCTCCTGGCCACCGGGTCGTCCCAGCGCCTGGCCGTGGCTTCGAGCGAAGACGGCGCGGTGCTCGGCCTGGCAGCCATCGCACTGGTTTATTCGCTGGTCGATTTCACGCCCGACAAGCGCAAGCATTGCCAGATGAAAGAGCTCTATGTGCGGTCGTCGCATAGAAGCCGTGGAATCGGCAAGGCGCTCATGTCGTGGGTGGCCCGGTACGCGGTCGAGAACGGTTGCTGCCGCATCGACTGGCCCGTGAAGGCATCGAACGCCCGGGGAATCTCCTTCTACGAGAGCCTCGGTGCCGAGCTGGTTGCCGAAAGGCTCGCCTACAGGCTCTCCGAGCCCTCGTTGAGCCGGCTCGCCAATGCCGTCAAGTAGCACCGGCTTGCGCTGACACGTTCAATCCCGTACGCTGGCCTGGCGTCCACGCGCAGCACCCGAGCCCTTGCGGGCCGCCGGGCCGGCCTTGCGGACGTGAAGGAGTCCACGCCATGCCAAGCCGATCGAACGGCCCCACGGCCGAAATGGAAGCAGTGCGAACGCTGGCGCTCGTCGGTGCCGCGGCCGCCGGCAAGAGCTCCCTTGCCGAGGCCTTGCTGTACAAGGCTGACGCCATCGCAGCGTGCGGCAGCATCGAGCGCGGCAGCACCGTCAGCGACTACGACCCGCTGGAGCGCCGCATGCTGCACTCGCTCAACGCATCGGTGATGCACCTCAAGCATGCCGGCACGCGCGTCCACTTCATCGACACGCCCGGCGGCCCCGACTTCCTTGGCCAGAGCCTGCCGGCGCTGGAGGCGGTCGAGACGGCGGCGGTGGTCATCAATGCCGCCACCGGCATCGAGCCGATGACGGTGCGCATGATGGAGTACGCGGCCTCGCGCCACCTCGCCCGCATGATCATCGTCAACAAGATCGACTCGCAGGGCGTCTCGCTGGCGCGCCTGCTGGCCGACATCCAGGCCACCTTCGGCCGCGAATGCCTGCCGCTGAACCTGCCCGACGGGGTCAGCAAGCAGGTGGTGGACTGCTTCTTCAACCGCTTCGGACAGTCCGACTTCGGCCCCGTCGAAGCAGCGCACCGCGCGCTGGTGGAGCAGGTGGTCGAGGTCGATGCGGCCTTCGTCGAGCGCTACCTGGAAGAGGGCGACATGGATCCGGCCGAACTGCATGCGCCGCTCGAACAGGCGTTGCGCGAGGGCCACCTGATCCCGGTCTGCTTCGTCTCGGCGCGCAGTGGCGCGGGCGTGGCCGAGCTGCTCGACGTGATCGTCAAGCTGCTGCCCAACCCCACCGAAGCCAACCCGCCGGACTTCCTGGTCGGCGAAGGCGCGGATGCCAAGCCGATGCAGGCCCGGCCCGACCCGTCGCTGCATGTGCTGGCGCATGTGTTCAAGGTCATGGGCGACCCCTATGTCGGCAAGCTCGGCATCTTTCGCGTGCACCAGGGCACGGTCGCGAACGACAGCCTGCTCTACATCGGCGACGGCCGCAAGCCCTTCAAGGTGGGCCATCTGTTCATGCTGCAGGGCAAGGACCATGTGGAGGTGTCGCGCGCCCTGCCGGGCGACATCGTGGCGGTGGCGAAGATCGAGGAACTCCACTTCGACGCCGTGCTGCACGACGCAGCCGAGGACGACCACGTCCATCTCGCGCCGCTGGAGTTTCCGGTGCCGGTGCACGGACTCGCCGTGGAACCCGCGCGCCATGGCGACGAGCAGCGCACCTGGGAGATCCTCGGCAAGCTCGCGGCCGAAGACCCTTGCCTGCGCATCGAGCACGTGGCCGCCACCAACGAAACGATCCTCTACGGCCTCGGGGAGCTTCACCTGCGCACGGTGCTCGAGCGCCTGCGCGAGGTGTACCGCTTCGAGGTCCGGACACGGCCGCCACGCATCGCCTATCGCGAGACGGTGGCCGCGCCGGCCATGGGCCATCACCGCCACAAGAAGCAGACCGGTGGCTCCGGCCAGTTCGGCGAAGTCTTTCTGCGCATCGAGCCGCTGGCGCGAGGCGCCGGCTTCCAGTTCGATGACGAGGTCAGGGGCGGCGCGATACCGAGCCAGTTCATCCCCGCGGTCGAGAAAGGCGTGCGCGAGGTGCTGCAGGGCGGCGTGATCGCCGGCTACCCGGTGGTCGATGTGCGGGTGGTGGTGTACGACGGCAAGCACCACAGCGTCGACAGCAAGGACATCGCCTTCGCGACCGCGGGCCGCAAGGCCTTCATGGCGGCGGTCCGCGAAGCCAGGCCGGTCGTGCTGGAGCCGATCGTCCAGATCGAGATCGTCGTATCCGAGCATTCGGTGGGTGACATCACGAGCGACCTGTCGTCGCGGCGCGGCCTGGTCACGGGCACGTCGGCCATGGGAATCGGCAACGTGGTCGTTCGCGGGCAGGTGCCGATGGCGGAGCTGGCCAGCTACCAGTCGCGGCTGAATGCGATGACCAGCGGCCAGGGCCGCTACACCATCGCGCTGTCGCACTACGAAGCCGTGCCGCCGGCAACGCAACAGGCGCTGATGGGCCAGTTCCAGGTGCGCGACGAGGCTTAGGCTTAGCCCAGAGCGTCGTTCACCTGCTCGCGGAACTCGCTCAGGCTGACTGCGGCGCCGATTTCCCGCGGCAGCGCATCGCGCACCGAGAACACGCCGAGCACCTTCGCTCCCGCCACCAGCGGCAGGTGGCGAAAGCCGCGCTCGAGCATGAGCACCACGGCATCGGACACCAGCGTTTCGGGCGGCACGCAGATCGGGTTGGGCGTCATGACTTCGCGCACCGCGGTGTGATCGGGATCGAGTCCCCGGGCCAGCACCCGGGTCATCAGGTCGCGCTCGGTGAGGATGCCCAGCAGGGTGTCGGGCAGCTCCATGACGAGCACGCTGCCGCAATTGGCCCGGGTCATCACGCAGGCAGCATCGCGCACGCTGGCCTGCGGACCCAGGCTGACCACATGTGTGCGCGAGATGGATTGGAAAACGGTGCGCTCGGCCATGGTGCGCCCTCCGGAAGTAGCGTGAATGGTGCCGCCGGCTTTCGCTCAGCGCAAGGAGTCGTTGAGCCGCTCCAGCGCCTCGGCGCCGGGGCACAGCTGGGCCGGCCCCAGCGCGTTGAGCGGCCGGTCGCTGGTGTTGAGCGCCGTGTGCAGGTCGGTGGCCAGCGGATCGACATAAAGCAGTCCGGTGACCACTTCGCCCATCTCCTGGTGCCGTTGCATGTAGGCCATTGCGGCATAGCGGTCGCCGGGGTTGTAGTCGGAATGCAGGCTGCGCAGGCGCAGCAGCGTGCCGTCGTGCTGGCGCACGTCCACCACTTCGCCCGCCCCCATGTCGACGGTGATTTCCTCCCGCCCGCTGATGAAGTCGATGCGGCTCACCGCCTCGTTGTGCTCGCGCACGTAGTCGTAGCTCTTGGTGCTGCCGGGGTGGTTGTTGAAGGCCACGCAGGGGCTGATCACGTCGATGAAGGCAGACCCGCCGTGGCTGATCGCGCCCTTGATCAGTGGCACAAGTTGCGCCTTGTTACCCGAAAAGCCCCGCCCCACGTAGCTGGCGCCCAGTTGCAGTGCCATGGCGACGAGGTCCACCGGGCTGTCGCTGTTGACGACGCCCTTCTTGCTCCTGGAGCCCTGGTCGGCCGTGGCCGAGAACTGGCCCTTGGTCAGGCCGTAGACGCCGTTGTTCTCCACGATGTAGGCCATGCGCACGCCGCGCCGCATGGCGTGGGCGAACTGTCCCAGGCCGATGGACGCCGAATCCCCGTCGCCCGAGACGCCCAGGTACAGCAGGTCGCGGTTGGCCAGGTTGGCGCCGGTCAGCACGCTGGGCATGCGGCCATGGACGGTGTTGAAGCCGTGCGATGCACCGAGGAAATAGTCCGGCGTCTTGGAGCTGCAGCCGATACCCGAGAGCTTGGCCACGTGATGCGGTTCGATGTCCAACTCCCAGCAGGCCTCGATGATGGCGGCGGAGATCGAATCGTGGCCGCAGCCGGCGCACAGCGTGGAGATCTTGCCCTCGTAGTCGCGCCGCGTGTAGCCGACCTTGTTGGTGGTCAGCGTCGGATGGCGCAGCCGGGGCTTGGCGAGATAGGTCATGCAAGTTCCTTCGTGCCGGTGCTGCCGGATGCATGCGTCTGCACGTGCGAGCTGATCGCCTGCACGATGAAGCGCGCGGTGATCGGCGTGCCGTCGAAATGCAGCACGCGCACGAGCCGGGCTGGGTCGGCGTCCAGTTCGTTGACCAGCAGGTTGCGCATCTGCGCGTCGCGGTTCTGCTCGACCACGAACACCTTGTCGTGCTGCGCCAGGAACTGCACCACGCTGTCCGGAAAGGGAAAGGCGCGCAGCCGCAGTGCATCGAGGTGGATGCCGCGCTCTTCCAGCGCCTGCAGCGCCTCATGCATGGACGGGCTGGTCGAGCCGAAATAGATCACGCCGAGCGCGGTCTTCTGGGCGGCAGGCCGCAGCACCGGCTGCGGCACCAGCGTTGCCGCGGTCGCGAACTTCTTCAGCAGCCGCTCCATGTTGTAGATGTAGTCGGGGCCGCGCTCCGAATACCGGGCATAGGCGTCGCGCGTCGTGCCGCGCGTGAAGTAGCTGCCCTTGGTCGGGTGCGTACCCGGCAGCGTGCGCCACGGGATGCCGTCGCCGTCGACGTCCTTGTAGCGGCCGAAGTCGCGGCCCGACTCGAGTTCTTCCGCGCTCATGACCTTGCCGCGGTCGTAGGCCTTGCTGTCGTCCCAGGCGAAGGGCTCGCACAGGCGCTGGTTCATGCCGATGTCGAGGTCGGTCATCAGGAACACCGGTGTCTGCAGCCGGTCGGCCAGGTCCAGCGCCGCCGCCGCTTGGTCGAAGCATTCGTGCGGGTCCTCGGGGAACAGCAGCACGTGCTTGGTGTCGCCGTGCGAGGCATAGGCGCAGGACAGGATGTCGGCCTGCTGCGTGCGCGTCGGCATGCCGGTGGAAGGGCCGCCGCGCTGCACGTTGATCAGCGTGATCGGGATCTCGGCAAAGTAGGCCAGCCCGATGAACTCGGCCATCAGCGAAATGCCCGGCCCCGAGGTCGCCGTGAAGGCGCGTGCACCATTCCAGCCGGCGCCGACCACCATGCCGATCGAGGCCAGTTCGTCTTCCGCCTGCACGATGGCGAAGCGGTGCTGGCCCGTGGCCGGGTCCACGCGGAATTTCGTGCAGTACTTCTGGAAGGCCTCGGCCACCGAGGACGACGGCGTGATCGGATACCAGGCCGCGACCGTGGCGCCGCCATACACGCAGCCCAGCGCCGCGGCGCTGTTGCCGTCCACGAAGATCCGGTCGCCCACCCGGTCGGCTCGCCGCACCTGCAGCCCCACGGGCTCGCGCAGGTTCTCCCGCGCGAAGTCGCAGCCCAGGTGCAGCGCCTGCACGTTGGAGGCCAACAATTTTTCCTTGCCCTTGTACTGCTCGCCGAACAGCTTCTCGACCACTTCCGGCTCGATGCCGAGCAGGATCGCCAGCGCGCCCACATAGACGATGTTCTTGAACAGCTGGCGCTGGCGCGGGTCCTGGTAGACCGCGTTGCAGATCTCCGTCAGCGGCATGCCGATGACGCGGATGTCGTCGCGGAACTTCGATGGCGGCAGCGGCCGCGTGCTGTCGTAGAAGAGATAGCCACCGGGCTCCAGTTCGGCCACGTCGGCGTCCCAGGTCTGCGGGTTCATCGCCACCATCATGTCGGTGCCGCCACGCCGCCCGAGATGGCCCTGCTCGGTCACTCGCACCTCGTACCAGGTCGGCAGGCCCTGGATGTTGCTCGGGAAGATGTTGCGCGGGCTCACCGGCACACCCATGCGCAGGATGGCCTTGGCGAACAGCTCGTTGGCCGAGGCCGAACCCGAACCATTGACGTTGGCGAACTTGATGACGAAATCGTTGACCGCCTCTATCTGCTTCATGCTCATGCGGCCACCCCCTGCCCTGCCGGCGTCATCTTCAGCAGGAACTTCTGCATGTCCCACGCGCCGGTGGGACAGCGCTCGGCACACAGGCCGCAGTGCAGGCAGACATCTTCGTCCTTGACCATCACGCGGCCCGTCTTGAGCCCGCCGGAGACGTACAGGTCTTGCGCCAGGTTCAGTGCCGGCGCCTTGAGCCGGGGCCGCAGTTCGGCTTCGTCGCCGTTGTCGATGAAGTTGATGCAGTCCATCGGGCAGATGTCCACGCAGGCATCGCATTCGATGCAGGCGGCCTCGGTGAACACGGTCTGCACATCGCAGTTCAGGCAGCGCTCGGCCTCCTTGAAGGCGGTGGCGGCGTCGAAGCCAAGCTCAACCTCCACGCGGATGCTCGCCAGCGCCATCTCGGCCTTGGCCCACGGCACCTTGTAGCGCAGGTCGTTGGAGGTGTCGTTGCCGTAGCTCCATTCGTGGATGCCCATCTTCTGCGACACCAGGTTGGTCATGGGCGCGGGCCGGACATACACCGGTTCGGCACGCAGCAGCTTGTCGATCGACACTGCCGCCTCATGCCCGTGGGCCACGGCCGTGATGATGTTCCTGGGCCCCAAGGCCGCATCGCCACCGAAGAACACGTTGGGTATCGTCGACTGGAAGCTGTTCTTCTCGAGCACCGGCAAGCCGGACTTGTCGAAGTCGATGCCACTGTCGCGCTCGATCCACGGAAAGGCGTTTTCCTGGCCCACCGCGACCAGCACCTCGTCGCATTCGAAGTACGCATCCGGCGCGCCCGTCGGCACCAGCGTACGGCGGCCCTGGCTGTCGTATTCGGCCCGGACGATTTCGAAACGCATGCCCAGCAGCTTGCCTTCCTCGTGCACGAAGGCCTTGGGCACATGGAAGTCGATGATCGGAATGCCTTCGTGCTGGGCGTCTTCCTTCTCCCAGGGCGAGGCCTTCATTTCGTCGAAGCCGCTGCGCACGATGACCTTCACGTCGGTACCGCCCAGGCGGCGTGCCGACCGACAGCAGTCCATCGCCGTGTTGCCGCCGCCCAGCACGATCACACGCCGGCCAATGCTGCTGACGTGGCCGAAGGACACCGAGTTCAGCCAGTCGATGCCGATGTGGATGCTGGCCGCTGCCTCCCGGCGCCCGGGAACGTCCAGGTCGCGCCCGCGCGGTGCGCCGCAGCCGACGAAGATCGCGTCCCATCCCTGCGCCAGCAATGCCTTCATCGAATCGATGCGCTCGCCGCCGCGGAATTCGACGCCCAGGTCGAGGATGTAACCCGTCTCTTCATCGATGACCGACTCCGGCAGGCGAAAGCGCGGTATCTGCGTGCGGATGAACCCGCCGGCCTTGGCCTCGCCGTCGAACACCGTCACTTCGTAGCCCAATGGCGCGAGGTCGCGCGCCACGGTGAGCGAGGCCGGCCCCGCACCGACGCAGGCGACCCGCTTGCCGTTCTTCGGTTCGGGCTTCGGCATGCGCGCGCGCACGTCTTCCTTCATGTCGGCCGCCACGCGCTTGAGGCGGCAGATCGCCACCGGCTCGGGTTCCTTCGTGTTGCCTTCTTCCACCCGCCCGCGCCGGCAAGCAGGTTCGCAGGGCCTGTCGCAGGTGCGCCCCAGGATGCCGGGAAAGACGTTGGACACCCAGTTGATCATGTAGGCGTCGCCGTAGCGGCGCTGCGCGACCATGCGGATGTATTCAGGGACGGGGGTGTGCGACGGACAGGCGTACTGGCAATCGACAACCTTGTGGAAGTAGGCCGGATCTGCAATGTTGGTGCGTTGCAATGCGTGTCTCCTGGCAAGCCTCCCTCGACCCCGGAGGGGCCGGCATGCGGCTTTGCCGCCAGTATGCGCCGCACTGGCGGGCGCACGGCCTTGGTGGAATCCCGCAGCGCTCCGGGCTATGCCTTGGTGGCCAATCCCCGCATCAATACCAGCAATGCGTGTTCGAGGTCTTGCTCGAAGTCGTAGCGCAGGCTCTCGAGGCCGGGTTGCTCGATCACCTGCGCCGAAACCTCCGCCGGGTTGCTCAGGGGCCATAGCCCGATGATCAGCGGCAGCGCGTGCCGGACCAGACCTTCGAAGGCCTGCACCGGCACGGTGGGCAGGCGAGCATGAAAATCCTGCGCCGTCTGTTGCCGCACTGCGTGCAGGTTGCGCTTGAATTCGACCATGCGTTCGAACGATACGTTGCGCTCGAGGATCGACGGCAGGATGCTGGTCAGCCGGCAAAGCAGCGGCCGAGCGGCAATGGATGAGGAGAAGGCGCGGGCGATGTGTTCGATGGTCGAACTCCTCTTGCCGCCACGAGCCAGTTCCACGCCGAGTTCGGCATGCCACCCCACGAATTCCTCGACGAGCACATCCATCAGCACCGCCTCGCTGCTTTCGAAGTACCGGTAGACGTTCGATTTGGTCATCTGCGCCTGGCGCGCGAGTTCGTTGATCCCCAGATCGAGGACGGTGGGGCTCTGGCGCAGCATCTCCCGGGCGGTGGCCAGCAGGTGACGGCGGCGCTCTTCCTTCTGCTCGGCAGAGCGGGCGCGCACGTAAGAGGTCGGTGAGTTCATGGGGTGATTCAACAATACCTTCATCAAAAGACCATTGGTCTGCTATATTGCAGACCAGTGGTCTCCAATCTTGCCAGAAAGCAACGATGCCGACCATCGCATCAGCTTCACTGTGATTTCAAAAGGCAAACATCATGGCTACCAACGACGACTCATGGGTTCTCATCACCGGCGCCTCCAGCGGTTTTGGCGAAGAGTTCGCAAGGCAATATGCGGCAAAGGGACACCCGCTGGTTCTGGTTGCACGCCGGCTCGACCGGCTCCAGGCATTGGCCGAGTCGCTGCACCGGAAATACGGCGTCAAAGTCGTGGTGGAGCAGGTCAACCTGTCGGACGTGGCCGCAGTCACCGGGTTGCACGCGCGCCTTCGCGACCGCGCAATCGCCGTCGATATCCTGATCAACAACGCCGGCCACGGCCTGCAGGGGCCGTTCCTCGATACGCAGATAGATGGCGCGCTGGACATGGTGCAGCTCGACATTGCGAGCCTTACCGCCATGACCAGGCTCTTCGGCCAGGATATGCGCGGGCGGGGCCGTGGAAAGATACTGCTCGTCGCCAGTTTGCTGGCGTACTACGGCGTGGAGAACATGGCGGTGTACGGCGCGGCCAAGGCCTACGTGCTGCGCCTTGGCGATGCGTTGCACCGCGAGTTCAAGCGTGACGGGGTGACCGTAACCTCGCTGTGCCCAGGCATGTCGGACACCGGATTCGCACAGGCCGCCAAGCAGAAGATCACGTTTGCGCTGAAGCTTCTGATGATGAAGCCGGAACCGGTCGTGCGGGCGGGGATTCGTGCGCTGCATGCGGGCCGTATGAGTGTTGTTCCAGGCTTCAACAACAAGGCTGCCGCAGCCATGGTGTGGGCAACACCGAGATGGCTGCACCAGGCCATCTTTGCGCGCATCATGAACGGCTGACCGCTCGCGCTTGCAACAGCCTTGCGCCGGGACCTCTGCTATCCCTTCGCAACGATCACGTGCGCCTGTATCTTGCCGGCCACCGGGCCTTCGCCATGGCGGCTGGCGATCGCCTGCGTTGCGCGGTCCGTCGCGAGTTGAAGCAAGCTGGCGTCGCGCGCCTCGATTTCATTGCGCAGAGGCGTTCCCTGGCAATAGGCGGTGGCGACCTCGCGTGCCGAGGGCGCGCGACTCACCTCCTCGCGCGTCTCGATCGCGATGTCGGTGAACCCTGCGCGGCTCACATCCTCGCGGATCAGTGCGACATCGTGATAGCCGTGCGGCGTGCGGGCAAGGAATCGCGGAGGGTCGTTCGGAAACATCGCGGCGACGGCGTTGGTGACGTCGTCGGCAAAGGCGTTCTCTTCGATGCGGTCCCAGACATTGAAGACGAAGCGCCCGCCAGGCCTCAGCACACGACGCGCCTCGGCGTAGCCGGCGACCCGGTTGGGGAAGAACATCGCGCCGAACTGGCAGCAAACGACATCGAACGAGGCATCTGCGAACGGCAGGCCGAGCGCATCCGCCTGCCGCCATTCGATGCGGTCGTCGGGCCCCTGGCGGGCGGCGGCATAGTCGAGCATGGGCTGGTTGAGGTCGGTCACCACATAGCGCGCGTCGGCGCGCAGTCTTGGCGCAAGCGCGCGCGTGACCACGCCGCTGCCGGCGGCCGTTTCAAGCACCGAGCCGGGCGAGAAGGCAGCGACGCGCTGCGCCATGTCGGCGGCATAGGCCTCGAAGATCAGGGGGACCATCAGCGTGTCGTAGAACTTCGGGATCGAACCCGCGAACACCTTGTCGCTCTCAGCCATGGGATCTCCTTGAAAGCTCCGAACGGCACCCTTGATCACTCGTTCATGAGCGGGCCGGTCCTCCCCGACGAGTCCACCGCGTGGTGGGGCACCCGCGACGGTGCCGCCATGGTGGCCGCGCCTGCCGGCCTCGTCAACGTCGTCGTCCTGCGGTCTCCCCCTCAAGGTAACCTGTCGCCATGGATTCCCTCATCGCCGCCTCCGCCCGCGCCCTTGCCGCCGGCGATGCACTCGGCGCCCTCAAGCGGATCGCCCTGCGCGACGATCCGCCGGCGCTGGCCCTGCGCGGCATCGCCATGGCGCAGCTCGGAGAACACCCCCGCGCACGCGAGCTGCTGCGGCGCGCCGCGCGCGACTTCGGCGCCCATGAAGAGCTGTCGCGCGCCCGCTGCATCGTCGCCGAGGCCGAGGTCGCACTGGCCATGCGCGACCTCGGCGGCCCCCCGCGCCCGCTGACGGCGGCGGCAGCCACGCTGGAGGCGCACGACGATCACGCCAACGCATTGCAGGCGCGGCTGATCGCGGCGCGCCGGCTCCTGCTGCTCGGCCGCCTCGACGAAGCCGCCGCCGCACTGATGCACCTCGATGCGCGCGGCCTGCCGCCAGCGCTGGGGGCGGTGGCCGAACTGACCTCGGCCGAGCTGGCGCTGCGCTCGCTGCGCATCGGCCCGGCCCAGGCCGCACTCGAACGCGCGCACGAAGCGGCCGGCCGCGCGCGTGTGCCCGCGCTGCTGGCCGAGGTGGCAGAGGCGCGTGCGGCCTTCGAGCGACCCGCCGCGCGGCGCCTCTTCGCGGATGGCGAGCAGGCACTGCGCCTCGACGAAGTGGCCGCCCTCCTCGCCTCGAACGCGCTGGTGGTCGACGCCTGCCGCCGGGGCCTGGGCGCTGGCGACGCATGGCTGCCGCTGGCTCGGCGGCCGATCCTGTTCACGCTGGCACGCACGCTGGCAGAAGCGTGGCCCGCAGACGTCGACCGCGAAGCCCTGATCGCATCCGCCTTCCGCACCCACCGCCCCGACGAAACGCATCGCGCGCGGCTGCGGGTCGAGATCGGCCGCCTGCGCGCGCTCGTCACCGCGCTGGCGGGCATCGAGGCCACGCCGCGCGGCTTCGTGCTCAGGCCGCATGGCGAGCGCACCGTCGCGCTGCTGGCGCCGCCCATCGACGGCGACCAGGCCTCGCTGGTGGCGCTGCTGTCCGACGGTGCGGCGTGGTCGACCTCGGCGCTGGCGCAGGCGCTCGGGGCCAGCCAGCGCACGGTGCAGCGCGCCCTCGCCGAGCTGGAGGCCGAAGGACGGGTGCGCTCCATCGGCCAGACGCGGGCGCGCCGCTGGCTGTCGCCGCCGCTGGCGGGATTCACGACGATCTTGTTACTCCCCGCTGCGCTGCCGTTTGAATAAAGTTGTCTCCAGGCACCGATCCACGGCGCTACAGGAGCCAACAATGACCAGCAGGAAGAGCAAGGACACAACCCAACCCACGGTGCGGCCGGCCGAGATCGTGCGCGAGTACGGCCCCTTCGCCGGTGCCAGCAGCATCGCCGGCGTGACCCATGACGGCCAGCGCGTCTGGGCCGCCACCGGCACCAAGCTGGTGGCCTTCGACCCCGCCAGCGGCGAGACCACGCGCACGCTCGACACCGCCTGCGACGCCGGCACCGCCTTCGACGGCACGCACCTCTACCAGATCGCCGAGTCGCGCATCGACAAGATCGACCCCGCCACCGGCAAGGTGCTGGCGTCGATCCCCACGCCCGGCCACGGCTACGACTCGGGGCTCACCTGGGCCGAGGGCAGCCTGTGGGTGGGGCAATACCGCGACCGCAAGATCCATCAGATCAACCCCGAGACCGGCGCCATCGTGCGCACCATCGAGTCGAACCGTTTCGTCACCGGCGTGACCTGGGTCGACGGCGAGCTGTGGCACGCCACCTGGGAAGCCGAGGAAAGCGACATCCGCCGGATCGACCCGCAAAGCGGCGCCGTGCTCGAGCGGCTCGAGATGCCGCGCGGCGTCGGCGTGAGCGGGCTCGAATCCGACGGGGCCGACCTCTTCTATGCCGGCGGCGGCGAGAGCGGAAAGGTCCGCGCCGTTCGCCGTCCCCACAACCCTACGGAGCACTGACATGACCGGCCTCGCCACCACCATCAAGAACCCCGCCATCGAGCCGGGCCTCGCGAACCATCCCGTCGTGTCCGGCGAACGATGGCTCGCCGAGCGCAAGGCACTGCTGGCACGCGAGAAGGAGCTCACGCACCTGCGCGACCAGATCGCCCGCGAGCGCCGCGCACTGCCGTGGGAGCGCGTGCAGAAGAACTACCTCTTCGACACGCCCGCCGGCCAGCGCACGCTCGCCGGACTCTTCGAAGGCCGGCGCCAGCTGCTGGTGCAGCACTTCATGTTCGGTCCGGGATGGGAGCAGGGCTGCCAGAGCTGCTCTTTCATGGCGGACCACACCGACGGCATGAACGTGCACCTGGCGCACCGCGACATCACGCTGGTCGCCATCTCGCGCGCACCGCTGGCCGAGATCACGCGCTTTCGCGAGCGCATGGGCTGGCAGTTCAACTGGGTGTCGTCGAACGGCAGCGACTTCAACCGGGACTTCCACGTCAGCTTCACGCCCGAGGACCGCGCCGGCGGCGAGGTCTACTACAACTACGGCATGCAGCCCTTCCCGCAGGAGGAAGCGCCCGGCATCAGCGTGTTCTACAAGGACGACGCGGGCGAGGTGTTCCACACCTACTCGACCTTCGGCCGCGGCGTGGAAGTGATGATGGGCGCGTACAACCTAATGGACCTCGTGCCGGAAGGCCGCGGCGAGCGCGACGTGCCCTACAAGATGGAATGGGTGCGCCACCACGATCTGTACGAACCGCAGCCCGACGCGAAGGCTGCCGGATCGTGCTGCTCGGAGCACCGCTGAAGCGCGAGCGGCCCTGGCGCGTGGAGACGACATCATGGCAAGCCTCTGGCCATGGCTGGCGGTCGCGGGGGTCGGCGCCCTTCACGGGCTGAACCCCACCACCGGCTGGATGTTCGCCGCCGCCTGGGGCGTGCGGACGCGCGACCGGAAGCAGGCGCTGCGAGCCCTGCTGCCGATCGCCATCGGGCACGCCGCATCGGCCGCGCTCGTCGCCGCCGCGGTGGCGCTTGGCCTGTCGATGGATGGCGTGATGCTGCAGGTGCTGGTGGGCGGGCTTCTTGTCGCCGTCGCGGTGCATCACCTGCGGCGCCGCAATGCAAGGCATGCGCGGGCAGCGGCCGGGAATGCCGGGCTCGCGCTCTGGTCTTTCATGATGTCCACCGCGCACGGCGCGGGGCTGATGCTGGTGCCGGCGCTGATCCCGCTGTGCATGGGCGGCGCACCGGCTGCCCGGGAGATCACCGCGTCGGGCTCACTGCTGCTGGCGCTGGCGGCCGTCGGCGTCCACACCGCGGCGATGCTCGTCGTCACCGGCGTGATCGCCATTGGCGTTTGCCTTGGCTTCAACGCCGTCCGTGCTACCGCTTCTTCGCCAGGCGGAGATCCGGCGACCGACGATCTCGCACACCGGCATCGATTCGCCGGGAGCGAGAACTAACGGGCGGCCGATCCGCGAGCCCCGCTGCCCTTGCCGGCAATGACAAGCCCCGCGCTCTCGACGAATCCGTGGATCAATTTCAGCCGCGGCGACGCGCGCGGCCACAGGACGCCGAAGCGCCGGGTCTCCGAGGGCAATGGCAATGGAATCTTGGCGACGCGCTGCCCGTCGAGCAGCGGCGATGCGATGTCGGGCACGATCGACACGCCAAGGCCGCGGTCGACCATCATCGCGATGGCCAGCAGCGAACTGAGCTCGAAGCGCTCCTGCGGCACGATGCCCGCCGCGCGCAGGTAGCGGTCGGCCTGCTTGCCGCCGCCGAGGTTGCGGTCGTAGCGGATGAGCGGTGAAGTTCGCAGCAGCTCGTGCGGGTCGCGCCGCGCGAGGCGGCTGGGCGCGAGCAGCACCAGCGGCTCCTCGCGCAGCAGCGCCCAGTCGAAGGTCTTCGCGAGCGCGAACGACGGATACAGGCACACGGCCGCGTCGAGCTCGCCCTGCTGCATCGCCTTGTAGAGCGTGGCGGTGGTGCCCGACTGCAGGAACACCTTGACGCCCGGATGCGTCTTCACGAAGCGCGCGAGGATGTCCGGCAGCAGGCTGTGAATGGCCGTATTGATGGTGCCGATGACCAGCTCGCCGCTGGCCGCTTCGCTGCCGAGCATCGCCTTGATGTCGCTCACATCGCGCAGCAGCGTGCGGGCCCGCTGCACCAGCCGGTGCCCCGCCTCGGTCGGCTGCACCGTGCGGCCGGCGCGCGCGAGCAGCGGCGCTGCGAGTTCGCGCTCGAGCGCGCGGATCTGCTGCGCCACCGCGCCGGGCGTCAGGTCGAGCCGGCGTGCGGCCTCCGACATCGAGCCCGATTCCACCACCAGAAGAAAGCTTTGCAGGTAGGCCGTTTCCATGAAGATAGATTTTCTACGATGTGATAACAGGGAACGGCTGTTTTTCTCCTCTCATGAACTGCGGACACTGCATCCATGAGAAGCAAACTCTTCGTTCCCGGCACCCGCCCAGAGCTGTTCGCCAAGGCACTGACCAGTGCGGCGGACGCCATCTGCCTCGACCTGGAAGACGCGGTGTCCGAGCCGCGCAAGGACGAGGTGCGCGAAACCGTGCGCAAGTTCCTCGAAAGCGGCGAAGCGGCCGCGTCGCACAAGACGCTGATCGTTCGCATCAATGCCATGGACACGCCGCACTTCGAGCGCGACGTGGCAGCGGTGGCGCAAGCCGGCGTGCACCTGATCAACCTGCCCAAGCCGCAGAGCCCGGCACATGTGCGCACGGCGGCCGAGGCCATCGAGCGCGCGGAGCGGGCCAACGGTGTGCGCGCGCCCATCGGCCTGCTGCTGAACATCGAGACACCCGCTGCCCTGCGCACGGCCGCCGAGCTCGCACTGGCGCATCCGCGCGTGGTGGGGTTGCAGCTGGGGCTGGGCGACCTGTTCGAGCCACTGGGCATCGCGCGGCGCGAGCCCTCTGCGATCCGGCAGGCGATGTTCGCGGTGCGCATCGCAGCCGGCGAAGCGGGCCTGTATGCCTACGACAGCGCCTTCGCGGACATCCGCGACGCCGAGGGCTTTCGTGCCGAGGCGATGCTCGCGCGCGACCTCGGCTTTCTCGGCAAGACCTGCATCCACCCGAGCCAGATCGCCATCGCCAACGAAGTGTTCCGACCGACCGACGAAGAAATCGCGCACGCCCGCAAGGTGGTCGAGGCGGCGCGAGAGGCCGATGCCAAGGGCGTCGGCGCCTACGTGGTGGACGGAAAGATGATCGACACCCCTTTCGTGATCCGCGCGCGCGCCATCGTCGAGAGCGCACGCAGCCTGGGGCTGCTGACCAGTTGAGCCTGGGGCTGCTGCCCGGCTGAGCTTCCCTATTCAAAAAGAACCGGAGACAAAAAATGCGTATCCCTTCATTCCTTCGTCCGCTCGCGGTGGCCTCGGCCGTCGCACTCGCCGGCACCGCGTTCGCACAGGCCACCTATCCCACCAAGGCCATCACGATCGTCGTGCCCTACCCGGCCGGCGGCTCGAACGACACCTTCGCGCGCCAGGTCGCCAAGGAACTCGGCGATGCGCTCAAGCAACCCGTGATCATCGACAACCGCCCCGGCGCGAGCGGCAACACCGGCACCGGCCAAGTGGCCAAGGCGGCGCCGGACGGCTACACGCTGGTGGCCGTGTCCTCCAGCATGACGACCAACGCGGCCGTGCAGTCGAAGCTGCCCTTCGATCCGGTGAAGGGCCTCGCGCCCGTGGCCATGTTCGCCAAGGGCCCGTTCATCGTCGCGGTCAACAACGAGTTTCCCGCGAAGACGCCGGCCGAGCTGATCGGCGCCATCAAGGCGAAGCCGGGCCAGTACAACTACGCCTCGTCGGGCTCCGGCAGCGTGAACCAGTTCGGCACCGAGCTGCTCAAGGCCAAGGTGGGCGACCTGCAGATCGCGCACATCCCCTACAAGGGCATGGGCCCGGCCGTGACCGACCTGGTCGGCAACCAGACGCAGCTGTTGATTTCCAGCGGCCCCTCGCTGCTGCCGATGGTGCGTGCCGGCAAGCTGCGCGCCGTGGGCATCACGAGCTTGAAGCCCAGCCCCATCGCACCCGATCTCACGCCGATGGCCACGGCCGTGCCCGGCTACGAGTTCGAACTCTGGTGGGGCCTGCTGGCACCGGCGGGCACGCCGGCCGATGTGGTCGCGAAGCTGAACGGAGCCGTCAACCAGATCCTGGCAAGGCCCGAGATCACCGCCAACTTCCTGCGCGAAGGCGCGATCGCCACCCCGCTCACGCCGGCGCAGTTCGGCACCGTCATCGCCGAGGACGTGGAGCGCTGGAAGAAGCTGGCGAAGCAGCAGAACATCACCGCCGATTGAGGAAAGAAAGAAGGAAAGAAAAGCCTATGAGCACCACCGTCCCCGACGACGCGTCCCTGCCTGTCCGCCAAGGCCCCGCCGGGCCGTTGAGCGGCCTGCGCGTGCTCGACCTGAGCGCCTACATCGCAGGCCCCTACGGCTGCTCGCTGCTGGCCGACCAGGGCGCGGAGGTCATCAAGATCGAGCCGCCCACCGGCGACAACCTGCGCAAGTACCCGTCGTCGCTGGAGGCCGAGAGCCGCGCGTTCGTCGGCGTCAACCGCAGCAAGCTGGGCGTGGTACTCGACCTCAAGAACCCGCAGGACCTTGCCGCGCTGATGGCGCTGGTGCGCACGGCCGACGTGCTGGTGCACAACTTCCGCCCCAGCGTGCCGCCGCGCCTGGGCATTGCCTACGACCAGCTGAAGGCCGTGAACCCGCGCCTCATCTACTGCGCCGTGACGGGCTACGGCGAGACGGGGCCGCTGCGCGAGAAGGCCGGCTACGACCAGGTGCTGCAGACCATGACCGGCATGTGCGCGCTGCAGGGCAAGCGCGGCGAGCCGCCCGAGATCATCTACGGCTCTGTGGTCGACTACTACGCGGCCGCGCTGGTCGCCGCGGGCGTGGCCTCGGCGTTGTACGAGCGCGAGAAGAGCGGCGAAGGCCAGTTCGTCGGCGTGTCGCTGCTGCGCTCGGCGCTCACGATGCAGTCGGCGCGCATGGTGTGGGCCGAGGGCGAGCCGAAGGACGTGGGACGCGACATGCGTTCGGGCGGCATCACAGGCATCCACCCGACCCGCGAAGGGCACATCTACATCTCGGCCAACACGCCGCATTTCTGGCAAGCGCTGTGCGCCAAGGTCGGGCTGCAGGAGCTGGCCGGCGACGAGCGCTACGACTCGGTGCGCAAGCGCGCGCAGCATTTCGCGGAGATCGTTCCGAAGCTTCGCGCCGCGCTGGCCGAACGCACCGCGCTCGAATGGGAAGAACTGTTCGGCGAGGACGTGCCCTGCGCCGCGGCCCGCACGGTGGAAGACATGTTCGACGACGAACAGGTGCTGGCCGAGGACATGGTCGCGAACTTCGCGCACCCTACGCTGGGCTCGTACCGCGGCTTCACCCGTCCCGTGAAGTTCGGCCGCACGCCCGGCCCCGAACCCTTCGCGGCGCCCACGCTGGGCCAGCACACGCAGCACGTGCTGGCCCCGAAAGCGGCCGCCAACCACACGGGCGACTGAGCCCATGCGCGCCGATCTCGTGGTGCCGCACAGCAGCGGCACACGCAAACCCGCCGATGCGGCGCCCGAAGACGCCTGCGACGCGCACATGCACGTGTACGACCGCCGCTTCGCGCTGCACGGATCGCCCGACGCCATGCTCGACCATGCCACCGCCGGCGACTATCGCCTGCTGCAGCGGCGCATCGGCACGCAGCGCACGGTGGTCGTGCAGCCGCGCGTGCACGGCACCGACAACAGCGTGACGCTGGCGGCCATCCGCGAACTGGGCGCGCAGCACACGCGCGGCGTGGCGGTGGTGCGGCCCGATGTGAGCGACGCCGAACTCGAACGGCTGCACGCGGGCGGCATCCGCGGCATCCGCTTCACGCTGTACACACCGACGAATGCAGCGACGGACTTCGGCATGGTCGAGCCGCTGGCGCACCGGGTGCATGCGCTCGGCTGGCATGTGCAGCTGCACTGGAGCGCCGACCAGATCGCAGAGCACGCGGCGCTGGTCGCGCGGTTGCCTTGCACCGTCGTCTTCGACCATCTCGCGCGCATGCCGCAACCCAATGCACAGGCGCATCCCGCGTTCGAGGTGGTGCACCGGCTGCTCGACAACGGCCGCACCTGGATCAAGCTGTCCGGCGCGTACCTCGACTCGCGGGTCGGCGCGCAAGGCGGCTATGCCGACACCGTCGCGCTCGCGCGGGCGTGGGTGATGCAGGCCGAACGCGTGGTGTGGGGCAGCGACTGGCCGCATCCCACCGAGCGCACCGCCAAGCCCGACGACGCGCAGCTCTTCGACCTGCTGAGCCGGTGGGTGCCCGACGAAGCGCAGCGCCGGCGCGTGCTGGTCGACAACCCGGCGCGGCTCTACGACTTTTCCTGAACCACAAGATCCGAGACATCGATATGAACAAGCGACTCCTGAAATCCGTCGCGGCGCTGGCCGCCTGCGCCGCTCCACTGCTGGGCTGGGCCGCCTGGCCCGACAAGCCGATCCGCATGGTGGTGCCGTATGCCGCGGGCGGCGGAGCCGACAACACCGCGCGCATCGTCGCGCAGCAGATGAGCACTGCGCTGGGCCAGCAGATCGTGATCGACAACAAGCCGGGCGCGGGCGGTGTGATCGGCGCCGACAACGTGGCCAAGGCGGCGGCCGACGGCTACACCGTGCTGTACGACGCATCGGCGTTCTCGGTGAACCCCTCGCTGCGCAAGCTGCCCTTCGACGCGGCGAAGGACTTCATTCCCGTGTCGCTGGTGGCCACGGCGCCGCAGATCCTCGTGGTGCCGGCGACCGCGCCCTACAAGACGGTGCCGGAGTTCATCGACTACGCACGCAAGAACCCGGGCAAGCTGAGCTTCGCGTCGGCGGGCGGCGGCACCGGTTCGCACCTCGCCGGCGAGGCATTGAACGAGCAGGCGAAGATCGGCCTGATGCACGTGCCCTACAAGGGCGGCGCGCCCGCGCTGACCGACGTGATGGGCGAGCAGGTGTCGGCCTACTTCGGCAACGTGGCCTCGACGCTGGGCTACGTGAGGAGCGGCAAGCTGCGCGCGCTGGGCGTGAGCTCCATCAAGCGCGTGCCGGGGCTGCCCGACGTGCCGACGCTGGCCGAGTCGGGCCTGCCGGGCTACAACGTCGTCGAATGGAACGGCGTGTTCCTGCCCAAGGGGACGCCGGTCGACATCGTGCAGAAGCTGGGCAAGGCGGTGCAGGCGGCGGTCGCCGATCCGGCCGTGCGGCAGAAGCTGCTGCAGCTGGGCCTGGAGCCCGCGGGCACCGCGCCTGAAGCGTTCGCAAAGTTCGTGCAGGACGAGACGGCCAGGGTGAGTGCGCTGGTCCGCTCGCGCAACATCAGGGTCGATTGACCACGCACGTCCGCGCGGGATGTGAAACGTAGTGTGTGGGGTTCGTCCCGCGGATACAGAGGCATACGCATTTCGCTCCGCGGCGGGGTGGCCCGGCGAAGAATCGGCTCCGTTCACAGACGAACGCCCGTCACTCTTCCGAAGGAACCGCCATGCGCTTTCGCTCTCCCGCCCTCTTCTTCGCCGTCGCCGTCGCGGCCTCTGCGGCAGCCCTCACGCTGACCTTTGCCGCGCCCTCGCCGCTGGGCGGCGATGTTCCGGCCGGCGAGGCCATGCCCGCGCCGGAGTTCCAGAACATCGACACCTGGCTCAACTCGCCGCCGCTGAAGCTGAGCGAGCTGCGCGGCAAGGTGGTGCTGGTCGACTTCTGGACCTACACCTGCATCAACTGCCTCAACCACCTGCCCTACGTGAAGGAGTGGAACGAGAAGTACAAGGACAAGGGCCTGGTCGTCGTGGGCGTTCACACGCCGGAGTTCGCGTACGAGAAATCGACGAAGAACGTGAAGGACGCCATCGAGCGTCTGCAGATCAAGCATGCCGTGGCGCAGGACAACAGCTATGGCACCTGGAAGGCCTTCCGGAACCAGTACTGGCCGGCCGTGTACCTGATCGACAAGCAGGGGAAGATCGTCTATTCGCACTTTGGCGAAGGCAGCTACGGCACTACCGAGAAGAAGATCCAGGCGCTGCTGGCTGAGCCTTCTGGGACTTGAGACGGCGCATTAGTTCGGGGTGCGATCACGACGACGGGGGACATTCGCGGAGGGGAGCACCCGGTGCCATTCGCACGCCCCCAAAACACAAGCAATCCCAACACAAGACAAACAAGAAAAATGAACAAGCTCTGGTTCGCCCTCCTCTTCCTCGCAGGCGGCATCTCGCAGGAAATCCGCAACCCGCTGAACTGCCAATGCATCCCCGCCCGGCAGCCGCAGCAGCCTCGGCCGCACAGGCGTCAGTCGAGCGCCTCGACCGCCGACGAGAAGACGTAGCCCTCGCTGCGCACCGTCTTGATGTAGCGCGGCTCGCGTGCGTCGTCCCCCAGGCGCTGGCGCAGGCGGCTCACCAGCAGGTCGATGGAGCGCTCGAAGAGCTCCGCCTCGCGACCTTGGGTGAGGCTCAGCAACTGGTCGCGGCTCAGCACCTTCTGGGGATGGTCGAGAAACACCATCAGCAGCCGGTACTCCGCGCCGCTGAGCGCCACCATCACGCCGCTGTCGTCGATCAGGTTGCGCGCGGTGGTGTCGACCTGCCAGTCGCCGAAGGCCAGCGTCGAGGCCGACTCGGTGGAGCGCATGTTCGGCGGCAGCATGCGCGTGCGGCGCAGCACCGAGCGGATGCGCGCCAGCAGCTCGCGCGCGGAGAACGGCTTGGCCAGGTAGTCGTCGGCGCCCATCTCCAGCCCGAGGATGCGGTCGGCCTCCTCGCTGCGGGCGGTGAGCATCAGGATGGGCGTGGCCTTGTACTTGCCCGTGCGCAGGTCGCGGCACAGCGTGAGCCCGTCTTCGCCCGGCAGCATCAGGTCGAGGATGATGAGATCGAAAGGCCCCGACTCCTCGAGCGCCGCGCGCATGTGCCGACCCGTGGGTACCGTCACCACCCGCAGGCCGTTCTTGACCAGGTAGGTGGAGAGCAGTTCGCGGATTTCCCGGTCGTCGTCGACGATGAGGATGTGATCGGAGGTCTTGGGAATGTTCATGGCAGTGCGGTGATGCGCCCGCGGGGCGACGGGCAGGTGCAATGTAGCCCGTACAGATGAAGGATCGGGCGGTTTTGTATACCCGTGTATCCGGCGGACGGGGCGACCACACTATGTTGCTTGCACGGGCGCGACGGGTAATGTTGTATGTCGGTCCACGCGGCCCAACACACTGGAATACAAAGCGGCGCGCCTTGGAGCGGGACCGGGTCTATAAACCTGTCCATGCCTACTTCCGCCGCCAGCCTTCCCGCCGACATCGCCCCGGCCTCCTCCGCCCCCATGGGCCTGCGCCGGCTGCTGCCGCGCTCGCTGTTCTCGCGGGTGACGCTGATCATCGTCGTCGGGCTGGCCATCGCGCAACTGCTGACTTTCATGGCCATCGGCTACGAGCGCGGCATCGCGATGCGCGAGCTGATGATGATCGGCATCGAGCGCGACATCGCCAGCTCGGTCGCCATCCTCGACCGGCTGCCGGCCGCCGAACGCGAGGGCTGGCTGGCGCGGCTGGAGCGGCGCAACTACCGTTTCGTGCTCGGCGGGAACGCGCAGGGCAAGGCGCCCGACACGCCGTCGTCGCAGCAGTTCGCGACCGCGATCGCCGACGCGATGCGCCCCTTCGAGATCGTGAAGATCGGGCAGGTGAGCAACCCGCCGCAGGGCCTGCAGATCCAGGTGCGCCTGTCGGACGGCTCCTCGGTGGTGGTGCATGCACGGCGCGTGGACATGCCGGTGTCGAGCTGGGTGATGTGGCTGCTGTGGGCGCAGCTGCTGGTGCTGGCGGTGTGCGCCTGGTACGCGGTGCGGCTGGTCACGCGGCCGCTGGCGCAGCTGGCAGATGCGGCCGACGAGCTGGGCCCCGACCTGAAGGGCCAGCAACTGGCCGAAGAGGGGCCGACCGAGGTGAAGCACGCGGCACGCGCCTTCAACGCGATGCAGAAGCGCATCGCCGGCTACATGGCCGAGCGGGTGGAAATACTCGCGGCCATCTCGCACGACCTGCAGACGCCCATCACCCGCATGCGGCTGCGCACCGACCTGATGGACGACGGCCACGACCGCGACAAGTTCCGCCAGGACCTCGACGCCATGCACACCCTGGTGCGCGAAGGCGTGACCTACGCGCGCACGCTGCACGGCGCCACCGAGCCGCCGCGCCGCATCGACGCCGACGCGCTGTTCGAGAGCATGGTGGCCGACTACGAGGACTCGGGCGAGCAGGTGCTGCTCGAAGGCCGCGTGGGCGAGCCCATGGTGACGCGGCCGAACGCGCTGCGGCGCATCCTGACGAACCTGATCGACAACGCGCTGAAGTTCGGCACCGACGTGCGGCTGCAGGTGCACGCAGACGCCGGCAACCGGCTGACGCTGGCCGTGGTCGACGACGGCCCCGGCATTCCGGCCGACCAGCTGGAGAACGTGCTCAAACCCTTCTACCGCGTCGAGGGCTCGCGCAACCGCAACACCGGCGGCACCGGGCTGGGCCTGGCCATCGCGCAACAGCTGGCGACGGCGATGGGCGCGGAGCTCACATTGCGCAACCGGGACGAAGGCGGGCTGGAAGCCCGGCTGACCATGAATACCAACGCGGCCGCGCCACCGGACTGAGCCGGCTGCGCGGCGGCAGCCGCTGCAGCACCACCGACCGAAGAAGAAAGAGAAGAGCGGCTCGCATGGCGAGACCGTGATGGGCTCCGCTCGCTCTCGACTTCCCATTTCAGCCCTTCATCGACAACATTCACCGACCGGAATCCGATCATGCTGCTCCTCATCGTTGCCTACCTCGGTGGCGTGCTCACCATCCTGAGCCCCTGCATCCTGCCCGTGCTCCCCTTCGTGTTCGCGCGCGCCGACCGGCCGTTCCGCTCCCACGGCCTGCCCATGCTGCTGGGGATGGCGCTGGCGTTCTCGGCCATTGCCACGCTCGCGGCCGTGGGCGGCGGCTGGGTCGTGGCGCTCAACCAGTACGGGCGCTATGCCGCGATTGCGATGCTCGCGGTGTTCGGCGTGACGCTGCTGTTTCCGTCGGTGGCCGACCGGTTGAGCCGGCCGCTGGTGGCGCTCGGCTTGAGGCTGGCAGGGCCTGCACCGGAAACAAAGGCGTCGGTGTTCTCGCCGCTGTTGCTGGGAGTCGGCACGGGGCTGCTGTGGGCGCCCTGCGCGGGGCCGATCCTTGGACTGATCCTGACGGGCGCGGCGCTCAACGGCGCAAGCATCGGCACCTCGCTTCTGCTGCTGGCCTACGCGGCCGGTGCATGCACCTCGCTGGCGGCCGCGCTGCTCTTCGGCGGGCGGCTGTTCTCGGCGATGAAGGGCTCGCTGCGCACCGGCGAATGGGTACGGCGTGCAGCCGGCGTGGCCGTGCTCGCGGGTGTAGGCGCCATCGCGCTGGGGCTGGACACCGGGCTGCTCAGTCGCCTGTCGGTCGGCACCACTTCGGCCCTGGAGAAAGCACTTGTGGAGAAGATCGACATGCCAATGCCAGTCCCCGTGCCGTTGTCGCAACCTCGCGCACCGGCGCTGCCCGACGAAGGCGGCCTTCCTTCGCTCGCGGGCGCCACCGAATGGCTGAACTCCGCCCCGCTGACCGCCGAGAGCCTGCGCGGCAAGGTGGTGCTGGTCGACTTCTGGACCTACTCGTGCATCAACTGCCTGCGCACCCTGCCCTACGTTCGTGCCTGGGCCGAGAAGTACAAGGACGCGGGGCTGGTGGTCGTCGGCGTGCATGCGCCGGAGTTCGCGTTCGAGAAGCAGCCCGCCAACGTGCGCCGCGCGACGAAGGACCTGGGAATCGGTTTCCCCGTGGCCATCGACAGCGACTACGCGATCTGGCGCGCCTTCGGCAACCAGTACTGGCCGGCGTTCTACATCGTCGATGCGCAGGGGCGCATCCGGCATCACCAGTTCGGCGAGGGCCAGTATGCGAAGGTGGAACAGGTCATCCAGCAGCTGCTGGCGGAAGCGGGGCGGCCCGCCGTGCCGGCCGACCTGGTCTCGCCGCAAGGCCAGGGCACGCAGGCCGCGCCGGCCGAATCGCCGGCCCTGTCGGGCGAGACCTACCTGGGTTACGAGCGCGCGCACAACTTCGCTTCGCCCGGCGGCATCGCGAACGACCATGCGCACGTCTATTCCGCGGCTGCGCCATCACTGCGCACCAACCAATGGGCGCTGGCTGGCGAATGGACGGTGGAGAGCGAACGCGCGGTGCTGGCCCGCGCCAACGGGCGCATCGCCTACCGCTTCCACGCACGCGACCTGCACCTGGTGCTCGGCCCGTCGGCCGATGGCAAGCCGGTGCGCTTCAGGGTGCTGGTCGACGGCAAGCCTCCGCTCGCGGACCATGGCGCCGATACCGATGCGCAGGGCAACGGCACCATCGATGGGCAGCGGCTGTACCAGCTGGTGCGCCAGGCGGCGAACGACAGGGAGCGCCTGTTCGAGATCGAATTCCTCGATGCCGGCGCGCAGGCCTACGTGTTCACCTTCGGCTGAGTGCCTCGCGGCAGCGGGCGCGTGCCCGTTTCACAGGTGCTGAGCCACCAGCACCACGGCTCCGGCGATAGAGATGACGCCGCCAACGAACTTCCTGAATGCCTTCATGGCGTTCTCCTTCAGTGAGGCTCCATGGTGCCGCGTGGCTGTGCATTCGTGGGTTGGGAATTCTCATGTGCAGGATAGAAAAACCCAACCTGCAAGGCACTGCTCAGTCGCACGGCATCTACGACCGCGCACTCGGCAGGGAAAGCCGCGCCCTCGCGAACTGGCTCGCGCGAAGCCTCACGCGCTCCACTGCGGCTTCCAGCGTGGGCTGCTGCATGAATACGAGCACTCCCCGCTTGAGCCCGCGAAGGCTCAGCTCGGCAACGCCGGCGTAGCGGCCGTCCGTGGTCCGCTGGATATCGATGCGGCTCGACCAGCCATCGGGCAGTTTGACGAGAAGCTGTAGTTGTTGTTGTGTGACGCTCATGAGGGCGCCGAGGATAGGCGCCGCGGCGTTGCGCCCCCAAGGAAATAGTTCTTGGTATTCGAGATTCTTCAAGGTTGGCATCGGATGAATCTCCGGCCCGTCCTCGATGTCTCCCAGATTGGTCGCGATCATCGGCTTGCCCGCCGCCTCCGGCGGGTCCTCCCTCCGACCCTGCGAAAACGGGGTCCTTCAGCTCGCCTTCGTGCGAGCTTTTTTTTGCCTCCGCCGTCGCCTCTGCAAACTGAGCAAGCTCAGTTCTGACAATCGTGAAATACGCCCGTACCTGGAACATGTCGCCACCAATGGCATGACCGAAGAGTCAACCGACGTGCGGCGAGGACGTTGACAGCCACATGCACGTGTTTTCGTGTGACCCTTGAGGTGCAATCATGAAAAAAGCCCTGATCCTGTTGGCTGCCGGAACTGTCTTCACCGCTTCGGTCTTTGCACAGCAGCCACCGGCTGCACCAGCAACGACGAGCCCCGCTCCCGCTGCAAAAATGGCACCGGCAGCAGCACCAGCCGCGGCGCCTGCGGCCGCAGCACCCGCAGCCGCAGCGCCCGCGGCCAAACCCGCAACGACCACCACGGCAGCAGCACCGGCCGCAGGCCAGGTCTGGGTCAATGGCAAGGTCTATCACTGCGCGAACGACAAGCACTTCGGCAAGACGAAGCACGGCTCGTACATGTCGGAGGCCGACGCGAAGGCCAAGGGCGCTCACGCAGCCCACGGCAAGACCTGCTGAACGTCGCAATGCCGGGGCGCGGGCCGCTTCGTGCCCGTGCCCCGGCGAAAACCCACGAGCAGACAGCGACCTGCTGATCCCTTCTCTTTCCCCCGTCTCCCTTCGTTGTGGCTATCAGCCAAAACTGCTAGCATCAATTAACTTACCGGCCGGCATGTAAAACAAACCTCAGCCTCGACGGCCCGTGGCGCACCACAACAAAGGCACCTTCATGCGACTCTTCAAACAGACCCTGTGTGCAGCCGCGATGGGCATCGTGTCGGCCGTGGCTTCGGCGGCGACGCCGCAACCGCTGCTCGATCGTGCGCTCGCCCTGTCCGATGCCGCCGAGCCCAACGTCATCGCATGGCGCCGGCACATCCACCAGCACCCCGAGCTGGCCTACGAAGAGGTCGAGACGGCCAAGTACATCGCCGCCGTCCTGGCGAAGATTCCCGGCATCGAAGTGCAGACCGGCATCGCCGGCACCGGCATCAAGGCGGTGCTTCGCGGCGGCAAGCCCGGCCCGGTGGTCGCGCTGCGCGCCGATATGGACGCCCTTCCCGTCGAGGAGCGCAACGACCTGCCGTTCCGCTCGAAGGCCAAGGCCATGTGGCGTGGCCAGGAGGTGTCGGTGGCGCACGTCTGCGGCCACGACACCCACGTGGCGATGCTGCTGGGCGCGGCGCAGGCGTTCTCGGTCATGCGCGCCGAGTTGCCCGGCACGGTGGTGTTCCTGTTCCAGCCGGCCGAGGAGATCGGCCCCGGCGACCGCCCGAGCGGCGCGCTGGCCATGGTCAAGGCGGGCGTGCTCGACAACCCCAAGGTCGACGTCGTGCTGGGCCAGCACATCGGCTCGCAGGCGCCCAAGGGTTCGATCTCTTATCGCCCAGGCGCGATGCTGGCCAGCATCGACGTGTTCGACATCAAGCTCAGCGGTGCGGGCGGACACGGCGCCGCGCCCTGGGCCGCCAATACGCCGATGCTGGCGGCCGCGGAGATCACGCTGGGCCTGCAGAACATCGTGAGCCATCGCACCAACCCGACCATCGACGGCGGCGCCACCGTGGTCACGGTGGGCATGCTGCAAAGCGGCAACCGCTTCAACATCCTGCCCGAGATGGCCGAGCTCTCCGGCACGGTGCGCGCGCTGTCGGCGCAGAACCAGAAGACGGCCCACGAGCAGATCCGCATGAAGGCCGAGCACATCGCGGCCAGCTACGGCGTAAAGGCCGACGTGCGCATCGACACCGGCGGCGGCTATGGCGTGCTGGTCAACGACGTACCGTCCACCCTGGCGCTGGTCGATGGCCTGAAGGCCGCAGCGGGCAAGGACAAGGTCGCGGAAATCCTGCCGTCGATGGGCTCCGAGGACTTCGGCGCGTTCGGCGCAACCGGCATCCCGGTGGTCTTCTGGATTCTCAACGCCTCGCCCTATCCGGACCGCGCGGGTCCGACGAACCACTCGCCGCTGTTCACCATCGACGAATCGGCCATGCGCATCGGCGTGCGCGCGCTGACCAGCGCAACCCTCGCCCAGATGACACGTGCCAACGGCACGTCGCCTTGAAGACAGCCAACGGCTGATCCCCGGGTTTCCCCCGACCCACCCGCGTTGTGGCTGTCAGCCAAAACTGCTAGCATGAATTAACTTACCGGCCGGCATGTAAAAACAAGCACCGAGACCGGCAGCCGAGACCACAGAACCAGAGACGCGAGACAACGAATGAACGCCCTGATGCAAAACAACGCGCTGCTCATTTCCAGCCTGCTGGAACACGCGGCCCGCCATCATCCGGACGTTGAAATCGTCTCGCACCTCGACATGCGGACCTGCGTGCGAACCACCTGGCGCAAGGTGGCCCAGCGCGCGGCCAGGCTCGCCTCCGCCCTGCGGACGCTCGGCATCCAGCCCGGTGCGCGCGTCGCGACGCTGGCCTGGAACACGCATCGGCACCTCGAGCTCTACTACGCCGCCTCGGGCATGGGTGCGGTGCTGCACACCGTGAACCCGCGGCTCTTTCCCGAACAGATCGCCTACATCGTCAACCACGCGGCCGACGAACTGGTCTTCTTCGACCTGGGTTTTGCGCCGCTGCTCGAACAGGTCGCGCCACAACTGAAATCGGTCAAGGGATTCGTGGCGATGTGTTCGCGCGCGGAGCTGCCTGCGCTGAACCTGCCCGGCCCCCTTCTGTGCTACGAAGACCTCGTGGCCGATGCCGAACCACTCGCCGAATGGCCTGCGCTCGACGAGAACACCGCCTCGTCGCTGTGCTACACCTCCGGCACCACGGGCAACCCCAAGGGCGTGCTCTACAGCCACCGTTCGACTGTTCTGCACTCGTGGGCCGCCTGCGCCGCCGATGGCCTGCAGCTGTGCGCGCGCGACAGCGTGCTGCTCGCGGTGCCGATGTTCCATGTGAACGCCTGGGGCATTCCCTACGCGGCGGCCATGTGCGGCGCCAAGCTGGTGCTGCCCGGCCCGGACCTCGGCGGCGAGCGCCTCTTCAACCTGATGCGCGACGAGCGCTGCACCTTCTCGCTCGGCGTACCGACCGTGTGGCTGGGCTTCTTCCAGCACGCGGAGAAGCTCGATGCGGCTGCGCGCGCCGCCCTGTGCCTCGAACGCGTCGTGGTCGGCGGCTCCGCCGCGCCGCGTGCCATCGTCGAGAAGTTCGAGCACCTGTTCGGCGCCTACGTGATCCAGGCCTGGGGCATGACCGAGACCAGCCCGCTGGCCACCATCTGCAACCTGCTGCCGCGCCACGAGGGCATCCCCCTGGAAGAGCGCTTCGACGTGCAGACCCGCCAGGGACGCGCCATCTTCGGCGTGGAGATCGCGGTGTTCGACGCCGAAGGCCGCCGGCTGCCGGCCGACGACCACACGCCAGGGGAACTGAAGGTGCGCGGCCCCTGGGTCGTGTCGGCCTACTACGGCCAGGAGCCCGGCGCAGAACTCGATGCGAACGGCTGGTTCGCCACCGGCGACGTCGCGCTGATCGACAAGGACGGCTACGTGCAGATCACCGATCGCTCGAAGGATGTGATCAAGTCGGGCGGCGAATGGATCTCCTCGATCGACCTCGAGAACCTCGCGGTCGGCCACCCCAAGGTGAAGGAAGCCGCGGTGATCGGCGCGTACCACAGCAAGTGGCAGGAGCGCCCGTTGCTGATCGTGGTGCCGAACGAAGGCGCACAGGTCACGGCGGCGGAAATCCTCGGCTTCATGCAGGACCGCGTGGCCCGCTGGTGGATGCCCGACGACGTGGTCTTCGTCGACGAACTGCCCCACACCGCCACCGGCAAGCTGTTGAAGACACGGCTGCGCGAGCAGTTCCAGGGCCACCGGCTGCCGACCGACGCGGCCGTTGCCGACTGAGGTTCGGATGCCCACCAACACCCGCCGGTGCTGCGGCCGAGTTCACGCGACAGCAACCCTGAAAACAATGGAGAGACAAGCATGCAACATCGATTCCGGCTCGCGGCCTCTGCGGCCATCCTTCTCGCCTGCGCGGCGGCTGCTGCGCAAGGCACCCCGAACACCATCAGCGACGACGTCGTGCGCATCGGCGTCATGGCCGACCAGACCGGCCCCTACTCGGGCAACGGCGGCCCCGGCTCTTCGCTGGCCGTGAAGATGGCGGTCGAGGACTTCGGCGGCAAGGTGCTCGGCAAGCCCGTCGAGGTGCTGGTGGCCGACGACCAGAACAAGCCCGACGTGGGCCTGAACATTGCGCGCAAATGGCTGGACACCGAGAAGGTCGACACCATCGTCGGCGGCTCGGCCTCGTCGATTGCGCTGGGCGTCTCGTCGCTGCTCAAGGAGCGCAAGAAGCCGTACCTGATTGCGGGCACGGTCAGCGCGGAGCTCACCAATAAGTCGTGCTCGCCGATGAACTTCCAGTTCCTCACGGACACCTATGCGCTGCCCAAGGCGGGCGTGCAAAGCCTGATGAAGCAAGGCGTGAAGAGCTTCTACTTCATCACCGTGGACTACGCCTTCGGCCAGGCCTTCCAGGACGACGCCACCAAGTTCATCCAGGCCGCCGGCGGCAAGGTGGTGGGCTCGGTCAAGCATCCGCTGGGCGCCACCGATTTCTCGTCGTACCTGCTGCAGGCACAGTCCAGCGGCGCGCAGGCCATCGTCATCCTCAACGCCGGCCTCGACCTGTCGAACGCGTTGAAGCAGGCGGCCGAGTACAAGCTCACGCGCAACGGCCAGATGGTGTCGGTGTTCGGCATGACCATCAACAGCGTGTCGGCCATGGGCCTGGATGTGGCCCAGGGCCTGCAGCTCACGGTGCCGTTCTACTGGGACCGCGACGACGCCTCGCGCGAATGGTCGAAGCGCTTCATGGCGCGCAACAAGGGCGTGGTGCCAACCTATATCCACGCCGGCGCCTACAGCGCGACCATGCACTACCTGAATGCGGTCAAGGCCGCCGGCACCGACGACGGCGCCACGGTCGCGGCGAAGATGAAGGCCACGCCGATCAACGATTTCTTCTCGAAGGACATCAAGATCCGCGAGGACGGCCAGGCGCTGCGCCCGGTGTATGCCGTGCAGGTGAAGAAGCCGGCCGAGTCGAAGGGTGCGAACGACTACTACGCGGTGCGCGCCGAGATCCCGCCCGAGCAGACCTGGCGTCCGCTGGCCGAGAGCAGCTGCGACTTCATCAAGGGCAAGTGAGCGCTACGGTGGGCATGCAGATCGACATCCTCGAGCCGCGGCGCGACCTGCTCGGCGAATGCCCGCTGTGGGACGCGCGCAGCCAGTCGCTCTACTGGATCGACGGCCGCGCCCAGCTCGTGCGCCGCCACACGCCCGCCACCGGCGCCAGCGCCGAGTGGCACGCGCCGCAGCACATCGGCTCGATCGCGCTGTGCGAGAGCGGCCGCCTGCTGCTGGCGCTGGAACACGACTTCTGGCTGCTCGACCCCGACAGTGGTGCGATCGTGCCCATGGACGCCGGCGTGGCGCACAGCGCAGAGCGCATGCGCCTGAACGACGGCCGCACCGACCGCGCCGGCCGCTTCGTCGTCGGCTCGATGACCCTGGGCCGCGCCGAGCCCGAAGGCGCGCTTTACCAATTGACGACCGGCGGGTCGGTGAAGACGCTGGACACCGGCATCGCGGTTGCCAACGCCACCTGCTTCAGCCCGGACGGCCGCTGGCTCTACTTCGCGGACAGCCACACGCACCAGATCCGCCGCTATCCCTACGACACGGCCACCGGCGCAGCCGGCGCGAGCGAAGTGCTGGTCGATACCCGCGCGCTCGGCTCGGTGCCCGACGGCGCCACCGTCGATGCCGAAGGCCACCTGTGGGTGGCGCTGGTGCAGGCCGGCCAGCTCGCGCGCTTCACGCCCGAAGGCCGGCTCGAGCGCACCATCCAGCTGCCGGTGACCTACGTCTCCTGCCCCTGCTTCGGCGGCCCCGACCTCGACGTGATCTACCTCACGTCGATCAGCAACAGCGGCAACCTGCTGCGCAGCGACCATCCGGACGCGGGCGCGGTGTTCGCCATCCACGGCGCCGGCGTGCGCGGGCTCGAGGAGTCCCGCTTCGCCGACCGCCCTCCCCTCATCTGACAAGGCAGACAACATGACTCGACGTTTCGAAGGCAAGGTGGCGCTGGTCACCGGCGGTGCACGCGGCATCGGCCGCGCCATCTCGGAAGCCCTGGCGGCCGAAGGCGCCGTGGTGGGCGTGCTCGACCGGCAGGAAGACCTGGCGCGCGAAGCCGCCGAAGCCATCAAGGCGCAAGGCGGCCGTGCCGTGACCTTCGGTGGCGACGTGGCGCGCCGCGACACCTTCGCCCAGTCCATCCCGGCGCTGAAGCAGCAGTTCGGCCGCTTCGACATCCTGGTCAACAACGCGATCTGGGTGCGCTACGGCCCCATCGAGGCCATCACGCCCGAGATGCTCGAGCGCATGGTCGGCACCGGCTTCAACTCGGTGGCCTGGGGCATCCAGGTGGCGGCCGAGGCCATGGGCGAAGGCGGCAGCATCGTCAACATCGCCTCGTCGGCGGCCTACCTCGGCCTGCCCGAGGGCATGCTGTACTGCGGCGTAAAGGCCGGCGTGCTGGGCCTCACGCGCTCGGCGGCGGTCGACCTCGGGCCGCGCGGCATCCGCGTCAACGCGATCTGCCCGGGCTCGATCGAGACCGAAGGCGTGAAGATCAACCTGACACCCGAGAAGACCCAGGTCCGCCTCGCCAAGACGCCGATGAAGCGGCTCGGCGCGGTGGACGACGTGGCCAAGGCCGCCTGCTTCCTCGCCTCTTCCGACAGCAGCTTCATCACCGGCGAATCGCTGCTGGTCGACGGCGGCGTGACGCACGCCTTTCTCTGAACACCGGGCCCGCCCACGCCATGGACACCATCCTCGAAGCGCACCAGCTCAGCCGGCAGTTCAGCGGCTTCTTCGCCGTGAAGAACGTCGACCTGCGCGTGCGCCGGCATTCCGTGCATGCGCTGATCGGCCCCAACGGCGCGGGCAAGACCACCTGCTTCAACCTGCTGACCACCTTCCTGCGGCCGAGCACCGGGCGCGTGACCTTCAACGGCCGCGACATCTCGCGCAGCGACCCGGCCTCGGTGGCCATGGCCGGCCTGGTGCGCTCGTTCCAGATCTCGGCCGTGTTCGGCCAGATGACGGTGCTGGAGAACGTGCGCGTCGCGCTGCAGAAGAAGGCCGGCGGCAGCTTCGCCTTCTGGCGCAACGTGCGGGTGCTGCGCAGCCTGGACGCGCGCGCCATGGAGCTGCTGGAGCGCGTGGGCCTCACGCACTGGCGCGACACGATGGCCGGCGAGCTGCCCTACGGCCGCAAGCGCGCGCTGGAGCTCGCCACCACCATCGCGATGGACCCCGAGATGATCCTGCTCGACGAGCCCATGGCCGGCCTCGGCCACGAAGACATCGGCCCCGTGGTCGAACTGATCCGCGACGCGGCCAAGGGGCGCACCGTGCTGATGGTCGAGCACAACATGAAGGTCATCGAGGCGCTGTGCGACCGCGTGACCGTGCTGCAGGCCGGCCAGGTGCTGGCCGAAGGCAGCTACGACGAGGTGTCGCGCGACGCCCGCGTGATCGAAGCCTATGTGGGAGGCGCGCATGCCTGAGACCCTGGAAGCGGCGGCCACCACCGCCATGCTGCGCGTGGAAGGCCTGCGCGGCTGGTACGGCGAAACACTGGCACTGCAGGGCATCGACCTCGAAGTGCACGAAGGTGAAGTGGTCTGCCTGCTCGGACGCAACGGTGCCGGCAAGACCACCACGCTGCGCGCCATCATGGGCCTGCTCGGCCGGCGCGAAGGGCAGATCCGCATCGGCTCGACACCGTCCATCGGCCTGCAGCCCGAAGCCATCGCACGGCTCGGGCTGGCCTACTGCCCCGAGGAGCGCGGCATCTTCGCCAGCCTCACGACGCAAGAGAACCTGATGCTGCCACCGGTGCTGCGCCCGGGCGGCCTGAGCGTGGACGAGATCTACACGCTGTTCCCCAACCTGCTGCAGCGCCGCCACAGCCCCGGCACGCGGCTGTCGGGCGGCGAGCAGCAGATGCTGGCCATCGCACGCATCCTGCGCACCGGCGCGCGGCTGCTGCTGCTCGACGAGCCGACGGAAGGCCTCGCGCCCGTGATCGTCGAGCGCATCGGCCAGACCATCGGCATGCTGCGCGAGCGCGGCTTCACCGTGCTGATGGTGGAGCAGAACTTCCGCTTCGCATCCACCCTGGCCGATCGCTTCTACGTGATCGAGGAAGGCCAGGTCGCGGCGCATTTCCGCCGCGACGAGCTGGACGCGCAGCGCAGCCGCATCGAGTCCCTGCTGGGGCTCTGAGCAACGCAATCAACGCAGGACACACCACAAGATGGACGGGTTACTCGGAATTCCCCCGGCGGCACTGATCGGGCAGCTGATGGTCGGCCTCATCAACGGCGCCTTCTACGCGCTGATGAGCCTGGGGCTGTCGATCATCTTCGGGCTGCTGCGCGTGGTGAACTTCGCGCACGGCGCGCAGTACATGCTGGGCGCCTTCGTCACCTGGGGGCTGCTGGAGTACCTGGGCATCGGCTACTGGGGCGCGATCGTCATCGCGCCGCTGGTGGTGGCGGCCTTCGGGCTGCTGTTCGAGCGCTGGATGCTGCGGCGCCTGTACACGCTGGACCATGTCTATGCATTGCTGCTGACCTTCGGCGTCGCCTTGCTCATGGAGGGCGCGTTCCGCCTGCAGTTCGGCGTGAGCGGGCAGCCCTACCCCAACCCGCTGTCGGGCGGCCTGGACGTGGGCGTCACCTTCCTGCCGATGTACCGCGTGTGGGTCATCGTGGCCGCGCTGGCGGTGTGCCTGGGCACCTGGTTCTTCATCGAGAAGACGAAGCTCGGCGCCTACCTGCGCGCCGCCAACGAGAACGCGCCGCTGGTGCGCACCTTCGGCATCAACGTGCCGCGCATGCTGATGCTGACCTACGGCCTCGGCGTGGGCCTTGCCGGCCTCAGCGGCGTGATGGCCGCGCCCATCTACCAGGTGAGCCCGCTGATGGGCTCGAACCTGATCATCGTGGTGTTCGCTGTGGTGGTGATCGGCGGCATGGGTTCGATCCTCGGCTCGATCGTCACGGGCTTCGGCCTCGGTGCGATCGAAGGGCTCACCAAGATCTTCTATCCGGACGGCGCCGGCGTCGTCATCTTCGTCGTGATGATCCTGGTCCTCGCGGTCCGACCCCACGGCCTGTTCGGCCGCGCCTACTGAAGAAAGCCGACATGGACGCTCTCCACCGCCGCACGAACATCGCATTGCTGGCGGCCGCCCTGGCGGCGCTCGCCATCGCGCCCTTCGCGGTCTATCCGATGTTCCTCATGAAGCTGATGTGCTTCGCGCTGCTCGCCGCCTCGGTCAACCTGCTGGTGGGCTACGTGGGCCTGCTGTCCTTCGGCCACGCCATGTTCTACGGCACCGCCGGCTACATCACGGCGCACGCGGTCAAGGTCTGGGGCTGGGACGGCATGGCCGGCATCCTCGCGGGCGTGGCCACGGCGGCGCTCGTGGGACTGGTCACGGGCCTGCTGGCCATTCGCCGCCAGGGCATCTACTTCTCGATGATCACGCTGGCCTTCGCGCAGCTGGTGTATTTCATTGCGCTGCGCATGCCCTTCACCGGCGGGGAAGACGGCATCCAGGAGATCCCGCGCCCGATGGTGCTGGGCCTGTTCTCGCTGCAGAACACGCTGGTGCTCTACTACTTCGTCGCGGCGCTGATCGTGTTCGGCTTCTGGCTGATCTACCGCGTGGTGCATTCGCCCTTCGGCCAGATCCTGCGCGCCATTCGCGACAACGAGCCGCGCGCCCAGTCGCTGGGCTACCGCGTCAACCGCTACAAGCTGCTGGCCTTCGTGCTGTCGGCCGGGCTGGCGGGGCTGGCCGGTTCGCTCAAGGTGCTGGTGTTCCAGCTCGCCTCGCTGACCGACGTGCACTGGGCCACCTCGGGCGAGGCGCTGCTGATCTGCATCGTCGGCGGCATGCACACGCTGCTCGGGCCGGTCGTCGGCTCGATCGTCATCGTGTCGATGGAGAACTACCTCGCCTCGTTCGCCGAATGGGTGCTGATCATCCAGGGCGTCGTCTTCGTGCTGGTCGTCATGCTGTTCCGCAAGGGCATCGTCGGCCAGTTCCATTCGCATCTCGCCGCGCGCCGGCAGCGCCGCGCCGCGGCTTCCTGAGGAGCATGCCCATGGCAGCCCACGACCTTCCCTCCACCTGGCCGGCCACGCCGGGCCTGCTGTCCGGCCGGCTGGCGCTGGTGACCGGCGCCGCCAGCGGCATCGGCCGCGCCATCGCAACGGCCTATGCCCAGGCGGGCGCGCGCGTCGTCGTGACCGACCTGAGCAGCGATCGCTGCGCCGAAACACTGGCGGCCGTGCACGCCGCCGGCGTCGAGGGCTGGGCCTACGCGCTCGATGTATCCGATGCCCAGGCCTGCCTCGCGCTGGCCGAGGCGGTGCACGACACCGCGGGCGACATCGACACGCTGGTCAACAACGCCGGCGTGATCATCCGCGAAGGCATCGACAGTCCGCGTGCGCAGGAGAACCTGCACCGCACGATGGACGTGAACCTGTTCGGCGTGTTCAACACCGTGCATGCGTGGCTGCCGGCCTTGCGGCGCACGCGGGGCTGCATCCTCAACGTGGCCTCGGGGGCTGCGTTCATCGCCCAGGGCGGCGCGCTGGGTTATTCGGCCTCCAAGGCCGCAGTGAAGATGTTCACGCAGACGCTGGCGCTCGACCTTGCGCCGGACGGCATCCGCGTCAACGCGCTCGCGCCGGGCGTGATCGAAACGCCCATGACCGAGGCCACGCGCGCCGATCCGGCGCGGCTGGGCCGCTTCATGCAGCGCATTCCGGCCGGCCGGCTGGGCCAGCCGCACGAGCTCGCGGGGCCTGCGGTGTTCCTGGCCTCCGGGCTCGCGAGCTTCGTCAACGGCGTCACCTTGCCGGTGGACGGCGGCACGCTGGCCGTGTAAGGCCCCGGGACCCGCAACAGCGGGTCCCCATCCTGGCGTCAGGCCGCGAGTGCCTGCTGCGCGCGCTCGAACACGAAGTCGCGATAACCGCCCTGCACCGCCGCGGCGCAATGCTCCCGGTACTTCAGGAAGCCGCCCGTGAAGAGCGTGAGCCCTTGCGGCTTGTCCTTCACGTTCGCGCCGACGTACCAGGTCTTGGCCTTGGTCAGCAGCGTGCGCTGCGAGAGCGCGTAGACAAGGTCCATCCAGGCTTGCTCGGCCTGCGCGGTCGGCTCGATGGTCGACAGGCCGTTCTCTTCCATGTGCGTCATGGCCGCGGCGATCCAGTCGACGTCGTGCTCGCTGATGCGGATGATGTTGGCGAGCGCGGCAGGGCCGTTCGGTCCGGTGGTCATGAAGAGATTGGGGAAGCCTTCCATCATCAGGCCCAGGTGGGAACGCGCGCCGTCCTTCCACTTCTCGTTCATCGTGCGCCCGTCGCGCCCGACGATGTCGAAGGCCAGCAGCGCGCCCGTGAGGCCGTCGTAGCCGGTGGCGAAGATGAGCACGTCGAGCTCGACCTCGCCGGCCTGCGTCTTCACGCCGCGCTCGGTGATCTCCACGATCGGGTCGGCGATGCAGTCCTTCAGGTGGACGTTGGGCCGGTTGAAGGTCTCGTAGTAGCTGCTGTCCAGGCAGGGGCGGCGCGCGAAGATGGGGTAGCCGCGCGGCTTCAGCTTCTCGGCCGTTACCGGGTCCTTCACGGTCTCGCCGATCTTGCCGCGCACGAATTCGGCCACGTGCTCGTTGGCTTCCGGGTTGGCCAGCAGGTCCGAGAAGGTGCCGAGCATCGCAAGCCCGCCGTTCTTCCAGGCGTCTTCGAGCAGCTGTTGGCGCTGCCTGGGCGTCACGCTGAAGAAGGCCCGCGTGGACTGCGGGCGCACGCCGCCCACCGCGCTGTTGCGGGCCGATTCGCGAATGCTGGCGTAGTTGCGCTTGACCTCGGCCACGTAGTCGGGCTCGAGCGCTTCGTTGCGCATCGGCATGGTGAAGCTGGGCGTGCGCTGGAACACGAAAAGCTCGCCGGCTTCCTTGCCCACTTCCTGCACGATCTGGATGCCCGTCGATCCGGTGCCGATGACACCCACGCGCTTGCCGGCGAAATCGACGGGCTGGTGCGGCCACTTGGCGGCGCGCAGCAGCTGGCCCTTGAAGCGGTCGATGCCAGGGATCTCCGGGTCCTTGGGAATCGACAAGGGGCCGGTCGCCATGATGCAGTACGTGGCCTCGTAGGTGTCGCCGCGATCGGTCGTCACGGTCCACAGCTTGCGCGCCTCGTCCCACACCGCGCGGGTCACGCGCGTCTTGAACTGGATGTGCCGGCGCAGGTCGAGCCTGTCGGCCACGAAGTTGATGTACTTCAGCAGCTCGGGCTGGGCCGCGAACTGCTCCGACCACGTCCACTCCTGCTCGATCTCGGGAGAGAACGAAAAGCTGTAGTCGATGCTCGGCAGGTCGACGCGCGCACCGGGGTAGCGGTTCCAGTACCAGACACCGCCGACGTCGCCGCCCGCTTCGAAGCCCTGCACCCTGAAGCCCATCTCGCGGAAGCGGTACGTGGCGTACATGCCGCCGAAGCCGGCGCCGACAACGACCACGTCGACGCGCCTGGCGCCGGTATGCGGGTTCAATGGATGGTGAGATGAATGCAGGTTGATGGGTTCGGCGGTCATGTGTGTCTCCTTGTTGATTCCGGCCACGGCGGGCAGGTTTGCGTGCAAGGGAAATGATGCCCACCGTGGGGAAGCCCATCAAGAAAATCACACTGGCGCTGAACAACATTACATCCGTGATTTCCGCGTTATGCGGTCCCGTCTTCTTCCAGTTGCTGCACAAGCCTTCGCATGAGCGCGGTGTAGCGCGCACGATGCGGGCGCATGCGCTCGATGGTCCCGCCCATGCCCAGCACCGCGATGCGCCCCTGCACCAGGCAAGGCAGCACCACGCCGACGGTGGCGCCACCGAGCAGCGGCATGTTCTCCATGTAGATCGACTTGCGCTCGCGCGCGTCGGCCACGTGCGCCGCAACGACTTCCAGTGGCACGCGGTCTTCCTTGCGCGGCGTGGCGATGTTGGCGCGGCGCACGAGCTTCTCGATCTCGGCATCGGAGCGGTCGGTCAGCAGCAGCCACCCCATCGCCGACAGCGTGAGCGGCCGCATGCTCCCCTCGTCGGTGTGAAAGCGCAGCTGGTGCGTCGACTGGATCACGCGGATGTACTGCAGGTAGATGTCGTTGAGCATGCAGATCGACACCGTCTCGCCCGTGGCGCTGTGCAGGTCGCGCATCACCTCGACGACGCGGCCTTGCCCGAACAGCGCCTGCGTGACCCAATCGCCCAGCGAGGCCACGCGCGGCGTGGGGAAGTACACGCGATCGGCGCGGTTGTAGTTGAGGTAGCCCAGCGCGATGAGGTTCTTCAGCAGCACCGTGGTGCTGGACTGCGGATACCCCAGCGCGTCGCTGATCTGCTTGAGCGCCAGAGGCGTGCGCACCTGCGCGAAATGCTCCAGCACCTGAAGCACCCTCGTGGCCGATTTGACTGTGCCGATGGGCATCGATGTCCTTCAGAAATCACGCATGCGATGGTAGTTGTCGCACATGCGTGCCTCCACCGGGTGAACCATAGGCTAGAACGCCACGCGCACCCCGACGTGGGTGGCGTGGCTGTTGCCGCCACGGTCCAGCCCGGCCTGGGAGGTGGCGCCCGTCACCGCATACGCCGCGCCGTTGCGGTTGCGGATGCGGCCGTAGTCGGCGTACAGGCTGGTCCGCTTCGACAGCGCGTAGATGTAGGCGATGCCGAACTGCGTGGCGTCGCGGTTCAACGGCCCCTTGTCGTCGACACGCACCACCTGTGCGAGCACGGTGCTCACGCCAAAGGGCACGGCGATGCCGATCGACGCGCTGCGGTCGTCCTGCCCGCTGTAGTAACCCACCAGCGGGAAGCCCGCGAACATGAGGTTGTTGTCCGCGGCGGCGTGCGTGGCCGGTGTGACCGCAGCGCCCGGATTGCGGAAGGTCGCATACGAGCCGAACAGCTTGGCGGCACCGAAGTCGTAGGCCGCGGCGGAATGGAACCAATGCAGGGTGCTTGCATCTGCCAGTTGCCTGTAGGTGGAATAGCCGATGGCGGCGCTCAGCCCGCCCTTGAGGTAGAACACCGAGGCAGCGGTGCTCGTGCCAGACCTGGAGCTCGTCGCCGTTCCGCTGGTCACGGTGGTCTCTCCCGGCGAGTAGGACAGCTTGGCGATGAAGCCACCGAAATTCGGCGACTGGTACCAGATGGTGTTGTTGACCCGCCCCGGCGCCGGCTGGATGCCCTGCAGGTTGCCGCCGCCGCCCAGGCCGAAGGCATCGCCCACCGCCTGCACCTCGGAGCCGATGGCCACCACGGTGCGCCCGAGCCGGATCTCGCCTATCGAGCCCGACAGGCCGACGATCGCTCCGCGGCCGAACGACTTGGCGCCCGCGCCCTGGTTCTGGCCCATCGTTCCCGCATCGGAGTTGAGGCCCATCTCCAGCAGGAAGTTGGCGCGCAGTCCGTCGCCCAGGTCTTCGCTGCCCTTGAACCCGAGGCGCGAGCCGTTCATGTGGCCGCTGTCCATCCGTCTCACACGTCCGCCGGCGTTGCTGGCCGATGCCAGGCTGGTGTCGATCAGGCCGTACATCGTGAGGCTGGACGGCGAGGCCGCCATGCCCCCCGCCGGCTGCACGATCTGGCGCAACTCTTCCTTCTGTGCCTGCTGGGCCAGCGCTGGCGATGCGCCGCAAAGGCCGGTGGCAAAAAGCGTCACAGCGAGCGGCATGCGACGCGGGGTGTTCAAGAAACTCGACAAGATTTGTCTCCTCGTATGGGATTTCTGGTTGCAGGCCCGCCTTGCAAAGGGCCTGGCCGCCGTCAACGCGTGGTTGTCGGCCGGCATGCAGAAAGCCGCCCTGCGGCAAGGCCGGGGGCGGTAGTCGAAGAGAACGGAGGTTTCGTCAGGTAGTTGCCGGGGGCAGCGACGCCAGGAGCGCGTACCAGGGGTCGTCGGGCGCGCGCCCGCCGATCGGCTGGCGCACGCCGAAGCGCTCGGCCTCGGTGCCGGCGGGCGCCGCCGACTCGCGGATCCAGTCGTAGGCCACGGTGCGCGCGGCCACCCGCCATTCGCCCGCGCCGCGCCGCTCGAAGCGGTCGATGTAGCGGCCGCAAAGGAAGGTCTCGCGCGGCTTGCCCTGCGCGTCGGTGTCGGTCTGGAAGGCCTGGAAGTAGCTTTCCACCGCGGCCTCGGCTCCGCGCAGTTCGATCGCGATGTTGCCGATCGTGTGGATCAAGCGGCCGCCCTCCTTGAGCTTTGCCAGCGCCCAATCGATGAAGCCGCTGGCGCTGCCGCTGTAGGGGCCGTGGCGATCGGTGGCGTCGGGCCAGTACGACGAGCGCAGCGCCGCCTCGTCGCAGCGGTCGATGCCGCGGCAATAGCGATAGAGGCATGCGCGAATCGCCTCGCGCGCGCTCAGCGCCTCGAGCCGGGCCTCCAGTGCGATCAGGCGTCCTTCAGTCTGCATGCGAATGCTCCTTCGTTTCAGTGCCGCGCAGCACGATCACCGCGTCGAGGCAGGCGGCGCCGTCGGTGCGAACCACTAGCGGATTGATGTCGACGCTTTCGAGCTCGTCGGCATGGGCGATGCCGAAGTCGGACAGGCGGCACAGGGCGTCGGCCAGCGCTGCCTCGTCGTAGCGCGGGCCGCCGCGCCAGCCGCGCAGCAGCTGCGTGGAGCGCACGCGCTCGATCAAGGCGGCGGCACGCACGGGCGTCAACGGCGCGGAGGCGAAGGCCACGTCCTTGAAGAGCTCCACGGCCGTGCCGCCGGAGCCGTACATCACCATCGGCCCGAAGGTCGGGTCGCGGTGGATGCCGAGGATCACCTCGACACCGCCCTGCAGCATCGGCGCGACCAGCACGCCTTCGAGCCGCGCCTCGGGCCGCGCCTTGCGGGCGCGCGCCATCAGCTCGTCGTACGCGGCCTCGACCGCCGCCGCGTCCTGCAGGCGCAGCATGACGCCGCCGACCTCGGTCTTGTGGGGAATGTCGGGCGAGACGATCTTCGCGACCACCGGAAAGCCCAGGGTTCGCGCGGCAGCCGCCGCATCGGCGGCGCTGCGGCACAGGCGCTCGGGCAGCACAGGCAGGCCTGCATGCGCCAGCGCGCGCTTGGCGCCGTCCTCGGTCGACACGTCGCCGCGCAGCGGCGCGGCAGCCGCGCACTGCACGGGCTTGTAGAGCGTTTCGCGGCGTGCGCGGATATGCGCGAGCGCGGCCAGCGCGCGCACCGCGCGCGACGGGTCCTCGAACACCGGAATGCCCTGCTGTTCGAGCGCTTGGTTGACTTCGGGCTTCGACAGCATCACCAGCACCATGACCCGGTCCGGATGCCGCTGGCGCTGCGCGATCAGTTCCGCCTGCGTCGAGGCAAAGCGCTCCGGCGAAAGGCCCACGTGCGCGAGGTAGGCGAACACCGTGCCGTAGTCCGCGTGGTCCAGCATGACACCCACCGTGCGCGACACGCCGCTGGGCACCGAGGTGACCTGCGCCGTCATGTCCAGCGGATTGCTCGCCACCGCGAACGGCAGCAGGTCGAGCGCGGCGCGGCGTGCGGCCTCGGGCAGCGGCGGCAGCGACATGCCGCGCCCACCGGCATCGTCGGCCATCAGCACGCCGATGCCACCGGAGCCGGTGACGATGCCCATGCCGGCGTTGTGCGGCAGCGCCCGCGTGACCGAGAACGCATAGGCGATGTCGAGCATCTCCTCGATCGATTCGGGCCGCCACGCGCCGCACTCTGCGAAGACGGTGTCGTAGGCCGTGTCGTTGCCGGCCAGCGAACCGGTGTGCGTGGAAGCCGCAGCGGCGCCGGCCTCGGTGCGCCCCACCTTCATGATGAGCACGGGCTTGCCGGCGGCCGCGGCCTTCAGCAGCGCGCGCCGCAGGCGCTCGCCGTCGCGGCACGACTCGAGCGCGGCGCAGATGACGCGCGTGTCGGCGTCGTCCACGAGGTAGTCGATGCACTCGGCCACATCGACGTCGCCTTCGTTGCCGGTCGCGATGATCTTGCTGAAGCCCAGGCCGCGCAGCGAGGCCATGCCGTAGGCCGCGGAGCCGAAGGCGCCGCTTTGCGTGGCCAGCGCGATGGGCCCGGGCACGGGCTTCAGGCCATTGAGCGCGGTCGAGAAAGTCGAGAAGAAGCGCGTCGGCACGTTGAGCAGGCCGAGCGAGTTCGGGCCCACCATGCGCACGCCGGCATCGCGGCACATCTGCACCAGGCGGTCTTGCAAGGCGCGGCCCGCTGCGTCGATTTCGGCGAAGCCGGCGGTCAGCACCTGGATCGCCTTCACGCCCTTGCCGATGCTGTCGCGCACGGCCGCCTCCACGCCGGCCACCGGCACCGCGATGACGGCCTGGTCGACCGGGTGCGGAATGTCGAGCACGCTGGCGCAGGCGGGCAGGCCCTGGATGGTGTCTCCGCTCTTGTTGACCGGATAGAGCGGCGCTTCGAAGCCGCCTTCGAGCATGAAGCGCAGCGGCCGTCCGCCGATGCGTTCGGGGTCGGACGAAGCGCCGATCAGCGCCACGGAAGAGGGATTGAAAAGCGAATCGAGTGAATGCACCACAAGCTCCTCAATGCAGCACGGCATCGGCGGCGAGCCGGTCGAGCTGGCTGAAACGATCACCCCACTGCTGGCTGCAGGCCAGCGCATGCATGGCGAGCCGCGCCGCCGGCAGCTCGCGCGACATGCCGATGCCGCCGTGCAGCTGGATGGCGGTTTCCGCGACCTGGCGGCCTGTGACGGCGAGGTACAGCTTCACCAGCGCCAGTTCGCGCCGCACCTCGCGCCCCGGCAACGCAGAGCCCATGCCGTCGAGCACCGTCACCTGCTGGCGCACCATGCCGCGCACATTCTCGTAGGCCACGTACATCTCGACCACCTTGTGGCGCAGCGCCTGGAAGGTGGCGAGCGCCACGCCGAACTGCTCGCGTGTGCCGAGGTACTCGATGGTCTGCTCGATCATCGCGCCGATGGCGCCGACCATCTGCGCGCACGACAGCAGCGCGCCGACCGCGTTGGCGTGGTCCACCAGCGGGCGGACCGCGGCGCCGCTCAGCAGCACGGCGGCCTCGGGCAGCGCGAGGCCCTCGACGTCGATGTCGGTGGTGTGGCGCGCATCGATGCCCGTGTAGCTGCGTGCGGCGCCGGCCAGCACGGCGCGCGGCAACAGCACCAGCGCGTCCTTGCCGTCCAGCGCGACGAGCGCCAGCAGGTGCGTCACGGGTTCGGTGAGGTCTGCGCCGCGCAGGCTGCCCTGCAGCACCACGCGTCCGCCTTGCAGGCGGGCGGCCGGCGTCACGTCGTCGACAGCGAGCACCGGGCAGACCGAGGCCTCGCCGCTCGCGATCTCGCCCAGCAGCGTTTCAGCGGCGGGGTTGCCGCTGATGTGCGACAGCAGCGTGGGCACCACGGCGCAGCGTTCGACCAGCGGCGCGGCCAGCGCGTGGCGTCCGGCCGCCTCGGCGATGGCGGCGATGTCGCCCAGCGAGGCGCCGGCACCGCCGCTGGCTTCGGCCACCAGCACGGCCTGCCAGCCCAGGCCCAGGAACTGGCGCCAGGTTGCGCTCGATGCATCGGCATCGGCATCGGCGGTCGTGGTGGCAGCGGCGGCAACGCGCAGCGTCGTGTCGTAGAGGTCGCCGGGGAACATCGGCTCTGCGTGGAATGGCATGGATTCAGGCTCCGAAAAGGTCGCGCGCGATGACGTTCTTCTGAACTTCGCTGGTGCCGCCGGCGATGGTGCGCGAGCGGTAGAAAAGATAGGTGTGCACGAGCTCGCGCTGCAGATCGACATCCTGCTGCGCGTCGACGCCGGTGGCGGCCACCAGCCGCGCCGCGTGCGCCGGGCCCGCGATGTCGAACGCGATGCCGATGATCTGCTGCGAGAGCTCCGAACAGTAGAGCTTGAGCGCTGACGACTTGGAGGCCGCGAGCGTGCCCTGCATTTCTTCCTGGATGGCGCTCAGCAGCATCTCGCGTGCGCCCTTCACGCCGGCCTGCGCGAGATAGAGGCGCTCCAGCAGCACGTGGAAGCTGGGCGATGCAGCGGCTGCGGCATTGGCGTCGCGCCGTGCCACCAGCAGCTCCTCGACCTGCTCGGCGAGCCGCGCCAGCCGCGGCACGGTCGCGGGCGACAGACGTTCGCGGTCGAGCAGGAACTTGGCGCACTTCCAGCCCTCGCCTTCGGCGCCGACCAGGTTCTCGCACGGCACGCGCACGTCGTTGAGGAACACCTCGTTGACGTGGTGCCAGTGGTCGATGGTGGGAATCGGGCGCACCTCGATGCCGGGCGTGTTCATCGGCACCAGCAGCAGCGAGATGCCGGCCTGCTTGCGCCCCTCGTTCGACGTGCGCACCAGCGTGTACATCATGTCGGCCTCCTGCGCGTGCGAGGTCCAGATCTTCTGGCCGTTGAGCACGTAGTGGTCGCCGTCGCGGCGCGCGGAGGTCTTGAGCGAGGCCAGGTCGGAGCCGGCGCCGGGCTCCGAATAGCCCTGGCACCACCACTCGCTGCCGTCGAGGATGCGCGGCAGGAAGCGCGCCTTCTGCGCCTCGGTGCCGAAGTGCAGGATCACCGGTCCGATGTGGCCCAGGCCGTGGTGGTACTGCGGCGGGCAATCGGCCTGCGCGGTGATCTCCTCGAACAGGTAGCGCTGCTGCAGGTCCCAGCCGGTGCCGCCGTGGGCCACCGGCCAGTTGGGCGCGGCCCAGCCGCGGGCGAACAGCTTCTCTTGCCAGATGCGGTATTCGTTGCGCGTGATCTTCTGGTTGCTGCGCACGAAGCGCTTGAGTTCTTCCGGGCACTGCTCGGCGGCGAACTGGCGCAGCTCCTCGCGGAACGCGGCGTAGGGATCGGTCTGTGTTGGCGTTGTCATGTATCGGTGTGCTTGTTTTCGAAAGCGGTCATCGGGTCTTGTTCAGTCGAGCTGGATGCGGCGCTCGCGGATCACCGGCGCCCAGCGGTCGTGCTCGGCGCGCAGGTAGGCCGCGAACTCCGGTTGCGTCATGAGGCGCGGCTCCACGCCGGCGCGCTCGAGGGCCGCGCGCACTTCGGGTGTCTCGAGCACCGCGCGCAGGTCGGCGTAGATGCGTTGCTGCAGTTCGGCGGACGTCTTGCTCGGCAGGAAGAAACCGAACCAGCCGCCCGCGGCGAAGCCCGCAAGCTGCGGCACGCCCGAGCGCGCGATGGGCACCACCTCGGGCATCCGCGCCACGGGCGCGTCGCTGGCAACGCCGAGCGCCTTGAGCCGGCCGGCGCGCACGTAGGACATCGAGGCGGCCGAATCGAACATGGCCTGCACCTGGCCGCCCAGCAGGTCGTTCAGCGCGGGCCCGTTGCCACGGTAAGGCACGTGCACGATGTCGATGCCCGTCAGCGAGGCCAGCAGCTCGGCGGCGATGTGCGGGCTCGATCCGTTGCCGGAGGACGCGAACACGACCCCCTTCGGATTCGCCTTGGCATAGGCGATCAGCTCGGGCACCGTGTTCACGGGCAGCCTGGCCGACACGAACAGCACGCTCGGCGCGTCGGCCACGATGGTGACCGGCACCAGCGCGGCGGGGTCGTAGGGCAGGTTCTTCATCAGCAGCGGATTGCCGATGTAGCCGAAGGCGGTGAGCAGCAGCGTGTAGCCATCGCCCGGCGCACGCGCGGCCGCGGCGGTGCCGATGGAAGTCCCTCCCCCGTTGCGGTTGTCGATCACCACGGGCTGGCCCCAGCGCGCCGACAGCGCCGGGGCGACGATGCGCGCGAGGTTGTCGGTCAGCCCGCCGGCCGCGTACGGAACGATCAGCTGCACCGGCTTGTCGGGAAACGCCAGGGCCATGGCCGGCACCGCGGCAAGCACGCCGCAGCACATCGCGAGAAGGAATCGTTGAAGGACTTGCATCGCTGGATCTCGAAGGAAGTTTACTTAACGGCCGGTAAGTTACGAATCGGGTTTACCCTTCCAGGCGATGCGGCGCGCATGGGCGCCGCAGCGTCGTCAAGCTTCAGCGCTTTGGTGTCGCGCGCAGGCCGCCGAAGGCCATGTCGAGGTACTGCTCGATCACCTCACGGGTGCTCAGGCGGCCCTTGGGCGAATGCCAGCGGCAGATGTGGTTGAGCATCGACAGCAGCATGCGTCCGGCGATGGCGGGGTCGACCTTGCGCACCTCCCCCTTGGCGATGGCCTCGGCGATGCAGTCGCGCAAGAGGTGCTCGTATTCGTCGCGCAGGTAGACGGCCCCCGCGCGCGGATCGCCCTCGCTGCCGGACCAGAATGCGTTGGAGCCCGCGATCCAGGAATTGCGGCTGCGGTCCAGGAAGTCGGCGGACGACTCCATGAACAGGCGCACCTTGTCCAACGGACTCCTGCCGCGGGACATGGCCTCGCGCACCGAGTCCACCAGCGCCTGCATCGACTCCAGCACGATGCGCTCGTACAGCGCTTCCTTGTTGGGGAAGTGGTAGTAGAGCGCGGCCTTGGTGATCTTGGCCTCGTCGGCGATGTCGCGCAGCGAGGTGCCTTCGTAGCCCTTCTTGGCGAAGAGCCGGCAGGCGATTTCGGTCAGCTGCTCCTGGCGCACGTCGGACTTGCGCCTGGAGCCCCGTTCCGGATCTGCCGCCTCGGCGACGTTGGACTGGGTTGCCATGGGCGAAGGTCCTCTTGAAATTCTTGGCGTGGGAGCTTGCGGGGGGCAGCGGCTGAACAGCCATGCACTCGGTCCGCAATCGATCAAAAAATAATAGCACGCACCATGTAGCCGCAAGGCCCTGGTGCCGCGTGCCATCAGCGTCCGGTGTAGACGGGCGCGCGCTTCTCGAGGAAGGCGCGCTGCGCTTCCTTCGCGTCTTCCGTCTTCGACAGCGCCACCGTGTTGCCCTGCTCGTAGCGGTAGGCATCGCGCGATGGCATCACCTGCGTCATGCGGGCCGCTTCCTTGGCCAGGCGCAATGCGATCGGGCTCTTGGAGGCGATCTCGGCGGCGATCTCCATCGCGTAGGGCATGAGCTCGTCGGCCGGCAGGCAGGCTTCGACGAGGCCGAGCCGGTACAGCTCCTGGCCGGTGACCTTCATGCCCGTATAGAACATGCGCCGCGCACGCGAGCGGCCGAACACCTCCTGCAGGAAGGTCACGCCGCCGGCCAGGCCGACGTTGATCTCGGGCATCGAGACGAAGGCGTCCTCCGACGCCACCCAGATGTCGGAGGCCATCACGAGGCCGAAGCCCGCGCCCATGGCCGGGCCGTTGATGGCCGCGATGACGGGCTTGGAGCACTCCACCACCGCGTAGTACGACTCGCGCACCAGGCGGTTGTGGCGGCCGTAGGCGCCGGGCGTGGCGCCGAGGTTGGGCCGCTCGCGGATGTCGGCGCCGGCCGAGAAGGTCTTGCCGCTGCCGGTGAGCACGATGACCGAGACGTCGTCGCGGTCGGAAAGCTCGTCGAACACCTGCGTCAGCTCGCTGCGCAGCTCGGCGTTCTGGGCATTGACGGGAGGGCGATTGAGCGTGAGCACCGCGATCCGGTCCTTGACCTCGAGCAGCAACGTATTGAAAGTCATCATGTCTCCTTGGGCGTCCTTGAAAATATTACCTGTCGCACGGTAAGTTATTTTGAGGCAGACGGCGCTCTTTTGGCAACTGCCGCGGCCCAGGACAGGTCGCGGTCGGGACAGCTGCACCGAAGCCATCTACGCCAGAGGGGCCGATGCGGGCTGCTTATGCGTCGCGCAATTCAGGCGCTCATAATGCCGGCGACCGATGCCAGAGGTCACCCTCGAACCCCGAGGCTCCGCGCCCTCCAGCCGGGCCGGCCGCTCTCCTCTCCTGGCATTTACGGGACGACATCATGAGCGCACTCCACATGTTTCTACCGGCGTGCGAGCCAGCGCGCAGCGAGATGCTCGCGCAGCTGGTGAAGACGCACCACGTACCCCGCCACCTCGTCAAAGGCATCGTGCCCAGGAGCCATGGCGCGCGCATCGAGACCACTTCGGCCGATGCGCCACAAGGCCAGCAACAGGCGCAGCAAGCGTCGCCGCAGGACTCCGAGGCACCGGCTGCACAGGAGTAATTGCCGCGCAAACCTCCAGCCGTCGGGATGGGGGAATCTCCTACAGCGCGACAGTGCTGCAACCGATCCACGCATCTCCCACGCAGAGCGACACCCCCTCCCTGGGCTCTGCAAGCAAACGCCGGCGCTTTCCCAGAAGTGCCGTCAAGGAGATATTCATGGCAGCCACTTCCATTGCCACCGTGATCTCGTCGGATCGCGTCGAGGGGACAAGCGTCTACAACCCATCGGGCGACAAGCTCGGCTCGATCGACGACCTCATGATCGACAAGCTCACGGGCCAGGTCCGCTATGCGGTGCTTGAGTTCGGCGGTTTCCTCGGCATGGGCACCGACCGCTATCCCATTCCGTGGAGCATGCTCAAGTACGACACCTCTCAGGACGGCTACGTGGTGCCGCTGGACAAGGCCACGCTCGAGAAGGCGCCGCGCTACACCGACGACCAGGTGCCGGACTACGACGACCGATACAGCGACACCATCAACAAGTACTACGGCTTCTGACGCGGCGATCGCGGGTCCGCCAGGCGGATCCGCGCGCCGGACGTGATCGGCAGCTTCAGGAACTCCTTCAGCTGGCGCAGCACGATGTCGTTGCGCCTGGCCGACTGGGAGGCCACGCAGTCGCGCGGCACCACCACCGAGAGGTCGCGCATTCCGGCCTCGCTCGCCGTCACGAGAACGCACTGGTCGCTTGCCACGCCCGTAAGGATGAGGCGATCGGCGTCCAGGTGCTGCAGCAGCAGTTCGAGCGGCGTGCCGAAGAACGCGGACTGCTTGGGCTTGAGCAGGAAGTAGTCGTCGGCGTCGGGATTCAACGCATTCGCGATCGCCGCACCGGCGCCGCCCTGCGCCAGCGCCTGGTCCACCAGCGCGCGGAAATCGGAGCGCCAGCGGCCCCGGTTGTCGTTCGCGTAGATCACCGGCACGCCGGCCTTGCGGCACCGCGCCTTCAGCGCCGCGATGGGCCGCGCGATCCGCGCAGCGCGCACGAGCAGCTTTTCCGCATCGGGGAAATCCCAGCAACTGATCATGTCGATGATCAGCAGCGCGGTGTGGCCCGCGGCGCTTTCGTCGGCGAGCACGCCTGGGGATGCGGCAGATCGGGAAGGCATGCGGCCATTTTTTCATCTGCGGCGCTTGTGTGCGCAGCGGCCGCGCCATTCGCGGCCTCGTCCGACATCGCATGGCGGCGCAGCGCGGCGGCCCCGCGCTTTCGCACGGAAGAACGTCGGCTTTTTCCACCCGGCCATCGACCACGAGCCCGGAGTCTTCCGATGAAAAGTACCGTCAGCGATTTCGTTGCGCAGCGTGATGCCGCCATCGCCTGAGGAGAGGCGGCCGTGTCCACGCGCCTTTCGGTCGCACGCACGCGCGAAGCGCTGCTCGAGCTGAAGAAGGCGACCGACCGATGCCGCGAATGCCCCCTCGGTGCGCGCGCCACGCAGGCCGTGTGCGGCGAGGGCCAGGTTCGCTCGGCCATCATGGTGGTCGGCGAGCAGCCCGGCGACAAGGAGGACGTGCAGGGCCGGCCTTTCGTCGGCCCGGCCGGCAAGCTCCTCGACCGGGCGCTGGACGAACTGGGCTGGACGCGCGAAGAACTCTACGTGACCAATGCGGTCAAGCATTTCAAGTACGAGCTGCGCGGCAAGCGGCGCATGCACAAGACGCCGGGCCAGCGCGAGGCGGAAGCCTGCCATCACTGGCTGCAGGACGAGATCGATCTCGTGCGGCCCCCTGCCCTCGTCGCCCTGGGCGCCACGGCAGCGCGCGCACTTCTCGGACGGCAGGTGGCGGTGACGAAGGAGCGTGGCCGCTGGCACGACGACCCATCGGGACGGCCCGTGCTGGTCACCCTGCACCCCTCCGCATTGCTGCGCGGCGACCCTCGTCAACGCGACGAGGCCTGGCAGGCGTGGCTGAAGGACCTGGGGGTGGCGCTGCCGCGCAAGGCGAAGGACTGACACGAGCGGTGGGCCGTTTCTCACACGCATGGCCCACGAATCCTGCAGATTGAAGACTGCCCAGTTTCGACCCCGAAGGACTTCCATGACTGCCAGCATTCCCGGCTCCCCGGGCACACCCGACTCGAGCGACGTCGTCGATCGGCTTCTCACCTTCGCATACCGCGGATGGATCGTTTCCTGCGGCACCCAGCGCATCGATGGCGGCCTCTACAGGCCGGTCGTGTTCTGCCGTCCGGACGAGCCGGGAGAAAAAGACGCCCGGCTTCCTGTCGACACGGACAACGCGGCCTATGCAAGCGAGGCCGAGGCGCTGCGCCATGGAGAGCAGCAGGCCATGCGGTGGGTCCACGACCGCACCGGGGGACAGGGCGAGTTCTGAACGATTCGCCCCGCCGCGAGACCCGATGCGGGCGCGTTCAGGCGTGCACCGGCTCGGAGATCCCGCACAGCGCCTCGGCGGCCGGCTTGACCCTGCGCTCCTTCACCGCGACGTCGGCGAGGGCCACGATTCCCACGAGCCGCTTCTCGCGATTCACGATCGGCAGGCGCCGAACCTGGTGCTGGGCCATGAGCTGCGCCGCGCGTTCGACGGGCTCGTCGTCATAGGCCCATTGCACACCCGACGACATGACGTCGCGGACCTTGACCTTGCCGTCCAGGCCTTCCGCCACGCCCCTGATGGCGATGTCGCGATCGGAGATCGTTCCGATCATGCGATCGTCCTCGCCCACCGGCATCATCCCGAAGTCGCCGTCGCGCATGGACTGCGCGGCCTCGATGAGCGTCGCATCGGGGTGAACGACCTTCACGTCCTTGCTCATGACGTCCTTGATCTTGTGCATTTGAAACTCCTGTGAAAAGAACCAGAAACGGCGCGCACGCGCTAACCGCACCTCACGTGGAGTTGCAGCGCATTCCACGCATCCGTTCAACTTAGGCCCATCCCGCATGCGGTCTGTAGGACAGCGGCGAACAACCCGGCGGCCGGACCTTCACAGCCGCGGCGGCCATTGGCGGCGACTGCCTACATCCGCATGGGGGGGTGGCGTCGTGCGCTCGCGCGAGAGGATCCCTACGATGGCCTCGTCCAAGTGTTGCAGGAGGCTCGCATGCAAATACGGCGACATCGAATCCTCATCCACCACCGCCGCCCGTTCCACCTTCATGTTCTCGGCACGTTGGCGATATTGGCAGTGCTGCTGACCTCGTCGATGGCAACGCATTCGCAACGCCACCAGATCCTGGTCGCCGCCGACGCGCCGGCCATCGAGGCGCAGGCCGCCACCGGGCAGCTCGATCCGGCCGACAGCGCCCTGCTGCGCGACATTGCCGAGGCCAATCTGGCGGAGATCGAATCGGGCCAGCTCGCCCTCGAGAGAGCGCAGAGCGACCAGATCCGGCAGTTCGCGCGGACCATGGTCGACAACCACACGCAGGCCATGAAAGAGACCGAACTCTTCGCAAGGGAAAAGAACATCCGGCTGCCTTCGGTTCCGGGCGCACGGTACGCCGTCGCCCTTGCCGAACTCAAGGTGCTCAAGGGCGCCGCCTTCGACCGGCAGTACATGTCGCAATCCGGCTTCGGCCAGCACAAGACAACCGTCGAGCTGCTGCAGAAGACCCAGTCGACGGCAAAGGACCCGGAGCTGAAGGCCCTGGCCGTGAAGCTGCTCCCGATCGTTCAGAAGCAGCTGCAGTACGCCTTGTCGAAATAGCAGAACACGTCGCGCATGCCCCAGTGCCGAGCGGCCTCTGCAAAGAGTGCTTCGCCCGGCATGGCGGCGCCGCGACGTCCTCAGGGTGCGCTCGCCGCCATGTTGCGGCACTCCTGCGCGCAACTCCTGCAGGCCGTCGCGCACGCCTGGCAGTGATCGTGGTCATGGCCGGCGCATTCGTCGCCGCAGGCACTGCAGACCTCGGCGCACAGCCGGCAGGCGGCTCTGGCGTGCACGCTGCCGCGGGCCATCAGCGATGCGCAGAGCCTGCACATGGCCTCGCAGTCGGTGTCCAGCGCAATGCAGGCGGCCATCGATTTCACGTCCGGTTCGCGCAGGCATGCCGCCGCGCAGCGGCCGCATGCAGTGGCACAGGCATTGCACGCGGCAATGCATCGATCGAAGAGTTCCTGGGTCATCAGAGTCCTTCCTTGCGTTGCGGCAAGAGATCCGTTGCGGCGCGCAACGGGCGGGGCCCGGGCTCCCGGGGTGCATCGGTCGGCGCGCTTCCTGGTGCACTTCCGGAAATCGGCCATCGCGAGCTCCGGTCGTCCGGGCCAAGCCAAGGTTCGGCGCGCGCGGCGCGCGCCATGTCGGACAGATGCGGACGCAGGGGTCGGCTGCCGTCGAAAAACCGGGCTCGCAGTTGCCGGTTGCCGGCTCCTTCGCCTGCATCGAAAAAGCGCAGCGCTCCTACATTCTTGCGACACGGGCGGATGAAGAACACCCCTTTCACCTCGAAAGGAATGCACATGACCGACCCACGCAAAGCGGCGCCGCGCCCGCCGTTTTCCACCCCCGAACAGCAGCCGCCCGGACTCCAGTCCCGCATGGACCCGCCGCCCGACTCCGGCGAGAACTCGTACGTGGGAAGCGGCAAGCTGCAGGGCAAGGCCGCGCTGATCACGGGCGGCGACAGCGGCATCGGGCGCGCCGTCGCGCTCGCCTTTGCGCGCGAGGGCGCCGACGTGCTCATCTCCTACTTGGCCGAAGAAGAGGAAGATGCGCGCGTCACTGCCCAATGGGTCGAGCGTACGGGGCGCAGCTGCGTCTGCGTGGCGGGCGACATCCGCGAGGAAGCGCACTGCCGGCGGCTCGTGGACACGGCCATCGAACGCTTCGGCAAGCTCGACGTGCTCGTGAACAACGCGGCATTCCAGATGAGCCACAAGTCGCTGGACGAGATCTCCGAGGAAGAGTTCGACCGGACCTTCCGCACCAACGTCTACGCCCCCTTCTTCCTCAGCAAGGCAGCGGCCGCGCACATGAAGCCGGGCAGCTCGATCATCAGCACGGCCTCGGTCAACGCCGACAAGCCCAACGCGACCCTCGTGGCCTACGCGGCCACGAAGGGCGCGATCCAGAACATGTCCGGGGGCATGGCGCAACTGCTCGCCGAAAAAGGCATCCGGGTGAACTGCGTGGCGCCCGGTCCATTCTGGACGCCGCTCATTCCTTCCACGATGCCGCCCGACAAGGTCAGGGAATTCGGCAGCCAGACGCCGCTGAAGCGACCCGGCCAGCCGGCCGAGCTGCAGGCCGTGTACGTGCTTCTCGCCTCGGACCAGGCAAGCTACATCTCAGGCGCCACCATTCCGGTGACGGGCGGGGTGCCCTTCATCTGAGGCGCGGCGCGAAGGCCGCCTGCCGGTCTGCCGCATGCGCGCAGCAGGCCGGGGCGGCTCTTCGCATGACTGCAGCTCAGGCCTTGGCACTGCGCATCTGGTCGCGCAGGGACTTGATCTGGTCGTGGTTGCGCTTGGCGCCGTCGGCCTGGCGCTGCACCACGGCACGCACGTCCGCCGGGAGTTCCTGCTTGAGTGCCTTGCGATAGCGCGCGACCGCCGCGTCCTCGCCGCGTTCGCATTCCTCCAGCATGGACAGCGGGCTGTCCGCGCCGACCTTGCCCTTCACGTGCACCCAGCCGCGGTGCATGGCGCCGGCGACCGTGCCGCCGTCATCGACTTCGCCTCCGTACTGCCGGATGAGCCCCGCCAGTTCCGATGCAGCGCTGGCGCACTGGGCGGCGCGCTCACGGAACACCTGCTTCAGTTGCGCCGAGTCGACCTCTTCCGCGCAGGCGCGGAAGCCGTACTCGCCGTCGCGCGTGTTTTCCAGGAGATCGTCGAGCACGTCCACGACCTGGTCGTTGGGAATGACGCTGGTGGTGGTGCCGTTGGTTGTGTGGGCGTAGCTGGTCATGAAATCGCTCCATGCAAATGCCGGGCAACCGCGGCGCCGGCGGGGTTGAAGAAAAGGAAAAGGAAGAACTGCAATGAAGCTTCATCGTGTGCCGCTCGCGTGCGGCCCGTGTCGTCTACACCCGATGGCGGCTGTAAGCCTTCTCCGAGGCGCAGCATCCCGCGGGCGGGAACCGCCGCTTCATGCAACCAGCCTCCCCGCGGAAATGGAGGAGTCGCCCGGATCGAGTTGCGCGAGGATGGCGAACAGCTCGTCCACGCGGTGCGCGCAGGTGTGGCGGGCGAGCACCGTGGCAAGGCCGTGCTGCGCCAGCGAATCGGCGAATTCGCGGTCCCCGAGCACGTCGCGCAGATGGTGGCGCATTGCGGTGCCGTCGTTCGCGACGAGGAAATCGCGGCCCGGCGTGAACAGCGCCTCGGTGTCGTGCCAGGGCGCACTCACCAGTGGAATGCCGCATGCCAGCGCCTCGAACATGCGGATGGTGGGAACGCCGCGCAGCGCTTCCACGTGGGGCCGGTGCGGCAAGTGCACCGTCACCCGGTGGCGCGCGAACACGAGCGGCACCTTGTAGTTGGCGATCCATCCACCGTACTCGATGCCGGCCCCGCTCAGGCGGTCGATCGCGGGATCGGGGTAGCGCACGCCATACACCAGGGCCTTCAGCCCGAGGTCGCGCACCGGTCCGAGCAGGAATTCGTCGAGCTCGGCCACGCGCGCGTCGTCGCCCCAGTTGCCGACCCACACCAGGTCGCCGGTGCGCGCCACCTCGGGGCGTGGATGAAAACGCCGCACGTCCGCGGCCTCGTGCCACGTCCACGCATCGCGTGCCCAGCCCTTGCTGCGGTACAGGTCGCGAATCACATCGCCGCAGGCCAGCGCGCCGTCGTAGTGGGCGAGGTCGTAGGCGGCCATGGATTTTTCGTCCGTCACCGCGCGGTGATGCGTGTCGTGGAACAGCAGGCGATAACGGCCGCCGTCGCGCCGATGCAGGCCGATGCGGCGCACCAGCGCAGGCTCGTTCCATTCGTGCACGAGCACGACGTCCGCACCGTCGAGCACGGCATCGAGGTCGAGCGTCGCGCGGTCGTACGGCGTGCTTTGCAGTTCCGGGTAGGCGCGCGCGAAGCCTTCCACAGGCCTGCGGCCGTGTGCGGCCTCGAGGTTGGCCCGGCTCCAGCCGCGGCGCGGTTCGTACACGGCCACTTCGTGGCCTCGTGCGACAAGCTCGCTGCAGATGCCGCGCAAGAAGTGAGCATTGCCATGGTTCCAATCGGAAACGAGCGAATGGCAGAACATCACGAAGCGCATGAAATCTCCCTGTTTTGCTGTTTTGCTGTTGGACGGTGGAAGCAACGGGATCGACGGACCCCGGCCTTCCTCAGTGCCTGCGCCGCGCCGCGAGATAGCCCGCCGCGGCGGCCAGCGCCAGGGCGCCTCCCGCCACGGCGATGCCCGCTGCCAGCCCCGGCATCTCCGGGCGGGGCGGCGTGCGCTGCGCGGTGGCGCGCGCCGGTGCGGGCGCCGCGGACACCGGCATCGACTTCGACACGCTCACCGACACCGGATCGCTCGCCGGGAACGACTCTTCGATGCCGTGGTCGATCGCGTCCTCGTGCGGCATCTCGGTCACGGCCCGGGCAGGCGACGTCCCGCCGCTGTGCACGGGTGGAGCGGAGTGATCCTCCGACGTGGGGAAACGGAAGGCGCGGTCCTCGTCCGGGGTGCTGCTGGTAGTGGGGGTGCTCATGGAAGGACTCCTGGATATGGTTCGGCTGCGGATCAGACTGCCGGTCTATCCAAGCACCGCAGGGCCGTGTGTGGGAGCCCGGGGGCAGCGCCTGTAGGAGCGGCGGACTAGGGCCGGCCACACGGGCGCGACGGGAAAAAAAGCCCGCCCGATATGGGCGCGCTCCGACGCAAAGACGGGATTCCGGGACGCGGTGGCCGTCGCTTCCGGACGACGCCTCCACGGGGCCGGCGCAACCAGCATCGGTGCCCCAGGAGGAATACGCCCATGGACCGACTGTTCGCTTCGTTCGCCAACCACGTCGCGCGCATTGCAGGGAGCCCGACGACCTTCCTGCTCTGCGTCGCGGTGGTGGTGGTGTGGGCCGCCACGGGGCCCATGTTCGGCTTCTCGGAGACCTGGCAGCTGATCATCAATACCGGTACGACGATCGTGACGTTCCTGATGGTGTTCCTGATCCAGAACACCCAGAACCGCGACGGCCTGGCACTGCAAACCAAGCTCGACGAACTCATCCGCTCGTCCGACGCGCAGGACGAATTCATGGGCATCGAGAAGCTCACCGACAAGGAACTCGTCGTGCTGCACCAGAAGTGCGAGGCTGCTGCGAGACAGAGCCAGGCCACGCTGGATCGCGCGCTCGCCGAACGCCGCAGGCGCGGCCACGCGGGCGTGCCCGAAGTCGAGCGCGAGGAGGTGGCCGATGGCCGGAATCGCGGTATGGGCGGACCTTGAATTCGAGCGGCCGAGACCGAATAATGGGCCGCAGGCCCTGCCCCTGCAGCCCGCATCCGTATCCGCCGCGCTCCTTGTTCATTCATCCCTTTCGAGGAGATCGTCTTGACAATGAAGATCGCGCAGATTGCGCCACTTTACGAAGCCGTTCCGCCCAGGTTTTATGGCGGCACTGAAAGAGTCGTCGCGCACCTTGCCAATGCGCTGGCGGACCTCGGCCACGAGGTCACGCTGTTCGCCTGCGCCGATGCGCGCAGCCGCGCGAAGGTGGTGCCGATGCGCGCCCGGGCATTGCGGCTGGACCCCGCGCCGCTGAAGTCGGACCTGGCCAGCCACCTGACCATGCTCCACGAGGTTCGGCGCCGCGCCGGCGAGTTCGACGTGCTTCATTTCCACGTCGACCTGGTGCACTTCCCGTTCTTCGAGGACATGGCCGAGCGCACGCTGACCACCCTGCACGGGCGGCTCGACATCGCCGACCTGCCCGAGGCCTACATGCGCTGGAACAGGTATCCGCTGGCATCGATCTCGCGCCACCAGCGCCGCCCCCTGCCCTTCGCCAACTGGCTCGCGAACGTGCCGCACGGGATCGATGAATCGGCCTACGCATTCGGACAGGGCACGGGCGGCTACCTGGCGTTCCTCGGCCGCATCTCGCCCGAGAAGCGGCCGGACCGCGCCATCTCGATCGCCAGGAAGGCGGGCCTGCCGCTGCGCATCGCCGCCAAGGTGGACCCCGCCGACCGGCACTATTTCGAGCAGGAGATCCGCCACCTGCTCGACGACCCGCTGGTCGAGTTCATCGGCGAGATCGGCGACGAGGACAAGGCCGCCTTCCTCGGCGGCGCGCGGGCGCTGCTGTTTCCCATCGACTGGCCGGAGCCCTTCGGGCTCGTGATGATCGAAGCCATGGCCTGCGGCACGCCGGCGATCGGCTGGCGCTGCGGATCGGTGCCCGAGATCGTCGAGGACGGCGTGAGCGGCGTGATCGTCGAGAGCGAGGCGCAGGCCGTCGCGGCGGTGCACGAGATCGACCGGCTCGACCGCCGCCTCGTGCGGCAGGCCTTCGACAGCCGCTTCTCCGCGCGCGCCATGGCAACTGCCTACCTGGAACTCTATGCGCGCCTCGCGGGCGGCGGCAGCCCCATGCCGGAGAAGCAGCCGCCGCTGCCGGTTCTCCAGAAAGCAGCCTGAGACATGAGCACCGATGCAGAAGCCACTGCCGCCGACCAGGCCGAGCCGGCCACCGAGCGCGCCGTGCAGCAGGCCTTCGTCCTGAAGGAAGGCGACACCTATTTCGTGATGGACGCGCTAGGCGACGTGGGCGGAGGCGTCGACGGCCTGTTCCACAACGACACGCGCATGCTCTCAACCTTCACGCTGAGCCTCGACGCGCAGCGGCCATCGCTGCTTTCCAGCGGTGTGAGCCAGGACAACGTGTTCTTCGTCGCGAACCTCACGAACCATCCGCTGCCCGTGCTCGGCTCGACGTCGATGCCGCAGGGCGTGATCCACCTGGAGCGCAAGCGCTTCCTGTGGAACGCCCGCCTCTTCGAACGCATCCGGCTCGTGAACTACGGCGAGCAGGCGGCCCAGGTGCCGCTGGGCCTGCGCTTCGGTGCCGACTTCCGCGACATGTTCGAGGTGCGCGGGCAGCGCCGTGCCCGGCGCGGCGACTTCGACGCCCCCGAAGTGCGCCCCGACGGCGCGACGCTTCGCTATCGCGGGCTCGACACCCTCCTGCGCAGCGCCTGCGTCGACTTCTCCATGATCCCGCGCAGCATGGACGCCGGCAGCGCCGAATTCGATGTGCGGCTCGCCGCGCATGGCGAATGGACCTTGCATGTCGAAGTGGGGGAGCAGCCCGCGCGGCCGACGCCGCAGCGCTTTCGCGAAGCCTGCACGCTCGCACGGTGGCGCATGCGCGCGCGGCAGCGCAGGGGCGCCCGCCTGCAGAGTTCGGGGCGCCTGTTCCAGGCATGGCTGGAGCGCTCGCGCGCCGACCTGGCGCTGCTGACCACCGACCTGCCCACCGGGCCCTATCCGTACGCCGGCATCCCCTGGTTCTCCACGCCTTTCGGTCGCGACGCGATCGTGACCTCGTTCCAGACGCTGTGGATCGATCCGCGGCTGGCCGAGGGCGTGCTCACCTTCCTGGCGGCGAGACAGGCGCGCCAGACCTCCACCTTCCGCGACTCCGAGCCGGGGAAGATCATGCACGAGACCCGCAAGGGCGAAATGGCCGCCGTGGACGAGCTGCCCTTCGGCGAGTACTACGGCGGGGTCGACACCACGCCGCTGTTCGTGGCGCTCGCGGGCGCCTATGCGCGCCGCACCGGCGACCACGCCGCCATCGGGCGCATCTGGCCCTCGCTGTGCGCCGCCTGCGACTGGATGGAGCGCAACATGGCGCGCCACCCCGAGGGGCTGCTGGCCTACCAGCGCGGCGAGGCCAGCGGCCTCGTCAACCAGGGCTGGAAGGACAGCCACGATTCGATCTTCCACGCCGACGGGCGCACGCCCATGGGGCCCATCGCGCTGGTCGAGGTGCAGGGCTACGCGTACGACGCGTTCCTTGCGATGTCGACGATGGCCGAATGGCGCGGCGACGCGGCCGCGGTGCGCTGGCGCCGGCGCGCCGAGGCGGTGCTCGAGGCGGTCGAGAGATGCTTCTGGCTCGAGGACCAGCAGTTCTATGCACTGGCCGTCGACGGCCTGGGGATGCCCTGCCGCGTGCGCGCCTCCAACGCCGGCCATCTGCTGTTCTTCGGCCTGCCGGACCAGGACCGTGCCGCGGCGGTGGGGCGGCAGCTGATGTCGTCCTCGTTCACCTCCGGATGGGGCGTTCGCACGCTGTCCACGGAGGCCGTGCGCTTCAATCCCATGTCGTACCACAACGGCTCGGTGTGGCCGCACGACACCGCCCTGTGCGCGGCCGGCCTGGCGCGGTACGGCGAGCGCGAGGGCGTGATGCGCATCCTCGACGAGCTCTTCGAGTCCGCCGCGCATTTCGGCATGCGCCTGCCGGAACTCTTCTGCGGCTTCAATCGCCAGCCCGGCCAGGCCCCCGTGGCCTACCCGGTCGCATGCCTGCCGCAGGCGTGGGCGGCGGGTTCGGCGTTCATGCTGGTCCAGGCCTGCCTGGGCGTGGAAATCGACGGCATCCGCAACAAGGTGCGCATCGTGCAGCCGCGCCTGCCGGCGAACATCGAGCAGTTGCGCGTGGAGCGTCTGAAGGTCGGCCAGGGCCTTGTGGACCTGAGGTTCCAGCGCATCGGCAACCGCATCGTGGTTTCGGCGGAATCGCCGCCGCGCGGCCCGCACGTCGAGGTGGAGCTTTGCCTCTGACGCCCGCGACGGGTGTCTAGAGCCCGCCGACGATGGTTTTCAGCTCGTCGATCGACGCCGGTTTCGGCAGGTGCGCATTGAAGCCCGCCTCGAGCGCGCGGCGCACATCCGCGCGCCGGCCCAGGCCCGACATCGCGATCGAGCGCAGCTCGCGCGTTGCGGGCCGGCGGCGCACCTCCGCGATGAGCTGGAAGCCATCCATCTGCGGCATCCCGAGGTCGGACACGAGCAGGTCGTAGGTGTTCTTCTCGAGCAGGTCCAGCGCTTCCCTGGCGCTCTCCGCGACGTCGACGGTTGCGCCTTCCAGCCGCAACACCTCCGCGAACGGAATCAGCGCGTCGGCGTAGTCGTCCACCGCCAGCACGCGCCAACCTTTGAAATCGACCCCGGCCTGCGCCTGTGCCTGCGTTGCCGCTTGCTCGGCGCCCTTGCCTTCGAGCGGAAGCCATACACTGAACTCGCACCCGTTCCCGATGCCGGCCGAGAACGCCTTGACCCGCCCCTGGTGGGCATGCGCGAGTTCCTGCACCAGGGCCAGGCCGATGCCCATCCCGGCGTTGGACGGCGCCGCCTCGTCGACGGCCTGGTTGAACATGCCGAACACATGCGGCAGGAACTCGCCGGAGATGCCGCAGCCGCTGTCCGTCACGGTGAGCCTCGCGAATTCGCCCTCGGCCTCCACGCGGGCACAGATGCGCCCGCCCGCGGGCGTGAACTTGACGGCGTTGCTCAGCAGGTTCCAGGCGATCTGCTCCACGCGCACCCGGTCGCCATGGCACTCGATGCCCGGCTCGCAGTGCGTCTCCAGCACCAGCTTCTTCTCGGGCGCGGCTGCAACGGCGGCATTCGCGGCAGCCTGCACGATCTCGCCCAGGTCGACGCGCACCCGGTTCAGCCGCAACTTGCCGGTGCGGATGCGCGAGAGGTCCAGCAGGTCGTTGATGATGCGGGTCTGGCTGCCGACGGCGCGCTTGATGGTCTCGCTCACCCGCCGGACCTTGGCGCTTTCCGTGGCCACCGGCAGGTGCAGCAGCAGCTCCGCGTTCATCTGGATCAGGTTGAGCGGCTGCTTCAGCTCGTGCGACATCACCGCGAGGAACCTGTCCTTCAGCTCGTTGGCCATCTGTGCGTTCAGGCTCGCCTTTTTTTCCTTGACCAGCAGATGGTCCAGCGCAAGCTCATGCCGCTTGGTGCCGGTCATGTCCCGCGCGATCTTGGCGAAGCCGCCTCCCGCCCTGTCGTCCAGCAGCGTCATCACGCCGCTGCAGAAGAAGCGCGTGCCGTCCTTGCGCTGGTGCCAGCGCTCGTCTTCGGCGCGGCCGGACTGCGCCGCGTTGCGCATTTCCGCTTCGGGTACGCCGTGCGCGCGGTCCTCGGGTGTGAAGATGGTCGCGATCGGGCTGCCGATCATCTCTGCCTCGCCGTAGCCGAAGATGCGCTCGGCGCCGAGATTCCAGCTGGTGACGATGCCCTGCGGGTCGGCGGTGATGATGGCGAAGTCGCTCGTCGTCGCGGCCGCCCGTCGCAGCCGCTCCTCGCCCGCACGCACGCGCTCTTCCGCGGTCCGCAATTCGGTGATGTCGAAGAAGTTGAGGATGGCCCCCTCGATCCGGTCCTCGGCCGTCCGGTATGGAAGGATGCGCGCGAGGAAATGCCGCCCGTCGGCACTCTTCACGTGGCGCTCGCTCGCGCGCAATTCCCTGAAGGCCAACGCCGTGTCCTCGGCCAGCTCGGGGTAGTCGAGCCGGGTCGTGATGTCGAACAGCGAGCGCCCCAGGTCCGAGGGAATCAGGTTGAAGAGGTTGCTCGCATGCGGCGTGTAGCGCTTGATGTGCATGCTCCGGTCGACGAACACGGTGGCGATCTCGGCCGAGGCGATCAGGTTCTGCAGGTCGTCGTTGATGTGCTCCCATTCCTCGACCTTGACCTTGAGTTCGAAGTTGACGGTCACCAGCTCCTCGTTCATCGACTGGAGCTCTTCCTTGCTCGTCTCCAGTTCCTCGCTGGCCGAACGCAGTTCCTCGTTGATGGCCTGCAGCTCCTCGTTCGAGGCCTTCAGTTCCTCGGTCGAGGTCTCGGAGCTCTCGATGGTGTCCTGCAGGTGGAGTTTGAGCTGCCTGATTTCCTCCTCGAGCTGGGCGATCAACTGTTCGCGCGCGGCATCGGGCGGTGCGCCATCGTCCGGCCGCGTGCTCTCCTCGGTCTCGTCGAAGACCACGAGGATCAGCTGCCTGCTCCCCGGCTCCTGCTGCACCGGTCGCACGGTGATGTTCAGGAACACCTGCCGGCCGTCTTCCTGGCGCAAAACGAGCCGCGCCTCGACGCTGCGCGACGACTGCGCCGACTTGAACAGCGCAGTGCGCAGTTCGAGCCGGATGTCCGGGCGCACGTTGTTCAGCAGGTTGTCCGAGGGCTCGCCGCTCGCGCGCTCGAGGAAGCGCCCGGCGCCGTTGGACAGATGAAGCACGTTGTGGTCGCTGTCGATCAGCACGCTGGGCGGCGAGAACTGCTCCAGCGCGCGCTGGTGCAGCTCGGCGAGGCTGGGCCGTTCGCCGCCGTTGCGCCTGGATGCGCGCAGTGCCTGCATGACGGGGCCGGTCGGCAGCGCGGGCGGTGCCTCGCTGATCACCGGCACGTGCCGTGCGGGCAGAAGCTCGGGGTTGACCTGGAAGATGCGGTGGCGCTTGTCGACGGCGGTGAACAGGTTCGCGGCCGCGTCGGTCGACTCGGAGGTGCCGAGGAACAGGAAGCCGCCCGGCTTGAGCGCGATGCGGAACATCCCGAGCACGCGGGCCTGGGCGTCGCGATCGAGATAGATCAGCAGGTTGCGGCAGCAGATCATGTCGAGCCGGGAGAACGGCGGATCGCTCAGCAGGTTGTGCTGCGCGAAGAGCACCGGCTCGCGCACCGAGGCCGACACGCGGAACTGGTCGCGGTCCTTCAGGAAGTACTGCCGCAGCCGGCCAGGCGCGATGTCTGCCGCGATGCCTTGCGCATACACGCCCTTGCGGGCCGTGGCGATGGCGCGCTCGTCGACGTCGGTTGCGAAGACCTGGATGTCCAGCGGCTTCGACAACCGGTCGGCGTGCTCGCGCAGCAGCATGCTGATGGAGTACGCCTCCTCCCCGGTCGCGCATCCCGCCACCCAGACCCGCAGCTGCTCGCCCGGTTGCTTGCGCTCCACCAGCGGCCCGATGACCTCCCCGGACAATGCCTCGAAGGCGTCGCGGTCCCGGAAGAAGTTGGTCACGCTGATCAGCATGTCCTGCAACAGCGGCGCGGCCTCCTCCGGATGCTCCCGGAGGAAGTCGCGGTAGGCCGGCAGGTCGGCCAGCCGGTTCACCTGCAGCCGGCGCTCGATGCGGCGCAGCACCGTGGCGCGCTTGTAGTGGAGGAAGTCGTGCCGCGTGTAGGTCTTCAGCAGCGCCATGACCTCCTGCAGCGCCTTCTCGGCGAACAGCGACGAGGCAGGGCCTTCCGGCTCCTCCACCAAAGCGCCCACCTCGGACGCGTGCGGAAGTTGGATGTGGCGCGCGTTGCGCCATACATCGACCAGCCGCTCGCCCATCTGGTCGGCCGGAAGCACGAAGTCGACCATGCCGGTGGCGATGGCGGCCAGCGGCATTCCACCGTAGGTCGCGTCCTCCGGCGACTGGGCCATGGTCAGGCCCGCGTGCTCCTTGATTCGGGTGAGCCCGACCGCGCCGTCGCTGCCGGTGCCCGACAGGACGATGCTGACCGCGCGCTCGCGGTGCACCTGCGCCAGCGTGCGGAAGAAGACGTCCGCCGCGGTTGCGCGTCCATAGGGCCGCTCGCTCTGCGTGACCTGCAGGTTGCCGCCGTTCATCGTCAGTTCGACGCCGGGCGGAATCACGTAGATGTGATCGACCTCGATCGGCATCGTGCCGGCCGCCTGGGCCACAGGCAGGGCCGTCGTGCGCTGCAGGATCGCGGGGGCGCTGCTTTCATGGTCCGGCGACAAGTGCAGGATCACCACGAAGGCCATGCCCGGCCGCTCCGGCATGTGCTCGAAGAAGCGCATCAGCGCCTCCATTCCGCCGGCCGACCCGGCAAGGCCGACGACAGGGAAGCTCAGCGAACTTGGCGCCAGCGTCGCGGGCTCGGAGGAAGGCGCAGGGGCACCGGAGGTCTGGGAATCGGGCATTCGGGCTCGCAGGGAAAGTGCGGCATTCGGGAGCAACGATTTTGCGCCCAAGTCCGGCAACCCCGGTACGAACATTCCCTGCGCGGCGCCCGCCGTGGGGAGCGGGGGCGCCGTGCAAGCTCTCAGGCGGCCTGGATCTCGATGCGCCGCGCCTTCGCGTGCGCAGCCTTCGGAATCCGCAGCCGCAGCACGCCCTGCGCCAGTTCGGCGGTGACGTTCTGGGTGTCAAGCTCCTTGCTCAGCGTGAACACCCGCCTGAACCTCGCGAGGCCCACCTCCGTGTGGCTGGAGTTGAGCCCCTCGGGCGTTGTCAGGCTGGACTCGGCTTCGATGGTCAGCGTCGCGGCTTCCACATGGAGGTTCAGCTTGTCGCGGGTCACGCCGGGCAGGTCGGCATAGAGCGTGATGCCGCCGCTGTCCTCGATCACGTCGACGGCCGGCGTCAGCGCGGCCTCGGCATGGCGAGACGAATCCCTCCGTGCGAGCTCGCCCTGTTCGGCGGCCGACGAGGTCTGGAGATCGCGTTTCATGATGTGGCTCCTTTCGTTCGGTTCGTTCGGGGTTCCTCCGGCTCGCTACTGGATGGCGATCCGGCGCGGCTGCGCGGACGCACGCCGCTGGACAGTGATGTGCAGCACGCCATCGCTCATGCGGGCATTCACGGCGTCGGGGTCGGCGTCTTCCGGCAGCGTCATGACGCGGCGGAATGCGCCCTCGAAACGCTCGTTGATGTGCACCGCGGCCTTGTCGCCTTCCTCGGGGAGCGCGCTCTTGCGCTCCCCGGAGATGGTCAGCAGGCCGCGCTCGAGGTTGACCTCGAGCGTAGAGGGGTCCACGCCCGGCGCAAACGCATAGATCTCCAGCGTCTGCGGGGTGCTGCCCACGTTCAGCGCGGGGAAGCCGTTCCAGGCAATGCCGCGGATGGAGGGAGACAGGTCGAAAGCCTGCTGCACGTCGCGCTGCAGGCGGTCCATCTCCGCAAAGATGTCGCGAGGAAACAAGGATCGATACATGGCGAAACCTCCGTAAGAAGTTGAATGCAGAACAACGAAAAACCGGCGGCGTGCGCCCCCACGCTCCAGGCGCTACTGGAGCCTGCTCGATTCGCGGTGGGGCGGGGGCGGCGCCGTCGGACCGGCGCGCGCGAGCGTCTTGATTCGCGGCATCCGCAAGCGCCAGCGCGGCGGGCGGGACACCGGATAGTCGAACTTCGCCAGTTCTTCCCGCCCCTTGCTGGTGATGGCGAGCACCTGCGCCGCGGAAGGTGTGCCCGCAAGCGCGATGGGGTCGGAGGGCGACGGCACCAGGGCCACCACGAGGCCCGCGGCCCGAAGCAGCCGGACGCTGTCGATGTCCTCCGTCCGGTAGAAGGACACGGGCAGGCGGGAGGTGGCGATTTGCCTCAGCAGGTTCATGGTCATTTGAGTGCCTCCTTTTCGGTTTGACCAGGTTCCAACGGAAGTCAACATAGTTTCACTCGCCAGGATTTCAAGAGGGGAAATCGACAGCCGATCTGCGGCGCTGCGCGCCCCGCGTTTTCGCTGTCTCCTTCCTACATGGGACGTCGCAGGACGCTGACCCGGCGCGGCCCCGCGGCGCCTAGCGTTCCTTGCGTCAGCCCGGCGGCCGGCGAAGTTCCGGCGGCGAAGCCGACACGTGGGACCAAGCACCTTCGCAACAACCCTCACCCTCAGGAGACTTCCATGACACGCTTCTCTACGCTTCTGGCCGCGACCGCCTTTGCGCTGGCCGGCTCGGCTTTCGCACAGGGCACGCCGCCTACCACCGCCCCCGCGAATCCCGCCACCGCAGCCGGGCAGCAGAGCCCCGCGGGCGGCTCGATGGGCACGACCGGTACCCTGCCCCAGAGCAGCACAGGCGCGGCCACGTCCACGCCGCCTAGCAGCACCGCGACCACGCCCAGCAGCAGCAGCAGCACCGACACGACCAACATGGCTGCGTCGAACGACACCCGGCCCATGCGTGCGGCGCGCGCCGATCGCAACTGAGCGGTGGCACACCCCGGCATTCATCGCCTGACCGGCAGCCCGGCGCCAGCCTTGGCCCTGCTGCTGGCCGCCGCATGCGCGGCGATGGCGCCACCCGCCTGCGCGGCCGGCAAGCCTGCGGCCGCGCAGCAGGTGGCCCTTGCGGCAGTGGCTTCGGGCGACAACGGGGCGGCCCCCTTCGCCGTCATCGACAAGAAAGGCGCCCGCCTGTTCGTGTTCGACAAAGACGCCCGCCTGCTCGCCACCTCGCCGGTGCTGCTGGGCGCGGCGAAGGGCGACGATTCGGTGCCGGGCATCGGCACCCGTGCGATGAAAGACATACGCCCCGAGGAGCGAACGACGCCGGCGGGCCGCTTCGTCACCGAACCGGGAGTGAATGCGGCAGGCGAAGACGTGGTCTGGATCGACTACGACGCTGCGGTCTCCATGCATCGCGTGCGAACGGCCAACAAGTCGGAACGGCGGCTGGAGCGCCTCGCCTCGCCCAGCATCGAGGACAACCGCATCTCCTACGGATGCGTCAACGTGCCGGCGCGCTTCTACGACCAACAGGTGAAGCCACTGTTCGGAAACCGCAAGGGCCTCGTGTACGTGCTTCCGGAGACGACGACGGTCGAACATAGGTTTTCCTTCATGGACCCCAACCAGAAGCCCTGAGCCCTCACTTGCCCGAGGGAAAGGTCTCCGGCACGTCGGCGCCGCCGTGCGCCTGCGCACCGTCGAGCGGCACCAACGCGCTGGTGTGGTCGAGATGGACCAGCGCATCGAACTGGCGCGCCACCTCCACATGGAAGTAATGGCTCTGGCGTTCGGTCTCGGGCCGATAGATCACACCGATGGCGCGCTCGAGCCGCCAGGCATGCAGCGCGTCGATGCTGCCGGGGCCGGTGCCTTCGCCATCCAGCCGGAGCGCGAACCGTCCGATGCCGGTGTCGTGCATCAGGCGCTCGACGCTGCCGGGCAGCGAAGGCACCACGGCCTTGCGCATGGGTGGGCTGTCCCAGTCGGACGCTGCGGTCACGGTGCCTGCGTGGGTGGTGAGGCCGACCACAAACGCGTCCCGGCCCAGGCGCTCCCGCACCAGCTGCCCCAGCGTCAGCTCGCCGCGCGTCCTGCCCGCTTCGGTGGCGCGCGCATCGCCCACATGCGAGTTGTGCGCCCACACCACGATGCGCGGCCGCTCGCCGGAGCCGCCCAGGTGCCGCTCTATCGCCTCGAGCGTCTCGGCCATGTGACGATCGCGCAGGTTCCACGACGATACGCTGCGCGAGTACATCGCACGGTAGTAGGCCTCGGCGTTCTTCACGACGAGCGCGTTCTGCCGGGCCTCGAAAGCCGCCTCGACGTCGCTGCCCCCCGAGGCATTCGCGGCGGCGCGCCGCAGGTCGACGAGCATCGCGACCACCTCGTCCTCGCAGCCCTCGGCGCCGCGCAGGCCGGTGAGCATGCCGTACGCCTGGCTGTCGTCGCCGAAGCGGTCGAAGCAGCCATAGCGCTCGCGCGCCAGCCTGCCGGCTTCGGGCCGGTGCCGGTCGAGGTAGGCGAGCACCTGCGCCATCGAGGCATGCAGGCTGTACATGTCGAGGCCGTAGAAGCCGCACTGGTGGGCGGCGTCGCGGCCGTCGTTGAACGCGCGCAGCCATGCGACGAAATCCAGCACCGGCGTGTTGCGCCACATCCAGCCGGGGAAGCGCTGGAAGCCGCCGAGCGCCTCGCGCGCGGAAGCATCGCCGCCGCGGCCGCGCACGTACTGGTTGACGCGGTACGCATCGGGCCAGTCGCCCTCCACCGCCACGGCGCGAAAACCGTGCTCCTCCACCAGCAGGCGGGTGATCAGCGCGCGCTCCGTGTAGAACTCGTGGCTGCCGTGCGAGGCCTCGCCCAGCAGCACGACGCGGGCATCGCCCATCCAGGCGCGCAGCGACGCGTGCCGTGCATCCCGCTCCAGCGGCACGGCCGCAGCGCGGATGGACTCGATGGCATGGAGGTCGCTCATGGACGGCTCCACGCAGCCAGGGTGTCGCGCACCTCGTCGTCACTGGGCGGATCGAAGACGCCGTACCACGCGCCCACGGCATGGAAGGGGTCGGGCATGTGCATGCAGACCACCTCGTCCGCACGCGAGCCCATGCGCTCGAGGTCGCTGCGGCCCGCGAACTCGCTCGCCGTCGCGGGCTGCGCCAGCGCCTGGCACGCCATGGCTTCGCCGACCGGCACCGCGGCAACGACTTTCGCCGCGCCGAGCGAACGCGCCGCGATGATCGCCGCGCGCATCGACAGGCCGGTGGCGAGGCCGTCGTCGACCAGGATGACGGTCTTGCCGCCCAGGTCGCAAGGCGCCCGGCCGCCGCGGTAGGCGCGTTCGCGGCGCGCCAGTTCCCGCTGCTCACGTTCGAAGACGAGCGTCAGGTCGGCCCAGGGCTCGCCGATCACGCGCACGCCGCCCGCGGCGATCGCCCCGGCCGCATATTCCTCATGGCCGGGAAGCCCCAGCTTGCGCACCACCATGATGTCGAGCGGGAGATTCAGTGCCCGTGCGATTTCCGCACCGACAGGCACGCCGCCGCGCGGCAGCGCCAGCACGAGCGCATCCGGCACGTCGCGGTACTGGCCGAGCAGCGTCGCGAGCTGGCGGCCCGCATCGACGCGGTCCCGGAACATGATCGGCCTCCCGCCTACGAACGGCCTCGCCGCAAGGCCGGATCGCTGGGCGAATTGGTCGGCGACAGCTGTTCGGCCGGCGGCCCGAGCAGGCCGCTGTCGCCGCCCTTGGCGTGCGTGGTGCCGCCGCTGCGCACCTTGTCGCGGCCCGAATAGATCTCGTCGTCGTCGAAGTTCAGCGGTGCGGTGTCGGGGGTGCCGCCGCTTTGCACCGCGCCGCGCGACGGCGGGTTGTCGTCGTGGGGGCCGATGGCGTCCTGCACAGGGGCGCCGGCCTCGCGGCTTTTCGTGGCTTGGGGCTTGTGCCTCGTTTTCATGGTTCGCTCCTTTGCGCAATGGAGACCGGAAACTGGCCTCGAGAGTTCGGGTTTCGACCTTGCGGCGCAGGTCCGCTGTGGGAGCGGCCAGGCAGCGAATGTAGGAGCGTAGGAGCGGCAACCCTTGTCGCGTACCGCCGCAATTCGCGCTCCCTCAGAGCGAAGTGAACCCGTCCGACAGACGGCCGGCGCCGGCGGCGCAGATTGGTCCTGCCAAGTGAAAAAAGGAGTGCGCAATGATCCGGAAACTCGCTTCGGGCGAATACCGCCTGTATTCCCGCAAGATCGATCCAAAGACCGGCAAGCGCCGCAACCTGGGCACCTTCGCTTCGCAGGAGCAGGCCCGGCAGCACGAGCGCGAAGTCCAGTACTTCAAGCGGCACTAGTGAACGCCACGAGCCGGGCTGGGCCGGCAGCTCACAGCATGAACGAACCCCGGCTGCGCGCGGCGGGGCCTGCCTCGCTCGCGCTGCCTTCATCGTCGGCAGTGGCGATGCGCAGGCGGGCGCGTTCGTGCCTGCGGATGAGATCGCCGCACCGTTCGCGCGCGGCCGTATCGGCGAGCGGGTCTTCGCCGCAGTCGATGAGGAACTGCGACTCGTCGAAGCTCAGGCCGTGCAGGATCTCCTGGTCCCGCGAATTGAGGGCGAGCAGGTTCTCGCTCGAGAGCTGGGCGCGCCGCTGCGTCGAAATCCGAAGCATCTTCATGTCGTCTCCTGGTTGATTTCCTTGGTGTTCATTCGAACCCGCATGCCAGACCAATCTAGTGCGCGCCCATCGCGCTCCCGTAGGAGGCAGCGCTGTCCGCTGTAAGAAACCGGGGGCACTTTCGCACGAGGGCCCGGCGGTGGAGCAGCGCGCTTTTCGTCGGCCCGTGCCTACACGACGACAGCGCGCAGGCGCCGCCGCGCGGCCATGGGCCGTTCCTAGGATTCGTCCCGGTCCTCATCCGATCGGAGACCCCGCATGAAATTCGAACATCGCACGGACGACGTGGGAGACGGCGTGGGACGCCTGCCACCCGAGCCCATGCAACTGCAGCTCCAGGTCAACGGGCAAGCCCATCGGCTGGAGGTCGACACGCGCACCACCCTGCTCGACGCGCTGCGCGAAAACCTGCGCATGACGGGCACCAAGAAGGGCTGCGACCACGGCCAGTGCGGCGCCTGCACGGTGCTCATCGAAGGCCGGCGCATCAACGCATGCCTCACGCTGGCCGTGATGCACGAGGGGCAGTCGGTCACCACCATCGAAGGCATGGCGCAGGGCGAGACGCTGCATCCGCTGCAGAAGGCCTTTCTCGAGCGTGACGGCTTCCAGTGCGGTTACTGCACGCCGGGGCAGATCTGCTCGGCCGCCGGCATGCTGGCCGAGGCCAAGGCGGGCATGCCCAGCCACGTCACGCGCGACCTGGATGCGAGTGTGACGCTCACCGACGCGGAGATCCGCGAGCGCATGAGCGGCAACCTCTGCCGCTGCAGCGCGTACCCCAACATCGTGGCCGCCATCAAGGATGTGGCGGGAGCAGAGGCGCGCCGATGAAAGCCTTCACCTACGAGCGGGCCGCGACGCCGCAGGCGGCGGCCTCGGCCGCGGCGCGCCCCGGGGCGCGGATGATCGCGGGCGGCACCAACCTGCTCGACCTGATGAAGCTGCAGGTGGAGACGCCGGTGCACCTGGTGGACATCAACCGGCTGGGCCTCGATGCCATCGAGCCCACCGCCGACGGCGGCCTGCGCATCGGCGCGATGGTGCGCAATGCCGAACTGGCCGCCGACGCGCGCGTGCGCCGAGACTACGCGGTGCTCAGCCGCGCGCTGCTGGCCGGGGCCTCGGGCCAGTTGCGCAACAAGGCCACCACCGGCGGCAACCTGCTGCAGCGCACGCGCTGCGTGTACTTCTACGACATCGCCCGCCCCTGCAACAAGCGCCAGCCCGGTTCGGGCTGCTCCGCGCTGCAGGGCTACAACCGCATGCACGCGGTGATCGGCGCCAGCGACCAGTGCATCGCCACCCATCCGTCGGACATGGCAGTGGCCATGCGGGTACTCGACGCGACGGTGGAAACGGTGATGCCGAGCGGCGCGCACCGCGTGATTCCCATCGCCGATTTCCATCGCCTGCCCGGCGACACGCCGCAGCTGGAGACCGACCTGCAGCCCGGCGAGATGATCACCGGCGTCACGCTGCCGCCGCCGGTGCCAGGGCGGCAGGTGTATCGCAAGGTGCGCGACCGGGCCTCTTACGCCTTCGCGCTGGTGTCGGTGGCGGCCATCGTCGATGCCGGCGGCGGGCGCATCCGCTCGGCGCGGCTGGCCTTCGGCGGGCTGGCGCACAAGCCGTGGCGCGTGGAGGCGGCCGAGGCGCGGCTGACCGACACGGCGCTCGACGAAGCGGCTGTCGACGCCGCGGCGGACGGCGTGCTTGCCGGCGCACGCGGGCGCGGCCACAACGACTTCAAGCTGCCGCTGCTGCGCCGCACCCTGCAGGCCACGATCGACGAAGCCGCGCGCGCGGCCTGAAGGAGCGGCATCATGGACATGAACGCACCCTCGGCGCGCAATCCCATCGACGACAACCGCGGCGGCCTGATCGGCAAGCCCGTCGACCGCGTGGACGGCCGCCTCAAGGTGACCGGCCAGGCGCCCTATGCCTACGAGGTGCAGGAGGCGCCGGGCAAGCCGGCCTGCGGCTTCATCGTCGGCGCCACCATCGCCAAGGGCACGGTGGCCGACATCGACGCTTCGGCCGCCGAGAAGGCGCCGGGCGTGCTGCTGGTCATGACCCACCGCAATGCGGCGAAGCAGGCGCCCTGGGGCCCGGTCGACGCCAAGGACCGCTTCGCGCGCTCGACGCCGCAGCTCGCGAGCAACGCCGTGCGCTACTACGGCGAAGCGGTGGCCTACGTGGTGGCCGAGAGTTTCGAGGCCGCGCGCGCGGCCGCAGCGCTGATCCGCATCCGCTATGAAGCGGCGCCCGGCGAATACGACATGGCCGCCGCCCAGGGCAAGGCGGAAAAGCCCAGGGACGACGAGACGCAGGCCGACAGCCGCATCGGCGATTTCGAGGCCGCCTTCGCCGGTGCGCCGGTGCAGGTCGATGCGACCTACACCACGCCGCACCACATCCACGCGCAGATGGAGCCGCACGCAGCCCTTGCATGGTGGACCGGCGACCGCGTGACGGTGCACTGCGCCTCGCAGCTGCTGGAGAGCGCGCAAAACGCCGTGGCCAACACGCTGCAGATCCCGCCGTCGAAGGTGCGCATCGTGAGCCGCTACGTCGGCGGCGGCTTCGGCGGCAAGCTGCCCGTGTACGGCGAGGTGATGCTCAGCGCCATGGCCGCGCGGCAGCTGCGGCGCCCCGTGAAGACGGCGCTGACGCGCCAGCAGATGTTCCACTTCACCACGCACCGCAGCCAGACCGTGCAGCGGCTGCGCTTGGGCGCCACGCCCGACGGACGGCTCACCGCCATCGGCCACGACTCGCTCTCGCACAGCGCGCGCTTCGACGACTTCTACGAAACCGCCAGCACCCAGACGCGCTCGCTCTACGCCGCGCCCAACCGGCTCACCACGCACCGCGTGGTGAGGCTCGACCTGCCGGTTTCCGACTCCACGCGCGCACCCGGCGAGGCGGTCGGCATGCTCGCGCTCGAACAGGCCATGGACGAACTGGCCGGCAAGCTCGGGCTCGACCCGATCGAGCTGCGCCGTCGCAACGAGCCGGCTACGGACCCGGAGACGAACCTTCCCTTCTCCACCCGCCAGCTGCTGCGCTGCATGGACGAAGGCGCCGAGCGGTTCGGCTGGAACCGCCGCAGCGCCACCCCCGGCGCGGTGCGCGAGGGCCGCTGGCAGATCGGCCTGGGCATGGCCGCGGCCACCCGCAGCAACTACCTGATGGACGCTAGGTGCGCGGTGGCGCTCGACCGCCAGGGCGTGCTCACGGCGCGCATGTCGATGACCGACATCGGCACCGGCAGCTACACCGTCCTCACGCAGATCGCGGCGGAGATGCTCGGCCTGCCGATGGAGAAGGTGCGCATCGAACTCGGCGACAGCGACTTCCCCGAGACGCCCGGCTCCGGCGGCTCCTGGGGCGCGGCCAGCGCGGGCTCGGCCCTGTTCGACGCCTGCACGGCCCTGCGCGCGCAGCTCGCGCGGCGGCTCGGCGCGAAGCCCGGCGAGGTGGTATTTGCCGGCGGCCGCGCCACGGCGGGCGCGCGCTCCGAAACCTTGGGCGCGCTCGCCGGCACCGTCGGCCTGAGCGCCGAGGGGCGCATCGGGAAGGGAGACATGGCGAAGAAGTTCTCGCAGCAGGCCTACGGCGTGCATTTCGCCGAAGTGGCGGTCGACGCGGACACCGGCGAGATCCGGCTGCGCCGCATGCTCGGCGTGTTCGCGGCCGGCCGCATCCTGAACATGAAGACCGCCACCAGCCAGGCTACGGGCGCCATGATCTGGGGCGTGGGCTCGGCGCTCTTCGAGGCGGCGGTGGTCGACCCGCGCTTCGGCGCCTTCGTGAACCACGACCTGGCCGAATACCACGTGCCCTCGCATGCCGACATCCCGGCCATCGAGGCGGTGTTCCTCGACGAGTTCGACGACAAGACCAACCCGCTGAAGATCAAGGGCGTGGGCGAGCTGGGCATCTGCGGCGCCGGCGCCGCCGTGGCGAATGCGGTCTACAACGCGACGGGGGTGCGCATCCGCGACTATCCGCTCACGCTCGACAAGGTGATCGGCCTTCAACCACACCGGGGCTGAAGGGGCGCGCCGTCGGGCTACCGGTTCAGGTCCTGGCGGCGTAGATCTGGTCGAGCATCGAGCCCAGCCGATCGATGTCCACCGGCTTCGTCAGATGGGCGAAGAAGCCGGCTTCGAAGCTGGTGTCGCGGTCGCTGGGCTGGCCGTAGCCGGTGATGGCGATCAGCGCGGGCGGATCGATCAGGTCGGCGCGCAGGCGCTTGGCAACCTCGTGGCCGGTCATTCCGGGCAGCCCGATGTCCAGCAGCACCACGTCGGGCCGTTTCGCCTTGACGGCCTCGATCGCGGCAAAGCCGTCGTGCTCCACCGAGCAAGAGTAGCCCAGCACTTCCAGCAGCAGTGCCAGGGTTTCCGCCGCATCGCGGTTGTCGTCCACGACCAGCACCAGCTTTTCGCCCTCGCCGCGTTCGGGCGGCACCGGCATGTCGGGTGTGGGCGCCACCGGCAGGCGCACCACGAATTCGCTGCCCTCTCCCGTGCGCCCGGTGCTGAACACGCTGACGTAGCCGCCATGAAGCTGCGTCAGCTGCTGCACCAGGCTCAAGCCCAGCCCGAGCCCGCCGCGCGTGCGCGCCAGTTCGTTTTCGCCCTGCACGAAGAGCTCGAAGATCCTCTCGAGATCCTTGCGCGGAATCCCCGGGCCGTTGTCCTTGACGCTGATCTCCGCTTCCGCGGCGTCGGCGGCGTTGGCGCCGAGGCGGATCGCGATGCGCCCGCCGTCGGGAGTGAACTTGGACGCGTTGTGAACCAGATTGCCGATGACCTGGATCAGCCGCGCCCTGTCGCCCGTGACCCAGGGATCGGCCCCGTCGACCTGCAGCTCCAGGAGCTGCGACTTCTGCGCCATGCCAGGGCGCATGGCCTCCACCCCTTCGACGACCACTTCGCGAAGCCGCACCGGCTTGGCTTCCAGGTGGATGCGCCCGCTCGTGATCCGGCCCACGTCCAGCAGGTCGTCGATGAGCCGCGTCATCTGCCTGAGCTGGCGATCGATGATGCCGCGCGTCCTGTTCAGCACCAGCGAGCCCGTCTCCTCGCGCTTGAGAAGCTCCAGCGCGTTGGAGATGGGCGCGAGCGGGTTGCGCAGCTCATGGCCCAGCATCGCAAGGAAGGTGGTCATGCGCCTTCCCTCGTCCTCGAGCGTGATGATCCGGCGGCGCTCGGTGAGGTCGCGGGTGACCTTGGCGAATCCCTTGTGCTGCCCTGCGGCGTCGTAGATGGCCGTGATCACCACGCTGGCCCAGAAGCGGGTCCCGTCCTTGCGCACGCGCCAGCCTTCGTCTTCGAAGCGGCCCTCGCGCAGCGCGTTGGCCAGCTCCTCGGCGGGCCATCCGCGCGCGGCGACATCGGGCGGATAGAACTTCGAGAAGTGCTGGCCGATGATCTCGTGTGCCTTGTAGCCCTTGTTCTTCTCCGCGCCGAGATTCCAGCTGATCACGTGGCCGCCGGGGTCGAGCATGAAGATCGCGTAGTCTTTCACGCCCTCGACGAGCAGGCGGAATCGTTCCTCGCTGGCGCGCAGCGCGTCTTCGTGCTTTCGCCGGTCGCTGTGATCGCGAATGATCTTGGAATACCCGCGCGTGGCGCCGTTGGCGCCTGGCAGGCGGGTGATGACGATGTTCGCCCAGAAGCGCGTGCCATCCTTGCGCAGGCGCCAGCCCTCGTCCACGAAGCGTCCCTGCTTGCCGGCCTGCGCCAGCTCCTCGTCGGGCAAGCCGCGCGAGAGCGTCTCCTGCGGATACAGGACGGAGAAATGGCGCCCCAGGACGTCGGCGTCGTCGTAGCCGCTGAGCTGGCGCGCCCCGGCGTTCCAGCTCACGATGTTGCCGTCCGGGTCCAGCAGGATGATGGCGTGGTCGATGAGGCCGCCGACCATCTGGCGATAGTCGGCATCGGTCAGGGAGGCGACGGACAACCTGGGCTGTTCGCTGTCTTTCATCGGTTCAGCAGGCATGTCTGGCCCCGGCTCGTGGAGTCTTGCAAGTGTGGTCCATTGCACTCGAACAACCCGTGGGAAGATTCCTACTCCGGAGCGGAAGCCGGGGCTTCTTCAGCCGCTTCGCGCGGCAATTCGTACAGGAAGAATGGCGGCACGCCGGGCCGGCTGCGCTGCAGCAGGGGCTTGGCAACGTTGTAGACCGGCACGCCGTTGATGGTGCGCGCCTCGAGCGTGCCCCGGTGCGCGTGGCCGTGGAACACCGCATCCATCGGGTAGCGCAGCAGCGGCTCCTCCAGCCGGCTGCTGCCCAGGAAGGGAAATATCTCCACCGGCTCGCCCTGCACCGTGCCGGCGATGGGCGCGTAGTGCAGCAGCGCGATGCGGCGCCGGGTGCGCAGCTTGGCCAGCGCCGACTCCAGCTTCATCGCCTCGTTCAGCGCCTCCTGCACGAACAGCTTGATCGCCGGCTCGCCCCAGGCGCCCAGCGAGCCACGCCCGAAGCCACCGGCAAAGCCCTTCACGCCGGCGATGCCCACGCCCTCGATCTCGCAGGCCGAGCCATCGAGCACGCGGACGCCGGCATGCATCAGCGCACCGGTCACCGCCTCGGGCGTGCCGGACTCGTAGTCGTGGTTGCCCAGCACGGCGACGATGGGGATGTGGATCGCACCCAGCTCCTCGACCAGGACCCGGGCCTCCTCGGCCGTGCCGTAGTCGGTGAGGTCGCCGCACAGCAGCAGCGCATCGGCCTCGTCGGCGGCCTGGGCGAAGAGGCTGCGCAGCGTGCCGGCGGAGTCCTTCTGGACATGGATGTCGCCGACGGCGGCAAACCGGATGTGGGAGGACGATTTTGGATTGGGCATGGCGACGCGGCTCGATGAGGGCGAGCGCCAGAATGGGCCCCGCCGCGGTTCGCCGTCATCGGCCCCATCCCGTAGCGGCTGTAGGCGCTTGCCGACGTTCGATGGGGCCCTTTGCTCCGGGCCGCCGCCTGTGGCCAGTCCTACCTTGCAAGAATGTCGCCCTTCACCGCGCTCGCGCCTTCGCTGGAAGAAGAAGTCGACCCCCGCGTGGCCGATTTCTATCGGCAGACCTTGCGCGCCTTGAACGGTGCGGACATTCCCTTCCTGGTAGGCGGAACCTTCTCGCACGCGTGCTACACGGGCATCCGCCGCTCGACCAAGGACCTCGACCTGTTCATCCACCGCGAGGATTACGAGCGCATCGCGCAACTGATGCAGCGGCACGGCTGGCGCACCGAGCTGACCCATCCGCACTGGCTGGCCAAGGTGTACGACGGCCCCGAGTTCATCGACCTGATCTTCAATTCGGGCAACGGCGTGACGCCGGTGGACAAGCGCTGGTTCCGCGGCAACTGCCGCGCCGAGATCCTGGGCGTGCCGGTGCTCATCGCCAACGCGGAGGACAGCCTGCTGTCCAAGGCCTTCATCATGGAGCGCGAGCGCTACGACGGCGGCGACATCGCCCACCTGCTGGAGGCCAATGCGCAGCGGCTTGACTGGGCCAGCCTGCTGGAGCGCTTCGGCCCGCACTGGCGGGTGCTGCTGGCCCACCTCACGCTGTTCGGCTACATCTACCCCGGCCAGCGCCATCACATTCCGGACTGGGTCATGTCCCGGCTGATGGAGCGCCTGGCCGATGAAATGCACGAGGCGCCGGCCACGCACGAGAACGTGTGCGCCGGCACCCTGCTGTCGCGCGAGCAATACCTCCACGACGTGGAGCGGCTGGGCTACGTGGACGGACGCCTCACCGGCGCGAGCAGCATGACGGCCGAGGACGTGGCGTTGTGGACCGCGGACATCCACGCCAGGAAGCCGCATTGCACCGCGGGCGAGCCGTAGCCTGAGCAGTTGCGTCAGGGTTCAGGCGGTGCGAGCAGCCACCAGCGCCGCCCACGGCATGCGGCGGAAAGCCACGTCGAGGCTCACGGTGCCGCCAGCGGCCGCCACGGGCTCGCCGGTCAGCACGTTCTTCAGCACGCCCCCGTCGTGGCCTGCGGGAAGCCGCACCGCCGTGCCGCGCCACCTCGCCGCATCGGGCAGGGCCGGGGCATGGCCCATCGCTTCCCGATGCGGAAGCCCCACGAACAGCCGACTCGCCACGATCACGAGCATGCGGTCGCCATGCAGCCGCCCGAAGGCCACGACGTGCCTCGACAACGGCCCCTCGACCTCCAGCGGTTCATAGCTGCCCTGCTGGAACAGCAGCGGCTGCTGCCGCCGCAGCGACAGCAGCCGCCAGATGAACCAGAGCTTCGCGCGGCCGTCGTGCGGGGCCGCCGCCAGCGCGCCGACCCGCTCGGCAAGAGCATCGCCCTCGGCCGCGGCATGCAGCTCGTCGAGGCGCTGCTGGCGCAGCGCATAGTCGACCGGGCGCCGGTTGTCCGGATCGACGAGGCTCAGCTCGATGAGTTCGCTGCCCTGGTAGAGATCGGGCACGCCGGGGGAGCCGTACTTGAGCAAGGTCAGGGTCAGGCTGTTCCACGCGCCGAACCACGCCAGCCTGTCCGCCATGCGCTGGATGTCGGACAGGCAGGCGCCTTCGCTCGGGTCGCCCAGGATCTCGCGCACGAAGGTCTCGAGCACCGCCTCGTAGTCGGCATCGGGCTGGGACCATCGCGTGCGCAGCTTCGATTCGCGCGCGGCCTTCTGCATGTAGTGCCAGATGCGGTTGCTGTAGCCCGCAACCGCATCTGCGGCCAGCCCGCCCACCGGCAGGGTGCCGAGCAGCGTCTGGTAGAGCAGGTATTCGTCCGCGCGCGAGGGAGCCTCGCCGCCGGGCAGCTTCCTGTGCGCGCCGCGGCACTGGGCGTGCCATCGCGCCAGCGCGTGCATCCATTCATCGGGCATCTCGGACAGCACGTCGATCCGGTTGCGCACGTCCTCCGAGCGCTTGTTGTCGTGCGTCGAGGTGGCCAGCATCGTGTGCGGCCAGCGCAGCGCGCGGTCGGCGCTGAGCGCGTGGAATTCCTCGACCTCGATGCCGAAGCAGTCGGGCTCGCCGCCCACTTCGTTGAGCGAGCAGAGCGGAAAGTAGCGGTAGAACGCGGTGTCTTCCACGCCCTTGGCCGCCACCGGCGCGCTGAACTGCTGGAAGCGCCGCGCGAAGTGGCGCGCCCGTTCGCCCAGTGCCGGCGCGGCATGAACGGCCTCTCCCCGCAGTGCGCTGCGCACGAAGAGGAAGATCGAGCGGTCGGCATCGCCGCTGCTGCGGGCGGCCGCGTCGACGGCCTCGTCGATGACCCGCTCGTCCTGTGCCGAGAGGCCATCGACGATGTAGGTGCGATACACCGGCATGCACGAAGCCACGCCCGCGAGGGCCCGGCGCAGCGCGTTGAGCGTGTAGTCGCGCGTGCTGCGGTCGGCGCGGGCGATGCGCAGCAGCTCGGTGGCCAGCACGTTGAGCTCCGACGCGAGCGCGTTGCGCATCACCTCCCGCCGGCCCGACCGCGCCACCGCGGCAAAGTCCTGCGTGTCGCCGGTGAAGCGCTGCCAGGCGTGGAGAACATCCGACTCGGCTGCCGTGTCGACCAGCACGCCGTTGGCAACGTTGGCGAAGCGATAGCCCGTGGTCCCGTGCACGTGCCAAGTCTCGGGCACTTCCTCGTTCGCACCCGCGATCTTCTCGGCCACCACGTACAGCGGCCGCGCCGGCCGTCCTTGCGCATCGGCGGCCGGCAGCACGAGGCCGGCACGGCGCGCATAGCCCTCCTGCAGCTTGCGGAAGTAGCCGGCGGGGTCGTAAAGCCCGTCGGGGTGGTCGATGCGCAGGCCGTCCACCGCCCCGGCCGCAGCCAGCTCGAGCACGAACGACTGCGTGGCCTCGAACACCTCGTCGCGCTCGATGCGGATGGCGGCCAGGTCGTTGATGTCGAAGAAGCGCCGGTAGTTGATCTCGTCGGCTGCCATCCGCCAGTGCGCGAGCCGGTAGGCCTGCGCGTCGATCAGCCGGTGCAGTGCATCGCGCGCTTCCGGCACGGCGAGGTTCAGCTCCGCCACCGACGCCTGGATCGCCTGCGCCACCGCGGGGCGCCGCCGCACGAGCAGCGCAAGCCGGGCCTTGAGCAACTCCTTGTCGCGCACGCGCTCCGCGCGTTCTTCCGGCGACGCCGCGTTGCGTCCGGGCAGGTGGCCGAACGCGGTGGCAAGGCTTGCGAGATGCCCGGATGCGGTCGCGTCGCCGAGCCGCGCGAGCGCCCGGTGCAGCACCGCCGGATAGCTCTCCGGTGCGAGCGGAAAGCGGTGATCGAAGTAGCGGATCGCGAGGCTGCCGGCCGCATCCTCGAAGCGAAGAATCAGTTCGCCGTTTTCCAGCACCTCGCCATAGTGCCCACCGAGCACGGGCAGCAGCACCCTGCCGGCAAGCTCCACGTTGAGCGGTTGCCAGTCGATGTCGAAATGTTGCGCGAACAGCGAGGCGGGGCCGTTTTCCAGCACGTCCATCCACCATGCGTTGTCGGCGCCGAACACGCCCATGTGGTTGGGCACCATGTCCAGCAGCTGGCCGAGGCCGTTGGCCTTCAGCGCGGCGACGAAGCGCGCGAAGCCTTCGGCGCCACCCAGCTCGGGGTTGATCTCCGCGTGCGCCACCACGTCGTAGCCATGCATACTGCCGGCGCGCGCCCGCTGGATCGGCGAGCAGTACACGTGGCTCACGCCGAGCCTTGCGAGATACGGCAGCACGCGGATCGCCTCGTCGAAGCCGAAGTCCTTGTGGAGCTGAAGCCGGTAGGTGGCGCGCGGCACGCGGGTCTGCAGGCCCGGCGATGCCGCGGGTTCGACAAGGCGCGGCCTCTGAGCACGCAGCAACCGGCCGAGGCCGCGCATGCGTTCGCCGCCGGCCAGCGCCGTGCTCGAGACGGGCAGCTTGCGCCGCCAGTTCGGATGCGTATCGACCGTGCCCGGCATGTTGGCCTGGGCGACCACCTCCGCCACGTCTTCGAGCTGGACCAGCATCAGCGCCGACGGCGAGGCCGCCAGGAACGCATGCGCCGCTTCCACTATGCGGCCGGTCGGCATCGCAAGGCCGGCGGCCTGCGCCATGTCTTCGCGCGACAGCAGGCCGGCCCGCAGCATCGCGTGCATCAGCTGCATGCGCTCGTGCGCCCGGTCGGTCAGCTGCTTGTCGAAGATCGCCGGATCGGGGAACAGGCCGAGCGCGAGGCGTTCACTAAGGTCTTGCGCCGTCCACCAGCCCGCGAAGGTCGCGAGGTCGTGCGTGCTGACCGCGGCCAGTGCGGCCGGCGGATAGGCGGCGGGCGGCTTGAATCCGCCGCCCTGCGGCTCCTTCTCGAAATAGAGCAGGCGATAGGACAACACGTCGGCTCGCGAGAGCGCGTCGCGCAAAGCGTCGTCGACCGTGCCCAGGTCTTCGCCCACCACCATGCAGCGATGCCGGTGACTCTCTATCGCCACCACGGCCAGCATCTCGTCCAGCGCGTAGTGGACGTAGGCGCCCTCTTTCGCATCGCGCCCGGGCGGAATCCAGAACAGGCGCATCAGGCCCATCACGTGGTCGATGCGCAATGCACCCGCGCCGCGCATGCCGGCACGCAGCGTGTCGATGAAGTAGCGATAGCCCTCCGCACGCAAACGGTCGGGGCGCAATGGCGGCAGGCCCCAGCCCTGTCCGGCAGGATTGAACTCGTCAGGCGGTGCACCGATGCTGGCACCTCCGGCAAGGCCCTGCTGCAGGGCCCAGGCGTCGGAACCGGCGCGGTCGACCGACACCGCCAGGTCCACGTACAGGCCAACGCCCATGCCGAGCGCGCTGCAGCGAGCGGCGGCCGCGGCCAGCTGGCTGGCGGCCAGCCACTGGAGGTACTGGTGGAACTGCACGCGCTGCGCATACACCACCGCGAATGCACTCACCTCGGCGGAATCCGGGTCCTGGTAGGCAGTCGGCCACGCGTGCCAGTCCCACGCGCCTCCTTCGTGCGAGAGGAAGTGGGCCTGCAACGCTTCGAAAAGCGCGTGCCGGCGCAGCGCCTCGCCACGCTCCGCGACGAAGGCCATGAACGCCTGGCCCGTTTCGTCGGGCGGCCCTTCGGACGGCAGATGGCGCTCGCAGAAATGGCTGAACAGCAAGGCGAGCACTTCGAACTTCGCGGCGGCCACGCCCGGGTAGTCCACCAGGGGCGCCGCGCGCAAGGCGGCAAGGCGCGACTGGAAATCGGGCGAATGCACCCGCTCGCGGGCCGGCGCGCAATCTGCGAAGTCCGGCACTGCCTCCACGTCGATGTAGAGCGCGTTGAGCTGCAGGCGGGACGAAGGGCTGTAGGGGCTCACGTGTTGCGGGGTGCTGGCGAACAAGGCGTGCAGCGGGTTGAGGCCGATGATGTCGGCGCCCTGCGCCGCCATCTGCACGGCCAGTTCTTCAAGATCGCTGAAGTCGCCGATGCCCCAGTTGCGCGGCGAGCGCAGGCTGTAGAGCTGCACCGACACGCCCCACACGCGGCCGCCGTCGCGCACCGCGGGAGGCCGGTAGCAACGGCCCGGCGAGACCAGCACCAGCGTCTCGCCACGCAGGCCTTCGCCTTCGATGCGCAGCCGGCAGTAGCCCGCTTCGAGGCTCGACGGGAGGTGCAGGACGCGCTCGCACACATGCCCGCCGCTTTCGATGCGGCCGGTTTCGGGCAGCGCCCCGGCATCCGCTTCGCCCTGCCGCGTACGGCCTTGTTCGTCGATGAGTTCCCATCGAAGCCGGCCCGTCGAAACCGGCAGCCGCAGCGGCACCTGCCACTCGCGGCTCGACGCCTGCACGGCCACGGCCGGCGGCAGCACCTCGGAGCTGCGCGCGCGGTGTGCCGCCTCGAGGGCGTGGGCCGTATCGGCCGTATCGTCCGCATCGCCGATGTGCACGCCGAACTCTGCGAGCAGAGCAATCAGGCTCTGCGCGGAAACCTCGCGACGCACGCCGAATGCGTCGAAATAGCCGGTGTCGATGCCGAAGTGCTCGCACAGCCGCCCGAGTTCGCCAGTGATGCCGTGGTGGTGCGGCTCATGCGCCATGCAGATCCTCCAGCGTCACATGCACCGCGCCGCGCGCGCAGCGCAGGCTGCCCTGGCGATCGGCCACGCCGTCGCTATAGACCACGGCGCCCGGCGACGGCTCGACGCCATCGGCCGGCTGCGAACCGAAATGCGCGAGCAGGTACAACCGTGCCCCCGGCCGGCCTTGTTGCAAGGGCCCCAGGCTCCACTGCACCTGGAGCAGGCCGTTCTCGCAGCGGTAGCTGCCCGCGCCCGAGGTACCGGCGAGCCGCGGCACCACGAAGCGCTGGCGCAGGCGCAGCAGCTGCGTCACCTCGCTGAGCCTCGCGAAATGCGCGCGCGCGCCGCGCTCGCGCCAGTGCAGCTTCGACGCGAGAAAGGTCGATTCGGCGTTGGGGTCCGGAATGCGCGCGCGGGCTGCCTCGTCGGCAAACGCCGCGAAACCGCCGAACTCCGAACGCCGCCCATCGGACACCGCCGCCGCCAGCTCGGGGCCGAAGTCGCAGAAATATTGGAACGGCGTGGAGGCGGCGAACTCGTCGCCCATGAAGAGCATCGGCACATGCGGGCACAGCAGCAGGCAGGCCATCGCCGCGCGCGGCAGTACCGGATCGCCGAGCGCGTGGATGCGTTCGCCGAATGCGCGGTTGCCGACCTGGTCGTGAGTCTGGAGAAACGACACGAACGCCTGCGGCGGCAGTTGCGTGCTCGGCTCGCCACGCCGCTCGCCCTGGCGGAAGGACGAGGGCTGCCCCTGGTAGATGAAGCCCTCGGCCAGCGCCTGCGCGAAACGGCATACCGGGTCGTCGGCATAGTCCGCGTAGTAGCCGTCGCGCTCGCCGGTGGCCAGCACGTGCACCGCGTGGTGCAGGTCGTCGTTCCACTGCGCCGTTGCCGCAACCGGCAGGCCGTGGTCGTCGCGTACGAGCATCGAGGCCTGGTTGGCATCGTTCTCCAACACCAGGTGGACGTGGCGCTCGCGGGCGGGGCCGGCGTCCAGCGCCTCGCGGATCTCGCGCACGATGTGCGGCCGCGTCTCGTCGTGGATCGCGTGGACGGCGTCCATGCGCAGGCCGTCGAAGCGGAACTCCTCGATCCAGTAGAGCGCGTTGTGCAGGAAGAAGTCGCGCACGGTGCGCGAGCCCGGTCCGTCGAAATTGATCGCGGCGCCCCACGGCGTCCGGTGCCCGGGGTTGAAGAACTCGGGACAGTAGGCATGCAGGTGGTTGCCCTCCGGGCCGAAGTGGTTGTAGACCACGTCCAGCAGCACCATCAGCCCGAGCGAATGCGCAGCGTCGACCAGCGCCTTGAGATCGTCCGGCGTGCCGTAGGCGGCGTCCGGCGCGAACGGCAGCACGCCGTCGTACCCCCAGTTGCGCCGGCCCGGAAAGTCGGCCAGCGGCATGAGCTCGATGGCGGTAATGCCGAGCTCGGCGAGCTCGCCGAGCCGCTCCCGCGCCGCATCGAAGGTGCCCTCCTGCGTGAAGGCGCCGACGTGCAGTTCGTAGACCACCGCCTCCTCCCACGGGCGGCCGCGCCAGGCGTCGTCGGTCCACCCGAAGCGGTGCGGGTCCATCACGGCGCTCGGGCCGTGCACGTCGTCGGGATTGAATCGCGAGGCCGGATCGGGCACGCGCGAGCCGTTGGCCAGCAGGTAGCTGTAGCGGTCGCCGTGCCCTGCCTGCGGCACCAGCAGCCGATGCCAGCCGCGGTGGTCGCGCTCCATCGGCCTGGAGACCGCCTCGCCCCCGGCGGCGCGGTGTTCGAGCACGACGGACGGCTCCGAAGGCGCCCAGAGGGCGAACTCCACCCCGCCACCCCCCGCCTGCACGGTGGCGCCGAACGGCATGTGGTGCGAACGAGTGCTCATGGGGTGCCTCCGGGGTTCATGGCCTCATGCCGGGCCGGTTCAACACCGCGAGCGAGCGGCATTGCAGGGGATAGGCCGGCTGCGTCCACGCCGGGGCCGGCGTGGCGGCGTCCACGGTGGCGAGCGGCGGCGCGCTGCCGGCGGTGTCGACCAGCAGCCGCCAGGCCCCATGCGGGGTCGCCGGCAGCGTGAAGGGAATCTCGTCGTGGTGGGCGTTGAACAGCACCAGGAAATCGTCGTCGTGCTGCGCCTCGCCGCGCGGCCCGCGGTCGACGATGCCGCCGCCGGGGATGTACATCGCGATGCAGCGCGCGTTCGCGTCGTTCCAGTTCTCGGGCTGCATCTCCGTGCCGTCGGGCTTGAGCCAGTGCACGTCGGTCACGCTCTCGCCTTCCGCCGGCTGGCCTGCGAAGAACGAACGGCGCCGGAACGATGGATGCGCGCGCCGCAGCGAGATCATGCGTTCGACGAAGCTCGTGAGCGCCGAACTCTCCGGCGAGGGCGTCCAGTCGAGCCAGCCGACCTCGTTGTCCTGGCAGTAGACATTGTTGTTGCCCTGCTGCGTGTGGCCGCGCTCGTCGCCCGCCAGCAGCATCGGCACACCCTGCGAGAGCAGCAACGTGGCCAGCAGGTTGCGCTTCTGCCGCTCGCGCAGCGTGAGCACTTCGGGGTCGTCGGTGGGGCCCTCGACACCGCAGTTCCACGAGACGTTGTGGCTGTTGCCGTCGCGGTTGTCCTCGCCGTTGGGCTCGTTGTGCTTGTCGTTGTACGAGACGAGGTCATGCAGCGTGAAGCCGTCGTGCGCGGTCACGAAGTTGATGCTGGCAGTGGGCTTCTTGCCGGACCAGCCGTACAGGTCCTCGGAGCCGGTGACGCGCCTGGCCATCTCGCCGAGCAGCCCGCCGTCGCCCTTCCAGAAGCCGCGCATGCCGTCGCGGTACTGGTCGTTCCATTCGGCCCAGCCGAGCGGGAAGTTGCCCACCTGGTAGCCGCCGTGGCCCAGGTCCCAGGGCTCGGCGATGAGCTTCACGCGGTTGAGCGTCGGGTCCTGGCGGATGGCGTCGAAGAAGCCGCCGAGGTTCTCGACCTTGCCCGACTCGCGCGCCAGCGCCGAGGCCAGGTCGAAGCGGAAGCCGTCGACGTGCATCTCCTCGGCCCAGTAGCGCAGCGAGTCCATCACCAGCTGCAGCGCGTGCGGATGCTCCAGGTTCACGGTGTTGCCGCAGCCGGTGAAGTCGTCGTAGTAGCGTCGGTTGTCGGCGTTGGCGATGTAGTAGGAGGCGTTGTCCACGCCGCGCATCGACAGTGTGGGCCCGAGCTGGTTGCCCTCGCAGGTGTGGTTGTAGACCACGTCGAGGATCACCTCGATGCCTGCCGAATGCAGCGTCTTCACCATGGTCTTGAACTCCTTCACCTTGCCCGAGGCGCTGTAGCGCGTCTCGGGCGCGAAGAAGGCCAGCGTGTTGTAGCCCCAGTAGTTCTGCAGGCCGCGCTCGGCAAGGTGCCGGTCGTTGAGGAAGCTGTGCACCGGCAGCAGCTCCACCGTGGTCACGCCCAGGCGCTTGAGGTAGTCGACCACCGGCGCACAGCCCAGGCCGGCGTAGGTGCCGCGCAGCGCGGGCGGCACGTCGGGGTGCGTCATGGTGAAGCCGCGCACGTGCATCTCGTAGATCACCATGTCCTGCCACGGCACGAGGGGGCGGCGGTCGTCTCCCCAGGTGAAGGCGGTCTCGAGCACTCGGCCCTTGGGCATCAGCGGCGCGCTGTCGCGGCGGTCAAAGGAAAGGTCCTCGCGCTTGCTGCCCACGGTGTAGCCGTAGAGCGCGTCGCCCCATCGCAGCTCGCCAGCCAGGTCCTTCGCATACGGGTCGACCAGCAGCTTGTTGGCGTTGAAGCGATGTCCCTCCTCCGGCTTGTAGGGGCCGTGCACGCGGTAGCCGTAGGCCTGGCCGGGGCGCGCCTCGGGCAGGTAGCAATGCCATACGCCGTCGGTGCGTTCGCGCATCGGGATGCGCTGCAGCTCATGGCGCCCGCGCTCGTCGAACAGGCACAGCTCGACGCCGCTCGAATGCTGCGAGAACAGGGCGAAATTGACGCCCGCTCCGTCCCAGGTGGCGCCGCGCGGATACGGTCGGCCGGGCCAGACGGCCGTGATCGACGGATTGGGTTTTCGTGTCATTCAGTGCGGCAGGCGATCGTTGCCGGGACGCGGAGTGGAACTGTCGACGGTGGTCACGTTCGGCGGCGGCGGCTTGCCGCCCCTGATCTGCCGCGGCCACCAGTGTTCGATCTGCGCCTTGGCCCAGTCCTTGCCCGCCAGCCCGAAGGCCAGGGCGAGCGCAAAGACCACGCCGGCGAGGATCACGAGGAAGCTCTCGCGCACGATGTCGCCGCCGACCTTGATCTGGTCGAGCGCGATCAGGATCACGAACGCCATCACCGCGTACTGCGCCACCTTGCCGAAGAGGGCCGCGTCCTGCATCTGGATGCCGCGGAAGTAACTCGACACCGCATCGCCCACGAAGCGCGCGAAATAGGAGCCGAAAGCCAGCACCAGCAGCGCCACGAACACGTTCGGCACGAACCAGACGATGCGCCCGAGCAGGTCGGCGATGTAGCTCAGCCCCATGCCGTTGAAGGCGATGAGCAGCGAGGCGAAGATCACCAGCCAGTAGGCGAGGATGCCGAACAGGCTGCTGGTGTCCCCCGCGAGCCCGCCCTGGCGCAGGAAGTTGTCGAGCCCCGCGCGCTCGGTCAGCACGTTGAAGTTGACGGCGCGCAGCGCCTTGGTCACCGCGAAGCGCACCGCCTTGGCGACCAGCCAGCCGGCGATGACCACGACCACCGCGATCAGCAGGCGCGGCACGAAGGCGCCGACCTGGTAGAGGATGGCGCGCAGCGGCTCCAGGTGAATGCCGAAGTTTTCCATGGTGTGAGCTCCCTTGGGGGTTGCGTCGACAACGTCAGGCGCGGGACGGTTGGAGGAGCGCGAGCACGCCATTCAGCGGCACCTGCGCCCAATCGACACGGTTGTCGAGTTCGTAGCGCAACTCGTAGAGGGCTTTCTCGAGTTCGAACAGCGCGAGCAGTTCGCCGTCGAGCGCCCCGCCGTAGCCCGCCAGGAAAGCTTCGCGGGTCGCCTGCTCCCACGCAACGGCCGGGGCGGCCAGCCGCTCGGCTTCGTCGGGGTTCTGCGCCACCCGGCGCAGCGCCGACCAGCGCGCGTAGTTGAACGAGCGCAGCATGCCGGCCACGTCGCGCAGCGGCGAGCTCTTGGTGCGGCGTTCCTCGAAGCTGCGCGCGGGCTCGCCCTCGAAATCGATGATGACGAAGTCGTTGTCCTTCACCAGCACCTGGCCGAGGTGGTAGTCGCCGTGGTAGCGGCTCTTGATGCCGGAGCCTTCCACCGGCCGTCTCGCCTCGATGCCGGCCTGCAGCGTGCTCGCTGCCGCGAGCAGCGTGCGTGCGTCGGCCTGCACCGTGGGCGGCAGCAGGTCGAGCCGTTCGCGCAGCAGCGCGAGCGTTGCCTCCGCGTCGCTCGCGGCATGGGCCTTGAACCCTGTGAAGTCGGCAGACGCCAGCGGCTCGGGGTCGAATGCGGCGGCGCCCGTGCGCACGGCGAGCGCCTGGTGCAGCTCGGCCGTCCGGCGGCCCAGCGTGGCCATCAGCGCGAGGAAGCCGCCGTGCACCTCGGACACGGTGGGCGCGCTGCCGTCGGTGGTGGCCACGTCGCGCAGGAAGCGCTCGAGGTAGCCGAGCGTGTAGTCCCAGCCGTCGCCCTGGTTGGACACGTAGCTCTGCACCATGGCGAGCGTGATCGTGCGGCCGTCGTTCGCCATGTATTCGAGCGCGCCGAGCACCGGCACGCAGTGCGGGTAGCGCGCCACCTCGGTCAGGAAGCGGCCCATCTCCAGCTCGGGGTTGATGCCTTCGCGTACGTGCCGATAGCCCTTGAGGAACAGGGTCTCGTCCAGCGTGACCGCGGTGTTGCTGCTCACGCCGCTCGGGCGGCCCACAGGCAGCGCGTCGATGTCGGCGCCGACCTGCGCGAAGGCCGCGGTCGGCTTGAAGACCAGCCTGCCGTTCGCCGTCGCGAGCTCGGTCCCCTTGCCGATGGCACGCACCAGCTCGCGGCAGAAGGCCTCGTCGTAGAAGGCGTCGCCCATCAGCCCGACCTGCGCCTGCTGCCGCACCTTCGCGATCGCGGCCTGCGCCACGCCGGCCATGCGCTCCTCGTCGCGCTCTTCCCACGCCAGCGCGAGCGGCATGAAGTAGGTGGCGCCGCCGGACGGTCCGTCGAGATCCAGCAGCGGCAGCATCCAGCTCAGGCCACCGACCTCCCACACGGCATGGTCCACCAGCCGCGCGCGCCCCATGGCCGTTCCCTTGGAGGCATACCAGCGCTGGATCTCGATGTGGCGCGGCAGGATCTCCAGCTCGAACTGGTTGCGCATGCGCTCGGCCATGTTGATGCGCCAGGGCATCACGCGGTCGCGGAAGAAGCTGGTCCAGCCGTCGAACAGCACCAGCGTGGGCCACTCCTGCAGCGCCACGCCTTCCTGGTGCCAGCTCGGCGCATCGGCCTCGGCGGTGAGCTTGAACCAGTAGAAGCCGTACGAAGCCAGCGTCAGCAGGTACGGCAGCTCGCCGATGGGCGGAAACGGTGCGCGCCCCAGCATCTCGATGGGCACGAAGCCCTTGAATTCCGACAGGTCGAGCTCCACCGGCTGGGCCGCGCGCGACAGGTTGAACACCGTCAGCACCACGTCGCTGTCGTACTCGCTCAGGTAGGCCAGGATCTTGCGGTTGCCGGGCTTCAGGAAGCGGCGCCTGCCGCGCCCGAAGGCGTGGCTGGTCTTGCGCACGGCGAGCATGCGCCGGGTCCAGTTGAGCAGCGAGCTGCTGTCGCGCGCCTGCGCCTCGACGTTGAGCGCCTCGTAGCCGAACATCGCGTCCATGATCGGCTGCAGGTAGAGGCGCTGCGGATCGGCACGCGAGAAGCCCGCGTTGCGGTCGGGGCTCCACTGCATCGGGGTGCGCACGCCGTTGCGGTCGCCCACGAACACGTTGTCGCCCATGCCGATCTCGTCGCCGTAGTAGATGATGGGCGAGCCCGGCATCGACAGCAGCATGCCGTTCATGAGCTTCACGCGATCGGGGTCGTTCTCCATCAGCGGCGCGAGCCGGCGGCGGATGCCCAGGTTGATGCGCGCGCGCATGTCGGCGGCGTACATGGTGTACATGTAGTCGCGCTCCTTGCTGGTCACCATCTCGAGCGTCAGCTCGTCGTGGTTGCGCAGGAAGATGGCCCACTGGCAGCCCTCGGGGATGTCGGGCGTCTGCGCCATGATCTCGACGATGGGGTGCCGGTCTTCCTGCGCGATGGCCATGTACATGCGCGGCATCAGCGGGAAGTGGTAGGCCATGTGGCACTCGTCGCCGTCGCCGAAGTACTCACGCACGTCCTCGGGCCACATGTTGGCCTCGGCCAGCAGGAAGCGGTTGCGGTACTGCGCATCGATGGCCGCGCGCAGCCGCTTGATCACCGCGTGCGTCTCGGGCAGGTTCTCGTTGCTGGTGCCGTCGCGCTCCACGAGGTAGGGAATGGCGTCGAGCCGGAAGCCGTCCACGCCTATGTCGAGCCAGAAGCGCATCGTCTTGAAGATGGCTTCCATCACCGCCGGGTTGTCGAAGTTCAGGTCGGGCTGGTGGCTGAAGAAGCGGTGCCAGAAGTACTGCTTGGCCACCGGATCCCAGGTCCAGTTCGACGTCTCGGTGTCGGTGAAGATGATGCGCGTGCCCTGGTAGATCTGGTCGGTGTCGCTCCACACGTAGAAGTTGCGCTCGGGCGAACCGGGCGGTGCGAGCCGCGCGGCCTTGAACCACGGGTGTTCGCTGGAGGTGTGGTTGATGACCAGCTCGGTGATCACGCGCAGGCCCCGCTTGTGCGCCTCGGCCAGCATCTCGCGGAAGTCGTCGAGCGTGCCGTACTGCGGGTGCACGTCTTCGTACTCGGAGATGTCGTAGCCGTCGTCGCGCAGCGGCGAGGGGTAGAAGGGCATCAGCCAGATGGTGTTGACGCCCAGCTCCTTCACGTAGTCGAGCTTGGCGGTCACGCCCTTGAAGTCGCCCATGCCGTCGTTGTTGGAGTCGAAGAAGGCCTTGACGTTGAGCTGGTAGATCACGGCGTCGCGGTACCACAGCGGATCGTCGCTGTTGTCGATCTCGACGGTTTCGAGTGCGATGTGCGAGACGGGTGCATTCATGGGCCGGCGACCTCCTCACAGGAAATAATCGAAGTCGCGCTCGTCGCCATGGCGCCGGCGGACCACGAAGATGTGCGCGGGCACGCTGCGCGGATCGAGCCTCACGTAGTGCCAGTCGCCCTGCCAGGTGAAGCGCTGGCCGCTCAGCAGGTCGTGCATCTGGAAGGCCCGCGAGGAAGGAACGCCGACGCTGCCGGGTTCCAGCCCGAGCCAGCCCGACTGCGGCTCGTGCGGATCGAGGTTGACGACGGTGACGATCACATTGAGGCCGTCCGGCGATTCCTTGGCATAGGCCAGCAGCCGGTCGTTGTCGATGTGCAGGAAGCGCAGGCTCCGGTCCCACTGCAGCGCCGGGTTCTCGCGGCGGATGCGGTTCACCCGCGCGATGAAGGGAGCGAGGCTCGCGGGATCGTCGTAGTTCCAGTGGCGCAGCTGGTACTTCTCGGAATCGAGGTATTCCTCGCTGCCGGGTCCGCGCGGCAGGTGCTCGCGCAACTCGTAGGCCGGCCCGTAGATGCCGTAGTTGGCCGCCAGGGTGGCCGCCAGCACGAGCCTGGCGATGAACACCGCGGGCTCGCCGGTCTGCAGCTGCTCGTGCAGGATGTCGGGCGTGTTGGGCCAGGCATTCGGGCGGAAGTAGTCGATGCCGGGGGCGCTCGAAAGCTCGGTGAAGTACTCCTGCAGTTCCTGCTTGGTGTTGCGCCAGGTGAAGTAGGTGTACGACTGCGAGAAGCCCAGCTTCGCGAGCCGGTGCATCACCTTGGGCCGCGTGAAGGCCTCGGCAAGGAAGATGGTGTCGGGGTGTTCGCGCTTCACCTCGCCGATGGCCCACTCCCAGAACGGGAAGGCCTTGGTGTGCGGGTTGTCCACCCGGAAGATGCGCACGCCCTCCCCGATCCAGTGGTCGATCACGCTCTTGAGCTCGGCCCACAGTTCGCGCCATTCCTTGCACTCGAAGTTGAACGGATAGATGTCCTGGTACTTCTTGGGCGGGTTCTCGGCGTACTGCACGCTGCCGTCGGGACGCCAGCGGAACCAGTCGGGATGCTCCTTCACGTAGGGATGGTCGGGCGCGCACTGGAAGGCGATGTCGAGCGCGATCTCGAGGCCGTGTTCCGCGGCGCGTGCAAGCAGCCGCCGGAAGTCTTCGGGGGTGCCGAGCGCCGGAAGGATCGACTTGTGCCCGCCTTCTACCGCCCCGATGGCCCATGGGCTTCCCACGTCTTCGGGGCCGCTGGCGAGCGCGTTGTTGGGGCCCTTGCGCTGCACGCGGCCGATCGGATGGATCGGCGGGAAGTACAGCACGTCGAACCCCATCGCCGCGATGGCCGGCAGGCGTGCTTCCACATCCTTGAAGGTGCCGTGCACGCCCGGCTGGGGGCTGGTGGAGCGCGGGAACAACTCATACCAGGTGCTGAAGCGCGCGCGCTCCCTGTCGACGGCCAGCGGCAGCTCGATGGAGTAGCGCACCTCATGCCGCCTGTCGGGATGGCGGCGCACGAGCGCGGCATATTCCTCGTCGAGCGCCAAGGCCTTGAGCGAACCGATGTCGCAGCCGGGGTCGGCCGCCATGGCGTCGAGCTCGGTCGCCCAGCGCTGGAGCTCGATGCGGTCGGTACCCTCCGCCCGCGCGGCGGCGGCGGCGATTTCGAGCGCACCGATCTGGGCCGCGATGCGTACGTCGGCGGGATCAACGCGCCGCGTGAGTTCGTGGTGCCACGAGTCGAAGGAATCCACCCACGCGACGCAGGTGTAGACGTAGCGACCGAGGGACGGCGGCGAGAACGCGGCTTCCCACACGTCGTTGCCGAGCGGCTTCATCGGTACTTCGCGGAAGTCGGCCTGCTCGTGCGCGCGCCAGCACAGCTGCACCCGCAGCACGTCGTGCCCATCGGTGAAGCAATGCGCGCGAACCCGGACCCGCTCGCCGACCACGCACTTGATGGGAAACCGCCCGTTGTCCACGCATGGCAGGACGGCATCGATCACGGCGCGGACGGCGCCCTTCTCGATGTCTGCCGCCGCGGGTACGGGACGCGTCGCAAAGATGTTCTTCATGAGGCGCTGTGCTCCAGGATCAGCGTGGACAACGGCGGCAGCGTCAGGCACACCGATTGCCTTCGGCCGTGCGAACGCACGGGGGCCGCTTCGACGCCCCCGAAATTGCCCCAGCCGGAGCCGCCGAATTCGGTGGCGTCGGTGTTGATGACCTCGCGCCAATGGCCGCCGAGCGGCACGCCCAGCAGGTAGTTGGTGCGCGGCACCGGGGTCATGTTGCTCACGACGAGCAGCGGCGGACTGCCGTCGCTCGCCTTGCGCAGGAACGCGAACACGCTGGCGTCGGCATCGTCGGCAGCAATCCACTCGAATCCCGGCGACGAAAAGTCCAGCTGATGGAGCGCGGGCGCGCCGCGGTAGACGTGGTTGAGCCGGGCCACCAGGCGCTGCAGCCCGCCATGCCCCTCTAGCTCGCACACCCACCACTCGAGCTCGCCGTCGTGCGTCCATTCACGGCGCTGGCCGAATTCACCGCCCATGAAGAGCAGCTTCTTGCCCGGATGCGCCCACATGAAACCGAACAGCGCGCGCAGGTTGGCGAACTGCTGCCATTCGTCGCCCGGCATCTTGTTGAGCAGCGACCCCTTGCCGTGCACCACCTCGTCATGCGAGAGCGGCAGCACGAAGTTCTCGTGAAAGGCGTACACGAGCGAAAAGGTCAGCTTGTGGTGGTGGTACTTTCGATGGACCGGCTCTTCCTTCATGTACGCCAGCGCGTCGTGCATCCAGCCCATGTTCCATTTCTCGCCGAAGCCGAGGCCGTCCATGTCGGTGGGCCGCGACACGCGCGGCCACGCGGTCGATTCCTCCGCCACCGTGATGGCGTCGGGGTGCTCGCGATAGACCGCCCGGTTCAGCGTCTGGATGAAATCGATCGCCTCCAGGTTCTCCCGGCCGCCGTGGCGGTTGGGAATCCATTCGCCATGCCCGCGCGCGTAGTCGAGATAGAGCATCGAGGCGACGGCATCCACGCGCAGGCCATCGACGTGGTACAGGTCGAGCCAGAACAGGCCGGACGACACCAGGAAGCTGCGCACCTCGGCCCGGCCGTAGTTGAAGATGCTCGAATTCCATTCCGGATGGAAACCCTGGCGCGGATCGGCATGTTCGTAGAGGTGCGTACCGTCGAAATACGCAAGGCCGTGCTCGTCCGTCGGGAAGTGCGAAGGCACCCAGTCGAGCAGCACGCCGATGCCCTGCTGGTGGAGGTGGTCGACGAGGTACATGAAGTCCTGCGGCGAGCCGAAGCGCGCCGTGGGCGCGAAGTAGCCGGTGGTCTGGTAGCCCCACGAACCGTAGAACGGATGCTCGGTCACGGGCATGAGCTCCACGTGCGTGAAGCCCATCTTGTTCACATAGGCGGCGAGCTGGCGGGCGAGCTCCCGGTAGTCCAGGAAGCGCCCGTCGCGGCGGCGCCATGAGCCAAGATGCACCTCGTAGACCGACATCGGGGCGTCGAGCGCATTGCGCGAGCCGCGCGTGGACATCCACTGCGCATCTGCCCATTCGTACGAAAGCTCGCAGATGCGCGACGCGGTCGCGGGTGGCGGCTCGGCACTGAAGGCAACTGGGTCGGCCTTGTCCACCGAGTAGCCGCCATAGCGGGATCGAATGCGGTATTTGTAGGCCTGGCCGATGGCGGCATTGGGTGCATGGCCTTGCCATATGCCGGTGCCATCGGCGCTGGGCCTCAGCGGATCGGCATCGCCGGACCAGTAGTTCCAATCTCCCACCACCGACACCGACTCTGCATTCGGCGCCCACACGGCGAAATGGGCGCCGCCCTCTTTGGAGGGATGGCAACCCAGCACGTCATACAGGCGGGAGTGGGTCCCCTCGCGGAAAAGATGGACGTCTTGCTCGTTCTGGAGTGAATGATTCAACGGCACCGGCAACCCTCGGATTGAAGCCGGCGGAACGATGGTCAAGGAACGACGTCGGTTCCCGCAGGGCTTGGCGCCAATCTGCAGCGAGCCGAGGCCGCGCAGGTACGGCCTGCGCCGCCTCGTCTTGTCGGAGAGTTGCCTGTTCGCCGGGGCTCCGGCTTCGCGCAGCGTGGAGGACATTTGGCATAACGCCTGCTGCCCGCGGCGACGCCGCGCACTGGAAAGGGGCGCTCAGCGCGCAATCGGAATGAGGGGCGGAGGCCTAATGACTTACTGCGCAGTCTTGTCCTGCGGCTGGTCGTGCGGCAGCGGCTCGGCATCGAAACGCTCGAACCCGCAGTAGCAGAGAAAGTGGCGATTGGCGGCTCGACCGAACAGCGTCATGCCGAGCTTGACTGCCAGCTCGTGCCCCATCGCGGTGACGCCATTGCGCGAGACGATGATCGGCACACCCATGTGGGCCGACTTCATCACCATCTCGCTCGTCAGCCGCCCCGTCGTATAGAAGACCTTGTCGCCACCGTCGATGCCATGGACCGCCATCCACCCTGCGATGGTGTCGATGGCGTTGTGCCTTCCGACGTCTTCCACGAACACCAGCATGTCGGTCCCGCGGAACAGCGCACAGCCGTGCACCGACCCCGCGTGCCGATGCACGCTGTTGCGCGATCTCATCAGTTCGAGAATCCGCAGCAGCGTGCTTTGGGCGATGCGCGCCGATTGCGCCACCGGCAGGCGGACGGAGCCGATCTGGGCCATCGCATCGCCGAAAACGGTGCCTTGCCCGCAACCTGTCGTCACGACCCGGCGCGCGGTCTTCTCAATGAGTCTGGCGACGCCGCGATGCGACTTCACGGCGGCCGCATCCACGCTCCAGTCGACATCGATGCTCTCGATGTCGCTTGCGCGCTGGATCAGGTCCTGATTCAGCAGATAGCCCAACACCAGCAACTCCGGCGAGGCGCCCAGGGTCATCAGCGTGACGAGCTCGCGCTTGTCCACGAAAACGGTCAACGGCCGCTCCGCCGGAATATCGATGTCGCGCCGTTCTCCGTGCTGGTCGACGATCTCGATGCGGCGCAACAGCGGGCTGCGCGCCTGATTCAGGCGAGGCGTGCCGGCACGCGTGGATAGCTGTACCGCATCAAAGGCCTGCGGCGCTTCGTCTTCAGGTGGGGTCATGCAGGAATCCTACGCCACCGCACTGCCGCGACATGCCGGATCCGCGGGCCTCCCGTCGAAGGGGATACTTCTCGCAGGCTTTCGTGCCATCGGCTATCGTTCGTTCGATGCCTTCCTCGGACACTCCTGCCGCCAACGGCCGCCCGGCGCTCGACGTCGCGGTGGTCATGCGCCGCGAGCGCCTGCATGGCCCCTCGAGCCACTGGCAGCCCTGGCGCTGGACGCTCGACAGCGTGCTGCCCGACGAGCCCGGCTTTGGCACCGAGCCGCGCCTGCTGCGCAATGACGGCGGCGAGCAGCACTGGCTGCACCCCGGCTTCAAGGTCGAGCTGTTCCGCGACGAGGCCGAGGGCTACCACCTCAACGCGATCACGCCAACGCCGTGCTGGTTCGTGCTGTGGCGCATGGACGAGGAGGCAACGCTCGCGTCCGAGCCCATCCCGCGGCCGGTCGTGGTGACGCTGAGCTACTACGAGGCCGGGCGCTGGCTCGATGCGCAGGAAACCGTGGAACAGGTTCCGGCACCTGCAGAGGTGGTCGACTGGGTACGCGCCTTCGTGGACGAGCACTACGTGATCGAACCCAAACGCCGCCGGCGGCCCGAGAGCTTCCGGTCGCTGGTCGACCGTTTCGGCAACGCCGCGAGCGTGACGACCGAGAAGAAGCGCGGGCGGGGCGCTGGCGATGTCTGAGGGTTTTCTCGGACGGTGGTCGCGCCGCAAGCAGGAGGTGCGGGCGGCCGAGACCGCCGTGGAAGAAAAGGCCCCGCCGGCTGCGCCCACCCCCGTCGCGGAGGCTGCCGCCGCCCTGCCCCCGGAGGGTGAACAGGAAGCTCCGCCACCACTGACGCTCGCCGATGTGGACGCGCTGGGCATCGAGTCGGACTACAAGCCCTTCCTGGCCAGGGAGGTCGCGCCCGAGGTCAAGAACGCGGCCTTGCGCAAGCTCTTTTCCGATCCGCATTTCAACGTGATGGACGGCCTCGACACCTACGTCGACGACTATTCCCGATCCACCCCCGTGCCCGAGAGCGTGCTGCGCCAGATGGCGAGCGCCAAGTTCCTCAAGCTCTTCGACGAGGCACCCGAAGACACTCCCCCGGAAACCCCCGACGCCGACGAGGCAGCGAAAGTGGCACAGTCCAGGGAATGTGAAACGCTTCCCAGCCCGCCGGTTGCCCAGATGCAGCCCGCCAGCCAAGAAACCGATGACCACCACGCTGATTTGCGACTGCAACCAGACGATGCCGCTGGAGCCGAAGACCCTCGGCGCGGCACTGGCTGAAACGCTTCCGCTGCATTCGTCGCTGTGCCGCCGCGAGGCGACTTCCTTCCAGCGCGCCATCCAGTCCGGCGACGAGGTCGTGGTCGCCTGCACCCAGGAAAAGCGGCTCTTCGGCGAACTCGCCACGCAGACGCCCGACGCGACCTCGCCGATCCGCTTCATCAACATCCGCGAGACGGGGGGCTGGAGCCGCGACGCCAAGAGCGCGATGCCGAAAATCGCCGCGCTGCTGGCCGCCGCCAGCCTGCCCGAGCCCGAGCCCGTCTCGACCGTGAGCTACATCAGCCAGGGCCGCCTGCTGATCATCGGCCCGCTCGACGAAGCCGAGCGCGCCGCGGCGCTGGTCGGCGACACGCTCGACGTGACCTTGCTCGCGCAGGGGCCCGGTGCAGTCGGCGGCGCACAGGCGCGCCGCTGGCCGGTGATTGCCGGGCGCATCGATTCGCTCACCGGCTGGCTCGGCGCCTTCACGCTGCACTGGACGCACGACAACGCGATCGACCTCGACCTGTGCACCCGCTGCAACGCCTGTGTCGTCGCCTGCCCCGAGCAGGCCATCGGGCTGGACTACCGGATCGACAACGCGCGCTGCACCTCGCACCGCGATTGCGAGCGCGCCTGCAGCGCGGCGGGCGCCATCGATTTCAGCCGCGAGCCCCAGGCGCTCGATGCGGCGTTCGACCTCGTGCTCGACCTTGGCACCGCGCCGCTTATCAACTGGCACGCGCCGCCGCAGGGCTATTTCCACCTGTCCGGCGGCGTCGCGCATGCCGAGGGCCTGCAGACGCTGCTGCGCGTGCGCGAACTGGTCGGGGAATTCGAAAAGCCCAAGTTCTTCGACTACAAGCAGAAGCTCTGCGCGCACAGCCGCAACGAGGTGGTCGGCTGCAATGCCTGCATCGACGTGTGCTCGGCCCATGCCGTGAGCAGCGACAAGGAACGCCAGCGCATCGTGGTCAACCCGAACCTGTGCGTGGGCTGCGGCGCCTGTACCACGGTGTGCCCGACGGGCGCGCTGGGCTACACCTACCCGCGCGCGCCCGACCAGGGGCTCAAGCTGCGCAAGCTGCTCGCCACCTATGCATCGGCGGGCGGCCGCGACGCCGCGCTGCTGCTGCACAGCCAGGAAGGCGGCCAGGCGCTGCTCGAGCAACTCGGCCGACAGGCGCAGCTCGGCAAGGCGCAGGGCGTGCCGGCGCAGGTGATTCCCGTAGACCTCTTTCATGCGGCCAGCACCGGCATCGACCTGTGGCTGAGCGCGATCGCCTTCGGCGCCTCGCAGGTGGCGGTGCTTTGCACCGGAGAGGAAGCGCCGCAGTACCTCGCGGCACTCAAGACGCAGATGGACATCGCGCAGGCGCTATTGCTGGGCCTGGGCTACACCGGCACGCATTTCCGCGTGATCGAAGCCGACTCGCCCGCCGTTCTGGATGCCGCGCTGGCCAGCTTGCGCACGACCACGCAGCGCGTGCCGGCCACCCCCGCCCGCTTCGCCGTCGGCGCCGACAAGCGCGACCGGCTCGAAATGGCGCTCGACCACCTGATGGGCACGGCGCCCGCCCTGCAGACGCAGCTCGACGCACCGCTGGCTTTCGGGTTGCCGGCAGGATCGCCGCTCGGCGCCATCGCGGTCGACAAGGACAAGTGCACGCTGTGCCTGGCCTGCGTCGGCGCCTGCCCGTCGGGCGCGCTGCTGGACAGCCAGAGCGCGCCGCAGCTGCGCTTCATCGAGAAGAACTGCGTTCAATGCGGCTTGTGCGAGACCACATGCCCCGAAGACGCCGTCTCGCTCCTGCCGCGCCTGCTGGCTGCGCCTGAGCGCAAGCAGCAGGTGCTGCTGAACGAGGCCAAACCCTGGGTCTGCATCCGCTGCAGCAAGCCCTTCGGTACGCAGAAGGCGATCGAGGCCATGCTCGGCAAGCTGGCCGGACATGCGATGTTCCAGGGCGAAGCGCTGGAGCGCCTCAAGATGTGCAGCGACTGCCGCGTCATCGACCTCTACAGTGCCACCAACGAAGTGAAGATCGCCCCGCTATGAGCCAGACCTTTCCCGCCTCTTCCGCACTCGACGAGGAAGTGGCCCGGGCGGAGCTCTACGGCCTGCTGGCGCGGCTCTGGTACGCCGCACCCGATGCCGGGCTGCTGGAGGCCTTCCAGGTGGCGCCCACCGAGGCGCCTGCCGCGGGCGCCTTTCTCGAGGAACCGTGGCGCCAGCTGGTCGGCATCGCGCGCGACACGAGCCCGGCCGCCGCGCACGACGAATACGACGCGCTCTTCGGCGGCATCGGCAAGCCCGAGGTCTTCCTCTTCGGCTCGCACTACCTGAGCGGCTTCCTCAACGACAAGCCGCTCGTGCAGTTGCGCAACGACCTCGACCGGCTGGGCCTGGCGCGCACCGAGGCCACCTACGAGACCGAGGACCACATCGCCTGCCTGTTCGAGGTCATGCGCTACCTGATCGCCGGCGAAGACGCAGCGGTCGCCAACCTCACGCAGCAGCAGGCCATCTTCTCGAAGCACATCCAGCCCTGGCTGCCAGCCCTGTGCGAGGCCGTTTCGCAGCATCCGAAGGCCCGGTTCTACGCGGCGCTCGCCGTCTTCACGCGCGCGTTCGGCGACGTCGAGACGCAGGCCTTCGACATGCTGGCCTGAGGCCACGGAACGCAAGGGCTATCCAGGTTGCTCACCGGTTGCTGCTGGTCTAGTATTTGTAAGGGCGGACGGGTTTCCCTTCTCTCGTCGGGCCCAGCCACTCCGGGAGTCAGCATGCAGGACAGCCAAAATACCGGCCTCAAGCCGGCATCCCGTCGGGGATTCTTCCTCGGTGCCGCAACGGCCGGCGTCGCCGCAGTGGCCGTCACGGCGCTTCCGAAGGTGGTCGAGACGCCCGTCGCCGCCCCCTCCCCCCTGCCACCCGCGCCTGAAAACGGCGGCGGCTATTCCCTGAGCGAGCACGTCAAGCGCTACTACGCGACCGCTTCAGCCTGAGGAGTACCTGTTGTGCTTCTGACCAGAAAATCCCCAGGCACCGCGAGTCAACCTGCCTCCGGCGCGTCCAACCACGCGTCGCCCTTCGTCCACAGCCTTCGGCGCGGCCTCGCGAACGCGCTGCCGACGATGGACCGGCGCGCCTTCCTGCGGCGCTCCGGCCTCGGCGTCGGTGTGGGCCTTGCCGCCAGCCAGCTCACGCTGATCCAGAAGGCCAAGGCCGCCGACGGCAAGCCCGCGGCCATCGGCGCCGGCAAGATCGAGGTGAAGCGCACCGTGTGCTCGCACTGCTCGGTCGGCTGCGCGTCCGACGCCGTGGTCGAGAACGGTGTGTGGGTCCGGCAGGAGCCCGTGTTCGACTCGCCCATCAACCTCGGCGCCCACTGCGCCAAGGGCGCCGCGCTGCGCGAACACGGCCATGGCGAATACCGCCTGCGCTACCCGATGAAGCTCGTCAACGGCAAGTACGAGCGCATCAGCTGGGACACCGCGCTCGACGAAATCGTGGCCAAGCTCAAGGAGCTCACCAAGGCCAGCGGGCCCGACGCGATCTACTGGATCGGTTCGAGCAAGCACAGTAACGAGCAGTCGTACCTGCTGCGCAAGTTCGTGAGCTTCTTCGGCAGCAACAACTGCGACCACCAGGCGCGCATCTGCCACTCGACCACGGTCGCAGGCGTGGCGAATACATGGGGCTACGGCGCCATGACCAATTCGTACAACGACATGCGCAACGCGAAGGTCGCGATGTACATCGGCTCGAATGCGGCCGAGGCGCACCCCGTGAGCATGCTGCACATGCTGCACGCCAAGGAACACGGCTGCAAGATGATCGTGGTCGACCCGCGCTTCACCCGCACCGCGGCCAAGGCCCACGAATACGTGCGCATCCGCTCGGGTTCGGACATCGCGTTCCTGTTCGGCATCCTGCACCACATCTTCAAGAACGGCTGGGAAGACAAGCGCTACATCAACGATCGTGTCTACGGCATGGACGAGGTGCGCGCGGACGTCATGAGCAAGTGGACGCCCGACAAGGTCGAGGAGGCCTGCGGCGTCGGCGAAGCCCAGGTATTGAAGATCGCGACCATGCTGCACGAGAACCGCCCCGGCACCGTGGTCTGGTGCATGGGCCAGACGCAGCACACCATCGGCAACGCCATCGTGCGGGCTTCGTGCATCCTGCAGCTCGCGCTCGGCAACGTCGGCACGTCGGGCGGCGGCACCAACATCTTCCGCGGACATGACAACGTGCAGGGCGCGACCGACGTCGGCCCGAACCCCGATTCGCTGCCGGGCTACTACGGCCTGCTCGAAGGGTCGTGGAAGCACTTCGCCGCCACCTGGGGCGTGGACTTCGAATGGATCAAGGGCCGCTTCGCATCGCCCGCGATGATGAGCAAGCCCGGCATCACGGTGTCGCGCTGGATCGACGGCGTGCTCGAGAAGAACGAGCTGATCGACCAGGACTCGAACCTTCGCGGCGTCTTCTACTGGGGCCATGCGCCCAACTCACAGACCCGTGGCCTCGAGATGAAGCGGGCAATGGACAAGCTCGATCTGCTGGTGGTGGTCGACCCCTATCCGTCGGCCACGGCCGCGATGGCCGCTATGCCGGGCAGGCCCGAAGACGCCAATGCGAACCGCGCGGTCTACCTGCTGCCCGCGTGCACGCAGTTCGAAACCAGCGGATCGGTGACGGCGTCGAACCGGTCGGTCCAATGGCGCGAGAAGGTGATCGAGCCGCTGTGGGAAAGCCGCAGCGACCACATGATCATGCAGCAGTTCGCCGACCGGCTGGGCTTCGGCAAGGAGCTCAGCAAGAACTACAAGATGCAGAAGGTCAAGGGCATGGACGAGCCCGTGCCGGACGACATCCTGCGCGAGATCAACAAGTCCTGCTGGGCCGTCGGCTATTCGGGCCAGAGCCCCGAGCGGCTGCAGGCGCACATGCGCAACATGGCCGCCTTCGACGTGCGCACGCTCAAGGCCAAGGGCTCCGTCAAGGACAAGGTCAACGGCTACGACATCTCGGGGGACTACTTCGGACTGCCCTGGCCCTGCTACGGCACGCCCGAGCTGAAGCATCCCGGCTCGCCCAACCTCTACGACACGTCCAAGCACGTGATGGATGGGGGCGGCAACTTCCGCGCGAACTTCGGTGTCGAGCGCAATGGCAAGAACCTTCTGGCCGAAGACGGCTCGTACTCGCTCGGTGCCGACATCACCACGGGCTATCCCGAACTGGACCACATGTTGCTCAAGAAGCTCGGGTGGTGGGACGAGCTGTCCGACGCCGAGAAGCCCAAGGCGGAAGGCAAGAACTGGAAGACCGACAGCTCGGGCGGCATGATCCGCGTGTTCATGAAGAACCACGGCTGCCACCCCTTCGGCAATGCCAAGGCGCGGGCCGTCGTGTGGAATTTTCCGGATGGCATTCCGCAACACCGCGAGCCGCTCTACGGCACGCGCCCCGACCTGGCCGCGAAGTACCCGACCCACGACGACAAGATGGCCTTCTGGCGCCTGCCCACGCTCTACAAGACCGTGCAGCAGAAGAACATTGCCGACAAGATCGCCGAGAAATTCCCGTACATCATGACCTCGGGCCGGCTCGTCGAGTACGAGGGCGGCGGCGAGGAAACGCGCTCCAACCCCTGGCTGGCCGAGCTGCAGCAGGAGATGTTCATCGAGATCAATCCGAAAGTGGCGGCCGAGAAGAACATCCGCAATGGCGAGCGCGCCTGGGTGCACACGCCCACCGGCGCCAAGCTCAACGTGCAGGCTCTGGTGACCGAGCGCGTCGGGCCCGACACGGTGTTCATGCCCTTCCACTTCTCGGGCCGCTGGCAGGGCCAGGACCTGCTCGCCTACTACCCGAAGGGCGCGGCGCCTGTCGTGCGCGGCGAGGCCATCAACACCGGCACGACCTACGGCTACGACAGCGTCACCATGATGCAAGAGACCAAGACCACGGTCTGCAACATCGAGAAAGCTTGAGGAATCACCATGGCAAGAATGAAATTCGTCTGCGATTCCGAGCGCTGCATCGAGTGCAACGGCTGTGTCACGGCCTGCAAGAACGAGAACGAGGTGCCCTGGGGCGTGAATCGCCGCCGCGTGGTCACGCTCAATGACGGCCTGCCGGGCGAGAAATCGATCTCGGTGGCCTGCATGCATTGCTCCGACGCACCCTGCATGGCGGTGTGCCCCGTGCAATGCTTCTACCGCACCGAGGAAGGCGTGGTGCTGCACGACAAGGACGTGTGCATCGGCTGCGGCTACTGCTCGTACGCCTGCCCCTTCGGCGCGCCGCAGTTCCCGTCGCAAGGCACCTTCGGCGCACGCGGCAAGATGGACAAGTGCACCTTCTGCGCCGGCGGCCCCGAAGCCAACGGCTCCGAAGCCGAGTTCGAGAAGTACGGCCGCAACCGCCTGGCCGAAGGCAAGCTGCCGGCCTGTGCCGAGATGTGCTCGACCAAGGCGCTGCTGGCCGGCGACGGCGACGTGGTGGCCGACATCTTCCGCACCCGCGTCGTGCAACGCGGCACGGGCGCCGAAGTCTGGGGCTGGGGCACGGCCTATGGCTCGCAGCAGGCCGGCACACCGACCACCGGAGGCACCAAGTGAAGCGCGCGGTCGCGACCCTCGTCGTGCTCGCTTCGGGCGCGATGCTGCTTGCGGCCTGCACCGAGAAGCCGCAGACGAACGCGGAGGGCGTCAAGCACGATGCAGTGCCCTGGAGCGGCACCGGCACGCAGGCCAACACCGGCACGGCCTTCACCGCGCCCGGCTGGAAGGTGGGCGACAAGACGGCGTGGGAGCAGCAGATCAAGGCTCGCTCCAACGGGCAGAACGAGTACATCCGAGAAAACTGAACCGGAGGCCGCATGAGCGTCACCATTCGCACCGGGCGGGCGTTCCACGCGCTGTTGGCGACCGCGCTCCTGGGCTGTGCGGCGGTGGCGCTGGCCCAGGACGCCAACCCGGCCGCGAGCGGCGCCGTCGCGGCTTCGCCCGCCCCTGCTTCGCCTGCTTCCGCTTCCACCGCTTCCACCGCCGCTGCCGCACCGAAGGCCGAGGGCGGCATCCGCAGCCAGAACATCTTCGAGGTCAAGCCCGAGGCCAGCGCCGACCCGAACTACCTCAACCAGACCAACGGCGAGCGCAACAAGGTGCAGCCCGGCAACAACGCGCCGATGTGGCGCCAGGTGAGCGGTGGCGTCACCGGCTACAGCAGCCTGCCCGTGAGCGAGGCGCCCGAGGCCGGCAACCTGATCCAGCGCTTCGTGCAGTACCCGGGCTCGCGCTTCACCAACGCGGGCGAGGCCTGGCGGCAGGTGCGCAACAACTGGATCATTCCGTACGGCGCGGCGCTGCTCTTCGTCGTGCTGCTGGCGCTGGCCATCTTCCATTTCACGCGCGGGCCGATCCGCCTGCACGGCGCCGAGACCGGACGCAAGATCGAGCGCTTCACGCCGTTCGAGCGCGCCACGCACTGGTCGAACGCGCTGGCCTTCGTCACGCTCGCGCTGTCGGGCATCGTGATGGCCTTCGGCAAGTTCTTCCTGTTGCCGGTGCTCGGCAGCGCGCTGTTCGGCTGGCTCACCTACATGCTCAAGACCGTGCACAACTTCGTCGGGCCGCTGTTCGTCGTGACCACGCTGTTCATGATCTTCACTTTCATCCGCAGCAACTGGCCGCGGGCGGAAGACCTCGCCTGGCTGCGGCACGGCGGCGGCCTGTTCGGCGGCAAGGAGCCCGCGTCGCACCGCTTCAACGCCGGCGAGAAGGCCGTGTTCTGGGGCGGCGTGCTCTTTCTGGGCAGCATCGTCATCGGCTCGGGGTTGTTCCTCGACAAGCTGTTGCCCGGCTTCGTCTACACGCGCGGCGAGATGCAGATCGCGCACATGGTGCATGCGGTGGCCACGCTGCTCATGATGGCGATGATCCTGGGCCACATCTACATCGGCACGCTGGGCATGACCGGCGCCTACAAGGCGATGCGCGAAGGCTATGTCGACGAGACCTGGGCGCGCGAGCACCATCGCCTCTGGTATGACGACATCGAGGCCGGCAAGATCCCGGCGCAGCGCTCGGCGCCCCCCGACGCATCGGACCCGGCACGGCCGGCGACCGCGCAAGGAACCTCTGCATGAAGCACACGCTGACTCTTCTCTGCGCGCTGGCGCTACCGCTGGCTGCATCGTCCGTTTTCGCCAAGCTTCCAGCGCCCACGCCAGAAGCGCAGGCGAAGGCCGCCGAGACTGCGGCCCGCACCGCATGGAGCGCCAAGACCGACGCCTACCTGCTGTGCAAGGCACAGGACCAGGTCGCAGCCAAGTACCGCGCCAGCGCCCAGTCCGCAGGCAAGCCGGTACCGGCCGCGGCGACCACACCGCCCTGCGTGGACCCGGGCCCTTACGCCGCGGCGCCCGCGGGCGAAACCAAGCCCATCGAAGCCTCGGGTGCACATTCCCCGGCCACCACGGCTGCATCGCCGCCCAGTACGAACCAGCCTTCGGCACAGACCCATCCCGCACCCAAGAATTAAGTCAGCCGCCCCGCGCACGCGCGGGCGATACTGAAACTGATGCCCCCACCCGAACGAACTGCCTCGACCGATGTGCGCATGCGCGGCTTCACCCAGCGCGCAGAGGTTCCCGACGCGCTCGCCTGGATCGACGCCCACACGCCGCTGCTGCCGGGCGAAACCGTGGCGGTTGAAGAGGCCACGGGACGGGTGCTGCTGCATGAGGTGATCGCACCCATCGCGGTGCCCGAATTCGACCGCTCGGCCATGGACGGTTATGCGCTGCGCGGCGGCGAGACCACGGGGGCCGGTGAATACAACCCGTTGGAATTTCCGATCGCGGGCCATGCCTGGCCCGGCCGGCCTTTCGATGGCGCCGTGCCCGCGGGCGCAGCCATCCGCATCATGACCGGCGCCCCGGTACCGCTGGAACTGGATGCCGTGGTGCCCGCCGAGTACGCGAGCGAGCAGGACGGGCGCCTGGCCATCACGCGGGCCGTGGCGCCGGGCCAGCATGTGGGCCACGTCGGCGAGGACATCGCGCGCGACAGCACCGCACTGGCCGCAGGCCGACGCCTTCGCCCGCAGGACGCCGGGCTGGCCGCTTCGCTGGGCCAGGCGCAGTTGCAGGTGGTGCGCAGGCCCCGCGTGCGGCTGCTCGTGACCGGCAATGAAGTGCGGGCGCCCGGCACGCCCAAGGGGCCCTTCGACATCTACGACGCCAACTCCGTGACCTTGCACGGCCTCGTGGCGCGCGACGGCGGCCTGCTCGAGTCGCATCAGCGCCTGGGCGACGACCCGCAGGTCATTGCGCAGGCACTGGCGGCGCCCGGTGCCGACGTGGTGCTCATCTCCGGCGGCTCCAGCGTGGGTGCCGAGGACCATGCGCCACGCCTGCTGGCCGAACTCGGCGAGCTGGCCATCCACGGCATCGCGATGCGGCCCTCCAGTCCGGCCGGCATGGGCCGCATCGGCGATACGCTGGTCTTCCTGCTGCCCGGCAACCCCGTCTCCTGCCTGTGCGCTTACGACTTCTTTGCCGGGCGTGCGATCCGCCGGCTCGGCGGCCGGTCTGCCGACTGGCCCTATCCCAAGACACGCGCAACCGTGGCGCGCAAGATCGTCTCCCAGGTCGGACGCGTCGACTACGTGCGCGTGAAGATCGGCGAAGAAGGCGTGGAGCCAATCGCGCTGTCTGGCGCGTCCATGCTGAGTTCGACCACGCGGGCCGACGGCTTCGTGATCGCCCCTGCCGAAAGCGAAGGCTTCGGGGCCGGCACCGAAGTCACTGTTCATCTTTACGAGTGCCTGTGAAACCCCAATCGCAATTTCTCGATGTCGTCACGCGCGACGAGGCCGAGCGCCGGTTCCGTGAACACCTCAAGCTCACGCCACTGGGTCGCGAGACCGTTCCCCTGCACGAGGCGCTGGGCCGTGTGCTGGCCGAAGACGTGGTCGCCGCGATCGACGTGCCTGGCTTCGACCGTTCCAACGTCGATGGCTTTGCCGTGCAGGCCGCCGACACCTGGGGGGCAATGGAAGAACAGGCCCGCCTGCTGACGCTCGCCGACGAGACCCTGGCGCCCGGCATCGTGCCGCAGCGCGAAGTGACGGGCGGCCATGCGACGGCGATCGCCACGGGCGGCATGCTGCCGCGCGGCGCCGATGCAGTGGTGATGGTGGAGCACACCGATGCCGAGGACGGCCGGGTGCAGATCCGCCGCGCGGCCACCGAAGGCGAGAACGTCAGCTACGCCGGCACCGACATCGCGCGCGGCGAAACCGTGCTGCGCGCCGGCCAGCCCCTGAGCTCGCGGGAGATCGGCGTGATCGCGGCACTCGGCCTGGCCGAGGTGAGCGTGTACCGCAAGCCGCGCGTGGCCATCTTTTCCACAGGCAACGAAATCGTCGCACCCGGCGCGCCGCTGCCCACGGGCGCGGTGTACGACTCCAACGCCGCCATCATCGGCGCCGCCGTCGAGGAACTGGGCGGCCAGCCCGTGCGGCTGGGCGTGATTCCCGATGACGAGGCCGCGCTGTCGGCCGCGCTCGCGCAGGGACTGGCCTGCGATGCCGTGGTCTTCTCGGGCGGCACTTCCAAGGGCGAAGGCGACCTCTCCTACCGCGTGGTCGCCGCGCTCGGCGATCCGGGCGTGGTGGCGCACGGCGTGGCGCTCAAGCCCGGCAAGCCGGTGTGCCTGGCGGTCACGGGCGGCAAGCCGGTCGTGATCCTGCCGGGCTTTCCGACCTCGGCGGTCTTCACCTTCCACGAGTTCCTGGCACCCGTGATCCGCGCCTTCGCCGGCCGGCAGCCGGAGCGGCGCGAGCATGTGGACGCCAAACTGCCGATGCGCGTGAACTCCGAGCGCGGCCGCACCGAGTACCTGCTCGTGGGCCTGGTGCCCACCGACCAAGGCCTCGCGGCCTACCCGATGGGCAAGGGCTCGGGCTCGGTCACCACGTTCAGCAGTGCGGACGGGTTCATCACCATCGGCCAGCACACCGAGATCGTCGATGCCGGCGCGCCCGTGCAGGTGCAGCTGCTGGGCCAGGGGCTGGACGCCGCGGACCTGATCCTCATCGGCAGCCATTGTGTGGGCCTGGACTGGCTGGGCGGGGAGCTGGTGCGCCAGGGCATCCGCATCAAGGCCATGAACGTGGGCAGCACGGGCGGGCTGATGGCCGCCCGGCGCGGCGAATGCGACGTGGCGGGCATCCACCTGATGGACCCGGCCACCGGCGTCTACAACCGGCCACTGCTCACGCAGGAGCTGGACCTGATTCCGGGCTATGGCCGCATGCAGGGCATCGTCTATCGCCCGTCGGACGTGCGCTTCGAAGGGCGCGATGCCGCCGCGGCCATCGCCGCCGCGATCGCCGGACCCGGCTGCACCATGGTCAACCGCAATGCAGGCAGCGGCACGCGCATCCTCATCGACCGCCTGCTCGGCAGCGCCAAGCCGCCCGGCTACGGCGTGCAGACCAAGTCGCACAACGCGGTGGCCGTGGCCGTGGCGCAGCAGCGCGCCGACTGGGGCTTGGCCATCGACACGGTTGCACGGCAGTACGGCCTGGGCTTCATCCCGGTGCAGGAAGAGCGCTACGACTTCGCGGTGCCCAAGGCACGCCGCGAGCGCGCGCCCGTGCAGGCGTTCATTGCCTTGCTTCAATCGGCCGCCGCACGCGAGGCGCTGAGCCGACTGGGCTTTCGCGTCGATCCCGCTGCCTGACCCGCAGGACGGCATCCTCAGCTTCCAAGGACCCACACTATGACGATGGCCTCGCGCAGACGCCTCAACTTCCTCGCCCTCGCCGCTGCCCTCGTCGGCACGCTGCTCGCGCCGATCGCCCAGGCGCAAGAAAAGTTCATCGTGCTGGCCTCCACCACCTCGACCGAGCAGTCCGGCCTGTTCAAGCACCTGCTGCCGCAGTTCACGAAAGCCACGGGCACCGAGGTGCGCGTGGTGGCCGTGGGCACGGGCCAGGCGCTGGACATGGCGCGCCGCGGCGATGCCGATGCGCTGTTCGTGCATGACCAGCCCGCCGAGGAGAAGTTTGTCGCGGAGGGCTTCGGGCTCCCGCGCCGCGCGGTCATGTACAACGACTTCGTGCTGATCGGCCCGAAAACCGACCCGGCCGGCGTGCGCGGCAAAGACATCGCGGCCGCGCTCAAGCGGCTGGGCGCCACGGGCGGTGCGTTCGTTTCGCGCGGCGACAAGAGCGGCACCCACGCGGCCGAGCTGCGCCAGTGGAAACTGGCGGGCATCGACCTCGCGGCCGCCAAGCCCGCCGGCTACAAGGAGTGCGGCTGCGGCATGGGCCAGGCGCTCAACATCGCCGCTTCCACCAATGCCTATGTGCTGTCCGACCGTGGCACCTGGCTCAACTTCAAGAACCGCGGCGACCTGGGCATCGTGGTCGAGGGCGACCGGCAGCTGTTCAACCAGTACGGCGTGATCGTCGTGAACCCGGCCAGGCATCCGCACGTCAAGAAAGACCTGGCGCAGGCGTTTTCCGACTGGGTGGTGTCGAGCGACGGGCAAGCCGCGATCGCCTCGTACAAGATCGGCGGCGAGCAGCTCTTCTTCCCGAACGCGAGCCAGTGAACGGTGGCCCAGTCGATGGATGGGCCGCGTGATGAGCATGGCCTCGCGCTTGCATTGAGAGCCGTCCTTCGATGAACACCATGACCGAAGGCTGGGCACTGGCCTGGCAACTCATCACAAACGCCGACCCCGAACTCGTACGCATCACGGCGCTCTCGCTGCAGGTCAGCGCCACGGCCTGCGCGATTGGCGCGCTGTTCGGCCTGCTGCTGGGCGCCTGGCTGGCAGTGGCGCGGTACCCGGGGCACGCGCTGGCCGTGTGGTTGGTGAACACGCTGCTCGCCCTGCCCGCCGTGGTGGTGGGCCTGCTGGTGTACCTGCTGCTCTCGCGCTCGGGACCGCTGGGCGAACTGGGAATCCTGTTCACGCCTTCAGCGATGGTGGTGGCACAGAGCGTGCTCGTCACGCCGCTGATCGCCGCCCTGTCACGCCGGCTCGTGATGGCGGCCCTGGCCGATGGCGGCGACCAGTTGCGCTCCCTGGGCGCCGGGCCGCTCACCACCTCGCTGCTGATGCTGGTGCACGACCGGATGGGCGTGGCCACCGTCCTGCTCACGGCCTTCGCGCGGGCCATTGCCGAGGTCGGGGCCGTGATGATCGTGGGCGGCAACATCGCCGGCGTCACGCGCGTGATGACCACCACCATCGCACTTGAGACCAGCAAGGGGAATCTTGCGCTGGCCTTGGCGCTGGGCATCGTGCTGCTGGCGGTGGTCGGCGCGGTCAACGGCGCCATCGGCCTGCTGCATTGGCTTGCCACACGCCCGCTGAGCGCCGCCCCTCAGGTGACGCCGCATGCGGCGCCCCGGACACCCGCTCCTCGCGCCCCTCGCACGCCGCTTGCCACCGAGGCGGCGCCTTTGATCCGGGCCGACCGGGTCACGGTGCGCTTCCGCTCGTTGACGGCGCTGAACGACGCATCGCTGACCGTGCGCCGAGGCGACCGGCTCATCCTCATCGGAGCCAACGGATCGGGCAAGACCACGCTGCTGCGGCTGCTGCATGGACTTTTGCCCTGCGAAGGTCGCTGCGAATCCTTGCCGCTGCAACCCGAAGGCCGCCTTCCGCGAGGGGCCATGCTGTTCCAGCGCCCCTTCCTGTTGAGCCTCTCGGTATGGCGCAATGTCTGGGTGGGCCTCTGGCTTTCCGGCGTGCCGGCGTCCGAGCGCAGCGAGCGCTGCCGCCAAAGCCTGGCAAACGTGGGCCTGCTCGAACACGCCGAGCGATCTGCTCGTTCGCTTTCGGGCGGACAGCAGCAGCGCCTTGGCCTCGCACGCGCCTGGGCGCTGCAGCCGGACATCCTGTTCCTGGACGAGCCGACCGCCAGCCTGGACCCCGGCGCCAAGAATGAAATCGAGGCTCTCATCGAGGAGGTCGCCAACAGCGGCGTGACGATCGTGATGAGCACCCACAACCTCGGGCAGGCCAAGCGCCTCGCCACGCGCGTGGCCTATCTGCATGCTGGACGGATCGTCGTCGAGCGCCCCGTGGCGTGCTTCTTCGACGCAGAGGATCTGCCCCCCGAGGCCGCCCAGTTCCTTCAGGGCGAACTCGGCTGGCGCCTGCGGCCGTAGCGCTCCTCCACGCGCAGGTCAATCGCCGGCGTTCCTCAGGGCACGACGGTCGAGCTTGCCAGTGAGCCCAGTGGGCAAAGCGTCGAGGATATGAATGGCTTTGGGAACCTTGTAGCCGCTCATCTGGCAGTGCTCCTTCAGATGCACCTTGAGATCGTCCGAAGTCACTCCGGAGGCCTTCAAGACGACATACGCGACGATCCGCTGCCCGAAATGCTCATCGGGGTGCCCGACGACCGCGCAGGCGGAAACTCCCGGATGAGTCAAGACTTGAGCTTCAATCTCTTCGGCGTGACCGAACGGCTACTTCAGAAGTTTGACGAGGCGTTTCTCGCCGATCGACCCCGGGTGTTTTCGCGGTTGCCTGAGTGTGGCTGGGCAGCGAGGTCGAGCCGCGCGCGCCAGGGATCGGCCGGTGCCCGCAACCGCTCTTCCAAGCACTACCTACGTCTTCCTGTGAGGCGCCGGCCGAATGGCGGGTTTGGTCTGGGCCGGTGACACAGCGGACGTTGTGGCACTTCCAAGCAAGTGATGGCGCCGCGCTGCAATCGGCAACGGCTTTGTTCCGAGAGACTGGGGGCCTCAATAGCCCACCTCCACGGAGACACGAAATGCCCGTCATTGTTTGCGA
>NZ_LMEK01000029.1:0-155909 GCF_001426595.1 Variovorax sp. Root434
TCCCATTGATCGCTCTCCAATGAAAAATGCCCTCCAGACCAACGTCTGAAGGGCATTCAAGGCAGACTCAACGCCGACTATTTACACAGACTGTTTCGCGGCCCTTTCGGGGGATGACTGGGGCGTCGTGCGGCTACTTTTTGGCGCCGAGCACACCGAGCCGCTTGTTGATGAACCACTGCTGCGCGATCGACAGCGTGTTGTTCGTGATCCAGTACAGCACCAGGCCGGCCGGGAAGAAGATGAACATCACGCTGAACGCGAGCGGCATGATCCACATCAGCTTGGCCTGCATCGGATCGGGCGGCGTCGGGTTGAGCCAGGTCTGGAACAGCGAGGTGGCCGTCATCACGATCGGCAGGATGTACCAGGGGTCCGGTGCCGACAGGTCGGTGATCCAGCCGATCCACGGGGCGTGGCGCATTTCGACCGACGACAGCAGCACCCAGTAGAGCGCGATGAACACCGGGATTTGGATCACGATGGGGAAGCAGCCGCCCATCGGATTGACCTTCTCGGTCTTGTAGATCCGCATCATTTCCTGCTGCATTTCTTGCGGCTTGTCCTTCAGCCGCTCGCGCATTTCCATGATCTTCGGGTTGATGGCCTTCATCTTGGCCATGCTGGCGTAGGCCTTGGCGTTGAGCCAGTAGAAGGCCGCCTTCAGCAGCACCACGAGCGCCACGATCGCCCAGCCCCAGTTGCCCAGGATGCCGTGCAGTTGCGTGAGCAGCCAGTACAGCGGCTTGGAGATGATCGCGAAGATGCCGTAGTCCTTCACCAGGTCCAGGCCCGGGGCGATGGCTTCGAGCTTCTTTTCTTCTTCGGGGCCGGCGAACAGCGCGCTGTTCACGACCTGCGTGGCGCCCGGCGCGATCTTCGGCAGCGTGGCCACCATGGCGACGGTGAAGAGGTTGTCGCCCAGGTCCTTCACGCGGAATTCGCGGCGCAGCTGTTCGCTGGCCGGATCGCCCTTGAGCAGCCAGGCCGACGCGAAGTAGTGCTGCACCATCGCGATCCAGCCGTCGTTGGCCGGCGGGGGCGGTTCGATCTTGCCCTTGGCGATGTCCTTGAAGTCGAGCTTGTGGAACTTCTTCTCGTTGGTGTACGCGGCCGGGCCGGTGAAGGTGTTGGTGCCGAACATCGTGCCGGCGGCCACGGTGCCGTGGCGCAGCAGCTGCATGTAGAGCTGGGCGTCGCGCGGCTGGTCGCTCACGTTGACCACCTCGTGGCGCACGCCGATGGCGTAGTCGCCGCGGTGGAACACGTAGGTCTTGACGTACTTCAGGCCGCCGACGGGGGCGCTTTCGAAGCCCACTTCCAGCGTATTCTGGCCATCGGCCATTTCACGCGGGCCGGCCTTCGGCGTCATCGGCGTCAGGTGGTTGGGAAAGCGCTCACCCGAGTCGACCGGGTTCAGCAGACCGGTCTGCGCCACATAGCGCGTGGCCGGCGAGCCGTTTTCGAACAGCACGACGCGCTTGGTGCGGTCGGCTTCGTCGTACTTCAGCAGCTCGAGGTGGTTGACCGTGCCGCCTTCGCTGTCGATCGTGGCCTTGAACAGGTCGGTGGTCACGCTGACCTGCTCGCGCGGCGCGGCTGCAGCGGCTTGCGTGGGCACGGCACCGGCGCTGCCGCCGCTCGCGCCCGACGAAGATGCAGCCGGCACGCCGTTGCTGGCAGCGGGTGTGCTGCCAGCAGCAGGGGCGGAGGCCACCGCGGCCGGCTTGCTCGACGGCAGGAAGGTCGGCTTGTTGCCGTTGAAGACCTGCCATTGGTCCCACAGCAGCACCAGCGAGAACCCAAAAATCACCCACAGGATCGTGCGGCGTATATCGTTCATGACGAAGACTTCTTGTCGGAGGAGAGAAGAGACGAAAACAGCGAGCCTGACTTGTCAGTGCGACGCTGTGATTTCGGTGGAACCGGATCGTGCCCGCCATCGCACCATGGCTGGCAGCGCGCGATGCGGTGCAGAGTGAGGTAGCTGCCCTTGAGCGCGCCATGCACTTCCAGCGCCTCGATCGAATACACCGAGCAGGTCGGCGTGAAGCGGCACGACTGGCCGAGCCAGGGGCTCAGCAGCAGGCGGTAGCCCTTCACAAGGCCGATCAGCAGGCGTTTCATGACGAGGAGGAAGCGGGCGGAGGCGCCGAAGCGGGCGCGGAAGAACGCGCCGCCCGCGCCAGCAGCTGCTGGAGCTCGGCGCGCACCGCTGCCTTGAGCTTGTCCGAAGTGGCGCTCACGAATTCCTTGCGGTCGAAACCGGCGCGCAGCCGCACCACGTGCGCAGCACGTGGCAAGCCGACACCGGGTGCGGCGCTCACCGTATAGATCTGGCGCTTGATGGCGTTGCGCGTGACCGCGCGACGCGCCCAGCGCTTGGGCACCATGGCGCCCAGCCAGACATCGTCGGACGCGAACAACGGCGGTGCGCCCGATGCGAGATCGAGCGCACAGCGATGCAATGCGAAATGAGCAGTGCGCGCCACGGTGGCACCTGCGAGGACGGCCTGGAATTGCGCGCGGGTCTTGAGCCGCTGCATGGAAGCCGGACCGGATACGCCAGAAGCGCTGGCTGTGGAAGCCTGCGCTGACGTGTCGGCTGCTGGCAACGGCAGGTGGGCTGCCGTCAGACGGCCAGGCGCTTGCGGCCCTTGGCGCGGCGTGCGTTGATGACGGCGCGGCCGCCGCGAGTCTTCATGCGGACCAGGAAGCCGTGGGTACGGGCGCGGCGGACTTTGGATGCTTGATAAGTGCGTTTCATGGTGATTTCCTATTTCCCTGTTCGCGCCGGTTCTTCGCACAAAAAGCATGAAGTACCTGCGGGCCGCCGGGGGAGCGTGTTTCGGATGGTCCCCGAAAGACGCAAGAGGTTTTCAGGGAAACCCGCAATTATCGCAAACATTGGCCGCCGGAACAATCTTCGAGTGGATTTGCGGGCCTTTCGATCGGCCCGGCGGCGTGTGGATAAGGTTTTGACAAGTTAGAATGCCGGGCGCCTTCCAGCAGAGAATATCCACAATACCTATACCAAAAAATGCCCGAGGGTCTCATCACTTTTTCAAGCGCCCATGTCGACTGACGGCATCGGCGAAAGCCTCTGGCAGGCCTGCGTCGACCAACTCGCGCAGGAGCTGTCAGAGCAGCAGTTCAACACCTGGATCAAGCCCCTGACAGCGCAGGTCGCCGACGACCTCTCGCGCATGACGGTGTTCGTCGCCAACCGCTTCAAGCTCGACTGGATCCGGGCCCAGTACGCCGGCAAGATCGCCGCCATGGCCGAGAAGATGTACGGCCAGCCGGTCGCCATTGAGTTAGCGCTTGCTCCTCGCGAAGCGACCGTCCGTCCTGCACCTGTGGCCGTCATGGCCGAAACCGACGTGCCGCGCGACGTGGCCGGCCCGGGCGAGGAGCCGGCCGCCGCCGGCTTCAAGAACAGGCTGAATTCCGGTCTCACCTTCGACACCCTGGTCGAGGGCACGGCCAACCGCATGGCGCGCGCCGCGGCCATGCACGTGGCCGGCATGCCGGGTCATCTTTACAACCCGCTTTTCATCTACGGCGGCGTCGGCCTGGGCAAGACCCACCTGATGCACGCTGTGGGTAACCGGCTGCTGGCCGACAAGGCGGACTCCAAAGTTCTCTACATCCACGCCGAGCAGTTCGTCTCGGATGTGGTCAAAGCCTATCAGCGCAAGACTTTCGATGAGTTCAAGGAGCGCTATCACTCGCTCGATCTGTTGCTGATCGACGATGTGCAGTTCTTCGCCAACAAGGACCGGACGCAGGAAGAATTCTTCAATGCGTTCGAGGCCCTGCTCGCCAAGAAGTCGCACATCGTGATGACCAGCGACACCTATCCGAAGGGCCTGGCCGACATCCACGAACGCCTGGTGTCGCGCTTCGATTCGGGCCTCACGGTGGCCATCGAACCGCCCGAACTCGAAATGCGCGTGGCCATCCTGATCAACAAGGCGCGCGCCGAATCGGCCGAAATGCCGGAAGAAGTGGCCTTCTTCGTCGCCAAGAACGTGCGCTCCAACGTGCGCGAACTCGAAGGCGCGCTGCGCAAGATCCTGGCCTACTCGCGCTTCAACCAGAAGGAAATCTCGATCGCTCTGGCGCGCGAGGCGCTGCGCGACCTCCTGTCGATCCAGAACCGTCAGATCTCGGTCGAGAATATCCAGAAGACGGTCGCCGACTACTACAAGATCAAGGTCGCCGACATGTACAGCAAGAAGCGCCCGGCCAGCATTGCGCGACCGCGGCAGATCGCGATGTACCTGGCCAAGGAGCTTACGCAGAAAAGCCTGCCCGAAATCGGCGAGCTGTTCGGTGGGCGCGATCACACGACGGTGCTGCACGCGGTGCGCAAGATCTCGGGCGAGCGCCAGCAGCTCACCGAGCTCAACCAGCAGCTTCACGTGCTCGAGCAGACGCTCAAGGGCTGACCGCCGAATGTCATCAAGAAAGCCCCTCGCGACAGCGGAGAATGGCGCCCTTACAAGCTGATTCAAAGAGATAGAGAAGAGGAAGAAGACATGATCGTTTTGAAGGCAAACCAAGACAAAGTCCTCGCCGCGCTGCAGTCGGTGGCGGGCATCGTGGAGCGGCGTCACACCTTGCCGATCCTGGCGAACGTGCTGATCCGCAAGACCGGTGGCCAGCTGCAGCTGACCACCAGCGACCTCGAAATCCAGATCCGCACCACCGCCGAGCTCGGCGGCGACGAAGGCAACTTCACCACCACCATCGGCGCGCGCAAGCTGATCGACATTCTGCGCACCATGCCGGCCGACCAGACCGTGAGCCTCGAGTCGAGCGCGAGCAAGCTGGTGCTCAAGGGCGGAAAGAGCCGCTTCACGCTGCAGTCGCTGCCCGCCGAAGACTTCCCGCTGGTGCAGGAAGCCGCTAATTTCGGCCCTGTGTTCAGCGTGCCGCAGAAGACGCTGAAGGACCTGCTCTCGCAGGTTTCGTTCGCGATGGCCGTGCACGACATCCGCTACTACCTGAACGGCATCCTGTTCGTGGCCGAAGGCAAGCAGTTGAGCCTGGTCGCCACCGACGGCCACCGCCTGGCGTTTTCTTCCGCCATGCTCGACGTCGAGGTGCCGCGCCAGGAAGTCATTCTTCCGCGCAAGACCGTGATCGAAATGCAGCGCCTGCTGTCGGACGCCGAGGGCGCCATCGAGATGCAGTTCGCGAACAACCAGGCCAAGTTCAGCTTTGGCGGCATGGAGTTCGTCACCAAGCTGGTCGAGGGCAAGTTCCCCGACTACAACCGCGTGATCCCGAAGAACCACAAGAACAGCGTCACGCTGGGCCGCGCGCCGCTGCTGGCCAGCCTGCAGCGCACCGCCATCCTGACGAGCGAGAAGTTCAAGGGCGTGCGCCTGAACATCGAGCCCGGCACGCTGCGCATCGCGTCGAACAACGCCGAGCAGGAAGAAGCGCAGGACGAACTCGACATCGACTACGGCGGCGACGCCATCGAGATCGGCTTCAACGTCACCTACCTGATCGACGCGCTGTCGAACATGGACCAGGACATGGTCAAGCTCGACCTTGCCGACTCCAACAGCTCGGCGTTACTGACCATCCCCGAGAACGCATCCTTCAAGTACGTCGTGATGCCGATGCGTATCTAGCAGACAGACCCCGAAGCGCCTTGCGCACACAGCCCGCGGCCCTCCGCGGGTTTGCGCTTTCAAGAGGCGGCGAATTGAGCTTTTGAGAGCCCGAAAAATCACGTGAATGCCGTGAGAGACAGAGGAATATCCGAATGAGTGCTGAAGAAAACAAGCCCGAAGTGCCGCACACCGAGCCGGTCTACACCCCTGAAGTTCAGGTCGTGCCGCCCGACGCCAGCTACGGCGAGGGCTCCATCACGATCCTCGAGGGCCTCGAGGCCGTGCGCAAGCGCCCCGGCATGTACATCGGCGACACCTCCGACGGCACCGGTCTGCACCATCTGGTTTTCGAAGTCGTCGACAACTCCATCGACGAAGCGCTGGCCGGCTACTGCGACGACATCGTCGTCACGATCCACACCGACAACTCCATCAGCGTCACCGACAACGGCCGTGGCATTCCCACCGGCGTGAAGATGGACGACAAGCACGAGCCCAAGCGCTCGGCCGCCGAAATCGCGCTGACCGAACTGCACGCCGGCGGCAAGTTCAACCAGAACAGCTACAAGGTGTCGGGTGGCCTGCACGGCGTGGGCGTGAGCTGCGTGAACGCGCTGAGCGTGATGCTGCGCCTCGTGGTGCGCCGTGAAGGCAAGATCCACGAACTCGAATTCAGCCGCGGCTTCGTGCAGGACCGCCTGCTCGAAACGGTGAACGGCGTCGAAGTCTCGCCCATGAAGATCATCGGCGACACCGACAAGCGCGGCACCGAGGTTCACTTCCTGCCGGACACCGAGATCTTCAAGGAGAACTCGGACTTCCACTACGAAATCCTCAGCAAGCGCCTGCGCGAACTGAGCTTCCTGAACAACGGCGTGCGCATCCGCCTGAAGGACGAGCGCACCGGCAAGGAAGACGACTTCTCCGGCGCCGGCGGCGTGCGCGGCTTCGTGGAGTTCATCAACAAGGGCAAGACCGTCCTGCACCCGAACTCGTTCTACGCCGAGGGCGAACGCCCGGCCGACACCTACGGCGGCATCCCCGGCACGCACATCGGCGTCGAAGTGGCGATGCAGTGGAACAGCGGCTACAACGAGCAGGTTCTCTGCTTCACCAACAACATCCCGCAGCGTGACGGCGGCACCCACCTCACGGGTCTGCGCGCCGCGATGACCCGCGTCATCAACAAGTACATCGAAGAGAACGAGTTCGCCAAGAAGGCCAAGGTCGAAGTCACCGGCGACGACATGCGCGAAGGCCTGTGCTGCGTGTTGAGCGTGAAGGTGCCCGAGCCCAAGTTCTCGAGCCAGACCAAGGACAAGCTGGTGTCCAGCGAAGTGCGCGCGCCGGTGGAAGACATCGTCGGCAAGCTGCTGACCGACTACCTGCAGGAACGCCCGAACGACGCCAAGATCATCTGCGGCAAGATCGTCGAGGCTGCCCGCGCCCGCGAGGCCGCCCGCAAGGCCCGCGAAATGACGCGCCGCAAGGGCGTGCTCGACGGCATGGGCCTGCCCGGCAAGCTGGCCGACTGCCAGGAAAAAGATCCGGCGCTGTGCGAGGTCTACCTGGTGGAGGGTGACTCCGCCGGCGGCTCCGCCAAGCAGGGCCGCGACCGGAAGTTCCAGGCCATCCTGCCGCTGCGCGGCAAGATCCTGAACGTGGAAAAAGCGCGCTACGAGAAGCTGCTGACCAGCAACGAAATTCTCACGATGATCACCGCGCTGGGCACCGGCATCGGCCGTGCCGGCGCAACCACTGCGGGCGGCGGCGCGGACGACTTCAACGTCGCCAAGCTGCGCTACCACCGCATCATCATCATGACCGACGCCGACGTCGACGGCGCCCACATCCGCACGCTGCTGCTCACGTTCTTCTACCGGCAGATGCCCGAGCTGGTCGAGCGCGGCCACATCTACATCGCGCAGCCGCCGCTGTACAAGGTGAAGGTCGGCAAGGAAGAGCAGTACCTGAAGGACGGCCCCGCGCTGGACGCATTCCTGCTCAAGGTGGCATTGAAGGACGCGAGCCTGCAGACCGGCGGCGCGAACTCCACCACGCTGAGCGGCGACACCCTGGGCGAGCTGGCGCGCAAGCACCAGGTGGCCGAGGCCGTCATTGCGCGCCTGCGCAACTTCATGGACGCCGAGGCGCTGCGCGCGATTGCCGACGGCGTGGCGCTCGACCTCGACACCACGCCCGCCGCCGAGGCTTCGGCCGTCGCGCTGCAGGCCAAGCTGCGCGAGCTCAACACGACCGGCGTGCCGGCCGAGGTGAGCAGCGAGTTCGACGCCCGCACCGACAAGCCGCTGCTGCGCATCAGCCGCCGCCACCACGGCAACATCAAGAGCAGCGTGCTCACGCAGGACTTCGTCCACGGCGCCGACTACGCAGCGCTCGCCGAAGCCGCCAACACCTTCCGCGGCCTGCTGAGCCCCGAAGGCGCTCTGGTGAAACGCGGCGAAGGCGAACGCGCCAAGGAAGAAAAGGTCGACGACTTCCGCCAGGCCATGAAGTGGCTGATCAGCGAAGCCGAGCGCGCCACCTCGCGCCAGCGCTACAAGGGCCTGGGCGAGATGAACCCCGAGCAGCTGTGGGAAACCACGATGGACCCGACCGTGCGGCGCCTGCTGCGCGTGCAGATCGACGACGCGATCGAAGCGGATCGCGTGTTCACGATGCTGATGGGCGACGAGGTCGAGCCGCGTCGGGAGTTCATCGAGCAGAACGCGCTGCGGGCGGCGAATATCGACGTGTGACGATGGTCGTCACCGACGCGCGCGGCCCCGTGCCGCACCGCTGAAGAGCCTGAGAACGCCCGGTCACCCGGGCGTTTCTCATTGCAGGCGCAAGGTCGTGGCGAGCCCGCCGTTCGAGCACGGGCCGTCGGAATATTCGGCTTCGCCCGACGGGCCGATGCACTTGGTCACCTCGACGGTGGGCGTTGCCACGCGGGGAGGCTCGACAGGGGCACGTTCCAGCGGAACGAGAGACGCGACGGGGAGGGCAGCCGGCCTCGCAGGCGGCGCAGCTTCCTCGCGATCGCTCGTCACGGGCGGCTGGACGAACGCAGCCGGGACGCTCGCCTGAACCGGCGCGCGTGCCGCGCTCTCACGCACCAGCCCCTGGAGGGTTGCATAGAACAGGCACATCGCAACGAGTGCCACCCCGAGGCACGGCGCCCAATACTGCGGCGGCCCCCAAGGCCCGAAGGACCGGCCAGGCCGTCCTCTCAGCGCCGCAGCCATGGCCAGCCCCCGGCCTGCAATGCGCCTGCCAACCGGGCGATCCCGCCGGTGCCGCTCGCCGCGCGCCCGATCAGGGCGCCGCCTGCCGCACCGACCGCGATGCGCGTCAGGAACGAGCGGCTGCGGCCCGCCGCCAGCAGCAGCAAGACGCCGGCGCCCAGCACGGCGAGGTGCTCGCCGGGATAGTCGGCGCGCGCGGCATCCACTTTCCTGAAGTCGTCGATGGTCGATTGGAGTGTCATGGCTGAAGCTCCTTGTTTGCGTTCAACCGTTCTTAGCTCGCACCGCCATGCACGGCTGTAGGCGCGCGCCATGCCCGCCGGCGGAATCCGTCCCGAAAACGCCGCAGACCAAGGCGCATCAGGGTTTCCCTGAGGTTTGTCAGCAAAAGTACCGGCAATGCACGTCACAAGGCCGTCATCAGCTATGAAAACAATAGCATTCACCTCCAATCCGAAGATCGTTCCTCGTAAACGCTATATCTAGCCCGACTCTTGCTAAGCAAAATCCCCGACGGATTTCACGTCACGCAAGATCGAGGACCACACAGCAATGAACCCTACGCGTCTCCGCCGGCCCCTGGCCGCGCTGGTATTGGGCGGTACAGCAGCATTCCTCGGGGCCGTGACTTCAGCCCACGCGTTCTCGAACCCGCCCATCCAGGTGGCGCAGGGTATCGAGTACATGTGCGGCGGCGCCGCCAAGGACGAAGCCGCGTTCATGGAAATGGTGTCGCCGCGCTGGGCCGCGACCATCGATTTCGGCGTGAGCGACGGCAAGGGTGCAGGGGTGCCCGGCTTTCCCGCCAAGGCCCTCATTGAAATACGCCAGAAATACACCGGCCAGGTCGTGATGGACGTGCAGTCGCAAGGCCCCTACATGCTCGCGCGCCTCAATCCGGGCGCCTATGACGTGAACGTGACGCTGGGCGGCCTCACACTGACACAGTCGCTGGTGGTGATTGCCGGCATGCCGGCGCGTGCGTCGTTCGTGTGGCCCTCGAATTTCGACATGGCCTCGGTGGCGCCGTCGTTGCCGCAGGCGCTGGCGCAGACGTCCACCGCCCGTTGAGTGTTTTTCCGGTCAGCCTTTCCTAAGCCGCGAACCGCATAGTGACGTCGTGGCTTCTCGCCACGACGACAAGGAAAGGATTCCGACCATGAGCACCCGTTTTCCATCATCGCGCGCGATGCGGCCGCTGGCGGCCGCTCTGTTCTGCGCCGCCGTTGTGCTCGGCGCGCTTTCGCCTGCCCAGGCGGCGGTGAACCCGCCGATCTACATGGCGCACGGTGTCGAATACATGAGCGGCGGCATCGGCAGCGACGAGGCCCAGCTGATGGAGACGGTGTCGCCGCGCTGGCCCGCCACCTTCGAATTCGCGGTCAAGGACAGCAAGGGCGCCGACTTCGCGGCCAACGTGCACGTGACGGTGCGCGACAGCAGCGGCACCGCGCTGCTCGACAACGTGGTGTCGGGCGGGCCGTTCATGGTGGCGCGCCTCGATCCGGGCACCTATGAGGTCGAGGCCCGCATTGGCAGCCAGGTGCTGAAGCAGCAGCTGCACGTGCTGCAGGGCGCGCCGGCCAAGGCGAGCTTCACCTGGCCGGCAGGCACCGACATGGCTTCGGCCGGCACGCGCACGGTGCAGTAGCGCGGCGAAAGTGGGCGCCGGCACCGCGGCGGACCGGTGCCGTTCTTGCGGGCCCGGCCGAGCCATGAAGCCTGCTATCCGGGCGCATCGCGCTATAGAAAAAATAGCTACCGCCGCGCTTCCCGGCGCCTTGAATGCGCGGCATGCGCCTTGCAGATGAGGTGTCCCGGGCAGTGCCCGATTTCATTGCCCCGATGCCGATCCGCCCCCTGAGCGCCCTGACCGCGCTGTTGCACGTCTATATCGCGCTGCGCCTGCTGCCCGCGCTGGCCGTGCTCACGCCCGCGTGGCCGCTGGCGCTGCTCGCGCTCGCGGTGTCGGCGGTCACGATTCCGCTGCCTTTCGTGTCGCGCCGCGCCGGACGCGATGCCGCCACGGGCGATGTGCTCAAGTGGATCGGCCTGATCGGCATGGGCTGGTTCTCGTCGATGTTCGTGCTCACGCTGCTGCGCGACGCTGGCCTGCTGCTCGCCTGGCTCGCAAGCGCGCTGGGCGGCGTGCCGGTGCAGTGGAATGTGCTGCAGCCATGGAGCGCGCTGGCCGTGCTGGCGATGGCCACGGCCACGTCGGCGATCGGTTTCCTCAATGCGCGCCGCACGGCCGGCGTGAAGCGGGTGGAGGTGCCCATCCGCGGCCTGCCGCAGGCGCTCGAAGGTTTCACGATCGCGCAGCTCAGCGACATCCACGTGGGACCGACGATCCGGAACGCGTACATCCAGCGCATCGTCGACGCGGTGAATCGCCTGGGCGCGGACGCCATCGCGATCACCGGCGACCTGGTCGACGGCACCGTGCCGGAACTGCGCGAGCACATCGCGCCGCTGGCCGGTCTGCGTGCGCGCCACGGCACCTTCGTGGTCACGGGCAACCACGAGTATTACGCGGGCGCGCATGCCTGGATCGACGAGCTGCGCCGGCTCGGCCTGAAGGTGCTGCTCAACGAGCACGTGGTGCTGCAGACGCGCAACGTGCGCGGTGCGCAGACCGATGAAGAGCTGTTCGAAAGCGCGCTGGTACTTGCTGGCGTGACCGACTTTACCGCTGGGCATTTCGACGCGGCGCACACCAGCGATCCGCACCTGGCGCTGCACGACGCGCCGCCGCTGGTGCACACGCGCGTGCTGCTCGCGCACCAGCCGCGCAGCGCGCCACTGGCTGCGGCGGCCGGCTACCAGCTGCAGCTGTCTGGCCACACGCACGGCGGCCAGTTCTTTCCCTGGAACCTGTTCGTGCCGATGCAGCAGCCTTTCACGGCCGGCCTGCACCGCCTGCAGGACATGTGGGTGTACGTGAGCCGGGGCACCGGCTACTGGGGCCCGCCGAAGCGCTTTGGCGCGCCTTCCGAAATCACGCTGCTGACGCTGGTGCCGGCGAAGTCCTGAAGAGTCTGCTCAGGATTCCAGTTCGGCCAGCCGGCGTGCGTTGGAGGTAGCCGCCGCGTGGATCGGCTCCAGGCCCTCTCGTGCGATGCGCGCCGCGATTTCCGGCAGCTGGCTCGCGGCATCGACCGTGCCTGCGGCCGATTGCACGAACGCATCGCCATGCGCGGCCGCCTGGGCCGGCGTGACGCTGCCCGCCAGCAAGAAGAAGGCCGTCGTGCCCTGGACCCATTGCTGCAGCACCCGGCTGGCGAGCGAGAAATGGCTGCTGTGCCACTGCTTCGCCATCGCGATGCCAGCCTCGCTTGCAGCCGCCAACTTTTCCTGCCCCATGAGCTGGAATTCCGCGAGGTCGGCCGCACTGGGCGTGAGCCCGGCCTTGGCGATGCGCTCGGTGCGCATGCGGATCACGGAGCCGGACGACAGCAGCATCTCCTGGGTCTTGAAGGCCAGGTCGAACCACTGCACGAGCGGATTGGCCAGGCGGGCGGCGGAGGTGAGGGAGGGCATGAGGGCAGTGCGCTGGAGGAGGTCGGGTCACTATAGGCTTCGTCGGCCCGAAAATGCTGCAGTGCAGCAAATCCGACACTGCATTTTTATTGATCGGGTCCTACTTCCCGATGTGGAAATTACGTGCCGAGCGAATGCTGAACAGGGTTGAGATTGATGGCGTCTTCCTGTTTCAGGTCACTCCATCACGGGCCGCATCATGAGATTTCGCGTCGCCACACCTCTCCGGGCCGCCCTGTTCACGGCCCTTTCGGCCCTTTTGGCTCTTCCGGGCGCGGCGGCCCATGCATTCGAAGACAGCGCAACGGGCATGTACGTTGAGGGAGGCCGCGCCCCGCACGGGCAAATGGGCAGCGCCGATTCGGCCACGGTGGGCATGACCTTCCCATGGTCACCGCGCCAGCCGGTGCGCGAAGGCGCACTCTCGGGCTACTGGGATGTGTACCTGAGCAACTGGCATGCGCCCGCCCTCGGCAACGGCCCGCGCAACTACACGCAGATCGGCGCCGTCTACACCTGGCGCTACCGCTTCGACCATGGCGACTCGCCCTGGTTTGCCGAAGGCGGCGTCGGCGGCAGCGTGATGGATCACGTCTACAGGACACCCGACCGCAGCTTCAGCACCGCCTTCCAGTTCACGGAGGTGCTGGGCATCGGACGCAGCTTCGGCGAACACGGCGCGCATGAACTGTCGCTGCGCGTGCAGCACTTCTCGAATGGCGGCATCAAGAAACCGAACCCGGGCGAGACCTTCGTCCGGCTGCGCTACGCCTATCGCTTCTAGCGCCCCGCCATTCCCAGCCGCTTCGCTCTCGCCTCCGTCACCAGATAGCCCAGCGCGGCCACCATCAGCGGCAGCAGGTAGTACAGGCCGCGATAGGCCAGCAGCGCGCCGAGCAGCTGGGCTTCCGGCACCTCGTGAGACAGCAGCGCCACGAACACCGCCTCGAGCACGCCGAGCCCCGCCGGCACGTGCGTGACGACGCCGGCCACCGCCGCCACCAGCAGCACCGCGAGCACCTGCGGATAGCCGACCTGACCCTGCAGCAGGAACCAGATCACGCCGCCAATCAGCGACCAGTTGGTGCATGACATGGCGAGCTGCAGCAGTGCCATCGCCAGCCCCGGCGTCCTGAACGCATGGCCGCGCACGCGCCAGACGCGCCCCTTCGCCGCTGCGCACAGCACCAGGTAGGCCAGGGCCACCATCAGCAGCACCGCGCCGAGCATGCGCAGGTCCTCGTGGTCGATCTTCCAGCCGGGCGGCAGCGTCATCGGCCAGAAAAGGAATGCCGCACCGGCCACCACGAGGTAGCCGAGCCAGTTGGTCAGCATGCTGAAGCCGAGCACGCGCGTGATGGTCTCGTTCCCGAGGCCCAGGCGCGAATAGAGCCGGTAGCGGAAGGCCACGCCGCCCACCAGCGACCCGAGGTTGAGGTTGAAGGCGTAGCTGATGAAAGTCACGCCCATCACCGTGCCCGTGCCGAGCCGATGCCGCGTCAGGTGCCGGCCCAGCAGGTCGTAGGTGCTGTAGAGCGCGAAGCTGCAGGCCGCCAGCGCACCGGCCGCAAGCAGGGCGACGGCAGGCAGCGAGTGGATCGCGTCGAACACCTCGTCCCAGTGGATGGTGCGCGCCTGCCGCACGAGCAGCCACGCGATCAGCGCGAAGAAGCCCCACGTCGCCGCGCGGCGAATCCAGGGCCACCAGCCGTGGCGGGAGAGGGCCATGGTGCTCATCGATTCGATGCGGCGCTTCCGCTCAGGCGGCTTCCGTCCGGGTGGCGCCGCCGGCCGGGTCGCTGCGGCCGCTGTCGCGCCGGCTCGCGAGATCGGTGGCCTCGGCCGGCGTCAGGCGCGGCGCGTGTCGCGGCAGGCGGCCCAGCAGGGCCGGGTACCAGCGCAGGATGTGGAAGACGAAGAAGCTGCGCACCAGCCGCCAGCCGCTCCATTCGCTGGCGAGGTCGGCCGCCTCCACCTGTTTGCAGCTGTGCCGCATCAGCCGGTCCATGCGCTCCCACAGCACGTGGTTGAAGGCCGCGTCGCGCACGATCACGTTGGCCTCGAGGTTCAGCGACAGGCTCAGCGGATCGAGGTTGCTCGACCCCACGGTGCTCCACCTGTCGTCCATGAGCGCGACCTTGCCATGCAGCGGACGGTCGCAGTATTCGTAGATGCGCACGCCGGCATGCAGCAGGTGGTGGTAGAGCATGCTCGCGGCGGTCTTGACGATCGGCATGTCGGGCTCGCCCTGCAGGACGAGCCGCACGTCCACGCCGCGCCGCGCCGCGCGCCGCAGTTCCTTGATGAGCAGATAGCCCGGAAAGAAGTACGCATTGGCGATCACGATGCGCTTGCGCGCCGCGCGGATGGCCGCACGGTACTGCCGCTCGATGTCGTTGGTGTGGCGCCGGTTGTCGCGCGTGACGAACATTGCGTCGGCCTCGCCGGCACGGAGCTGGTTCACGGGCGGCGCCAGCTTCAGCCGGCGGCGGAACCAGCCCGCGCCCTTGCCGCCGAGCGCGATGGCGCGCAACACGAACTGGTGGATCTCTCCCACGATCGGGCCCGCGAGTTCCACCGCATAGTCCTGCTTGGCTTTGGGTCCGAAATCGAGCAGGTGGTCCGCCGAATAGTTGATGCCGCCGACGAAGGCGCGCTCGCCGTCGACCACCACGATCTTGCGGTGCATGCGGCGGAACACGTTCAGCCGCTGGCCCATGAAGCGCTGGCCCGGATCGAACACCCGCACCTTCACGCCGGCCGAGGTCAGGCCCTCGATGAACTCGCGCGAGAGATCCGGCGAACCGAAGCCGTCGATCATCAGGTCGATCTTCACGCCACGCTGCGCCGCCTCGCGCATGGCGGCGTGCAGCTGCAGGCCGACCTTGTCCTCGAACAGGATGAAGGTCTCGACGATCACCTCGCGCCGTGCCTTGCGGATGGCGTCGAACACGCGCGGAAAGAACTGCTCGCCGTTCTCCAGCAGCTCGATGCGGTTGCCGCCGGTCCAGTGGTTGTTGTTGTTCCTGCTGCTCATGGCTCGCGCGCGCACTGCGCTCACAGGTCGATGTCCGCCACCAGCGGGGCGTGGTCCGACAGGTGCGACCACGGCCGGCGCGGCAGCACCACGGGCGCGTGCACGCCGGCATTGCGCACGTAGATGCGGTCCAGCGGCAGCACGGGGAAGCGGGCGGGAAAGGTCCTGGCCGCGCGGCCGTTGGCATGCACGAACACCTCGCGCAGCGCGGCGCCTTTTTCCAGGATCTCGTGCGCACGGCCGCGCCAGTCGTTGAAGTCGCCCGCCACGATCAGCGGCGCGTCGGCCGGCACCTCGTCGCGCACGATGTGGCAGAGCAGCTCGAGCTGCTGCTGCCGGTGCGCCTCGGCCAGGCCGAGGTGGGCGCAGACCGCGTGCACGTCGACGACGCGGCCCGGCAGCCGCAGCACGCAATGCAGCAGCCCGCGCTTCTCGGGGCCGCTCACGGACACGTCGTGGTTGCGGAAATGCACGATCGGGAATTTCGAGAGCAGCGCATTGCCGTGGTGGCCTTTCGGGTACACCGCGTTGCGCCCGTAGGCGAACTGCGGCCACATGGTGTCGGCCAGGAATTCGTAGTGCGGCGCCTCGGGCCAGTTGCTCACCCTGCGCGAATGGCGCGAATGGGTGCCGAGCACTTCCTGCAGGAACACCACGTCGGCGCCCACGGTGCGCACGGCGTCGCGCAGCTCGGGCAGGATGAACTTGCGGTTGAGCGCGGTGAAGCCCTTGTGGGTGTTCACCGTCATGACCTTGAGCGAGGTCGGCGAGGCCTGCGCGGACGCCGCGGCGTCTGGAATGGGAGAGGAGGACATCGTTGTGCAAGTTGTACGTTGCCGCGCCCCTCCTGCCTGTAGGAACTCGCCACCTCCTTCCGCCCCCCTTTCACGCGTGGGCGGCCGGCTCCTACAGGCAGGCCTGCCGCACCCCCACACGGTGGGAATTTCGCCGCTCCTACGGTGATTTTCGAGGGCTCGGGAAGCAGCCCGCGTTTCATCCTCGACACCGACACAAAGCCACAAGGAGCACATCCATGAAGCAAATTACTTTTCACGCCACGGTTCTCGCCGCGTTGTTGGGCATGGCCGGCATCGCGTCGGCACAAGCCACGTCCATGCCCGCCCAGCCCGACCCGTCGGTGGGCGGCGAAGCCAGCACCATGACGCCTGCCGGCGTCGCAAATCCGCCGCAGCGCCCCGACGCCTCGATGCCCGTCTCGCGCGAGGCCGTGAAGGCCGAGGCCCGTGCGCAAAACCGCAACAATGCCAACAGCGTGGTGCCCAAGGGCGAGGCGTCCACCACCGTCAACCACCAGCCCAACGCCATGCCGCAGCCGACCGGCGAGATGTCCCGCGCGGAGGTCAGCCAGACGGGGCGCAAGGTCAAGCCGCAGTTCGGCCAGAAGGGCGAACGCCCCGAAGTGGTGACCAATCCGACGGACAAGACGGGCACGCCGCAGTAAAACCCGCCCGTCGATGAGAAAAGCCCGCAGCGCTTTCGCGTTGCGGGCTTTCATTCGATGGCGCCGTCACCGGCGCAGCGGGGCGCGGATCAGCCCTTGGCAGGTGCCGGCGCACCGCGCTGGCCTTCATGGCCGCGGTGACCGTCGTGGTCACCCCGGTGGCCACCGAAGTGCACAGTCTCGGCGTCGAAGGTCTTCTGCTGCTCGGGCGTCAGCGCGGCGTAGAAAGTCTTCGTGGCTTCGGCGCGCTTGGCGAACATCGCGCTGCGTTCGGCACGGCGAGCCTCCATGCGCTCCAGGCGCTGCGGCGTGGTCAGCTTGGCGAACTCGGCGCGGTCCATGTGCGGACGCGGACCGCCGGGCGGCTGCGTCGCTGCGGTGAAGGTGCTCCATGCGCCTTCCTGGGCCGCGGTGAGCTTGAGCTTTTCCTTCAGGGCGGCAAGACGCTTGGTGCGGCGCTCCTGCATGCGCTCCATGCGCTGGGCGGGGTCCATGCGCTTGTGCTGCGCCTTGGGCGCCGCGGCGTTGTCGGCCTGGGCCACCGCGGCGGTGGGTGCGGCTGGGGTGGAGGCGGCCGGCGCTTGAGCGAAGGCGCCCGAAGAGGCGAGGGCGGCCGAACCCAGCAGGCTGGCCCAGACGATGCGTTGGCGAAGAGAAATCATGAGAAGTGCTTCCTTTCGAAGAAGCCCGCCACCGATGGGCAGCAGGTGAGACGAAGTGTGGAAGCGCTCTGTATCGCCTCCGTTAGGCCGGCGTGAGCTTGCGTAAAGAATGATGTACAGCGAACGCGAAAGCGGCCTGTGGCGTGACTTTTTACTTGGGCCGCGGCCGCTTCAGCCCGCGGTCGGGCACCTGCAGCCTGCCGGCGCGCAGGTCGCCGACCGCCCGGGCGACGGCGCGCGCCACGTTGCGCACTTCTTCCTGCACGTCGGCATCGGCATCGAGGGCGTCATGGCTGGTGGCGTAGGGTTCGTAGTAGCCGATGTAGCGATCGAGCAGCGCCTGCGTGCCGGCGTCGACCAGGCCCATCCAGTCGAGCCAGTCGGCGAGGCTGCGGCGCACGCTCTCCACGCCTGCCACGTCGCCGTGCACCACCACGCCGTAGACGCGGCCGTCGAGGTGCTTGGGATAGCCCCAGCCTTCGAGTTCGAGCGCCTTGGCCTCCTCGGGCTTCTTGCCGTGCGTGCTGGTGGGGTCCGGGTTGCCGCCGTCGGCGCACACGAGGCGGTCGATCATGAGCTTCAGCGGGCTCGCCGCCTGGTACCAGTGCGTGGGCGTGAGCAGGATCACGCCGTGCGCGGACACCCAGCGTTCGTAGATCTCGTTCATCCAGTCGCCGGTCTGGCGCAGCGAATGGTTGGGGTAGCAGCTGCAGGGCCAATGGCACAGCGGCATGGCGGTGGAGACGCAGCCCTTGCAGGGGTGGATCTGCCGGCCGTACTCGGAGGTGAGCAGGCTCAGGTCGAGCAGGTCGGTCTCGATGCCGCTGCCGCCGAGCACTTCGCGCGCGAGTTCGGCCAGGCGCCATGTCTTGGAGACTTCGCCGGGGCAGGTGCCGTCGTTGCGCGGCGAACCGTTCACCAGCAGCACGCGCGAAGGCGTCTGCGGCAGGCCCCAGGCGAGCTGCGCCGCGTCGATGCGGGCCTTGGCTTCGAGCCAGTCGACGGACAGTTCGTAGTCCGGGTCCGCATAGCCGGGCCCCGCCCTGCGGGTGACGGGCGCCTTGCGGCCTTGCTCATAGGCTTCCCAGGCGATGATCTCGATGCGCCGCAGCGAGTCGGCCTCGGCCTGGAAGGCCGGATCCTGGAAGGGCTGCATGAAGCGTTCGTGGAACTGGGCGCGTTGCAGCGTGGCGGGCGCCTGTCCTTTTCGGATCGTGGTGGGCATGAGCACAATCTAGGGTGCCCATGCGATGGCCGGAACCCTGCCCGATGCCGACTTTCGGTAGGTGGGCGACTACAGACTCAGCCCAGCTTTCCGTTCTGGAAGTCGTGCACCGCCTGCTGGACCTGCTCCTGCGTGTTCATCACGAAGGGGCCGTACTGCGCGATGGGCTCGTGCAGCGGCTTGCCGGCGATGAGCAGCGCACGCGCGGGGCTGTGGTTGGTCGCGCCGGCGCGCAGCACCACGCCGTCGCTGCCTGCGTCGTTGGCCAGGATCGCCATGCGCCGCGTCGGGACTTCGCTGCCCGCGATCCACAGGGACTCGCGGAACACGTAGACCAGCGCGTTGTGGTCGTAAGGCAGCGGCTGCGCGAATTCCGCGCCCGGGGGCAGCGTGATGTCGAGGTACAGCGGCTCGGTGTGCTCGCGCCGCACCGCACCCTCGATGCCGTGGCTCGCGCCCGCGATCACGCGCACGTGCGCGCCGCCGGTGGTGGTGAACTCCGGGATCTCCTCGCTCTGGATGTCGCGATACCAGGGCTCGCGCATCTTGTCCTTGGCCGGCAGGTTGAGCCACAGCTGAAAGCCCTCCATCAGGCCTTCTTCCTGCTCGGGTAGTTCGCTGTGCACGAGGCCGCGGCCGGCGGTCATCCACTGCACGCCGCCGTTCTCCAGCAGGCCTTCATGGCCGGCGCTGTCGCGGTGGCGCATGCGGCCGGCAATCATGTACGTGACGGTCTCGAAGCCGCGGTGCGGATGGTTGGGAAAGCCGCCGATGTAGTCGCCCGGGTTGTCGCTGCCGAAGGCATCGAGCATCAGGTAGGGGTCGAGCCGCTTCTGCAGCGGCTGCTGCAGCACGCGGGTGAGCTTGACGCCGTCGCCGTCGCTGGTGGAAACACCGGCCACGATGTGGTCGATGCCGCGCGGCGTGGCGACGGGATCGGTGGGATGGTTGGCGTGGTGGTTGGCGTTCGTCATCCGTCCATGGTGGCACTAACGCGCCCACCGCGCCACCCGCGGCCTTTCAGCGGACGGCTTGAAATGTCACGGCCACTGCTGGCGCTGCCAGTAGCAGTATTTCCACTGCGTTTCGAAGCCGGCGCGGCGGTAGAGCGACAGCGCCGCATGGTTGTGCGCATCGACCTGCAGGAACACCCGCTCGAAGCCGCGCGCCGACGCGGCCTGCGCCAGCCCGGCCAGCACGCGCGCCGCCAGGCCCCGCCCCCGCTGCGCCTGGTCGGTGCGCATGCCGTGCACGCTGGCCCAGCCGTGCCCGAACGCCATCGCGCCCGCCGCCACCGTGCGGCCGCCTTCGCGCACGCTGGCGTAGAGCGAGCCCTTGGCGCGCGACAGCATCCGCACGCGATGGGCCCCGTCCACCGGATCGAAGCCTTCACCGAGGAACAGCGCCGACCAGGCGGCGTCGGGCGCGTGATCGACGTCGGCCAGCGCGCCGCCTGCGACCACCTGCCGCATGCGCTGCGCCGAGCCGGCCTGCACGCAGGTCGGGCTGTCGTCGATGTAGTGGCGCCGCTCCAGTTCGGCGCGCAGGCCGTCGAAGCAGGGCGTGTCGGCCAGCCGCAGCGCGGGGGCGAGCTGCCGGCTGTCGTAGCGGTCCTCGATGCGGTCGAGCGTGCCGTGGTCGACCTCGCTGCGGTGCAGCGGCACGGCCGACCTCGCGCGTTTCACGGTGCCGCTGGCAAAGGGCAGCAGCCAGCCGTCGAGCTCCTCGGTCAGGTCGGGCGACACCGCCGCGATGGTGGCGCGCTCGATGGCCTCGATATCCGGGACGCCCAGGGGTGTGGTGTTCATTGTTTCGTGGCCTCCGGCGCCGTGAACTTCGCCGCGGCCACGCCCTTGAGCAGCGCTTCGCGCTGGTTCCGGCTGATCCCGCGGATACCCTCGGCAATCCACTTGATGCGGTCGGCGTCGACGTGGCCATCCTGCCGCCATTGTTCGAGCACGGCCTGCGGCTTGTGCAGCATGGCGGCGAGCCACACCGCCTGTGCCGGCTCGAGCGTGCGCGCGCTGCGCTTGAAGTAGCGGCGCGCTGCGGCCTCGGCGCCGCAGGTGTTGCCGCCCCACGGCGCGTTGTCCAGGTACAGCTGCAGGATGCGGGCCTTGCCCAGCGTCTGCTCCATCTCGACCGCGTAGAGCAGCTCGCGCAGCTTGCGCTCGGCGGTGCGGTCGCTGCCCGTCACCAGCAGCTTGGCCAGCTGCTGCGTGATCGTGCTGCCGCCGCGCCGGGTCTGGCCGGGCTTCTGGTTGTTGTCGATCGACGCGAGGATCTCGGTCAGGTCGTAGCCGTTGTGGGTGAAGAAGCGCTGGTCTTCGGCGGCGATGACGGCGCGCGCCAGCCAGCTGTCGTTGGCGAGCCTGGCCGACGGTCCGCAACTGGTGCGCGCGTTGAGCATGGCCTCGGTGCCCAGCCCCTCGACGGTGAACTGGCTGATGACGGGCTGCACGGCGAAGGTGGCCTCGGGCAGCACGAGCTGGCCGCGCAGCGCGAGCGTGCCGCCGATGCGTGCGCGCTGCAGCTCGGGCAGTGTGGGCACCAGCACCGCGTACCAGCGCTCGATGGGCGCATCCTGCACGCTGGCATTGAGCTGCAGGTTCTTCAGCGTGACCTTGCCGTCCCAATGGCCCTGCAGCCGGGTGGTGTCGGTGCTCTGGGGCGTGGCTTCGAAGGTGCCGTTCAGCGTGTTGCCGTCGCGCTTCACGGTGGCGAGCAGGCGCTCGATCCTGATCGGCTGGGTTCCGAGCGCCGGCACTTCGGCGCTGCAGGGCGCGCACTGCATTTCGAGCAGCTCGCCGGCCGGCTTCCAGGCGAAGCGCACGGTGCCGAAGCGGGTGTCCAGCGAACGCCCGTCGAGATGCGGCGCGAACCACGGCGAGGTGGCCACGCGCACGGCCGTCGGAACGCCGATCTCGAAACTCAGCGGCCCCGCCTTCACCGTGGTGCTCCATTCGCCGGCAGCCGGAGCGAGCGCCAGCTTGGCTATCAGGAAGATAGCCACGCAGGCCGTAATGACCAGGGCCAGCAGGCCGAAAAGCACGAATCGCAGGGTCTTCTTCACAGGCACGTTCTCAGATCGGTCTCGCCACGGTGACTGCTTGCCACGGCCCATGGGATAGGCCGCTGGCCGCTGCCCAGTACCAGCTTGAAGTGTCTGTGAAAGCGGTGCCCCGGGCATCGACGATGCGCTCGCAAACGCGGATTTTTTGCGCTCCGTGCCGTTGCGCAACAAAACAGCGCCACAACCGTTCCTGCGCATCGCGTTCCAGGCGCGCCTGTTCGATGCGATAGCCCAGCGCACGGTAGCAGTCCGCGGCCGGATGCAGCATGCGCGTGGGCAGCGTCACCTCGCGCATCACCAGCGTCTGCGCGCCGTCGGTCATGCGGCCGATGGCGCCGGGGAAGCGCTCGGCAAAACGCTGTTCCACATCGCTCAGTGCCAGCGGGCGCAACGGAACACCATCCCATTCACTCGGCCATTCATGCGGCACGGCGGCGGCGACCGGTTCGGCCGGGGCACGCATCGCCGCGGCGGCCGACCACAGCACGCACAGCAGCATTGCCAGCGCGAAAGCCGTCTTGTGGCCGATGCGATTGATGAAATGGTTCGCAAACCAGCGCTCAAAGAACGGTGTCGACATGGCGGCCTCCGTGGGTGGTGATCAGGCCCGGGATGGGCAGTTCGGCCGGCTCGGGCACGGGTCGCGCCGGCACCATGAGGCGGGCGATGGCGCCGCACACGAGGGCCAGCACCAGCAGGCCCAGCGCGTTGTGCGCCCAGGGCGCGAGCGGATGGCCTGCGCCTTCGAAGGCGATCAGCACGCTGTTGCGCACGATGTTCCCGGCCAGCACGAGGAGGCCGACCATCGGCAGCCGCCGCATGAAGGCCCGGTCGCTGCGCGACGCCCACAGCGCGACCGCGCAGGCCGTGAAGTAGCCGAGCCACACCATCTGCACGCCGGAGCAGGGCGCATCGACGACCACGAGCCGGCCGTCGACCACCAGGCTCGATCCTTCGCGCGCCACCTCGAAGGCAGGCGCGAGCAGCCAGCGGCTGGCCTCGGCCGTCACCACGCGCAGCGGATAGCCGGCATAGAACTGCAGCGACGACAGCAGCGGCAGCGCGAGCACCGACAGGCCGGCCACCGGCAGCGCAGCCACGCGGCGCGGCAGGAAAGCGAGCAGCCCGCACGCCAGCGACAGCACGGCCGCCAGCCCCGCCGCGAGCGGCGGCAGCGCGGGCATGAAGCCAAGCCCCGTGCGCAGCAGCGTCGCGAGCACGGTGCCCGCGCCCGCCAGCGCGAGCCAGCCCAGGCGCGGCGAGGCGCGCAGTTCGCGCCGGCGGCTCCAGGCCAGGGCGGCAAGCGCGACCAGTGCCAGCAGCCCCATCGGATCGTCGGAGCCGTCGCGCATGCGCTGCGCCATCCAGGCCCAGGTCGGCATCAGCGCGACGAACTGCAGCCCGAGCCAGCCTGCGGCCGGCGTGCGGTCGATGTGGATGCCCCAGTCCACGATGCGCGGGTGGCGGTGGGCGAGCGTTGCCAGAGACATTTTTTTCTTTCTCGATGGATCAGGCGGTAAAGCGGCGGGGGTCGTTGCGGCGCGCGCGGCGGCGCAGCATGGCCAGCATCGACAGCACGACAGCGATGGCGCCCAGCGATTCGGGCTCGGGCGTGCTCGGCACCTCGGCGCCCAGCGCAAGGTCGCTCACGCCTTGCGGCATCGGCAGCGGCTGGTTCACGTCCACGCTGTTCTGCGGTGCCACATTGCGCACCACCTTGTCGACGGCGATGAAGCTCGTGTACTGCGTGAGCAGGCTGTACTTCAGGCCGAGTTCGGTGATGCGCTCCTTGAAGGCCGCGCCGCCTTCCAGCGTTTCCTGGTCACTCAGGCTCTGGATGCGATGGCGGGCCCACAGCGTGCGCAGCGCGGCCGAGTCCTGGCGGGTGCGCTCGTCGATGCGCACTTCCTGGCGGTAGGGCCCGTTGGCGCTGCGGCCTTCGATGATCACGCGGCCCTTGGCTTCGCCGCGCCACTTGCCGAACACGATCACCGGGCGCTCGCCGAGCACGTCGGGCAGCGCCTGCGGCTCCACGTCGTACACGTCGAGCCCGCCGAAGGTGGCCTTCACGCTGGTGAGCACCGGCGACTCGACCATGCGACGAAAGCGCGCGGCCTGCTCGGGCGCCTGCACCGGGTCGGTGATGATGAAGGGCTCGCCCATGCCGGCGCGCGCAATGCCTTCCATCAGGCTGCGGTTGACCGACGAGCCGATGCCGAAAGCGAACACATTGGCCTTCGAGAGGTTGTTGCGCACCAGCTCGAAGGCTTCGCGCTCGACCGTCACGTAGCCGTCGGTCACCACCACCACCGTGCGCGACACGTTCTCTTCCTTCGGCTCAGCGTACACGCGCTTGAGCGCCGGAATCAGTTCGGTGCTGCCGCTGCCGCTGTAGTTCTGGATGGTGGCCAGCGCCTGCTCGATGTTGGCGCGCGTGGCCGGCACCGACTTCGGCGACAGCATCCTGTTGCTGCCCGAGAACAGCAGCACGTTGAAGGTGTCGCTCGGCCGCAGGCCGCCGATCAGGCGTTCGAGCACCGTCTTCGCGGTGTCGAGCGGAAAGCCGTGCATCGAGCCCGAGATGTCGACCACGAAGATGTAGTCGCGCGGCGAAATCGCGCTGGCGGCCACGGCCTTGGGGGGCTCGACCATGGCGAGGAAAAAGTTCTCGGCGCTTCCATCCAAGTTTTGTCCCTGGCCCTTGTAGAGCATCAGGCCCGATTCGATTTTTTCACCCGCCAGGCGGTAGTCGAGCACGAAGTCGCGGTTGTCGGCGGGGCGGCCATCGGCCGTGAGCACGATGTCGGCGTGCTGGTCTTCATCGCTCTTCTTCACGTCGATGGAGTGCGTGGCCGAGCGGATTTCCTTCAGGCCCATCGGCGTATCGATGCTGGCCTTGAGCTTGAAGCCGGTGTTGGGCGCCACGCCCGCGGCCAGCGTCGGTTGCGCGACCCATTTGGCTTGCGCGTTCTCCGACTTCGGGCTGTTGTAGCGCGGCCCGACCACGGTCGGGAACACGAACTGGTAGTTGCCCGACTGCGGCACCAGCAGCTCGGTGTAGCGCAGCTCCACCTTCACGTCATCGCCCGGCAGGATGTTGGCGACGTTCATCTGGAACACGTTGGGCAGGTGCTGCTCGAGCAGCGCGGCGGTCTTGCCTTCTTTCTTCGCCGTGTCGTACTCGATCTGTGCCTGCTGCTTCTCGCGGATCTGCGCGGTGATGAGCCGGTCGGCCAGGCGCACGTTGAGGCCGCTCACGGCGGCCTTGGTCGAACCGGGAAACACGTATTTCGCCTCGATGGCGCGCTGGCCTTCGTTGCGGTAGGTCTGCGTGACCGTCACGTCGGCGATCACGCCCGAGATCTTCACCGAGACCTCGGTGCCCTTCAGGGGCAGGCGGTCGACCGAAGGGTCGTCGCTCTTCACGAAGAAATAGGGGCTCTCGGTCTTCAGGCGCGGTCCGGCGGGCGCTTCCTGCGCATGCGCCGGGCGCGCGCCCATGGCGATGAAGCCCGCGGCCGCCAGGCTCACGGTGGCGAGCCAGAGCCAGCGGCCGGGACGTAGGGTGGTTTGGGCATCCATGGCGAGGGTCCTTGTCCGTGCGAACTTGCACAGCCGCAACTGTCGGCACCGCACGAGAAGGCAGTTGGAAGGCGCGTTGAAGTCGCCGGCCGCCCGCGCCCGCTGTGTGAAGTCTGTGTGAAGCGAGGCGGCGTGCGCCCTTCACACGGCCTTCGGGTCGCGCGGCGAGCATCGCGGCTTCGCTACAGACGAGGAGAGAAAAAATGCTTCAGTTGTTGAAGGCCGTGCTGAATTCCATGCTGGCCAAGGTCGCCGGCCTGTTGTTCCTGCTGCTGCTCCTGTGCATTCCGCTGGGGGAGATCCAATCGATCAACCGCGCCCGCGGCGAGAGCCAGCGCGAAGCGGCCGACGAACTCGCCGCCACCTACGCCGGGCGCCAGACGATGGTCGGCCCGCTGCTGCTGGTGCCGTACGTGGAGCGCTGGATGGAGCCGCTGCGCAACGCGCAGGGCAAGGTGATCGGCCAGGAGCCGCGCAGCAAGGAAATGGCCCACGTGGTGTTCCCGGACAAGCTGCACATCGAAGGCTCGATGGCTCCGCAGGAACGCTACCGCGGCATCTTCAGGATTCCGTTCTACACACTCAGCGCCACGCTCACCGGTGGCTTCGCGGCCTTCGACCTGAACGCCGTGGCGCACAGCGAGACCGATTCGAAAATCGAATTCAAGGTGCCCTTCATCGCCTTCAACGTGAGCGACCTGCGCGGCCTCGACGGTTCGCCGGCGATGACGATGGGCGGCGAGGCGCTGCGTTTCAAGCAGCGCGTGCCGGGCCTGGCCGACGGCGCCTGGTTTGCCGACGGCATCCACGCACCGGTCACGGGCGCGGCGCTCACCGCATGGCAGGCCGGCACACCGGTTTCGTTCGACATGAAGCTCGGCCTGGTCGGGCAGGACACGCTCGCGATCGCGCCCATCGCCGAGGAAACGACCGCGCACCTGAGCTCGCCCTGGGCGCACCCCAGCTTCGGTGGGCGCTTTCTCGCAGCCGAGCGCAGCGTGACGCCGCAGGGCTTCGACGCGCACTGGCGCGTGTCCTCGCTCGTGACTTCGGCGCGCGAACAGGTGCGCGCGGGTCTCTCGGCCCGCGGCGGTCCCGCCGACGACAACGCCGCCGCCGCAGCTGTTGTCACCGCCGCGCACCGCAACACGGGTCCGCTGCAGACCTTCGACGTGTCGCTCGCGCAGCCGATCAACGTCTATTCGATGAGCACGCGCGCCGGCAAGTACGGCGTGCTGTTCATCGGGCTGGTGCTGATGGCCGCCTTCATGTTCGAGCTGTTCCGCAAGCTGCGCCTGCACCCCATCCAGTACGGGCTGGTCGGCTTGTCGATCGCGCTGTTCTTCCTGCTGCTGCTCGCGCTCTCCGAGAAATTCGCGTTCTGGATGGCGTACGCGGGCGCCGCCACCGCGAGCGTCGCCCTGCTGGCCGTGTACTTCAGCGCAGTGCTCGGAGGCTGGCGGCGCGGCCTGTCGTTCGGCGCCTTCGTTGCGCTGCTCTATGGCGCGCTCTACGGCCTGCTGGCTTCCGAAAGCAATGCGCTGCTGCTGGGCGCGCTGCTGATCTTCGGCATGCTGGCCGTGCTGATGCTCGTCACGCGCAAGGTCGACTGGTATGCGCTCTCCCGCCGCGTGGAACCGGCTCCGGTCGCGGCGCCCGAAGCGCAGGCGGCATGAAGCTGCTGAGGGCGCGCGGCCGGAAACCGTTTCAAGACGTGTCGAAACATTCGGATGCCGCGGTCATGCCGGGCCATGTCATCCTTGTGGAACTCGACGCCGAATATCCGGTCTCTTTCTCGCGCAAAATCGTGAAACAGGTGATTCGAGGCGAATGGGGCTGCCAGGGCCTGCTCGTCACCGACGATCTCACGATGGGCGCGGCCTGCAACCGCGGTCTTTGCGATGCCACCGTCCGTGCCCTCGGCGCCAGCGTGGACCTGTTGCCGATCGCCTTCGACCAAGACAAGTATTTCGATGCCATGCATTGCGCGCAGCAGGCGGCGCAGTGCGGCGCGCTCGACCTCTCGATGCTGGAACGCAGCAGCGCGCGGCGGCTCCAACCTTTCGCTAGCCAGTAGCCAATTCCTATGTTCAAACGCTCAAGCCCCAAACCTTCCGACGACGACAGCGCGGCGCCGAACGATCCCCGCCGCCGCTGGAAACGCGTTGCCGGCTGGGGCGCCATCGGGGTGGGCTCCGGCGCGCTCGTGGTGCTGGTCGCAGCCATCGTCGCGGTGGTTGCCATCTACCCGAAGCTGCCCGATGTCTCGGAGCTTTCCGACTACCGCCCCAAGCTGCCGCTGCGCGTGTACTCGACCGAGGGCCAGTTGATCGGCGAGTTCGGTGAAGAGCGCCGCAACCTCACGCCCTTCGCCAGCATTCCGAAGGTCATGAAGGACGCTGTGCTGGCCGTTGAAGACGCACGCTTCTACGACCACGGCGGGGTGGACTACAAGGGCTTCCTGCGCGCCGCGGTCGCCAGCCTGAAGGGTGGCCGCAAGCAGGGCGCATCGACCATCACGATGCAGGTGGCGCGCAACGTGTACCTGAGTTCCGAACGGACGATGAGCCGCAAGACCTACGAGATCCTGCTGGCGCTGCGGCTCGAACGGCAGCTCACCAAGGACCAGATCCTCGAGATCTACCTGAACCAGATCTACCTCGGCAACCGTGCCTACGGCTTTGCCGCCGCGGCCGAAACCTACTTCGGCAAGCCGCTGCAGAACGTCACTGTCGCCGAAGCCGCGATGCTGGCCGGCCTGCCGAAGGCGCCCGGCGCCAACAATCCGGTGGCCAATCCGCGCCGCGCGCGGGCGCGCCAGCTGTATGTGATCGACCGCATGCACGAAACCGGCTTCATCACCGCCGAGCAGGCCGCCGAAGCCAAGAAGGAAGAACTGCACCTGCGCGACGCCGCCGACCCGAACCGCCTGCATGCCGAATACGTGGCCGAGACGGTGCGCCAGATGATGTACGCGCAGTACGGCGACAGCATCTACACCAGCGGCATGAAGGTCTACACCTCGCTCGTGGCGGCCGATCAGGCCGCGGCCTACCGGTCGCTGCGCAAGGGCATCATGGACTACGAACGGCGCCAGCCTTATCGCGGCCCGGAGAAGTTCGTCGACCTGCCGACCGAGCAGAAGGAAGTCGACGAGGCCGTGGACGACGCGCTCGCCGAGCATCCCGACAACGGCGACGTGGTCGCTGCCGTGGTGCTCGACGCGAACGCCAAGGAAATCAGCGCCGTGCGCGCCAATGGCGAAACCATCCAGATTACTGGCGATGGCCTGAAGCCCGCGCAGTCCGGCCTTGCCGCGAAGGCACCGCCCAACATCAAGATCCGCCGCGGCGCCGTGATCCGCGTGGCGAAGACGCCGAAGAACACCTGGGAAATCACGCAGCTGCCGGAAGTCGAAGGCGCCTTCATCGGCATGGACCCGCGCAGCGGCGCCATCAAGGCGCTGGTGGGCGGTTTCGATTTCGGCAAGAACAAGTTCAACCACGTCACGCAGGCCTGGCGCCAGCCGGGCTCGAGCTTCAAGCCCTTCATCTATTCAGCCGCGCTCGAAAAGGGCTTCACGCCCGCCACCGTGGTGAACGACGCGCCGCTGTACTTCGATGCCGCCGCCAACGGTGGCCAGCCGTGGGAGCCGAAGAACTTCGAGGGCACCTACGAAGGCCCGATGCCGCTGCGCACCGCGCTGATGAAATCGAAGAACCTCGTCACGCTGCGCGTGCTGCAATCGATCGGCGCGCCCTATGCGCAGGACTGGGTCACCAAGTTCGGCTTCGACAAGGACAAGCACCCCGCCAACCTGCCGATGGGCCTGGGCGCCGGCTCGGTCACGCCGATGCAGATGGCGGTGGGCTACTCGGTGTTCGCCAACGGCGGCTATCGCGTCAATCCGTACCTCGTCACGCGCGTCACCGACCTGAGGGACAAGGTCATCATGGAAACCGAAGCGCCGGTGCTCGACGAAACACGCCGCGCCATTCCGCAGCGCAACGCTTTCATCATGGATTCGCTGCTGCAGAGCGTGGTGAAGAGCGGCACCGGCTTCAAGGCCCATCAGGCACTGAAGCGCGACGACCTCTATGGCAAGACCGGCACCACCAACGACTCCTTCGACACCTGGTTCGCGGGCTTCCAGCCGACCATGGTCGGCATCGCGTGGATCGGCTACGACACGCCGCGCCAGCTCGGCGTGCGCGGCGAAACCGGCGGCAGCCTGAGCCTGCCGATCTGGATCGGCTACATGCAGACAGCACTGCAGGGCGTGCCCGTGACGCAGCCGGCCGAACCGTCCGGCGTGGTGAACGTCGACGGCGAGTGGTACTTCGACGATTTCACGCCGGGCCACAGCGTGGCGAGCCTGGGCCTGGAGAACAACGGGACGCCGCCACCGCCGGCCGAAGAACTCACGGGTGCGCCAATCGGGGCACCGCCACCACCCGAAGAGCGCAACAAGATCCTCGATTTCTTCCGCTAGAAGTCGAAGCCAAAAAGAGAAGGCGGGTCGCGGTGCCTACACTCGGTGCTGCTTCCCGCCTTCTCTTTTTTTCCCACGTATAAATGGAAATTCTTACTCTGGTGGCGCTTTTTGCTGCCGGCTTCTACATCCTCAAGTCCAGGGAACAGCGCCTGCGCATCGCGCTGCTGGCCAGCCACCTCGGCCGCCATCAGATCGAGAAGCTGATGGAAAGCCTCACCTCCGGCTACATGCGCTGCCTCGGCGAAGACGACGCCGAGCGCCGCCAGCAGATCTGGCACTTGCTGGACGCCACCGAGGAAAAGCTCTCCGCCCAGCTCGACAGCTTCGCCGCCGAGTTCTCGCGCTTGCCCGAAGCTGTGACGCGCGTGAGCAAGCTGCCGGTTGCCATTCCGATGTTCACCCACTTCTTTCCGGCCGCGACCTTCGACATGCGGCAGGCCCTGCTGATCCACGCGAGCGGCATCGCCGTCGTCATGCGCAACGAGGCCGGGCGCACGCCCAAGTCGAAGGCCTTCACCATGTCGGCCGAGCTGTTCCTGATGCAGCACACCTGCCACTGGTACTGCCGCTCGAAGACGGTGGCGTCGGCACGCATGATCGCGCAGCACCAGACGCAATATCTGCAGGCGCTCGGGGCGGTGAGCCCGGAGACGCGCCGTGCGTACGGCGCGCTGATCGGCACCTGAGGCTTGAGGTGCAGCCCACGAATCTCGATCACCATCGTATTCGTGCAAGGCGAGCCGATTTCGCCTGTGATGGCGAAGTTCGATATGCACCGGTCAAGTCGCTCTGGTTCTCCGGCATGGCAGCAGCCGCGCTTGTCGGCGGCTACTTCTTCTTTCGTTGGGACGCCCTTGCGCTTTTCGTCGTCAGCACCGCCTGCGTACTGTTGTTCGGCCACTCGCTGGGCAGCCATCGCCAACTGATTCATCACAGTTTCCAGTGTCCAGGGTGGTTGCGCCGCACGTTGATCTATTGCGGCGTGCTTGTCGGCCTGGCTGGACCATTGGGCATTCTTCGCCAGCATGAATTGCGCGACTACGCACAACGCCTACCGATCTGTCACGACTACCTGCGACATGGCCGCAGTTTCTGGACCGATGCGTGGTGGCAACTGCATTGCGATCTTCATCTCACACACCCACCCCGCATCCAGCTCGAACCCCTTGTCGCCAACGACCGCTTCCTGCATTGGCTCGAAAAGACCTGGATGCTGCAGCAACTGCCCGTCGCCATGCTCTTCTATCTCTGGGGCGGCTGGGCTTTCGTTTTCTGGGGCGTGTGTGCACGGGTCACTGCGGGCGTCCTGGGTCACTGGCTGATCGGCTGGTTCGCGCACAACAGGGGCGCAATGAACTACGAAGTGCGTGGTGCCGCCGTGCAAGGGCGCAACATCCCTTGGACCTCGCTGCTGACCATGGGCGAGAGCTGGCACAACAACCACCATGCCTTTCCGGGCTCTGCCCGGCTGGGACTCGCGCCCGGCGAGTGGGATCCGGGGTGGTGGATGCTCATGCTGCTTGAGCGGTGTGGCCTGGTGTGGGACCTGCGCCTTCCCGAATCGCTGCCGCCGCGTCCTGAACTCGTCAAAGCCCGTTCAATGGTTCGATGAAAGCGGCAGCGTGAGCGTCGCCACGGCCCCGCCGCGCGACGCATTACCGAGCTCGATACGGCCGCGGTGCAATGCCGCGATCTCCTTCACGAACGCCAGCCCCAGTCCCGTGCTCTTCTTCTGGCTGTGCGGCCTGGCGAGCGAATAGAACTTCTCGAAGACCTTTTCCTGCGCGTATTCCGGAATGCCCGGGCCACGGTCGCGCACGCTCACGCGGGCGAGCTTCGACGTGGTTTCCAGCGTGAGCAGCACTTCGCTGTCGCGCGGTGAAAAATCGATGGCGTTGTCCAGCAGGTTGCTGATCGCGCGGCGCAGCAGGAACGGGTCGCCTTCCGTGCGGGCTTCGTCGCGGATGTTCACGAGCAACTTGATGTTGCGCCTTGCAGCCGCGGGCTGCGCGCTGATGGCGATGTCGTCGATCAGCGAAGCCAGCGCCACCGGCTCGGTGCGGTCCAGCGTGCGCCGCGTTTCGAGCGCAGTGAGCTCCATCATGCGGTCGACGATTTCCTGGATGCGTTGCGTCTCGCCTTCGATGTTCTTCAGGAAACGTTCGCGCTCGGCATGCGGCATCGACGGTTCCTGCAGCAGCTCGGCCGCGCCGCGGATGGCAGAGAGCGGGCTCTTCACCTCGTGCGTGAAGGTCTGAACGTAGTCGGCCACGTAGTTGCGGCCGGTCAGCGCATCGCGCATTTCGCTGAAGCCGGTGCGCACACCGTCGACCGCGCGTCGTGCCATGCGCGCCAGGCTCAGGCTGCGCTGTGCGCGCACCCAGGTCCAGTAGTCGCGGATCAGGCCAAAGGGGCGCACCAGCCACACAGAAACGATGAGCGTGAGCAGCAGCAGTGCGAGCGCCGAACCGACGCCGACCCAGATGGTGCGCACGCGCGCGTCTTCCACGAACTGGCCGAAGCTCTGCACCGGCTTGCCGACGCTGACCATGCCGACGATCTCGTTGTTCCAGCGAATGGGCGCGCCCACGTACATGACCGAAGTGCGCGGATCGCCATCGACATCGCGCGAAGTGCGTGCGCCGTACAGGCCGGCGAGCGTGCGGCTCACGTCGCTCCATTGCGAATAGTCGGCGCCGAGGTGCCTGCCGAGCGAATCGAACATCACGCGGCCGCTGCGGTCGGTGACGTAGACGCGCAGCTCGACGCGGCTCTTGTGCAGGTTGTAGATCTGCGCCGAGAACTCGCGCGCGTAGACGGTGCGGAAAAGCGGCTCGAGCCGTGCGGTGTTGATGGCGCCGGCAATCACATCCTGCTCGACCAGGCTGGCCACGAGCTGGGAGGTCTCGACCAGCGATTCCTCGGCCGACTCGCGGTAGCGCGGGTCGATGTCGGAAACGACGCGATAGAGGAGAAAGGCGATGCCCGCCGTGTAGATCAGCAGGATGCCGATGAAGATGCGCGTGCGTCTTGTCACGACGCCTTGGTCGGCAGTTCTTCGTTCAGTGCATAGCCGGTGCCGCGCAGCGTGCGGATCGGCTCGACTTCGGGCGCGATCGCCTTGAGCTTGGCGCGCAGGGTCTTGATGTGCGCGTCGACCGTCCGGTCGAAGCTGTCGCTCGAATCGTCCCAGACCAGTTCGAGCAGTTCGTCGCGCGTGAAGACGCGTCCCGGGCGCTGCACCAGCAGTCTCAGCAGGCCGTATTCGTAGCGCGAGAGCTCGAGCGCGCGGCCGTAATAGCGGATCTGCATGCGCTCGTGGTCGAGCGCGAAGGGCATTGCGGGTGCTTGAGAGCTCTCAGGAGGCGTCTGGGCCGGAATTTGATGGGGCACCCCATGGTTTGCAACCGCGGCTGTTGCCGGGGCTCCTGCGCCGTTTCTCGCGCTGCGCCGCAGGATGGTCCGCACACGTGCGACGAGTTCGCGCGGCGAGAACGGTTTGGCAATGTAGTCGTCCGCGCCCAGTTCGAGGCCCACCACGCGGTCTATTTCGTCGCTGCGGGCCGTCAAAAACACCATCGGCACCTCCGGGCCGCCCATGGACTGGTTCAGCGCCTGGAGGCGCTTGAAGAGTTCGAAACCGTTGAGATCGGGCAATCCGATGTCCAGGATGGCCAGCGCCGGCGGCTCCTGCGCGAACTGGGCAATGGCTTCTTCGGCCGTGGCACACCAGACCGGCGTGAATCCGTCGCTTTTCAGGACGTACTGCAGCGTGTCGGCGATGCCCGATTCGTCTTCGGCGATCAGGATCCGGGGTTTGAAGCTCATCCGCAGATGTTAGCGAGGGGAACGTGCCGGGAGGACCGGTTTGGACCGAAGGCGCCGTGGACCGGCGCGGCCGTTCGCGGCTTTTTTTTCGGGCGCAGCTTTCCCCTTTCCCATCTTCTTATTCTTCTTATTCAAATTAGTAGTAGTAGATAAGGGTCGCCCACTTCTGTGGACATGCCGCTTTTTTCGTTATGCGACAAGCACTTGTCATACCTCTGTCACTGTGCGCAGCCGCGCTTCGGGTTTGTACCCGGCATATGAACAACATGGGGTACCCGCTCCGGCCTGTGGATAACCGATGCCTTGTTCAAAAAATGTCCCCAGAGTTGTCCTTTGACGCGCTCCGGAAAATCTGCGAAAGGCGATTTCCGGTGCGAGAAATTCATTGCTGAAAATTTGGGCAAACTGTTAATTTCCTTTGTGAATCAATGACTTGCCGAACCCCTACACAGAAGTGCCGACGTTATCCACAGAGTTGCCCAAGGTTTGTGGGGAGAACCGGCGGCGGAACCTTCGCCAGCCATGGCGACCGAACCGGATCCTTCATATTGCGAAATTTCGTACAAATGACACCTTCAGAAACAAAGTCGATAGTTACCCTGTCGCTGCTGGCTGCCTTTGTCGACGGCGAGAAGCACGAGCGCGAGCGCGCCGAGATCAAGCGGATTGCCGAGGGCCTGTCGCAGGCCGACGGCCTGAACCTGCCGACGCTCTACCAGGACGTGCTGATGAAGCGCGTGTCGCTGGCCTCGGTGGCCGGGGAGCTGAAAAGCACCGAGTCGAGGCAGCTGGCCTACGAGATGGCCGTGTGCGTGTGCGATGCGGACGGCACGCAGTCGGAGGCCGAGCGGATGTTCCTGGCGGACGTGCGAACTTCGCTGGGGCTGGATGCCTCGGCGGCCGCGTTCTCGCAGCAGGCGGAAGACATCGCGGCGGTGCCGGTGGCTACCGCCGCTGGGGGCAGCGCCGTGGCGGCGCCCGGCACCCCGGACAGCGCCGAGCTCGACAAATCGATCCTCAATGCCGCCATCCTCAACGGCGCGCTGGAACTGCTGCCCGAGACGCTCTCGACCATGGCGATCATTCCGCTGCAGATGAAGCTGGTCTACCGGATCGGCCAGTCGTACGGCTACCAGCTCGACAGTGGCCACGTGAAGGATTTCCTGGCGACGGTCGGCGTGGGCCTGACCTCGCAATACCTGGAGCAGGCCGGTCGTAAGCTGCTCGGCGGATTGCTCGGCAAGGTCGGCGGTGGCTTGCTGCGCGGGCTGGGCAACCAGGCCGTGAGCTCGGGGATGAGCTTCGCCTCGACCTATGCGCTGGGCCATGTGGCCAAGCGCTACTACGCCGGCGGCCGGACGCTTTCGACGCAGATGCTGAAGGACGCGTTCTCGGGCGTGGTGAAGGAAGGGCAGAGCCTGCAGACGCAGTACCTGCCGGCGATCCAGGAAAAAGCCCGCACGCTGGATGCAGGCAAGGTGCTCTCGCTGGTGCGGGGCGCCTGATCTAGACCTTGCTCAGGTCATCGAGGATGGGGCAGTCCGGTCTGGCGTCGCCGTGACAGCAGTGCACCAGGTGGGCCAGCGTGTTGCGCATGGATTGCATGTCCGCAATGCGCTGCTCCAGTTCGCCGAGGTGCTTCTCGGCGATGCGCTTCACGCTGGCGCTCGTGCGTCGGCGGTTGTGCCACAGTCCGACGAGTTCGGCGATTTCTTCCATTGAAAACCCGAGGTCGCGCGAGCGCTTGATGAAGCGCAGCGTGTGGATGTCGGCATCGCCGTATTGGCGATAGCCGCTTTCGGTGCGCGCCACCGCCGGCAGCAGGCCCAGCCCTTCGTAGTGGCGGACCATGCGGGCCGATACGCCGGAGCGCTGCGCCGCTTCGCCGATGGCGACGTGGCTCGCGCTCATTGAACGGCGTAGCCCGCGTTCTCGATCGCGGCGACGATGTCCTTGCGCGGCTGTTCGCTCAGCACGTCGACATGGCCGGTCTCGAGGTCGACCGTGACCTGTGCTTCGGGGTCCACCGTTTGCACCGCGTTCTGCACCGCGCTCACGCAGTGGCCGCAGCTCATGCCCGTGACCTGGAATTTCTGGCTCATCGTGATGGCTCCTTGGAAGTGATGGAAGTATGTGAGACGCAAGTTTGAACCCTCTCACGATGTCAATGTCCAGCAAAGGGACACTGGATCTGCCGCTTGACCTTGCCATCGTGTGAGGCTTTAGCCTTGGGGCATGGAAAATCTGCAATCTCCTCCAATGACGCTGGACCTCTCGGTCGGCGGCATGACCTGCGCCTCGTGCGTGATGCGCGTCGAGCGTGCGCTCAAGAACGTGCCCGGCGTACAGGACGTGAGCGTGAATCTCGCGACCGAATCGGCCCGAGTGGTCACGAGCGGCAACGAAGGCATGGACGTTCGCCTGCGCCGCGCCGTGCGCGCCGCGGGCTACGAGCCGCGCGCGGCAAGCACCGCGGCCGACGAAGCCGCTGCGCTGTCGCCCTGGCAGGGTTTCGGCCCGGTCGCCGTGGGCCTGGCACTGTCGATCCCATTGCTGGCGCCCATGCTCGGCGATCCTTTCGGGCAGGACTGGATGCTGCCGCCTTGGTTGCAGCTGCTGCTCGCGACACCGGTGCAGTTCTGGCTGGGCGCACGCTTCTATCGCGCTGGCTGGCATGCGGCGAAAGCGCGCACCGGCAACATGGACCTGCTGGTGGCTCTCGGCACCAGCGCGGCCTTCGGCCTGTCGCTTTGGCTCTGGTGGCGCGCGGCGACCGGCGAGCATGCGGGCCATGGCGCGATGCCGCACCTGTACTTCGAGGCGTCTGCGGTGGTGATCACGCTGGTGCTGCTCGGCAAGTGGCTGGAGGCGCGCGCCAAGCGCCAGGCCACGTCCGCGATCCGCGCGCTGCAGCAACTTCGGCCCGAAGTGGCGCACCTGGTGGGCGCGCGCGGCAAGGAAAGCGACGTGCCGCTGGCCGAGGTGATGGTGGGCGACCGCCTCGCGGTGCGGCCCGGCGAGCGCGTGCCGGCCGACGCACGGGTGATCGAAGGGCAGTCCGAGGTCGATGAATCGATGCTCACCGGCGAGCCGCTGCCGGTGGCCAAGGGACCGGGCGATGCGTTGACCGGCGGTGCCGTGAATGGCGACGGGCGCATGGTCATCGAAGTGAGCGCAGTCGGCGCCGAGAGCGTGCTCGCGCGCATCATCCGGCTGGTCGAAGATGCACAGGCTGCGAAGGCGCCGATCCAGCGGTTGGTGGACAAGGTGGCGGCCGTGTTCGTGCCGGTGGTGCTGGTGATCGCTCTCGTCACGTTCGCTGGCTGGATGATGGCGGGCGCAGGCATCGAGACCGCATTGATCCACGCCGTGGCCGTGCTCGTCATTGCCTGTCCATGTGCGCTGGGCCTTGCGACGCCGGTCGCGGTGATGGCAGGCACGGGCGTGGCGGCGCGGCACGGCATTCTGATCAAGGACGCGCGTGCATTGGAAATTGCGCACCGCGTCGATACCGTCGCGTTCGACAAGACCGGCACGTTGACGGTGGGCCGACCGGTGTTGACTGCGCTGGTACGGGCGGCAGGTATTCAGGCAAGCGAAGACCAACTGCTGGCAACTGCCGCCAGCCTGCAAAGCGGCAGCGAGCATCCGCTGGCCAAGGCCGTGCTGGCCGCCGCAGCACAGCGCAACCTGCAGCCGCATGCATTGAGCGCAATGCAGGCGATGCCGGGCCGCGGTGTGCGCGGCGATGTCGATGGCCTGACCTGGGCCATCACCAGCCTGCGCTGGTGCCGCGAACTCGACGCGATGCCCGACGCCGCCGATGTCGACGGCCTGCAGGCGCAAGGCGCCACCGTGTCTGCATTGCTGCGCTTCGATGAGGCGGGCGCCGCGCATGTGCAGGCGTTGCTCGCTTTCGCCGACGAGCCCAAGCCGCAAGCCGCCGAAGCCATCCGCACGCTGCATGCGCGCGGCCTGCGCGTGGTGATGATCTCGGGCGACAACCTGCGCGCAGCCCAGGCCATGGCCGCACGGCTCGGCATCGCGGCCGAAGACGTGCGTGCCGACGTGCTGCCTGCCGACAAGGCGGCACAGGTCGGTGCGCTGAGGAAGAACGGACACGTCGTAGCGATGGTCGGCGACGGCGCCAACGACGCGCCCGCGCTGGCAGCGGCCGACGTGGGCATCGCGATGGCGCCTTCGGGCGGCGGCACCGACGTGGCGATGGAAGCAGCCGGCATCACGCTGATGCGCGGCGACCTCGCGCTGGTGGCGCAGGCCTTCGAGCTTTCGGGCCGCACGGTCGCGAAGATCCGGCAGAACCTGTTCTGGGCCTTCGCCTACAACGTGGCCGGCATTCCGCTTGCGGCCTTCGGCCTGTTGAGCCCGGTGGTGGCCGGTGCTGCCATGGCGTTGTCGAGCGTGAGCGTGATGGCCAATGCGCTGCTGCTGCGGCGCTGGAGGGCCTGAGGCTCTCCGCTCAGTCGATCAGCAGCGCCATGACGTGGTCGTCGATGGCCTGCGCATCGCCGGCGCGCTTGTAGAACTTGCGCAAGGTGCCTTCGCGTTCGAAACCGAGTTTTTCGTAGAAGCGCATCGCCGGCGCGTTGTCGCTTTCGACGAAGAGTTCGATGCGCCTGATGCCAGTGGCCTTCAACGCGTCGATGGCTTCGCTCACCATGGCGAGCGCGATGCCCTGGCCGTGAAATGCCGGATCGACCGCGAGCGTACCCAGGCAGGCCACGTGCCGCACCCGGCCCGGGTAGCGCGTGGCCCGGTAGAAGCCGGCGATGCGCCCTTCGTGCTCGTAGACGTAGAAGTTGCGGCCGTCGAGCAGTTCTTGGTAGATGGCGCGGAAGTCCTCGATCGGCATCGGGTCGTAGCCCAGGAAGGGCACGACCTTCTCGTGCATGTAGAGGGCGAAGACGGTGTCGATGTCTTCGTGTGTGGCCAGCCTGCGCATGATGGGTGCCTTGCAACGATGAAGGCGCCGAGCATAGCGGGGGCGAGCGGATGTCGATCAGGTGAAGAGCAGCACCGCGGACATCGCCAGCAGCGCCGCCTGCGCGCACCAGGCCCATCGCAGCCGAAGCTGCGAATCGAGCACCGCGCCGATGGACCAGAAGCCGCCGACCGCCAGCACGAGCAGCGTCAGCCCGGTATGGAACGCGAGGTCGTCGGCGCGCCAGAGAAAGGCCAGCGTCACGCCGACCCAGCATGCGAAGTGGAGGGCGGCCGACGCGACCTGCGGGCGCGTCAGCGCGGGGGCGTGGATGTGCATGGCTTCTTCCAGCGAAAAAGGCGCTTCCGGAAACCGCGCCGAGACGTCGGCCGGCCGCCAGCCCGGGGGCTTGAACCACACGGCGATCTTGTCTCGCCAGCGCTTCGTGTGCCATGCGTCGCGCAGCAGCGGCACATAGGGGCCGAGGATCGCGCGCATCGGGTCGAAGCTCGCGAGCGCCTTGCGCGTGCCGTAGACGCAGCGTTCGGTTTCTTCGGCGAAGGTGCCGAACATGCGGTCCCACACCACGAGCATGCCCCCGTAATTGCGGTCCAAATAGCCGTCGTTCACCGCGTGGTGCACGCGATGGTTCGAGGGCGACGAGAACACGCGGTCGAACCAGCCGAGCTTGCCGATGTGCTCGGTGTGGATCCAGAACTGGTAGACGAGCACGATGAGTCCCGCCAGCCCGAACTGCTCGGGCGGCACGCCCACCACCGCCATCGGCAGGTAGAAGGCCCAGCCCAGGAAGACAACGGTGCTTTCCTGGCGCAGCGCGGTGGAAAAATTGAAATGCTGGCTCTGGTGGTGCACCGAGTGCGCGGCCCAGAACACGGCCGACTCGTGGCCCGCGCGGTGCAGCCAGTAGTCGAAGAAGTCGAACAGCAGCACGGCGGCGATCCAGCCTGCAGCGCTGTCCCAGAAGCCGGGCCGGGTCCAGATCGCCACCAGCGGATAGACCATGGCATAGAGCCCGATCTGGAACAGCTGCGTGCACACCGCGAGCGCCTGGCTCAGCAGCCCCTGGCTCAGGCTGCCGAGCGTGTCGCTGAAGCGGTAGGTGTTGCGCCGCTGGAGCCAGCCCCAGGCGAACTCGCAGGCCATGAGCAGCGCGAACACGGGTACGACGAAAATGACCAGCCGGTGCACCGCGTTCGATTTTTCAGAGAGTGTTCAGCGAATCTTCAGCGTTCGCACGCGCGGCCGGCCACGATGACGGCGTTGGTGCCGCCGAAGGCGAAGGAGTTGGATAGCGCATAGCGGATGCCCTTGGCCTCGCGCGCCTCGCCCTGCACGAAATCGAGGTCGAATGCGGCGTCGGGCGTCTGCAGGTTGGCGATGGGCGGCAGCGTCTCGCGCGCCAGTGCGCGCAGCGCGGCGATGAGTTCGATGGCACCGCCGCCGCCGAGCACGTGGCCGTGGATCGCCTTGGTCGCGCTGACTGGCGTGGCCTTGCCGAACACTTCGCGGATCGATGCGGCCTCGGCTGCATCGCCGGCCGAGGTGGCCGTGCCGTGTGCGTTGATGTGGCCGACGTCCGAGGCCTCGATGCCCGCGTCGCGCAGCGCGGCGCGCATCACGCGCACCTGGCCCGCGGTGTCGGGGTTGGTGATATGCGTGCCGTCGCAGTTGGTGGCGTAGCCCGCGAGCACGAAGGGCGCGGCTTCGGCTCCGCGTGCGGCCGCATGCGCTTCGGATTCGAGCACCAGCGCGGCCGCGCCTTCACCGATGGCGAAGCCCGCGCGGTCGCCCGAGAACGGACGGCAGGCCGAGGAGGGCGCATCGGCCGGCGGCGGCGCCATCACGCGCATCGCGTTCCAGCTGGCCATCACGCCGGGCGTGAGCATGGCGTCGTGCCCGCCGACGATGGCCACGTCGATCCAGCCGCCGCGGATGGCGCGCATCGCCTCGCCGACGGCCACGGCCGAGGAGGCGCAGGCACAGGCGTAGGCAATGGCCGATCCGCGCGCGCCGAAGTGCAGCGCGAGCTCCGCCACGGCGGCGTTGGGCATCACGGTGAGCACCGTGGTCGGGCGCATGCGGCGCTGTTCGCCGTAGAGCGCGCTGGTGGTGTTGTCGAAGGTGCCGGCGCCGGCGAGGCCGCTGCCCCAGAAGATGCCGAGGCGGTCGCGGTCGATGGTGTCGAGGTCGATCTTTGCTTCGAGAGCCGCGTCCTGTGCCGCAGCCAGGGCCATGGCGGTGCCGCGGTCCAGCGGCAGGCGGGAGGTGCTGCGCATGCCATTCGAATCGAAGTCGCAGGCGGCGACGGCGAGCGCCATCGGGTCCATGCCCTCGATCTCCAGCGTTTGCGCACGCACGGCCGAGCGGCCCGCGAACAACGCCTCGTCGAAGGCCTCGACGGTACGGCCGATGGGCGTGACGAAACCGATGCCGCTCACGCGCACCGGCGCCGAGGCGGCGCGTGTGGCCGAAGCGGCGAGCACGGCGTGGGCGGCGCCGCTGCTCATGCGGCCGCTTCGGCGGGCTGGACGGCGGCCACGGGGGCGCTCTCGGCGTCGATCACGTCGCACAGGCGTTCCAGCGTGATGCCGGCTTCGCGCGGGTCGAGGCGGTCTTCGGGAATGCGCAGGTGGAAGGCGTCCTCGACGGCGAAGAGGAACTCCATCAGCGCGAGCGAGTCGAGGCCGAGGTCCGACAGCGCGGTGGCCGGCGAGATGGCCGAGCGCTCGATGCGGAAGTCGGTCTCGAGGATCGCCGCGATGCTGTTGAAGGTGGGGGAGGCGGAAGAAGACATGGAGATGCTTTCCTTTGAGGCGTGTCGAACGAGGTCAGGCGTACAGCGGATGCTCCGGCGTCGTGCCATGCGCCACTGCATCGGCGAACGATACCGTTTCGCGCACCACCTGCTGGCGGTCGTTGTCTATCGTGATCATGTGGTAGCTGTTGGCGACCACCACGGTGCGGAAGTCGCGGCAGCGCAGGCCGCGCGCGAGAATGTCGAGGTTGGCCACGCTGGCCACCTCGTCCTGCTGGGCATGCAGCGCGAGCACGTTGCCGCATTGCACGTCGTTGAGGTTGCGCCGCACGTGGCGGATGAGCCGGTCATGCTCGCGCAGATGTCCCACGCCGATGACGGAACTGCCGGCGCGCGAAACCTTGCGATGGCGCAGCTCGCGCTCGATCCAGGCGCGCACGCGCTCGTTCTTCACGCCGTAGGGCGGGCGCTCGCGGTATTGCCAGAACCGGCCGAGCGGCGTGTAGAAGGCCAGCGGCAGCAGGAATTGCGTGCGCGGGATGGCCCAGCCGTCGAAGCGCAGCGTGGTCGACATGAGCACCAGTGCATCGACGTCGCTGCCGCAGCGGATGGCCGCGCCGAGCGCGAGCGAGGCGCCGGCGGAAATGCCGACCAGCATCACGCGGTCGTGCTGCGTGCGCAGCGCCTTCACATGGGCCTGGATGGCGTCGAGCCAGCGTTCGTACGGCGCGGCGCGCTGCATCGGCGCAGCGGCATCGAACGAATAACCCTCGATCGACAGCGGGTGCACCGGGTAGCCGCGGCTGCGCAGTGCGGACTGCACGGTCAGCAGCTCGTCAGGCGTGCTGCATAAACCATGCAGCAGGACCACGGCGGTGCGCTGCACTTGCGGCGGCACAAGGCTCAACAGATCGGAGGGTTCACGCGCACTCATCGTGTGGTGCCAGCCATGAAAATGGCCCGTGTTTCATCGTGCTGTCGTATGCTCATGCAGCGTTTATCGCTTGGAGCGACTGACCGGCCGCTGACCCGTCGTTCGCAAGGCAGATTACCCCCCAACCATTCAAACACCATGCGAATTCTGCTTGTCGAAGACGACGCCGTTTTGCGCGACGTGATGGTGCGCAGCCTCGCGGATGCCGGCCATCGCGTCGACGTTTCGACCAACGTCGAGGACGCCGACCACCTGTGGCGTGTGCAGCCCTTCGATGCCGTGCTGCTCGACCTCAACCTGCCGGCCACCGCAAGCCCGACCAGCGGCCTCGCGAGCGGCCTCAACGCGCTGCGGCAGGCGCGCGCGCGGGGCGACCGCACGCCGGTGCTGGTGCTCACGGCGCGCGGGCGCACCGAAGAACGCATCGCGGGCCTCGACGCGGGTGCCGACGACTACCTCGGCAAGCCCTTCGACCTGGCCGAGGTCGAAGCGCGCCTGCGTGCGCTGGTGCGCCGCGCGAAGGGCACCGAAGACCTCGTGCTGCTGGGCCAGCTGAAGCTCGACCGCAAGGCGCGCCGCTTCTCGACCGCGAGCGGTCCGCTCGACCTGCCGGCGCGCGAGTTCGAGGTGCTGTGGGAACTCATGAGTCCGCCGGGCCGCACCGTGAGCAAGCGGGCGCTGTCCGACAAGCTCTCGAGCTTCGACGAATCGCTGGGCGACAACGCGCTCGAGGCCTTCATTTCGCGCCTGCGCAAGAAGCTGCAGGGCTCGGGCGCGAGCATCCGCACGCTGCGCGGCATCGGCTACCTGCTCGAAGCCGAGGTGTGACCCGAGCGTGACCGAGCAGACGACAGAACCGCAGCCCGCGGCCATTCGTGCGCCATCGCTCACGCGGCGCGTGCTGCGCAACGTGCTGGTGCCGCTGGCGCTCACGTGGATGGTCGGCGCGGTCATCGCGCTGGTCATCGCCAACTATTTTTCCGAGCAGGCCTTCGACCGCGGCATGCTCGACGACGCCTATGCGCTGTCGGCCAACGTGCAGGCGGGCGAACGCGGCATCGAGCTGCTGCTGACGCCGCGCGAGGTGGCCACCGTGCTCTTCGACCAGGTCGACAAGGTGTACTTCGCGGTCCAGCGGCTCGACGGCACGCTGATCTCCGGGCAGCCGGGCCTGCAGGCGCCGTTGCCGGCGGACGGGGCGCGCTACCGCTTCGCCGACATCAACTACGAAGGCAGCGTGCTGCGCGCCGTGGTGCTCGAGCACGACGCCGAGCCCGACATCAGCATGCCGTACCGCGTGGTGATCGCGCAGACCACGCTGAGCCGGACCGCACTGGTGCGGCAGTTGCTGGGCTACGCGCTGGCGCCGCAGATCGTGCTGCTCATCCTGCTGGCCATCTGGCTCTGGTACGGCATCCGCAGCGACCTGCGGCCGCTCGGCGACCTGCAGCGTGCACTCGACAGGCGCGACGTGCGCGACCTCTCGCCGGTGGCGGTGGCGCAGACCTCGCGCGAGATCCAGCGCCTGGGCAACGCGGTCAACTCGCTGTTCGAGCGGCTCGGCCACAGCGTGCAGGCGCAGCGCGAGTTCGTGGGCAACGTGGCGCACGAACTGCGCACGCCGCTGGCGGGCATCCGCGCGCTGGCCGAGTACGGGCTGGCGCAGCACGACACCAATGTGTGGCGCGAACAGCTGGAGCGCGTGTCGGAACGGCAGGCGCGCGCCAGCCACCTGATCGACCAGCTGCTGGCGCTGGCGCTGGCCGAAGAGGCGCGCACCGAGCTCAAGCGCGTGCCGGTGCGGCTCGACGTGCTGGCCGAGCAGACGGTGCTGCGGCACCTTGCGCGCGCCGACGCGCGCGGTGTCGACCTGGGCGCGCGTGGCCTCGACGACGGCGTGGTCGTGCAGGCCAACGAGGCGCTGGTCGAAGGCATCCTCGACAACCTGATCGACAACGCGTTGCGCTATGGCGGGCGCACCATCACGGTCGAGCTCGCGGGCCACACGCTGAGTGTGATCGACGACGGGCCAGGCATTCCGCTGGAGGCGCAGCGCGACCTGATGCAGCGCTGGGCGCAGGGTCCGGCCGGCGAGAAGCTGGGGCAGGGCTCGGGACTGGGGCTGTCGATCGTGGCGCGTTATGCCGAGCTGTTGGGCGCCGAGCTGAGGCTCGAAGCGGCGGAGCCCACTGGCCTGCGCGTGAGTGTGGCGTTCGGCGAAGTGGCCTGAGCGTTCAGGCGAGCGGCGTGCCCTGGTGGAATGCCATGCGCCAGCGGCCGGCGCGGAGTTTCCATAGCGAGCTGCGCAGAGAGTTGGCAGCCGGACGTTGCGGAATGGCTTCTCGGTGCGCGCGGTAGGTGACCAGCGCCACATCGGGGGCCATGCGCAGCACGCGAAAGTCCGAGATCGTGCGTTCCGAAAAGGCTTCGTCGCGCAGCGCTTCGATGATGGCGGCGCGCGTCCACACAGTGCCTGAGACGCCGAGTTCATGGAAGTCGTCGTCCAGCAGTTCTTCCAGCCGTGCGGCGCTCGCGCGCACCTCGCGCAGATGCAACGCGCCTTCGAGTTCCAGTAGAAACGCTTCGAGATCCTTGCCCGGCGCGGCCTCGTAGAGTTCGAGCGGCAGGCCATCGGGGTCGGCAAAGAAGGTGAAGCGACGACCCGTGTATTCGTCGATGCGAAGCGGTTCCACCGCAATGCCCTGCGCCGAGAGTTCGTCGGCGGCGGCCTGCACGTCGTGCATCTCGAAGGACAGGTGTCGCAGGCCCTGCGCTTCGGGTCGCGTGGGCCGCGCAGGTGCATCGGGAAAGGAGAAGAGCTCGATCTGCGAGCCGTCGGGCAGGGCGAGATCGAGCTTGTACGAATCGCGCGCGGCGCGGTAGTTCTCGGCCACCACGCGCAGGCCCAGCACCTCGGTGTAGAAGCGCTTCGACACCGCGTAGTCGGAGCAGATGATGGCGACGTGATGAATGCGTTCGAGCTGCATCGCGGGAAGCCTCATTTCAACGGCTTGCGCATGAAAACGCGGGTGCGCTGTGCGAGCACGAGGCGCTTGTATTCGACGTAGCCGATGCGCTCGTAGAGCGCGCGGTTCTCGGTCATCTTCTCGTTGGTGAAGAGGTAGATCGAGTCATGACCTTGCCGCAGCGCTTCGCTCTCCGCCAGTTCGAGCAATGCGCGGCCTACGCCGGTGCCCTGCTGTGTGGGGTGCACCGCGATCACGTCGATCAGGAAGCCTTCGTCGGTGATGTCGAGCACCAGCGTCGCGACGACTTGTTCATGCTGCTGCGCGACCCAGGCCTGCGCATTCGCTGATGGCTGCTGCATCGGCGGTGTCGGCGCGCCGCAAGGTCCAGGGCACGGCGCTCATTGGAGTACCTTCGTGCTTCGCACTGCGGTGCGAGCTTGCTTGGGGCGGCCCGGCGCGGCGCTCATGCGTCGAACTCCACTTCGCCTTCGATCTCCACAGGGATGTTGAACGGCAGCTCGGCCATGCCCACGGCGCTGCGCGAATGAGCGCCGATGTCGGGGCCGAAGATTTCGAGGATGAGGTCGGAGAAGCCGTTGATGACGGCGGGCTGCCTGTCGAAGCCGGGTGCGCTCGCGACCATGCCGAACACGCGCGTCCACGCGGTGATGCGGTCGAGGCCGCCGAGGGCGCGCTGCAGGCTGCCGAGCATCGCGAGTGCCGTGAGGCGCGCGGCTGCGTAGCCCTGCTCGACGTTCAGTTCGCGGCCCAGCTTGCCGAGCGGCGCGGCGATGGTGCCATCGGCGTTGAGCGGACCGTGGCCGGAGATCAACGCGCGGCGGCCGACGACGCGCACGAACTGGAAGGGGAGGATGACGCCGGCCGGCGGGATCGCGGGCGGCGGCAGCACGAGGCCGAGCGAGGCCAGTCGTTGCGCAATGAGGGCCATGGCATTTCTCTCCTGTCGGCGGATGACGGCGGATGGATGGGTCCGCCGCATCTTGCCATGGCCCCCCTAGCGCGACGTGGCTCAGGCCAATGCCGGATAGTCCGTGTAGCCCTTCGCGCCGCCGCCGTACATGGTGGCCTTGTCGAGCTCGTTGAGCGGCGCGTTTTCGCGCAGGCGGCGCACGAGGTCGGGGTTCGAGATGAAGGGCTTGCCGAAAGCCACGAGGTCATCGCCTTCCTTCAGTGCTTCCTCGGCCAGCGGTCGGTCATAGCCGTTGTTGACCATCCATGCGCCCTTGCCGCCGGCTTGGCGGTACGCGGCCTTGAGGGCCTCGTAGTCGAAGGGGCGGTCTTCGATCTCGCGCGGGCCACCGGTGGCGCCTTCGATGATGTGGATGTAGGCCAGGTCGAGCGCGGCGAGCTGCTTCACCACGTAGGTGAACAGCGGCTGCGGATTGCTGTCGTGCGCGTCGTTGGCAGGCGTCACGGGCGACAGGCGGATGCCGGTCTTGCCGCCGCCGACGGCGTCGACCACGGCGCGCGCGGATTCGAGCAGCAGGCGGGCGCGGTTCTCGATGCTGCCGCCGTAGTCGTCGGTGCGCTTGTTGCTGCCGTCCTTCAGGAACTGGTCGAGCAGGTAGCCGTTGGCACCATGAAGTTCCACGCCGTCGAAGCCGGCGGTCTCGACCGCGCTGCGTGCGGCCACCGCAAAGGCGTGCACGATGCCGGGCAGCTCGCCCGCATCCAGCGCGCGCGGTTCGGAGGTCTCGACGAAGGTCGGCACGCCGTCCTTGATGAGCACGGTCTTGGTTTTGGCGGTGATGGCCGAGGGGGCGACGGGCTTGCCGCCACCGGGTTGCAGTTCGCTGTGCGAGACGCGGCCCACGTGCCACAGCTGCACCACGATCTTGCCGCCCTTGGCGTGCACGGCGTCGGTCACGCGTTTCCAGCCGTCGAGCTGTTCCGTGCCGTAGAGGCCGGGCACGTCCGAGTAGCCCTGGCCCTGGTGGCTGATGGCGGTGGCTTCGGTGATGAGCAGGCCGGCGCTGGCGCGCTGTGCGTAGTAGGTGGCGGCGAGGTCGGGCGGGATCGCATTCGGCGAGCGGTTGCGCGTGAGCGGCGCCATGACGATGCGGTTGGCGAGCTTCAGGTCGCCGGCCTGGACGGGGTCGAAGAGGTTGGACATCGTGCGATCAAATGGCAGAGTTGGAACAGGCGCAAGGCTAAGCGCCCGGCCTCAACCCTGCTGTCGCACGGTTGTCCCGAATGGTGCTAGGGAAGCAGCGCCAGCAGTGCCGGGCTCACGCGCAGCGGCACGGCGAGCAGGATCTGGCCCATGCCCTTGCCAAGCGGGTCGTTGCGCAGCGAGGCCATGCCGCCGCCGCCCAGCGCCTGTTCGCAGACGAAGTTGAAGGCGTCGATGCCCGGCACCTCGTAGCGCGTGACGCGGCCCTTGACGAGGTGTGCGAGCCAGTCGGCCACGCGCGCCTCGGTGAGCTGTTCGCGCAGCAGCGGCAGCAGGGCGGGGTGGCGTGCGATGACGCCGACGTTCGAGGTGTCGCCCTTGTCGCCGCTGCGCGCCCATGCGAGGCGCAGGAGCGGCACTTCGACGGCGTCCGCGGGCACGGGTGCCGCATGCGTTTCCGTGGCTCTGGCAGGCTGTGAAACGGACCCGGCGTGCGGCGCAGGCGCTGTGGCGCGGGGCACGTCGATGCGCACGTCGTCGATGCTGACGCGGGCTTCGACCTGCGACTTGTCGAGCAGGAATGCGTACTGCCGGATCGACGGGGAGACCGAGGCCCGCCCGCCGCCCGCGCCGGTGGTGCCGGGCGCCCACGAGGTGCCGGCTGGCGCGACCTCGCGCGCGAACAGTTCCAGGGCTTCCCTGCGCGGATGCGTCACCGCGAGCCGCAGCACAGCTTCGCGCGTCTGCAGGGCCTGCGCATGCGGGCCGTAGCATGACTCCGCGCCGAGTACTTCGAGCAGCGCGCCGCTGTAGGGGCCGAAGCCCTGCTGCGAGAACAGCGCACCCGTGCGCGCGAGGATCGCCTCGCCCGTGCGCCTGGCCTTGGCCACCGCATCGAAGCCGACGATGGTGAGCTGCGCCGCGGTCTTGAAGCCGTCGACATACGTGGCGCAGACCTTGTAGCTCGCGGTCGGCGCACGGCCGCGCGCGCCGTGCACGCGCACGCGGTGCTTGCCGGCGTGCTCGATGCGCACCTGCGTGAAGTCGGCCACCACGTCGGGCAGCAGGTAGGCCGCGGGATCGCCGATCTCGTAGAGCATCTGCTCGCCCACCACCGCGGGCGTGAGCTTGCCGCCGGTGCCCGCGGGCTTGGTGACGACGAAGCTGCCGTCGGCGCTGCATTCGACGATGGGGTAGCCGATGTTGGGCCAGTCGGGCACGGTGTCCCAGTCGGTGTGCAGGCCGCCGGTGGCCTGGCAGCCGCATTCGATGATGTGGCCCGCGAGGCTGCCGGCCGCGAGCAGGTCGAAGTCCCCCGGCTGCCAATGGAATTCGTGCATGAGCACGCCGAGCGTGACGGCCGAGTCGACGCAGCGCCCGGTGATGACGACCTGCGCGCCCGCGTCGAGCGCGGCCTGGATCGGCCGTGCGCCGAGGTACGCGTTGGCGGTGAGCACGCGTTCGGGCAAGGCGGCGCCGCTTTGCAGCTCGCGCACGGGCGGCTGCGACTGGCGCAGCTGCGGCAGCAGATGGGACACGTCGTCGCCGCTCACCACGGCGATCTTCAGCGCGATGCCCTGTTCGGCGGCCAGCGCCGCGAGCGCATCGGCGCAGCCTTGCGGGTTCACGCCGCCGGCGTTGCTCACCACGCGGATGCCTTGTTTCACGACGTCCTTCAGCACGGCCTTCATCGCGACGGAGACGAAGTCGGTGGCATAGCCCAGTTCAGGCTTCTTGAGCCGCGCGCCCGCAAGGATCGACATGGTGAGTTCGGCGAGGTAGTCGAACACGAGGTAGTCGACCTGCCCGCTGGCCACGAGCTGCGGCGCGCCCACGCTGCTGTCGCCCCAGAAGCCGGAGGCGCCGCCGATGCGCACGATGCGTTCGTTTCTGCCGCTGTTCATCGGCCGCTCCATTGCGGCTTGCGCTTCTCGCGGAAGGCGAGTTGTCCCTCGGCTGCATCTTCGGTGAGTGCGAACAGGCCGATCTGGCTTTCGGTGAAGGCCATCGATTCCTCGAAGGGCATCGCCTCGATCTTCTTCATCGTGTAGAGGCCGCGCCGGATGGCGGCGGGCGACTTGTCGAGCATGCGGCCGAGCAGCCAGTCGACGCTTTCGTCGACGTCGTCGCTCACGCGGTTCACGAGCTTCAGTTCGAGCGCCTGCGCGGCGGTGATGGGTTCGCCGGTGATGCACATCTCGGCCAGCACCCGGCGCGGCAGCAGGCCGCCGAGCACGCTGAGCACCTGCGCGGGAAAGAGGCCGACCTTCACCTCGGGCAGGCCGAACACGGCCTGGCTGCTGGCCACCGCCATGTCGCACATCGCCATGATCCCCATGCCGCCCGCCATGCAGGCGCCGTTGACGCGGGCTATCAGCGGCACCGTCGACTGGCGTGCCTGGCGGAACAGGTTGGCGATGTTCTGGTAGGGCGCGGCGTAGTCGAACTTGAAGGAGGTGCCGCTTTGCAGGTCGGCGCCTGCGCAGAAGGCGCGCGTGCCGGCGCCGGTGATGACCACGGCGCGCACGGCGTTGTCGCTGTTGGCGCGGGCAAGAGCGTCGGACAGCCGGGCGACCACCGCGCCGTTGATCGCATTTCGGCGCTCTTCCCGGTCGATGGTGAGCCACATGACGGGCCCTCGCATCTCTTCGCGCAGTTCGGGAGGGGTCTTCTCGGGCATGGTGGGGATTCCTTCTTCGGTCTTCTGAAGCCTTCCTGTAGCGTGCGCCATAAAAAAAGCCGCATCGTGCGGCTTGTGGCTGAAGCGATGCGGGTTTTCCCTAGGATGGGCCCCGCTCGCTGCGCTGCTTCTGCACGCTTTCGCGTGCTTCGGCTTACTTCAGGAGGCCTTCGGCCTTCATCGCTTCCTGTACGGCGGGCCGAGCACCAACGCGTGCGTGCCAGGCCAGCAGGTTGGGAAAGTCGGAGATGTCGACGCCGGTCGGCTTGGTCCAGTTGGTGACGGTGAACAGGTAGCCGTCGGCCACGCTGAAATGATCGCCCATCAGGAACTGCTTGCTGGCCAGTTCGCCGTCGAGCCACTGGAAGCGCGACTTGAGCTTGTCCTTGAAGATGCCCTTGGCTTCTTCGGGCATGCCCGGGTTGAACAGGGGGCTGAAGCCCTTGTGCACTTCGGTGCCGATGAAGGTCAGCCACTCCTGCAGGCGGTAGCGCTGCATGGTGCCGGCGGCCGGCGCGAGGTTCTTGGTGGGGGCGAGGTCGGCGATGTACTGGAGGATGGCCGGGCCTTCGCGCAGGCGGGCGCCGTCGTCGAGTTCGAGCATCGGCACGTAGCCCAGCGGATTGATGCCGTAGTAGTCGGTGCCGTCCTGCAGTTTGTGGCTTTTGGTGCTGGCCAGCACCGGCTCGAAGGCGAGGCCTGCCTCGTGCAGCGCGATGTGAGGGGAGAGCGAACAGGCGCCGGGCGAGTAATACAGCTTCATTCGAAAAACTCCAATGGATGACGGAGGTTGATTTTGCGGGAGACCGCAGCGGATGCTAGCGGGTTCGGCAGCCTCGCGTTCTTGTCCTACGGCGGCTCGCGCGCGGGGACCATCAAGCGTGTCGATGGCTCTTCTAAGCTCCGCGGCACGGTGGCATCAGGCCTGCCGGAAGGAGTTTCCGAATGTTGAAGTACGCGATCATTTTTGCGGTCATCTCCCTCGTGGCCGCCTTGCTGGGCTTTGGTGGCGTGGCGGCGGGTGCTGCCGGCATTGCGAAGCTGCTGTTCGGCTTGTTCCTGGTGCTGGCGGTTCTGTTCATCGTGCTGGCCGCGCTTGGCATTGGCGCGGTGAAGAAGACGCTCGATTGATGCCGCCCGGCTGCTATTAAATACATAGCAATCTGTTCAATGACAACGGGCGTTGGGGCTCGACTGGGCAGACGCCCCTAGCTTGTCCACACAACGGGCGCAAACGAGCCTGGACGATTAAAATTGGCGCCCCCTTTTGCGCCGCGCACGCGTCAGTTGTGCGCTCCCATTTCAAATGCTGTATCCCGAAGAATTCGACGTGATCGTCGTTGGCGGCGGCCATGCCGGCACCGAAGCCGCGCTCGCCGCCGCGCGCATGGGCGCCAAGACACTGCTGCTCTCCCACAACATCGAGACGCTGGGGCAGATGAGCTGCAACCCGTCGATTGGCGGCATCGGCAAGGGCCATCTCGTGAAGGAGGTCGATGCGCTGGGCGGTGCGATGGCAATTGCGACCGACGAAGCCGGCATCCAGTTCCGTATTCTCAACTCGAGCAAGGGCCCGGCCGTGCGCGCCACCCGTGCGCAGGCCGACCGGATTCTGTACAAGGCCGCGATCCGCCATCGCCTGGAAAACCAGCCGAACCTGAGCCTGTTCCAGCAGGCCGTCGACGACCTGATGGTGGAGGGCGATCGCGTGGTCGGCGCTGTCACGCAGGTGGGCATTGCTTTTCGCGCACGCACGGTGGTGCTGACCGCGGGTACTTTTCTCGATGGCCGTATCCACGTCGGCCTCGATAACTACCAGGCTGGCCGGGCAGGCGATCCACCGGCAATCAGCCTGTCGGCGCGGCTCAAGGAGCTGAAGTTGCCACAGGGCCGCCTGAAGACCGGCACGCCGCCGCGGCTCGACGGCCGCAGCATCGATTTCTCGAAGTGCACCGAACAACCGGGCGACGGCATGCCCGGCGGGGCAGGGCCGATGCCGGTGTTCAGCTTCATGGGCCGCACCGACATGCACCCCCGGCAAATGCCCTGCTGGATCACCCACACCAACGCGCGCACGCACGAGATCATCCGCTCGGGTTTCGACCGCAGCCCCATGTTCACGGGCAAGATCGACGGCGTGGGTCCGCGCTACTGCCCCAGTGTGGAAGACAAGATCAACCGCTTTGCGGACAAGGAAAGCCACCAGATCTTCCTGGAACCCGAAGGCCTGACGACCAACGAGTACTACCCGAACGGGATCTCGACCAGCCTGCCGTTCGACATCCAGTACCAGCTGGTGCGCTCGATGCCGGGTCTGGAGAACGCGCACATCCTTCGGCCTGGCTACGCCATCGAGTACGACTACTTCGATCCGCGCGAACTCAAGAGCAGCTTCGAGACCCGCTCGGTCAAGGGCCTGTTCTTCGCTGGGCAGATCAACGGTACGACCGGCTACGAAGAAGCCGCGGCCCAGGGCCTGTTCGCCGGCATCAATGCTGCGCTGCAGTGTCGCGGCGAAGACGCCTGGCTGCCGCGTCGCGACGAGGCCTACCTGGGCGTGCTGGTCGACGACTTGATTACCAAGGGGGTGACCGAGCCTTACCGGATGTTCACGAGCCGCGCCGAGTTCCGTCTGCAGCTGCGCGAGGACAACGCCGACATGCGCCTGACCGAAGCAGGGCGCAAGCTCGGCTTGGTCGATGACGCACGGTGGGACGCCTTCAGCCGCAAGCGCGATGCTGTTTCACGTGAAACAGAGCGTCTCAAGTCGATCTGGGTGAACCCGCGTAACCTGCCGGCCGCCGAGTCGGAGCGGGTGCTGGGCAAGGCCATCGACCACGAATACAACCTGGCCGACCTGCTGCGCCGGCCCGACGTGAACTACGAGACGCTGATGTCGCTGGACGGCGGCAAGTACAGCGCGCAGGTGGCGCTGAGTGAAACCGAGATCGAGCAGATCGAGATTTCGGCCAAGTATTCAGGCTACATCGAGCGCCAGCACGACGAGGTGGAGCGCGCGGCGCACTTCGAGAACCTCAAACTTCCCGCCGACTTCGACTACGGCCAAGTCAAGGCGCTGAGTTTCGAGGTCCGGCAGAAGCTGGACAAGCACCGTCCGGAGACCTTGGGTTTGGCTTCACGCATCTCTGGCGTGACGCCAGCCGCCATTTCTTTGCTGATGATTCATCTGCGCAAGGGTGGCCATAGGGCCTTTGCCAGCGACACCGCCACCACGGAAGCAGCCACCGAGCCGCAGTCCGCGGAATGACGGCGCCGATCGATACGCTGCGCGCCGGCGCAGCTGCGATGGGCGTCGCCTTGTCCGACAGCCAGGGTGAACGCCTCTTGGCTTACGGCACGCTGATGCTCAAGTGGAACAAGGTCTACAACCTCACGGCCTTGCGCGATCCGGCCAGCGTACTCACACACCACCTGCTCGACAGTCTCGCGGCCATCGCACCGCTGCAACGCGAGTGGGCGGGGAAGGGCAAGTTGCTCGATGTCGGCTCCGGCGGCGGTTTGCCCGGCGTGGTGATCGCCATCATGCGGCCCGACCTCGATGTGAGCTGCCTCGATGCGGTCGCCAAGAAGGCGGCCTTTGTCCAGCAAGTGGCCGCCGAACTGGAGCTGCCGAACCTGCGCGGACTGCATGCCCGAGTCGAATCCCTGGCTGGCAGCTACGAGGTCATCAGCTCGCGCGCCTTCGCATCGTTGCCAGACTTCTTCAACGGTTCGATGAATCTCCTCGCGCCCGGCGGCGTTTGGCTGGCCATGAAGGGCAAGGTGCCTACCGATGAACTTGCAGTCTTGCCCAAGGGCGTCAAAGTGTTTCACGTGGAACAACTGACGGTTCCGGGCCTGGATGCCGAGCGCTGCATCGTTTGGGCGCGCAAGGACCTCGCCCAAATCAGCGACTGAATACGCAAAAGATGCGGCGGCACCGGTAAAAGCCGGTGTCGGAACAGTCTCTGTGACGGCGTGCTCGCTTAGACTCGATGCCTCCCTTCGGTCTCTCTTCCGACTCGCTTTTTCGAGGCAAAACCCATGTTCGGCATTGCTGACTACGGCGCATTCGTCGCCGCTATCGTCCTGTTCCTTCTGATTCCCGGTCCGGGCAATCTGGCGCTGATCACCTCGACCAGCAAGGGTGGCATCCGAGGCGGCCTGGCTGCGACAGCCGGCGTGATCATCGGCGACCAGTTTCTGCTGTGGGCGGCGGTGGCTGGCGTGTCGGCCGTGATGGCGGCTTACCCGACCGCCTTCAAGGCTGTGCAGTGGTTGGGTGCTGCCTATCTGGCCCGGATGGGCATCAAGATGCTGCTGGCCAAGCCCGGTTCGGCACCCATCCTCAATATCAAGCCCAGCCATTTCATGCGCCAGGCGTTCACCATCACGCTGCTGAACCCAAAGGCGATCGTGTTCTACATGGCCTTCTTCCCGCTGTTCGTGGATCCGGCCCGGCACCAGGGCCTGATCACCTTCGGCGCAATGGCGGTGACCATCGCCGCGCTGACCTTCTTGTACGGCCTGACCTCAACGCTGCTCACGCATTTCCTGGCCGAGCGCATCCGCGCGAATCCCCGCATTTTCACCACGCTCGAAAAGCTTGCCGGCAGTTTCCTGATTGCCTTCGGCGTCAAGCTCGCAATCTCGCGCTGATCGATCGATCCCCGGTACTCACATGGCCAAGATTTTCTGCATCGCCAACCAAAAGGGCGGCGTCGGCAAGACCACCACCACCGTCAATCTGGCCGCCGGCCTCGCCAAGGTCGGCCAGCGCGTGCTGATGATCGACCTCGATCCGCAGGGCAATGCCACCATGGGTTCGGGCATCGACAAGCGCCAGCTGGAACTGACGGTGTACGACGTGCTGCTCGAATCGGCCTCGGTGTCCGAGGCCCGCGTCAAGGCAGACAAGCTGGTGGAGGGCGGTTGCGGCTACGACGTGCTGGGCGCCAACCGCGAACTGGCCGGCGCCGAAGTCGAGATGGTGGCACTCGATCGCCGGGAGAAGCGCCTGCGCACCGCGCTGGCCGCTGTCGGTGCCGAGTACGACTTCGTGCTGATCGACTGCCCGCCGAGCCTGAGCCTGTTGACGCTGAACGGCCTGTGCGCTGCCCACGGCGTGATCGTGCCGATGCAGTGCGAATACTTCGCGCTCGAAGGGCTGACCGACCTGGTCAACACCATCAAGCAGGTGCACGCCAACCTCAACAAGAACCTGCAGATCATCGGCTTGCTGCGCGTGATGTTCGATCCGCGCATCACGCTGCAGCAGCAAGTGAGCGAGCAACTCAAGTCCCACTTCGGCGACAAGGTGTTCGACACGGTGATTCCGCGCAATGTGCGGCTGGCCGAGGCACCAAGCTACGGACTGCCGGGCGTGGTGTTCGATCCGGCCGCCCGCGGCAGCCAGGCTTTCATTGCCTTTGCCCAGGAGCTGATCGACAAGATGCCGCCCGCAAGCGCTTTTGCCTCGGGTGCGGTGGCGCCGCCAATCGCACCGGTCGCGCGCATTGCGCCGGACCTGCCCATTCCCGATGACGTGATGGCGCCTGCTGTCGCGCCAGCATCCGATTCCACCAGTGAAAACAACGCCTGACGCTTGCCACCGGCTGGCAATGCGCTATCGAGTTAGTAGTAGCAAATGACAGATCCTCGCATCCTGCTGCTGCCAGGTTGGCAGAACAGCGGCCCCGGCCATTGGCAAACCCTTTGGGAGTCCGTCCACGGTGATCGCCGTGTCGAGCAGCACGATTGGATGCGACCGCTGCGCGGCGACTGGTCTGCACGGCTCGAGGAAGAGGTGCTGGCCTCGCCCGGCCCGGTGGTTCTTGCGGCGCACAGCCTCGGCTGCATCCTCGTCGCCGCCTGGGCCGCGCATTCGCGCAACACGCACAAGGTGCGCGGTGCGCTGCTGGTGGCGCCTGGCGATGTGGAGCGCGACGACCTGCGCCAGCTGATCCCGGGCTGGGCACCGATCGTGCGCAAGCCGCAGCCGTTTCCGGCGGTGATGATCGCCGCCAACGACGATCCGTACTGCGAAGCCTCGCGCTCGCAGCAGCTCGCCAGGGATTGGGGCGCGCGCTTCATCGATGCCGGCCCGGGCGGTCATCTGAATGCCGAATCCGGCTTGGGCGACTGGCCCGAGGGCCGGAAGCTCCTGAACGAAATCTCGAAAGAAAAGAACTGATGGCGACCAAGAAACCCAAGGGCCTGGGCCGCGGCCTTGAGGCGCTGCTCGGCCCGACGGCCGCGCCTTCCGTCGACAACGGATTGAATGGCAACGCGGGTCCGGAAGAGGGCGGCGCGCCAAGGAACCCGAGCACGCTGATGCTCGAGCAGATGGTTGCTGGCGTCTACCAGCCGCGCACGCGCATGGACGAAGGCGCGCTCTACGAGCTGGCAGAGAGCATCAAGGTGCAGGGCATCATGCAGCCGATCCTGGTGCGCCGGCTCGATGCCGAATCGGCTGCCACCAAGAACGCGGAATACGAAATCATCGCGGGCGAGCGCCGTTTTCGCGCCGCCAGGCTCGCCGGTCTCGACAGCGTGCCAGTGCTGGTGCGCGACGTGCCCAACGAGGCCGCGGCGGCGATGTCGCTGATCGAGAACATCCAGCGCGAAGACCTCAACCCGCTTGAAGAAGCCCAAGGTCTGCAACGCCTGGTGAGCGAGTTTGGGCTCACTCACGAGCAAGCGGCGCAGGCTGTGGGCCGCTCGCGCAGCGCGGCCAGCAACCTGCTGCGCCTGCTGAACCTGGCGGAACCCGCACAGCAGATGCTGATGGCCGGCGACATCGACATGGGCCACGCCCGCGCGCTGCTGTCGCTCGACCGCGGCACGCAGATCACGGCGGCCAACCAGATCGCCGCCAGGAAGATGTCGGTGCGCGAGGCCGAGTCGCTGGTGAAGAAGCTCGCGGCCGAGTTCACGCTCACGCCATCGCGGCGCAGCAACGACGGCGAGAAGTCGCGCGACCTGCAGCGCGTGGAAGAAGAACTGGCCGATCTGCTCACCGCCGAGGTCGAGGTGCGCATCAAGAAGCGCAGCAAGCGCGGCGGCCGTGTCGAGGAAAGCGGCGAGCTCGCCATCCACTTCGGCTCCATCGAGGCCCTCAACGGATTGATCGAGCGCATCCGCCGAACGGCCTAGTGTTGTGAACCGGGGGGCTGGCGTTCGTTTGATTGATTCCTGCAATCCTTTGCGCGTATCCTCGACCGCTGTTTTTCCAACCCCAGATTTCTTGAATAAACGGAGGGAGTCCACCATGCTGTTCACCAAGTTCCCGCTCGCGGCCGTCACCGTCGGCGCGCTTCTCCTCACCGGTTGCGCGGCGACCGACATGCAGATGGGCAGCCAGTCGGCCAAGACCATGGCCACCGGCAGCGCCGCAGGCAGCGCCACCGCAGGCGAAAGCAGCCAGCTCGAGCGCTGCGAATCGCCGCTCGGCACGGTCTCGCTGATCGAAAACCAGAGCGCGGGCTGGTACACCATCCTCACCGGCGAATACCGCCTGCCGCCCACGGCCAACCTGCTGCGCCTGCTGGTGCAGCAATCGAACTGCTTCATCGTGGTCGAGCGCGGCGCGGCCGGCATGAACGCGATGACGCGACTTCGGCCGCGGCCAGATGGTGGCCTCCGACTACGGCCTGTCGCCCGAGATCGTGTTCAGCAACAGCGATGCCGGCGGCATCGGCGGGGCGCTGGGCGGCCTGGTGGGTGGCGGCCGTGGCCGCGCACTGGCGGCCATCGGCGGCAACATGCAGACCAAGGAAGCCAGCGCCCTGCTGACGCTGATCGACAACCGTTCGGGCGTGCAGGTCGCGGCCTCCGAAGGCAGTGCCTCCAAGACCGATTTCGGCGCTTTCGGCGCGCTGGCCGGCCGCAGCGCGGGCGGCGGCCTCGGCGGCTATACCAACACCGCGCAGGGCAAGGTGATTGCCGCGGCCTTCATGGACGCCTTCAACCAGATGGTTCGTTCGCTGCGCAACTACAAGGCGCAGACGGTGCGCGGCCAGGGCCTCGGGGGTGGTGGCCGACTGGGCGTGGATGGCGGTGCTGCGCCGTCGCAGACCTATGTGCCGGCGGAGCAGGCACCGGCACGCCGCCGCAAGTAAGCGCGCTCGTCGGTCGTCGCACCGTCGACAAAAAAGCCCGGGGCTCTCGCGAGCCGCCGGGCTTTTTCATGGGCGCCGCCCGAACGGATCAGAGGCTGAAGATCTTCCCGGGGTTCATGATGTTCTTCGGGTCGAGCGCGCGCTTGATCGTGCGCATCATGTCGATCGCGCCGACGCCGGCCTCGGTCACCAGGAAGTCCATCTTGTGCAGCCCCACGCCGTGCTCGCCGGTGCAGGTGCCTTCGAGCGCCAGTGCGCGGCTCACCAGCGCATGGTTCAGCGCCTCGGCCTTCACGCGCTCTTCGGGAATGTTCGGGTCGAGCAGGTAGCCGAAGTGGAAGTTGCCGTCGCCCACGTGGCCGACGAGGAAGTAGGGGATGCCGCTCGCATCGGCTTCGGCCACCGAGTCGAGCAGGCAATCGGCCAGTCGCGAGATCGGCACACAGGTGTCGGTCGAGATCACGCGGCAACCGGGGCGCGACTGCACGGCTGCGAAGTAGCTGTTGTGCCGCGCCGTCCACAGGCGCGTGCGTTCTTCCGGCGTGCTGGCCCATTCGAAGGCGTTGCCGCCATGCCCGCTGGCCAGTTCCTGCACCGTCTCGGCCTGCTCCTTCACGCCGGCCGGCGAGCCGTGGAATTCCATCAGCAGCATCGGCTCTTCGCGCAGGTTCAGCTTGGCGTAGGCGTTCACCATGCGCACCGTGTTCACGTCGATCAGTTCCACGCGCGCGATCGGCACGCCGAGCTGGATGGTCTCGATGGTGGTGCGCACGGCCGCCTCAATGCTCGGGAACGAGCAGATCGCCGCCGACACCGCCTCGGGCAGCGGGTAGATGCGCAGCGTGATCTCGGTGACCACGCCCAGCGTGCCTTCGCTGCCCACCATGAGGCGCGTGAGGTCATAGCCGGCCGACGACTTCTTCGCGCGCGTGCCGGTGCGGATGACGTCGCCCGCGGCCGTCACCACTTCGAGCGCCAGCACGTTCTCGCGCATCGTGCCGTAGCGCACCGCATTCGTGCCGCTGGCGCGCGTGGCCGTCATGCCGCCGATGGAAGCGTCGGCACCCGGGTCGATGGGGAAGAACAGGCCCGTGCTCTTGATCTCTTCATTGAGCTGCTTGCGCGTGACGCCGGGCTGCACCGTCACCGTGAGGTCGTCGGCGTTGATCGACAGCACCTTGTTCATGCGCGACACGTCGATGCTGATGCCGCCCTGCACCGCCAGCAGGTGGCCTTCGAGCGACGAGCCCACGCCGAAGGGAATGACCGGCACGCTGTGCTCGCTGGCGAGCTTCACCGCGTCGGCCACGTCCTGCGTGCTCTCTGCGAACACCACGGCGGCGGGCGGCGGCGCATCGAAGGAAGATTCGTCGCGCCCGTGCTGGGTGCGCACCGCCATGGCCGTGGAACAGTTGGCGCCGAAGCGCTCCTTCAGTCCGTCGATCAGGGCCGCGGGCACGTCGCGCAGATGAAGCTCCGGCATCAGGTGCGAGGTGGAGGTCGGGGCGTTCATCGTGGGTCTCCTGGCAGCGTGAGGGTGATCGGCCATTCTACGGAGCGAGCACCATAATGCGCTTCGGAAAAAACATGAACCCCACGACCCTCAGCGCTCTCGCCGCCTTCCCGTCGCAGCTGGAAGCCCACTACGCAGCCATTCCCACGGCCTTCCGGCATTGGGCGCCGCCCTCGTGGGAGGGTGTGCCCAGCGAGGCCTTCACCGCCATCGAGCAGCTCTGCCACGTGCGCGACATCGAGATCGAGGGCTACCACGTGCGCTTTCGCCGCACGCTGCAGGAGACGCATCCGACGCTGGCCTCGATCGACAGCGAGCCGCTGGCCATCGCGCGTGCATACGGCACGGCCGACGCGGCGAAGGTGCTGGCCGACTTCCGCATGGCGCGCGCGCAGACGATGGAAATCATCTCCAGCCTGAGCGACGCACAGCTCGCGCGTACGGCCGTGTTCGAAGGCTATGGCCCGCTCACGATGCGCAGCCTCATCCACTACCTCTGCAGCCACGACCAGCAGCATCTTGCGGGCCTGCAATGGCTCGCGGGCAAGATAGACGCCTCGACCGTCGAGCTGTAAAAACAGGAGCCACCATGGGCAACCGACTTTCCCAGATCGCCACCCGCACCGGCGACGATGGCACCACCGGCCTCGGCGACAACACGCGCGTGCCGAAAGACCACCTGCGCGTGCACGCGATGGGCGACGTGGACGAACTCAACTCGCAGATCGGCCTGCTGCTGTGCGAGCCCATGCCGGAGCCCGTGCGCGAGCTGCTGGTCGACGTGCAGCACCAGCTCTTCAATCTCGGCGGCGAGTTGTCGATGCCGGGTTTCACGCTGCTGAAGGCCGATGCGCTCCTGCAGCTCGACAACGCGCTGGCCGAGCACAACGCCGCGCTGCCGCGCCTTGCCGAATTCATCCTGCCCGCGGGCACGCGCGCAGCCTCGCTCGCGCATGTGTGCCGCACGGTGGCGCGACGGGCCGAGCGTGCGGTGGTCGCGCTCGGTACGGCGGCCGAACTCAACGACGCACTGCGCCAATATCTCAACCGGCTCAGCGACCTGCTCTTCGTGCTTGCGCGCGTGCTCAACCGGATGGACGGCGGCGACGACGTGTACTGGAAGAGCGAGCGCATGGCACGCGCGGCCGCAGCGGAAGCAGACGACACCAAGGAGACTCCATGAAACTCTCGAACACCTTTCGCGCATCGCTCGTCGTGGCGATGGCCGCAGCACTGTGGCTGCCGGTGGGCGCGCAAGCCCAGAGCGCGGACAACCCGCCGCAGGCCCAACGCGCTCACACCCTCAAGTCACCCTCGCGCGGCGGCAAGGTCGTGGGCAGCGTGCAGCGCGGCACCAACGCCGCGGGCCGCAGCGTCAACCGCGCGGATGCGGCCACGCGGCGCGGGGTCAACAACGTGTCGGAGAAAGCCAGCCGGCCGGTGCGCGACGTGGGTGAGGCCTTCGGCCGCAAGCTCTCGCCGGGCTCGAGCGGTCGCGCGGCGCCGCCGTCCGTGGGGCCGCAGGGCAGCGCGCCTTGACCATCATCCAGGAACACCGTGGAACCGGCTTTGCCGGGCCACTGGTGTTGCCCCCGGAAGGGGGTTGGCGAAGCGACACGAAGTGCGCGAAGCCTGGGGGAGAGCCTGATGGCAAGAAACCTCGAAATCAAGGCCCGCATCGACAGCGTGGAACGCGTGGCGCGCATCGCCGGGACGCTGGCCGACCAAGGCCCCATCGAGATCGCGCAGGACGACACCTTCTTTCGCTGCGCCGACAGCGCAGACCGCCTCAAGCTGCGCACCTTCGCGCCCGACCGCGCGGAGCTGATCTTCTATCGCCGCGCCAACAGTAGCGGCCCGAAGGAATCGTTCTACCTGATCACGCCGTGCACCACGCCCGACGTGCTGCGCGAATCGCTCACGCTCGCGTGGGGCCAGGCGGGCCGCGTGCGCAAGCAGCGCCGGCTGTTCCTGGTCGGCCGCACGCGCGTGCACCTCGACCGTGTGGAAGGCCTTGGTGACTTCCTCGAGCTCGAGGTGGTGCTGGAAGAAGGCGAATCGTCCGAGGCCGGCATCGCGCAAGCGCATGCGCTCATGGCGCAGCTGGGCGTGGGCGCCGACCAACTGGTGCAGGGTGCCTACGTCGACTTGCTGAATGCCTGATCAGCGCCAGCCCGCGGCCTTGAGCTGGTCCGCCAGCAGCTGCGCGACCTTTTCATAGCCTCGTGCATTGGCATGGATGCGATCGGAGCGCAGCGACGCATCCGACAGCACGCTCGAATAAACGTTCGCCACGAGCAGCGCCTGCCCCGACTTCGCGATCTCTTCGTAGAACGGCGCATCGCTGAGCGAGCCGATCGCCGCGCGCATGGCGTCGGGCGCCGGCGTGGCCAGCAGCGCGACGTATGGCGTGTGCGCCCGCGCCTCGCTGACCAGGGCCGCGATGTTGTCGCGCGTGGCCGCGGCCGACATGCCGCGCAGCATGTCGTTGCCGCCGATGCCGATCAGGATCGCGTCATAGCTGCCCGCGCCCAGCAGCCCCGGCAGGCGTTGCAGCGCGCCATCAGAGGTGTCGCCGTTGATGCCAGCGTTCTCGACCTGCCAGCCCGTGAGTTCGCCCAGCTTCACGGGCCACGCCGCATTGGGCGGCGCGCCGTAGCCGTAGGTCAGGCTGTCGCCCAAGGCCAGCACGCGGGCATCGGATTTCAATGCAGCGGCCGAGCCCCTGCGCTTGCCGCAGGCCACCAGAACGGCCATGGCAGGCGCGCTGACCAGCAGGTGCAGGAGGTGTCTTCGCTTCATGTGGCGCGCAGCTTAAACGCAGCTCGCAGGGCGCAGGCGCTTGTCCCTTGCCAGTGAATGGAGGAGGGCGGCGGCACTCCTGCGAGAGGCTCGATGCGCCACCTTGAAGGACAAGGCGCCGCGCGGATACCGGCGCTTACCGGACTTCACCTGTCCGCGACCCGAAGCGTCCGTAGCGGACACATGCGCGGCCCACAATGAATTCGTCATCAACGCATGAAGGATTTCCAGATGATCACCAATTCAAAGAGCATGGCCGTTGTCGCTGCAGCACTCGCGATGTGCATGGCGGCGGGGAGCGCCATTGCGCAGGACCGCCACGGCGATGGTCGTCCGGGCGACGGCCGCTACGAACAGCGGGATCAGCGAGACCAGCATGACCGCAACTTCGACCGGCACGGTCCGCAAGGCGACTACTACCGCGGCAACCAGGACTTCCGCGATGGCCGCCAGTTCGACCGCCGTGGCTTCCCGCAGCCGCATACGGAATGGCGCCGCGGTGGCCGCGTGCCGCAGGAGTATCGTGGCCGCAACTACGTGGTGCAGGACTGGCGCGCCTACAGGCTCCAGCAGCCGCCCCGTGGCTATCAGTGGGTGGGCGTGGGTGGCGACTTCGTGCTCGCGGCCATCGCCACCGGCGTGATCGCGAACATCATCGCCGGCCAGTAAGCGCGCACCACCATCCAACCAGGCAGCACGAAGCCGCCACGGGCAACCGTGGCGGTTTTTCTTTTGAGAGGTCGAGGAAGCGAACGCCGGAGCCGGTCTTCAGACCAGCGCGGTGGGCACCGACTGGGCGCAGACGTTGCGCCCGGTGATGGTCAGCCGAAGGCCGCCACCATGCCATTCGAGCCAGTTGAGGCTCACGTACGCGTCAATGTCGGCGTCGTCGATGCGGTCGGCCTGGCGGCTCTGCAGCAGTTCCACCGTGGCGGGCAGAGCCCGTCTCAGCCGTTCCCGCCGCTCCGCTGCATCGGCCGCCCTCTGGGAGGCCCTTGTTTGCTGTTGTTGCTGCTGCGAGGTCGACGATGCCATTGCTGATCCATTTCCAGGAAGCCAGGGAATTAACCCGAATGTACGCCGCCTGTGTGAAGCTGCATTCTTCTTTTTTAACCATTCTGTCGTCCGCAGTACACACCCGCCCTCAGCTTCTGGACAAAGCCTAGATTTCGTAGTGAGAGGCTCTTTCTTCGTCTCCCAGAGCCTTTTCGACCACTGCGCGCGTCAGCGTGGGTGCGAACGACTCGATGAACGCGTACACGTACTTGCGCAGGTAGGTGCCGCGCCGCACCGCGAGCTTGGTGAGGTTGATGCCGAACAGCCGCCCCGCGTCGAGCGCGCGCAGCTGCGTGTCGCGCTCGGCCTCGTAGGCCACGCCGGCTACGATGCCCACGCCAAGGCCCAGCTGCACGTAGGTCTTGATCACGTCGGCGTCCATCGCGGCGAGCACGATGTTGGGCTGCAGCCCGCGCTGCCCGAAGGCCTCGTCGATGCGTGAGCGGCCCGTGAAGCCCGTGTCGTAGGTGATCAGCGGATAGCGCGTGAGCGCGTCGAGCGTCAGTGGTGCATCGAGCAGCGGGTGCTCCGGCGGCACGACCACGGAATGCGTCCAGCGGTAGCAGGGCAGGGCCACAAGCTGCGGGTAGTCGCCCAGTGCTTCCGTGGCAATGCCCACGTCGGCCTCGCCGTCGAGCAGCATCTGCGCGATCTGCTTGGGCGAGCCCTGGTGCAGGTGCAGCTTCACGTTCGGAAACTGCGCGCGGAATTCCTGCACCGCCACCGGCATCGCATAGCGCGCCTGAGAGTGCGTGGCCGCCACCGAGAGCAGGCCGCTCTGCTGGGCGACGAACTCCTGGCCCGCGTGCTTGAGGTTGCTGCTCTCCATCAGCATGCGCTCGATGATCGGCAGCACGTGCCCGCCCGGCTCGGTGAGCCCCGTGAGCCGCTTGCCCGCGCGCACGAAGAGTTCGATGCCGAGCTCTTCCTCGAGCTCGCGGATCTGCCGGCTCACGCCGGGCTGCGAAGTGTGAAGGGTGTGGGCGACTTCGGTCAGGTTGAAGCCGCAACGAACGGCCTCGCGTACCGAGCGCAGTTGCTGGAAGTTCATCTGGCGCGAGAAGAGTCATGGGGCCCCGGCTGGGGCCGACCGCGGATTCTCGGCACAAGGGCTCGTTCGGGGAACGATGCGTTTGTTGGTTTCACATGAGCAAAACATCTTTAAGGCACTCCAGCAGGGCTTGTTTGCAATTTCGCACGAGTGTGCTAAAGTTTGCCGCATGGATGCCAAGACCCAGAAAAGCGAACTCACCCGCACCGCCATCGTCGGCGCGGCGATGAATCTTGCGCTGGCGGAAGGCCTGGAGGCGATCACGCTGCAGGCCGTCGCGAGCCGGCTGGGCCTTTCCAAGAGCGGCGTGTTCTCCCGCGTGGGTTCGCGCGAGGCGCTGCAGAAGGCCGTCATCGAGGAATACGGCCGCGGTTTCCTGGCCGAGGTGTTCGTGCCCGCTATGCAGAAGCCGAAGGGCCTGGCGCGGCTCAACGAGATCGTCGCGCGCTGGATCGCCCGCACGCGCGACGTCGAGATGCACACCGGCTGCCTCTACATGGCCGGCGCCTTCGAGTTCGACGACCGCGAGGGCGAGCTGCGCGACATGCTGTTCGACGAGATTACGCGCTGGCGCGCCGCACTGCGCCGCACCGTGCTGCAGGCCATCGAGACCGGCGAACTCAAGGCCGACACCGACCCCGCGCAGCTCGTGAGCGAGCTCAACGGCGTGACCATGACCCAGCTGCACGACGCGCGCTTCCTGCGCGATCCACAGGCCGCCGAGCGCGCCGCGCAGACCTGGCAGCGGCTTCTTTCCAGTTATCTCGCCTGAGCCGGCCACGAAGCAGGCGGCTCTCGACGTTTCCATTTGCCAGAATTTCGCACGACTGTGCGATAAAAAGGAGAAGCACCATGCTGATCATCGCCCTCTTTCTCGCCGCCTATGCGGCCGTCCTCGGCGCGAAGGGCCTGCGCGACACCCTGCGCAGCCTGCCTCGCAGCAACCGCGACTGGGTCTGGTACTGAACGCCCGGAAAGAACGCCTCGCCATGACGACCACTTCCACACCGGCCGCCGGCCACGCCGCGCAGTCGAACTACTACCGGCCCAGCCGCACGATGCGCGCGCTGCGCTTCGGCCTGAGCACCTCGCAGCGCCTCTGGCCCGCACTCGGCGTGCGCGCCGCGTACCGCCTGTTCGGCACGCCGCTGCCGCCCAAGTGGCTCTATCGCGGCCAGGGCCCCGGCGCCGAATGGCGGCGCGAGAGCTGGGCCTTCGAGGACGCGGGCGTCGGCATCTACCACCTGGCCGCGCAGGACTCGGGTGCGGAGTCGGCGCCCGTGGTGCTGTTGGTGCACGGCTGGGGCGGGCACGCGGGGCAGATGCTGCCGCTCGCGCAGGCCGTGGCTGCGGCAGGGCTGCGGCCCGTGCTGCTCGAGCTGCCGGCGCACGGCCGCAGCGCGGGCACGATGAGCAACTCGCCGCAGTTCGCGCGCGCCATCGCCTACGTGGCAGCCCGGCTCGCGGCCGATGGCCACGCGTTGCGCGCCGCCGTCGCGCATTCGCTGGGCGCCAACGGGCTCGCTCTTGCAGCGGCGCGCGGCCTTCCGGCGGAGCGCCTCGTGCTGCTCGCGCCGCCTGCTTCGCCGCGCGAATACACGCGCTACTTCGCGCACACCTTCGGCCTCAGCGAAGCCACGCGGGGGGCGATGCAGCGGCTGCTCGAATCGCGTGAAGGGGTCCTGATGGCGCAGCTGGAGCCGGCCGCCGTGGGCCCGCGCATCGTGCAGCCGACGCTGATCGTGCACGACCGAGACGACCGCGTGAACCGCTTCGCCGATGCCGAGGCCTACCGCGATGCGATCCGCGGCGCCCAGCTGGCGGCCACGCAGGGGCTCGGGCACCGCCGCATCCTCCAGACGCCGGAGGTGCTCGAGCAGGTGCTGCGCTTTCTTGCGGACCCCGTGCACTGAGGTCCGCGAAACCCGTCAGCGCGCCGGCGCCGGGTCGGGCAGCTCGATCTTGATGTCGAGCACTTCGAGGTTGTCCTGGGTTTCCAGGTGCACCTTGATGTCGTCGGCGTTGATCGACACGTACTTGGAAATCACCGCCACCAGCTCGCGCTGGAGTTCGGGCAGATAGTCGGGGCGCTTCTTGCCGCTGAGGCTGGAGCGCTCGTGCGCGAGGATGATCTGCAGGCGCTCTTTCGCGACGCTTGCAGTCTTCTTCTTCTCGCCAAGCAGGAACGAGAGAAACGACATGCCTACTTGCCTCCGAAGATCCGCTTGAAGAAGCTGGGCTTCTCGGCGTCGACGAAGCGCATCGGCTTGTCCTCTCCGAGGAACCGCGCCACCACGTCGCTGTAGGCCTGCGCCACGTCGGTTTCCTTGTCGTGGATCGCGGGCACGCCCTGGTTCGAGGCATGCAGCACGCTTTCCGACTCGGGGATCACGCCGATGAGCTTGATGCGCAGGATGTCCTGGATGTCTTCCAGCGAGAGCATCTGTCCGCCCGCCACCCGGTTCGGGTTGTAGCGGGTGATCAGCAGGTGCTCCTTGATCGGGTCGCCGCCTTCCTTGGCGCGCTTGGTCTTGCTGCTGAGCATGCCCAGGATGCGGTCCGAGTCGCGCACCGAGGAGACTTCGGGGTTGGTGACGATCAGCGCTTCGTCGGCGAAGTGCATGGCCATCATGGCGCCGGTCTCGATGCCCGCGGGCGAGTCGCAGACGATGTAGTCGAACTCCATCGCGGCGAGGTCGGTCAGCACCTTCTCGACGCCGTCCTGCGTCAGCGCTTCCTTGTCGCGCGTCTGCGAGGCGGCCAGCACGAACAGGTTGTCGCACTGCTTGTCCTTGATGAGTGCCTGGCTCAGGTTGGCTTCGCCCTGGATGACGTTGATCAGGTCGTACACCACGCGGCGTTCGCAGCCCATGATCAGGTCGAGGTTGCGCAGGCCCACGTCGAAGTCGATCACCGCCGTTTTCTTGCCCGCGAGCGCGAGGCCCGACGCGAAGCTGGCGCTCGTCGTCGTCTTGCCGACGCCGCCCTTGCCCGAAGTCACCACCACAATTTTGGCCATGGCCATTCCTTCTTGTTTCGATTCAGTTGTTGGTTGTCAGGATCGCCGCGTTTCGTGAGGGGGCTCAGGGAATCGGGTCGATCGCTATTTTTTTGCCGTCCAGGCGCACCTGGGCCGATTTTCCCAGCACCGTGTCGGGCAGCGCGACTTCGTTGGTCCGGTAGATGCCCGCAATGGCCACCAGCTGCGCTTCCATGCAGGTCGAGAAGATCCGCGCCTCGGTGTTACCGCGCGCGCCGGCAATGGCCTTGCCTCGCAGCGGTGCGTACACATGCACGTTGCCGTCGGCGATGACTTCGGCGCCGAAGCTCACCACCGCGGTCACCACCACGTCGCCGCCACGGGCGTAGACCTGCTGGCCCGAACGCAGCGGCTTGTCGATCAGCAGCGTGCCGTTGGCCGGCACCGGCACTTCACGCACGATCTGCGGGGCTTCCGATGCGGGCGCTTCGGCTGGCGGCGCCGGCGCACGGGGCGCGGGGGCCGCGGGCATGGCCGCCACCGAGAGGCCCGCGGCGCGCGCTGCGGCGTTCTGCCCGGCGTTGCCGCCGCGCACGGCGATGGGTTGGGTCTGGTGGCGCGCCAGCAGGCCGCGCAGGGCGGCGAAGTCGAGTTCGCCCTCGCCTTGCTCTTCCTGCAGCAGCGAGAGATCGATCACCACCGGCTCCTGCTCGAAGAAGTCGGGCGAATCGGCCAGCTGGGCGTCGAGCGCCTCGGCCAGCACGTCCAGGTCGGACGTCTTGAGGATCACTGCGATCAGCGGCAGCGTGGCGCTCTTGAATTCGAAAACCGCCTTGGTGCGCGCGGCGGAGACATCGGCCATTGGGAAAACGTCGGTGCGAAAAGCGTTGGAGTCTAACGGGCGCGGGCCAAACCCCAATGAACAGGCCCTGCTTCAGGCCCCCGGGACAACACTTCTTTCACGAGGTTGCACTTTTCCGGGGTGCCTTGCGTCAGTTCTTCGAGCGCCCCAGCAGCGCGTAAAGAAGGATCGCGCCGAAGGTCGCGGTGCCGATGCCACCGAGCGCGAAGTCGCCGAACTTCAGCGTGAAGTCGCCGGTGCCGATGATCAGCGTGATGGCCGCCACGATCAGGTTCTTGTTCTGCGAGAAGTCGACCTTGTTGTCGACCCAGATCTTGGCGCCCGCGATCGCGATCAGGCCGAACACCACGATGCTCACGCCGCCCATCACCGGCAGCGGAATCGCCTGGATCAGCGCACCGAACTTGGGGCTGAAGCCCAGCACCAGCGCAATGAGCGCCGCCACCACGAACACCGCGGTCGAGTAGATGCGCGTGGCCGCCATCACGCCGATGTTCTCGGCGTAGGTCGTCACGCCCGTGCCGCCGGCCGCGCCGCTCACCACTGTGGCGATGCCGTCGCCGATGAAGGCGCGGCCGATGTACGGGTCGAGGTTGCGGCCCGTCATGGCCGTCACCGCCTTCAGGTGGCCGAGGTTCTCCGCCACCAGGATGATCGCCACGGGCGCGATCAGCAGCATCGCGTTGGCCGTGAACACCGGCGCCGTGAAGGTCGGCAGGCCGAACCAGGCCGCATTGGCGATGCCGCTCAGGTCGACCGGCTTGCCCATGCCCAGGACGTTGGTCAGCACCGCGTAGACGATGGTGGCCAGGACCAGCCCGACCAGGATCAGCAGGCGCTGCAGCATGCCGCGCGTGAACACCGCCACCAGCCCCACGCAGAGGAAGGTCACGGCCTGCATCCACGAGTCGAAGTTGCTGGCCGCCATGTTCTTGATCGGCACGCTCGCGAGGTTGAGCCCGATCACCGCCACCACGGCGCCCGTGACCACCGGCGGCATGACGCGCTCGATCCAGCCGGTGCCGATGGCCTGCACCAGCGCCCCGATCAGGATGTACACCACCCCGCAGGCCACGATGCCGCCCAGCGCCACCGCGATGTTGGCGTTGGGCCCCTTGCCCGCATAGCCGCTGGCCGCGATCACCACGCCGATGAAGGCGAAGCTCGAGCCCAGGTAGCTGGGCACCTTGCCGCCGGTGACGAAGTAGAAGATCAGCGTGCCGATGCCGCTCATCAGGATCGCGATGTTGGGGCTGAAGCCCATCAGGATCGGTGCCAGCACCGTGGCGCCGAACATCGCGATGACGTGCTGCACGCCCATGGCGCCGGTTTGCAGCCAGGGCAGGCGCTCGTCGGGCGCGATGACCGCGCCGTTGGCCAGCGCGGACGCGGGCCTTTCAGTCCACTTGAACATTGCTTTCATCTCCTCTTGTTGGTGGGGCGTGATTGTGGTCGATGAACCCCGGCCTGAACACCGCCGCAAGAGAAGGAGGAAAGAGCGGCGCTCAGCGCGCCTGCAGCACGGCCATGGTGATGCGCGACACGCAGGTCAGCTCACCCGCCTCGTTCGTCAGGTCGATCTGCCAGACCTGCGTGCTGCGGCCGCGGTGCACCGGCCGCGCCGTGCCGATGACCCAGCCGCTGGTGACGGAGCGGATGTGGTTGGCGTTGATGTCCAGGCCCACGGCGCGGTCGCCCTCGGGCGCCGAGTAGTGGGCGCCGCAGGAACCCAGCGTCTCGGCCAGCACCACCGACACGCCGCCGTGCAGGATGCCGTAGGGCTGGCGGGTGCGCTCGTCCACCGGGCAGCGGGCGCGGATGAAGTCGTCGCCCACCTCCAGGAATTCCATGCCCAGCGCAGAGACGGCGGTGCCGACGTGGTTGCGGGTCAGCTCCTCGACGGAGACTTCTTTTTTCCAGATACGCATTCGGTACTTCCTTCTTGCCTGTAAGGGGGACTCAAAACTATAGCGATGGCGACTGACAAACCGAGTCGCCTTTGCGTGCTAGCTTGCACCGATGAAGCATCCCGTCCGCCGCTGGCTCCTCGGCATCGCCGCAACGCTGCTGCTGGGCGTGGGCGCGCTGGTGTGGGTGGTGAGCGTGCGCCTGCCCACCGACGAAGAGGTGGCTGCGAAGATCGCCGAAGGCTTCGAGAAGCGCTTCGGCGTTGCCCTGAAGATCGGCGGCGCCCACTGGTCGCTGCTGCCGGTGCCCGTGCTGGCGCTGTCCGAGATCGCCACCGACCAGCCGCGCCCCATCACGCTGCGCCGCCTGACCCTGCGGCTGAAGCTCGCGCCGCTGCTGCAGCGCGTCGTTGCCGTGGACGATCTCGAGATCGAAAGCCTGGTGCTGCCGCGCGCCTCGGTGCGGGCGTTCCGGGGCAGGGGCCCCAAGCCGCAGGAGGACGGCGGCAACCTGGTGGCGCTGCCCGCGCCATGGACGCTGGCCCCCGTGCCGCTGGAACAGCTGCGCTGGCGCGACGTGGTCTGGATCGACCGGCGCGATATTGCGCTGGCCTACGACGGCGACATCCGCTTCGACCCCGGCTGGCGCCCGCGCCAAGTCCGGCTCGAGCGAGCCGGCGCCGCGACGCTCACGCGCCTTCGGCTGGACCGCCTTGACGGGCAGGACCGCTGGCGCACCCGCATCGACGTGGGCGGCGGCACGTGGAACGGCGTCGCCCGCCTCGAGACGCCGCCCGGCGGCAAATTGCGGGTGTCGGCCGAGCTGGAGCCGCGCCAGGTCGACATCGAAAGCCTGGTGCACGCCTTCGGCCGCCGCACCTCGGTGGCGGGCAAGGTCTCGGGCCACACCACGCTCAGGACCGAGGCCGGCGATGCCGAGGAACTGGGCGCGCTGATCCGCGGCCTGCACACCCGCACCACCTTCTCGGTGCAGCCCGCCACGCTCACGCGGCTGGACGTGGCCAAGGCCGTCACCACCGTCGGCATCAGCCGCGGGGGCACCACTGCGCTGGACGAGCTCACCGGCACGCTCGACACCCAGGGCACCGAAGACGGCGTGGTGATGCAGTACAGCAACCTCAAGGCCCGCTCCGGGGTGCTCACCGCGAGCGGCAACCTGAAGCTGTTCAATCGCAGGCTCGACGGCGAGATCGCGGTGGACCTCGTCGACGGCGTGGTCGGCGTCCCGCTCAAGGTGAGCGGCACCATGAGCGACCCCGAGCTGTCGCTGACCGGCGCCGCGCTCACCGGCGCGGCCATCGGCAGCGCGGTGCTGCCGGGCGTGGGCACGGCGATCGGGGCGCGGGTGGGGCAGCAGGTGGAGAAGCTGTTCGGCGGAAGCGAGCCGAAGAAGAAGGCCACGCCCAGGCGCTGAAGCCAGGCGCTCAGTGCCCGAACTCGCCATGGCGACCGGCGCCTCCTGCGAAGCGCGCGGCGCCGGCTTCGCCCTCGGCGAAGACCATCGGCACGCCCAGCGCGCCTTCGCGGCGCAGCGCTTCGGCCAGCGGCAGGTCCCATTGTTCGTAGGCGCTGCGGCGGTCGGCCAGCATGCATTGCTGCGGGAACGCAGCGAGCTGGCGGGCCAGTTCCTGCGCGGCGGCCAGCGCGCCGCGCGGTGGCGTGACGCGGTTGACGAGGCCCATCGCCAGCGCCTCGGCCGCGCCCACCGCACGGCCCGAAAGAATCATGTCGAGTGCGCGGCCCATGCCCACGATGCGCGGCAGCCGCACCGTGCCGCCGTCGATCAGCGGCACGCCCCAGCGGCGGCAGAACACCCCGAACACCGCGTCCTCGTCGGCCACGCGCAGGTCGGCCAGCAGCGCGAGTTCGAGGCCGCCCGCCACCGCGTGGCCGTTCACCGCCGCGATCAGCGGCTTCGACAGCGCCATGCGCGTCGGCCCCATCGGGCCGCTGCCGCCGCCTTGGGGATCGAGCTCGTTGCGGCGGGCCGGATCGCCCACGGCTGAGAGATCGGCGCCCGCGCAAAAATTGCCGCCCGCGCCGGTCAGCACCGCGACGCGCAGCGCGTCGTCGGCCTCGAAACGCTCGAAGGCTTCGCGCAGCTCGGCGGCCATGCGGCCGTCGACGGCGTTGCGCTTGTTCGCGCGGTTCAGCGTGATCGTGCACACCGTGTCTTCGATGTCGTATGTGACGTGCTGCATGGCCATGTCTCCAAGGGTCGGGATTCGGGGTTCAGCCCGGGCGCACCACCTGCGCGTCGCCGGACGCATGCAGCCGCGCCACGTCGGCCGCGCGGCGCACCAGCACGGCGCGCTGGTTGATGTAGCCCTTGTCGGTGATCTCGCCCGCGTCGAGGCTCGGGGGCTCGGCCAGCACCAATGCGCAGGCCGGGCATTGCGAGGAGCCCGCGCCTTCGTCGCGCAGCGCGCGCAGCACGCCGGCGATGCGTTCGCGCAGGGCCTCGGGCGCGAGCGCAGCGCCTTGCGGGCTGGGAAACACCAGCATGCCGATCTCGTCGCTGTCGTGGCCGGTGAGCACCACGTCCTGCACATGCGGCGCGAGCAGCGACACCAGCTTCACGCGCAGCGTGCCCACCGACACCCAGGTGCCGGTGGAGAGCTTGAAGTCTTCCGCCACGCGGCCGTTGAAGATCACGCCCTGCGCGGGTTCGGTCGGGTTCGCGAGGAAGCCGGCGTCGCCGATGCGGTAGTAGCCTTCTTCGTCGAAGGCCTGCGCCGTTTCGCGCGGTGCATCGCGATAACCCGGAAACACCGAGACGCCCTTGACGCGCATCTCCAGCTTCTCGCCGTTGGGCACGAACTTCAGCTCCAGCCCCGGCAGCGGCGCGCCGATGCAGCCGGCACCGTCGAGCTTCCAGTGCGCGGAGGTGATGGCGGGCGAGGTCTCGGTTGCGCCCCACGAGGTGGTGAGCCACAGCGGCCGCGTCGGGCGCACGCGCGCAGCCACCGCTTCGAGCCGCTGCCAGGTGGAAGGCGCGAGCGCCGCCGCTGCGTAGAAGGCCAGCCGCAGGCGCGAGAACACCTCTGCGGCCAGCGCGTCGTCGGATTCGAGAAAAGGCAGCAGCATGTCGAAGCCGCGCGGCACGTTGAACAGCAGCGTGGGCTTCACCTCGCGCAGGTTGCGCACCGTCTTCTCGATCAGGCCCGGCGCGGGCCGGCCCTCGTCGATGTAGAGCGCGCCGCCGTGGCATAGCACCATGTTCAGGTTGTGGTTCGCGCCGAAGGTGTGGCTCCAGGGCAGCCAGTCGACGAGCACCGGTGCTTCCCGCGCGAGGAAGCGCCAGGTCTGCGCCATCATCTGCTGGTTGGCGCACAGCATGCGGTGCGTGTTGATGACCACCTTGGGCTTGCCGGTGGAGCCGGAGGTCAGCAGGTACTTGGCGTGCGTGTCGGGCAGCACGTCGGCGAAGGCCTGCATGACGGCGGGCGTTTCCTTCACCGCGAGCAGTCGGTCGAACGCCATCGCGCCGGGATGCGCCTCGGCGTTGCGGCTGAACACGGTGACGGCCTCGACGCCGCATCCTTCGAGCGAGCTGCCGTACACCTTCGCATCCGATGCGTAGATCAGCGCCGGCTTCAGCGCCTGCAGCATGCCGTGCAGCCGCGACGGGTCTTTCGCCATGCGCGAGTAGGCGCTCGACAGCGAGCACGCGGTGCGGCCGATGTGCATGGCGGCCAGCATCAGCACCGCGTGGTCGATGGCGTTGTCCGACAGGATCACGACCGGCTGGCCCGGCGGCAGGTTCATGTCGAGCAGCGCCTGAGCGACGGCGCCCACGGCGTGACGCAGCGCGCGGTAGTCGAGCTTGCGCCAGCCTTCGCCTGTTTCGTCGCGCTCGGCGAAGGCCAGTGCGTCGGGTGTCTCATGCGCCCAGCGCTCGATCCATTCGCCGATGCAGCGTGCATAGGGTTTCAGCGCCATCGGCGAACGCAGCGCGAAGGAGCCATCGTCGAAGTCGATGCGCACGGTGCGGGGCGGGGCGATCAGGCTTTCGTCCTGGAGGAAGTCGGTCATTTCAGTGTTCCGGGGTTTTGTTCGGGGTGCGTGCACAGGCCACCGGGTACTCCCCTCCGCGAATGTCCCCCGCCCTTCGGGCTCCTCCTTTATTTCGCTGCGGGGAGCACCCGGTGCCCTGTGCACGAGGGCACGCTCTGGGTGCATCGCTGATCAACGACTGCTCTGTCCAACGATCACGCCGATGGGGTGCCTTGCGCAGCGAAATAAAGGAGGAGGCCGCAGGCCGGGGGACATTCGCGGAGCAAGGTACCCCGTCGGTGTGAGCGCACCCCGAACACCGAACCCACCGCGCAACGAGACGATTCGAAAAGCGGGATTTCATCTAGTCGAGCTTGCCGCTGTCAGCCTTGGCGCGAATCAGGTCTAACAGCAGGGTGTCGCGGGCGGCTTCGAGGTCGGCCGTGCGTCGAGCGCCCAATTCCTCGGACACGCCTTGCGCCACCTTCTGCTTGAGTTCGGCCGTCATCGACGGCGCACCCAAGTCCTTCCACCAGTCCTCGATCGGCCCGCCCAAATGCGCGAGCAGGTGCTCGATGCCGCCCGCGCCGCCCGACAGATGCAGGTTCATGAACGGCCCCATCACCGCCCAGCGCAGGCCGGGGCCGTGGGCGATGGCCGTGTCGATGTCGGCCACGCTCGCCACGCCTTCGTTGACCAGGTGGAACGCCTCGCGCCATAGTGCGGCCTGCAGCCGGTTCGCGATGTGGCCTTTCACCTCGCGCTTCACGTGGATCGGCCGCTTGCCGATGGCCGCGTAGAACGCCATCGTGCGTTCGATGGCTTCGGCCGAAGTCTGGTCGCCACCGATCACCTCGACCAGCGGAATCAGGTGCGGCGGATTGAACGGATGCCCCAGCACCACGCGCTGCGGGTGCGCGCAGCCCGACTGCACGCCGCTGATCGCCAGGCCCGACGAGCTTGACGCGAGGATGGTGTCTGGCGGCGCGGCCGCGTCCATGCGGCGGAACAGGTCGATCTTGAAGTCCATGCGCTCGGGGCCGTTCTCCTGCACGAAGTCGGCCACGGACACCGCGTCTTCCAGGCTGTCGTGGAAGCGCAGGCGGTCCATCGACGCGCCCTCGGCCAGCCCGAAGCGCTGCAGCGTCGGCCAGTGCTGTGCCACCGCTTCGCGCAGCCGTTCTTCCGCGCCGGGCGACGGATCGGTCGCATTCACGTCGAGCCCGTGCGCCAGGAAGTACGCGGCCCAGCTCGCACCGATCACGCCGGTGCCGACCACCGCCACGCGCTTCACGTCCGGGAAAGAAGATGTGCTCATGCCGATTTCCACCGCGCGCAGCGGCTCTCCGCCTTCGTCGTCCATGCGGCCTCGCCGCGGATCGGCTCGACCACCTTGTAGTAGTCCCACGGCTCCTTCGACTCGGCCGGGGCCTTCACCTGCATCAGGTGCATGTCGTGCACCATCAGCCCGTCTTCGCGCAGCCAGCCGCCTTTGACGAACATGTCGTTGAACTTCGTCTTGCGCAATTGCGCCATCACCTTGTCGGCATCGTCGCTGCCCGCTGCCTTCACCGCCTGCAGGTACTGCAGCGCGGCCGAATAGTCGCCGGCGTGGAAGGAGGAGGGCATGCGCCTGTGCTTGTCGAAGAAGCGCCGCGCCCATTCTCGCGACTCGGGGCTCTGGTTCCAGTACCAGCTGTCGGTGAGGTACATGCCCTGCGAGCTCTTCAGGCCCAACGCATGCACGTCGTTGATGGTGATGATCATGCCGGCGAGCTTCATGTTCTTGCCGAGGCCGAACTCGGCCGCCGACTTGATCGCGTTGACCGTGTCGCCGCCCGCGTTGGCGAGTGCCAGCACCTGGGCCTTCGAGTTCTGCGCCTGCAGCATGAACGACGAGAAATCGCTCGCGCCCAGCGGATGCTTGACCGAGCCGGCCACCGTGCCGCCCGCGGCCTGCACGGTCTTCGTGGCGTCGTTCTGCAGCGCCGCGCCGAAGGCGTAGTCGGCCGCCACGAAGTACCAGCTCTTGCCGCCGGCCTTGACCACCGCGCTTGCGGTGCCGCGCGCCATGGCCACCGTGTCGTAGGCGTAGTGCACCGTGTAGGGCGAGCAGTACTCGTTGGTGAGGCTCGACGCGCCCGAGCCCACCACGAAGTACGGCTTCTTCTTGTCGGCCGCCACGCCTGCCATGGCAATGGCCGCGCCCGAGTTGACGCCGCCGATCAGCATGTCGACCTTCTGCACGTCGAACCATTCGCGCGCCTTGGCGGCGGCGATGTCGGGCTTGTTCTGGTGGTCGGCCGTGACCAGTTCGATCTTCCTGCCGCCGATGGCACCGCCCATGTCGGCGATGGCCATGCGGATCGCCTCGGCGCCGGCCGGGCCGTCGTAGTCGCGGTAGATGCCGGACATGTCGCTGATGAAGCCGATGCGGATGGTGTCGTCCGACACCTGGGCGACGGCGCTCGCTGCAAAAAGGGCGCCGAGCGCGAGGGCCGGTGCGGTGCGGGGAATGTTCATGTGCCGTGTCTCCTTCGTTGTTCCCGACTGTCTTCAACCGAGTGCGAACTCGGGCCGCGGACCGCCCGTGCGCGGCAGGCCCATGATCTGCCTTGCCTCGGCCGGTGTCGCCACTTCCATGTCGAGCTCGCGGATCACCCGCACGATGCGCTCGGTGAGCTGCACGTTGGTGGCCAGCTCGCCCTGGCGGAAGTAGAGGTTGTCTTCCAGGCCCACGCGCGCATGGCCGCCCAGCAGCAGCGCCGCGACGTTGGCCTCGAGCTGCGACATGCCGATGCCGCTCACGCCGAAGATGCTGCCCTTGGGCAGCGTGTCGACCATCATCTGTAGGTTGCGCGGCGAGTAGGGCATCGCGTTCTGGAAGTTGCGGTGCACGTTCATCACGAGGTTGATGAAGTAGGGCTCGTCGTCGTGGCCTTCCTCGATCAGCGTGGTCGTGTCCTGCAGGATGTGCGTGGGGCTGAACACCTCCCACTCGGGCTTGATGCCGCGCGCCTTCATGCCGGCCGCCAGTTCGCGGCCGCGCGTGATGGGCGTGTCCATCAGGATCTGCTTGCCCTCGAAGCTCAGGTTGAGCGTGGTGGCGTCGAGCGTGCACATCTCGGCGCCCGCGTCCATGCCCTTGATGCGTTCTTCCCACGCGATCTCCCAGCGCTCGCCGGCCAGCGGCTTCACCATGTCGCCGTGCACGCCACCGCCGGTGGAGTTGTTGATGACGATGTCGCTGCCGAGCGCGCGGATGCGGCTGTTGATGTCGCGGTACACCTCGGCGTTGCAGGTGGCGCCGTCGTCGGGGCGGCGCGCGTGGATGGCCACCACGCTCGCGCCGGCGTTCCAGCAGCGCAGCACGTCGGCGGCGATCTCGGCGGGCTGCGTGGGCAGGTGGGGGTTCTGCGACTTGTGCGCCATGCCGCCGGTGGGGGCGATGGTCACGATCACTTTGCGCTTCGACATGGTCGGTGGCTCCTGGTGTCTTTCATGGGGGGCGCGTTATTATTTTTTGCTGCGCGAGCACACTCAGTCATCGCGACGACATTTGGGCTCAGGGTTTACGCACCCGCGCCTTCAGGAGCTTTCATTCCATGCCCACGACGAAGCCGGCCCCCCAGGCGGCATCGCTGACGATTCCGCAATTGCTGCAAGGCTCGGCCTGGTTCCCGCTGCTCGACGTGGCGGCGGGCGAGCGCGTGCTCGACGAGATGCGCGAGGTCGAGGTGGCGGCCGGCGCCGCGCTGTGCCGGCGCGGCGACACACCGGTACACTGGTACGGCACGCTCGAAGGGCTGCTCAAGTGGTCGATCACCTCGAGCGACGGGCGCTCGGTGACCTTCGGCGGCCTGTCGGTGGGCAGCTGGTTCGGCGAAGGCACGCTGCTGCGCGCGCTGCCGCGCTCGGCCGACATCATCGCGCTGCGGCCGAGCCGGGTGGCGCAGCTGCCGCTGGAAACCTTCGAGTGGCTGCACCGCACGCAGCGTGGCTTCGATCACTTCCTGCTGCAGCAGATCAACGAGCGGCTGCACTGGTTCATGGGCAACTATGCGGCGCACCGGCTGCTCGACACCGACAGCCAGGTGGCGCGCGCGCTGGCGGGGCTGTTCCACCCGTGGCTGCATCCGGGGAGCGAACCGCACCTGCAGACTTCGCAGGAGGAGATTGCGAATCTCTCGGGCGTGTCGCGTCAGCGGTGCAATGCGGCGTTGAACCGGTTGAAGGAAGCGGGGTTCCTGCGGATCGAGTACGGCGGGATCACCGTGATCGATCTTGAAGGGCTGCGGCGGTTCATCGAGTAGCGCCGGCTCCCTGCCTTCACACGCCCAGCAATTCTTCCAGCGCCTGCGGCTCGGCGAGCAGATCCGCCGAGGCCCCATGCCGCACGATCTGCCCCTTCTCCATCACCACCGCGAGGTCCGTATGCGCGAGCACTTTGCGGTAATCGCGGTCGACGATCAGCGTCGCGATGCCGGTCGCGCGGATCTCGCCGATCACACGCCAGATCTCGGCCACGATCAGCGGCGCCAGGCCTTCGGTGGCCTCGTCGAGGATCAGCAGGCGCGGGTTGGTCATCAGCGCGCGGCCGATCGACAGCATCTGCTGCTCGCCGCCCGACAGCTGCTGGCCGCCGTGCGACAGCCGCTCCGACAGGCGCGGAAAGGTGGCCATCACGCGGTCGAAGGTCCAGGCGCGCCGGCCGTCGATGCCGGCGCGTTCGCTCATCACGAGGTTCTCGCGCACCGACAGGTTGGGGAAGATGCCGCGCCCTTCGGGCACGTAGCCGATGCCCAGGCGCGCCATTTTCTCGGGCGGCAGGCCGGTGACGGTGCGGCCGTCGACCTGCACTTCGCCCGAGGCGGGACGCACGTAGCCCATCATCGTGCGAATCAGCGTGGTCTTGCCCATGCCGTTGCGCCCGAGCAGGCCCACCGAAGTGGCCGTGGGAATGCCGGCGTGCACGCCGCGCAGGATGTGGCTGTTGCCGTAGTAGGTGTTGAGGTCGCGAACGATCAGCATCAGTGTTGTTCCTCGCCCAGATAGGCGGTGCGCACTTCGGGGTTCTCGCGGATCTCCCTGGGGTTGCCCGTGGCGATGACGGTGCCGTTCACCATTACCGTGATGCGGTCGGCAATGCGGAACACCGCGTCCATGTCGTGCTCCACCAGCAGGATCGCGTGCGTGGCCTTCAGCCGCGCGAGCAGCGTGAGCATGCGGTCGGTTTCTTCGGCGCCCATGCCGGCGAGCGGCTCGTCGAGCAGCAGCACGCGCGGGTTCGTGGCCAGGCACATCGCCACTTCGAGCTGGCGCTGCGCGCCGTGGCTCATGGTGCCGGCGATGCGGTGCGCTTCGTGGGCGAGGCCGGCGGCTTCGAGCGCGGCGTCGGCCGTGGCGTTGCTGGTGGCGCAGTCCTGCGACGGCTGCCAGAAGGCCCAGGGCCTGGGCGTGGCGGCCTGCGCGGCGAGCCGGCAGTTCTCGTGCACGCTGAACTCCGGGAAGATGGTCGTGCGCTGGTAGCTGCGGCCCACGCCGTCGCGCGCGCGCTTCGACTGGGCGCGGCCGGTGATGTCCACGCCGTCGAGCGCGATGCGGCCTTCGGAGGCTTCGAGCTCGCCGGAAAGCATGTTGATCAGCGTCGACTTGCCGGCGCCATTGGTGCCGATCACCGCGTGGACCTCACCGACGTGCAGGTCGAGTGTGACGGCGTTGACGGCGGTGAGGCCGCCGAAGCGGCGGGTGAGCTTTTCGACGGAGAGCAGTGCGTTCATGGTGTTGCTCCTTCCCCCTCTGGGGGAAGGTTGGGATGAGGGCAGGCAGAGCGCGCGATGGAGGCGCCGCTTGCCCCCACCCCGGCCCTCCCCCAGCGGGGGAGGGAGGAAGTCAGGATGCGGGTCATGTGCTTCCTTTCGGCGAGAGGCGCTTCACAAGCCCGATCAGTCCCTTGGGCAGCAGCGCCACGAACACGATGATCGTCAGGCCCAGCGTCAGCTGCCAGTGGTCCGCCATCGGGCCCATCACCGCCTGCGTCGAGAAGATCTCCTTCAGCAGCGTGAACGCGATCGCGCCGATCACCGCGCCGCGCAGGTGGCCGAGGCCGCCGAGGATCACCATCAGCAGCACTTCGCCCGAGTTGTGCCATGCCATCAGTTCCGGGTTGACCACGCCGTCGCGCGAGGCCAGCAGGAAGCCGGCAAGCCCGGCCAATGCACCCGCCAGCACGAAGGCCGCGAGCTTGTAGGCATACACCGAGAACCCCGCCGCGCGCATGCGCTGCTCGTTCACGCGGATGCCCGCCAGCGCCGCACCGAAGCGCGAGCGGCGGATGAGCGCCAGCAGCACGTAGGTGAACACCAGCGACCCCAGAACCACGTAGAACAGCACCGTGCGGTTCTCCATGTCGAGCGCGCCGAGGGCAGGCCGCACGTACATGTAGATACCGTCGCTGCCGCCGCCGACCTTGGTGTCGTGGAACACGAAGAAGGCCATCTGTGCGAAGGCCAGCGTCACCATGATGAAGTACACGCCGCGCGTGCGCAGGCTCAATGCACCGACGAACAGCGCATACAGCGCCGCCGCACCCATGGCCAGCGGCAGCAGCAGCACGAAGTTGCCGCCTTCGCTGCCCGAAGCGAGCACCGTGACGTATGCACCGATGCCGTAGAACGCCGCATGGCCCAGGCTCACGAGCCCCGTCATGCCGACCAGCAGCTCCAGGCTCAGCGCGAAGATCGACAGGATCATGATCTTCACGACGAAGTCGGAAACATAGTTGCCCATGAACGGGCCCGCCACGCCGATGAGCACGGCGCACAGCACCGGCACGAGGAATGCGGTCTTCTTCATGGCCGTCTCCCCATCAGCCCTTCAGGCTTCCATATCAGCACGATGGCCATCAGCAGGTAAATGCCGATGCCGCTCAGGTCCGCGAAGAACACCTTGCCGAAGGTATCGACGAAGCCCACCAGCAGCGAGGCCACCAGCGCGCCCGTGATCGAGCCGATGCCGCCGATCACCACCAGCACGAAGCAGATGATGAGCACGCTCGCGCCCATGTTCGGATACACCGAGGACATCGGCGCCGCGATCATGCCGGCCAGCGCGGCGAGCGCCACGCCAGCCGCGAACACGATGCGGTACAGCCGCTTCACGTCGATGCCCAGGCCGCGCACCATGTCGCGGTTGCTCGCACCGGCGCGGATCATCATGCCCAGCCGCGTGCGGTTGACCACCCAGTACAGCGCCACGGCCAGCACGATGCAGGCGGCCGAGGCGAAGAGGCGATACCACGGGTAGCTCATGACGTTGCCCAGCGCGAAGCTGCCGTCGAGCCATGCCGGCACCTTCACGCCGTGCACGTCGTTGCCCACGAGGATGGAGCGCAGCTCCTCGAACACCAGGATGAGCCCGTAGGTCATCAGCACCTGCTGCAGGTGATCGCGCTGGTAGAGGTAGCTGAAGAAGGCCCACTCCAGCACGTAGCCGAAGATCGCGGCCAGCACCACGCCGGCCACCAGCATCAGCAGGAACTGGTCGCCGAACAGCGGCGCCAGCGAGAACGCCATGTACGCGCCGATCATGTAGAAGCTTCCGTGGGCGAGGTTGATGACGCCCATGATCCCGAAGATCAGCGTCAGCCCCGAGGCCACCAGGAAGAGCAGAAGTCCGTACTGAACAGAGTTCAGGCACTGGACCAAGAAGGTTCCGAAATCCACGTTAGGTCATCCCTGTGAGACCGAAAGAGAGCGTGGCGCGATGGCGCCCGCGATGTTCGGGAGACACCGCGGAACCGGCTTTGCCGGGCCGCAGGTGTCGCCCCCGGCGAGGGGGAAGGCGAAGCGACACGAAGTGCGCGTAGCCTGGGGGAGTGCCTACATCCTGCAGCCGCGGGCCGGGTCGGCGAGGCCCTTGATCGCCGTGCTCACCAGCTTGTTCTCTTTGCCTTCCACCTTGCGCAGGTAGATGTCCTGCACCGGGTTGTGCGACTTGCTCACCGTGAAGGTGCCGCGCGGGCTGTCGATCTTCGCCTTCTCGATAGCGGCCGTGAACTCGGCCTTCTTCGAGATGTCGCCCTTGGTGGCGGCAAGGCCCACGCCCAGCATCTGCGCCGCGTCGTAGCCTTGCACCGCGTACACGTCGGGCTGCAGCTTGAACGCCTTGGCATAGCCGACGCGGAAGGTGTTGTCGCGCGCGGTGTTCAGGCCATCGGCATAGTGCAGCGTGGTCAGCATGCCCTGTGCGGATTCACCCTGCGCATCGAGCGTGCCGTCGGTCAGGAAGCCGGGGCCGTACAGCGGAATGGTCTTGTTCAGGCCGGCGGCCTGGTAGTCCTTCACGAACTTCACCGCGCCGCCGCCGGCGAAGAAGGCGTACACCGCATCGGGCTTGGCCGCCGCGATCTCGGTCAGCAGCGCCTGGAATTCCACGTTGGGGAAGGGCAGCGTGAGCTGCTTGTCGACCTTGCCGCCGTTCTTCTCGAAGCCTTCCTTGAAGCCTGCAACCGACTCGTCGCCGGCCGCGTACTTCCAGGTGATGGTCATCGCCTTCTTCTTGCCCTGCTGCTTGGCCGCCACCTCGCCCATGGCGTAGGCCGGCTGCCAGTTGCTGAACGAGCTGCGGAAGATGTTGGGCGCGCACATCGGGCCGGTCACCGCGTCGGCACCGGCATTGGGCACGATCAGCACGGTGCCGCTTTCCTTCGCGGCCTTGGCCATGGCCATGGCGACGCCCGAGTGCACGGTGCCCACGATCACGTCGACGTTGTCGCGCTTGATGAGCTTGTTGACGTTGTCGGTGGCCTTGGCAGGGTCGGACTCGTCGTCGACCTTGAAGTATTCGATCTCGCGGCCGGCGAGCTTGCCGCCGTGCTCGTCCACGTAGAGCTTGAAGCCGTTCTCGATGGCCACGCCCAGGGCGGTGTAGGTGCCGCTGTAGGGCAGCATCAGACCGACCTTGAGCTTGCCTTGCTGGGCGTGGCCCAGCGTGGCGATGCAGGCCAGGGCGAGGGCCGTCAGGGTGGTGCGGGCGATGCGGGTGCTCATGTGATCTCCTGGCGTGATATTGAAATAAAAGGGGAACGGCTTGAAGACGGGCGACGGGTTGGGGCGCGTGTCTTCACGACGCGCTGCCGCTGGCGTAGATACTTTAAGGGTAAATCATTTATCTCTCAAACACGAGTTTTCCCTGACCGGGGATTACGGTCCTCCACGAATGAAACGGTCGCCACTATCACTTTTTCCGGCTGGTCGCGATGCGGGGAATGCCCGCAGTCAGGCAGCTCCAGCAGCTCGGTGCCCGGCACGCGCCTGGCGATGCCGCGAATCTGCGCGAGTGTGCCGTACTCATCGTCGATACCCTGCATAGCAAGAATCGGGCAACGGATGCCATCGAGCTCGGCTTCGATGTTCCATTGCCTGAAAGGCGGATGGAGCCAGACGCGGTTCCAGCCCCAGAAGGCCGAATCGACGTCGTCGTGATAGCGGCCCAGCTTCTTCGGCAGGTCGGTCTCCAGGTAGGCCAACCGGGCCTGCTCGATGTTGGCCACCGTCACGTCCTCGACGAAGATGTGCGGCGCCAGCAGCACCAGGCCGGCCACGCGCTCGGGGAAGCGCGCCGCATACAGCATTGAGATCGAGGCGCCGTCGCTGTGGCCGAAGAGCCAGGGCTTCTCGTCGTCGAGGTCGAGCGCGGCGAAGAGGGCGGGCAGCACTTCATGCGCCTGGCGGTGCATGAAGTCGACGTCCCAGGTCTCGTCGCGGGCGCGCGGGGTGGAGCGGCCGTAGCCCGGGCGCGAGAAGACGAGGCCGCGGGCGTTGGCGGCTTCGCAGACCTTCGCGGGGAAGTCCTTCCACATGGCGATGGAGCCGAGGCCTTCGTGGAGGAAGACGATCAATGGCGCATTGGTGCGTTCGGGGGAGATCCATTGGCACTCGATCTGCACGGGGCGGCCGCGCCAGTCGATGGTGGCGAAGTGGGGGGTCATTGCGCGGCCTCCGGCTGTTGCTCCTTCCCCCTTTGGGGGAAGGTTGGGATGGGGGCAAGCGGCGCCTGCAAGGGCTGCGCGTGCATGAAGGCCGATGCCCCCACCCCGGCCCTCCCCCAGCGGGGGAGGGGGAAAGAGGAAGACGGGGTGCGTATCACGCCTGCTTTTCCCGCTCGCGCAGCCTGAACCGCTGGATCTTCCCCGTCGCCGTCTTCGGCAGCTCGCTCACGAACTCCAGGAACCGCGGGTACTTGTACGGCGCGAGGCGTTCCTTGACGAAGGCTTTCAGCTCTTCCTCGGTCACCGCGGCGCCGTCCTTCAGAACGACGAAGGCCTTGGTCTTCGTCAGCCCTTCGGTGTCCTCCTTGCCGATCACCGCGGCCTCAAGCACCGCCGGGTGCTGCATCAGCGTGGCCTCGACCTCGAACGGTGACACGTAGATGCCGCTGACCTTCAGCATGTCGTCGCTGCGCCCGGCGTAGGTGTAGTAGCCGTCGGCGTCGCGCGTGTACTTGTCGCCGCTCTTGGTCCAGCCGCCCTGGAAGGTCTCGCGCGACTTCTCGCGGTTGTTCCAGTACATCAGCGCCGAGCTCGGGCCGCGGATGTAGAGGTCGCCCACCTCGCCGTCGGCCACGGGTCGGCCGTCCTCGCCGCGCAGTTCGACCTCGTAGCCCTCCACCGGCCGGCCGGTGGTGCCGTAGCGCACGTCGCCGGGACGGTTGGAGATGAAGATGTGCAGCATCTCGGTCGAGCCGATGCCGTCGATGATCTCGCAGCCGAAGTGCGCCTTGAAGCGCTGCGCGAGCTCGCCGGGCAGCGCCTCGCCGGCCGAGGAGCACATGCGCAGGGCCACGGCTTCGCGCGCCGGCAGCTTCGGCGAGGCGAGCATGCCAGCGAAGCCGGTGGGCGCGCCGAAGAACACGGTGGGCTTGTGCTCCACCCAGCGGCGGAAGGTGGCGTCGGGCGTGGGCCGCTCGGCCATCAGCACCACGGTGGCGCCGACCGACAGCGGGAAGGTCAGCGCGTTGCCGAGCCCGTACGCGAAGTACATCTTGGCGGCCGAGAAGCACACGTCGTTCTCGGTGAGGCCGAGCACCGGCTTGCCGTAGAGCTCGGCCGTCCACCATAGGTTGGCATGCGTGTGGACCGTGCCTTTGGGCTTGCCGGTGGAGCCGGAGGAGTAGAGCCAGAAGCCGGGGTCGTCGGAAGCGGTCGCCGCGGGCGATGCCAGGGGCTCGACGCCGGCGAGCGCGGCTTCGAATTCCTGTGCGCCCTCGGGCAGCGCACCCGTGGGCTGCGACACGATCAGCGTCTGCACTTCATGGCCGCCGCGCGCCATCGCCTGCTGCAGCGTCGGCAGCAGTGCGCCGGACACCAGCACGGCCTGCGCGCGGCTGTGATCGAGCATGTAGGCGTAGTCGTCGGGCGTGAGCAGCGTGTTGACGGCCACGGGCACCACGCCGGCATAGAGGCAGCCGAGAAAGCTCACCGGCCAGTCGTTGCCGTCGAGCATCAGCAGCAGCACGCGCTCTTCGCGGTGGATGCCTGCCGCCTTCAATGCGGCGGCGAGGCGGCGCGCGCGGTTTTCGAGCTGGCCGTAGCTCAGCGTGCCGCGGTCGTCGATGTAGGCGGTGCGATCGGCGCGGCCGCGATTGAGGGCGAACAGGTGCTCGGCGAAGTTGAATCGTGTGGGCAGGGTCATGGTCTTGTCTCCTTCGGCCGTGTCTCTCGTTCTAGAGGCCGAGTGCGGTGAGCACGCCGGGGCTTGCCTGCACCGCGCTTCGGCGGTGATAGAAATCGAGCGCGCGCAGGCCGCCCAGTTCGGCGCCGCCGCCCGCGCGGCCGGGACCGCCGTGCAGCGACATCGGCATCACGTTGCCGTGGCCCGTGTGGGCCTGCGCCACCTCGGGGGTGATGACGTGCACGCGGCCGTGGCTCGGTGCGACCGACAGCGCGGCTTGCGCGAGCGCTGCGTCGTCGCTGCCATACAGGGAGGTCACGAGCGAGCCCTGGCCGCGGTGTGCAAGTGCGATGCCGTGCGCGAGATCGCGGTACGGCAGCAGCGTGGCCACCGGCCCGAACACTTCCACATCGTGCACACGCTGCGCCGCATCGGCGTCGCGCGCGCCCAGCAGCACGGGGCCGATGCAGGCGGCCACCTTCGGGTCGGCATCGATCAGCGGCTTGTTGCGGCTGTCGTGCAGCACGGTGGTCTGCGTGGCCAGCGCGTCGAGGCCGTCGCGTACCGCATTCAGCTGAGCGCGGCTCACGAGCGAGCCCATGCGCACGCTCTCGTTGCGCGGATTGCCCACCGTGATGCCCGCGAGCTTGGCGCCGATGGCTTCGGCCGCGGCGTCGTACACCTCGGCCGGCACCAGGATGCGGCGGATGGCGGTGCACTTCTGGCCCGACTTCACCGTCATCTCGCGCACCACTTCGCGCACGAGCAGGTTGAAGGCCTCGCTGCCAGGCGCGGCGCCGGGCAGCAGCAGGGCGCTGTTGAGGCTGTCGGCCTCGATGTTCACGCGCACCGAGCGCTCGGCCACCGCAGGATGCGAGCGGATCACCGCAGCCGTCTCGGCCGAGCCGGTGAACGAGGCCACGTCGAAGGGCTGCAGCGCATCCATCAATCCGGCCGAGCTGCCGCAGACGATGGACAGCGCGCCTGCGGGCAGCACGCCCGCATCGACCACGTCCTTCACCATGCGCTGCGTGAGCCAGGCGGTGGCCGTGGCGGGCTTCACGATCACGGGCACGCCCGACAGCAGCGCGGGCGCGGCCTTTTCCCACAAGCCCCACGACGGGAAGTTGAAGGCGTTGATGAACAGCGCCACGCCTTGCGTCGGCACCTGCAGGTGCTGTGACAAGAACACCGGCTCCTTGCCGAGCTTGACCGCCTCGCCGTCGCGCAGCGCACGCACGTCGCCGAGTGCGTCGCCCCACTTGGCGTACTGGCCGAGCGTGAAGATCGCGCCGTCGATGTCGACCGCCGAGTCGTTCTTCACCGTGCCGGAGTTGGCGGTGGCGATGTCGTAATAGGCGTCGCGGTTGGCCTGCAGCACTTTCACGATGGCTGCAAGCAGCCCGGCGCGCTGGCGGTAGGTGAGGGCGCGCAACGCATTGCCGCCCTGTTCGCGGGCGAAGGCAAAGGCTTCGGGCAGGTCGAGGCCGGTGGCGTCGACGCGTGCGAGCTCGGTGCCCAGCACCGGGTCGAACAGAGGCGTGCCGGTGCCCGATCCGCTTTGCCAGCGGCCGGCGACGTGGTTTTGGAGGAGTTCGGTCATCAGGAGAACTTGATCTGCCCTTCGGGCAGCAGGTAAAGGACGAGTGCGCGGCCCTGGGCCACGGTCGGGCGATGCGCGGTGCCCGGACCGTAGACGCACCAGCCGACAGGCCGTCCGTCGAAGGTGGCGGGGTGGTCGTCCAGCGGCATGATCAGGTCGATCTCGCCGTTCGGATGCGTGTGGTGCGGGCCGGCGATGTCCTGCATGTCGACCACGTCGACCGAGAAGCGGTGCAGCGCGTCCTCGGCCTTGAAGACGCGGCCGTATCGGATGCCGCCGCCCTCGCGCTCGCACAGCCAGCCTTCGGCGACGCCGCCGATGCATGCTTGGCGCAGCTGCTCGAAGCGGGCGCTGCCTGCACCGTGGGTGGCGTTGAGCCACTGGTCGAGCGCGCTGTCGAGCGGCCTGCCGGCGATCTCGGCGGTCAAGCCTGCAATCAGCTGGTGAAATGCTTCCTTGCCTGTGGCGGCGGTGCTTCGGTCGGACATCGTGGGGCCTCGAGCTTTTGAACTACCTTGCAGAATCGCTGCGCGTGCAGTATCTTGCGTGTGGCCGAACGATAAGCATCGAGACAATGAGTGTCAAGCAATATAGTGCATCTATGGTGTTTACCCTGAGCGCGCACAATTCCGGCGAAGAACGAGGAATTGCATGAACGAGCATGTAGACGCGGTGCTGGCCACCGCGCCGGAAAGTGGCGGCCCCGGCAACGGCGTTGGGCCCGCAGGAGAGGCGAAGAACCCGCTGCTGGCGGCATTGGGCGATCGGGTGCGCAACCTGCGCGCGCAGCGCGGCCTCACGCGCAAGGCCGTGGCCGTCGCGGCCGAGGTGTCGGAGCGCCACCTCGCCAATCTCGAATACGGCATCGGTAACGCGTCGATCCTCGTGCTGCAGCAGGTGGCCGGCGCACTGCATTGCTCGCTGGCCGAGCTGGTGGGCGACGTGACGACCAGTTCGCCCGAGTGGCTGCTGATCCGCGAGCTGCTCGAGCACCGCAGCGAAGCCGACCTGCGCCGCGTGCGCGTGGCGCTCGGCGAACTGCTGGGCACGGCCTCGGTCGATCCGGCGCGGCACCGCCGCATCGCGCTCGTGGGCCTGCGCGGCGCGGGCAAGTCGACGCTGGGGCAGATGCTGGCGGAAGACCTCGAGATCCCGTTCATCGAACTGAGCCGCGAGATCGAGAAGCTCGCGGGCTGCAGCGTGCGCGAGATCCACGACCTGTACGGCACCAACGCCTACCGCCGCTACGAGCGCCGCGCGCTCGAAGAAGCGGTGCAGATCTACAGTGAGGTGGTAATCGCCACGCCGGGCGGCATCGTCTCCGACCCGGCCACCTTCAACGAGCTGCTCGCGCACTGCACCACCGTGTGGCTGCAGGCCGCGCCCGAGGAGCACATGGGCCGCGTGGCCGCACAGGGCGACACCCGCCCGATGGCCGCCAGCAAGGAAGCGATGGAAGACCTGCGCCGCATCCTGAACGGCCGCGCCGCCTTCTATTCGAAGGCCGACTTGTCGGTGGACACCAGCGGCAAGACGCTGGCGCAGAGCTTCCAGGCGCTGCGGGCCGCGACCCGCCAATCGATGGGGCTGGGCGCTTGAGCTGAGTCTTCGGGGCTCGCTCACGCCGACGGGGTACCTTGCTCCGCGAATGTCCCCCGGCCTGCGGCCTCCTCCTTTATTTCGCTGCGCAAGGCACCCCGCCGTCGTGATCGTTCTGCAAACCAGCAGCGTGCCCTGTGCGCAGGGCATCGGGTGCTCCCCGCAGCGAAATAAAGGAGGAGCCCGAAGGGCGGGGGACATTCGCGGAGGGGAGTACCCGGTGGCCTGCGCACTTCCCCGAAGCACTTCCCCGAATCCTCAACCCAGCCCGAAATCTGAAAAAAAGCACAACAGGCATTGACTTGCCTGAATGCATGCATCATGATGCATGTCATCGGAGCAGTAAAGTGCATTATCTTTCCTGTTCACGGTTTCCGAACACTGCCCCACAGGAGACTTCCGCATGACCGACATCACCACGCTCCAGGCGCCCCCGCGCGTCGACTACCGCACCGAGCCCGGCCGATACCGCCACTGGTCGCTGAGCTTCGACGGCGCCATCGCGCGCCTCGTGCTCGACATCGCGGAAGACGGCGGCATCCGCCCCGGCTACAAGCTCAAGCTCAACAGCTACGACCTGGGCGTGGACATCGAACTGAACGACGCGCTCAACCGCGTGCGCTTCGAGCACCCCGAAGTGCGCAGCGTGATCGTCACCAGCGGCAAGGACCGCATCTTCTGTTCGGGCGCCAACATCTTCATGCTCGGCGTCTCCGGCCATGCCTGGAAGGTCAACTTCTGCAAGTTCACCAACGAGACCCGCAACGGCATCGAAGACACCTCGAAGCACTCGGGCCTGAAGTTCCTCGCGGCCGTGAACGGCGCCTGCGCCGGCGGCGGCTACGAACTGGCGCTGGCCTGCGACGAGATCCTGCTGGTGGACGATCGCTCCTCCGCCGTCTCGCTGCCCGAAGTGCCGCTGCTCGGCGTGCTGCCCGGCACCGGCGGCCTGACCCGCGTGACCGACAAGCGCCACGTGCGCCATGACCTGGCCGACATCTTCTGCACCAGCGTCGAAGGCGTGCGCGGGCAGCGCGCGGTCGACTGGCGCCTGGTCGACGCGGTGGCCAAGCCCGCGCAGTTCGCCGCCGCGGTGCAGGAGCGCGCTTCGCAACTCGCGGCCGGCAGCGACCGCCCGGCCAACGGCAAGGGCGTGGCGCTGACCCGCCTGCAACGCACCGACAGCGCCGACGGCATCGCGTACTCGAACGTCAACGTGCAGATCGACCGCAGCAAGCGCACCGCGACCATCACCATCAAGGCGCCCACCGGCGCGCAGCCGACCGACATCGCCGCCATCGAAGCTGCGGGTGCCGCCTGGTGGCCGCTCGCCATGTGCCGCGAACTCGACGACGCCATCCTCAACCTGCGCACCAACGAGCTCGACATCGGCACCTGGCTGCTCAAGACCGAGGGCGACGCTGCCGCCGTGCTCGCGTCGGACGCAGTGATGCTCGCCAACAAGGACCACTGGCTGGTGCGCGAAACCATCGGCGCGCTGCGCCGCACGCTGGCGCGGCTGGACGTGTCGTCGCGCAGCCTGTTCGCGCTGGTGGAGGCCGGTTCGTGCTTCGCCGGCACGCTGGCCGAGCTGGCTTTCGCGGCCGACCGCACCTACATGCTCGCGCTGCCTGACGACGCCGATCGGGCACCGAAGCTCACGCTGAACGAATTCAACTTCGGCTTCTTCCCGATGGTGAACGACCAGAGCCGCCTGCAGCGCCGCTTCTATGAAGAAGCCGCGCCGCTCGAGGCCGCGCGCACCGCCGCCGGCAAGCCGCTCGACGCCGACGAGGCGCTGAAGCTCGGCCTCGTGACCGCCGCGCCCGACGACATCGACTGGGACGACGAGATCCGCATCGCCATCGAAGAGCGCGCCGCCATGTCGCCCGACGCGCTCACCGGCCTCGAAGCCAACCTGCGCTTCGCAAGCAAGGAGAACATGGCCACCCGCATCTTCGGCCGGCTCACCGCCTGGCAGAACTGGATCTTCAACCGCCCCAACGCCGTCGGTGAAAAGGGTGCGCTGAAGGTCTACGGCACCGGCGAGAAGGCCGGCTTCGACATGAACCGCGTTTGAACTGGCAGCCTGAACAACCCAAGGAACAACGATGAGCACGATCAACTACAGCGAGAAGATCCCCAACAACGTCAACCTCGGCGAAGACCGCACGCTGCAGCGCGCGCTCGAAGGCTGGCAGCCGAACTTCATCAACTGGTGGGACGACGTGGGCCCCGAGGGCTCGACCAACCACGAGGTGTACCTGCGCACGGCCGTGAGCGTCGATCCGCAGGGCTGGGCACAGTTCGGCCACGTGAAGATGCGCGACTACCGCTGGGGCATCTTCCTGAACCCGGGCGACGCCAACCGCGAGATCCATTTCGGCGACCACAAGGGTGAAAAAGCCTGGCAGGACGTGCCCGGCGAGCACCGTGCCAACCTGCGCCGCATCATCGTGACGCAGGGCGACACCGAGCCCGCATCGGTCGAGCAGCAGCGCCACCTGGGACTGACCGCGCCCAGCATGTACGACCTGCGCAACCTGTTCCAGATCAACGTGGAAGAAGGCCGCCATCTGTGGGCCATGGTCTATCTGCTGCAGAAGCACTTCGGCCGCGATGGCCGCGAAGAAGCCGACGCGCTGCTGCAGCGCACCTCGGGCGACGCCAACAACCCGCGCATCCTGGGCGCCTTCAACGAGAAGACGCCCGACTGGCTCGCGTTCTTCATGTTCACCTACTTCACCGACCGCGACGGCAAGTTCCAGCTGGCCGCGCTGGCCGAGAGCGCGTTCGACCCGCTGGCGCGCACCACGAAGTTCATGCTGACCGAAGAAGCGCACCACATGTTCGTGGGCGAGAGCGGCGTGTCGCGCGTCATCGCGCGCACCGCGCAGGTGATGAACGAGCTCAAGACCGACGACGCGCAGAAGATCCGCGCCGCCGGCTGCATCGACCTGGGCACCATCCAGCGCTACCTGAACTTCCACTACAGCGTGACCATCGACCTGTTCGGCGCCGACCAGTCGAGCAACGCCGCCATCTTCTACAGCTCGGGCCTGAAGGGCCGCTACGAAGAAGGCAAGCGCGACGACGACCACGTGCTCAAGGGCCAGACCTACAAGGTGCTCGAGGTGAAGGACGGCCAGCTCGTCGAGAAGGACGTGCCGATGCTCAACGCGCTGAACGAAGTGCTGCGCGACGACTTCATCAAGGACTCCGTGGCCGGCGTCGGCCGCTGGAACAAGGTGCTCGAGAAGGCTGGCATCCCGACCCGCCTGACCGTGCCGCACAAGGCCTTCAACCGCCAGATCGGTGCGCTCGCCGGCATCAAGATGTCGCCCGAAGGCCGCGTGGTGAACGACATCGAATGGGCCGCCAAGCGCGACGAATGGTTGCCGAGTTCCGAGGACTTCGCTTTCGTGGCATCGTTGATGGGACGCGTGGTCGAGCCGGGCAAGTTCGCCGGCTGGATCTCGCCGCCGGTGATGGGTATCAACCGCCAGCCGGTGGATTTCGAGTACGTGCGTTTCGGCTGATCGGGTATTTCGGTATTGCTCCTTCCCCCACTGGGGGAAGGCTGGGATGGGGGCAAGCGGCGATAGCGCCCACGACAGAGGCCGTTTGCCCCCACCCAACCCTCCCCCAGAGGGGGAGGGCTCTAGGAGAACAACATGGACATGGCCGTTGAAGCCGGGATCATCAAGCAGCACCTGATCGACCCCGAGATCTGCATCCGCTGCAACACCTGCGAGGCCATCTGCCCCGTCAACGCGATCACGCACGACGACAACAACTACGTCGTGCGCGCGGACGTCTGCAATGGCTGCATGGCCTGCATCTCGCCGTGCCCGACGGGTTCGATCGACAACTGGCGCACGATGCCGGTGGTGCGCGCGTACTCGATCGAGGAACAGCTCACCTGGGAATCGCTGCCCGCCGAACTCTCGCCGGAAGAGCTCGAAGCCGCCGGCGTGTCCGCGGAAGTGGCCGGCGACCCCGCGGCCGCCTTGCCCGCCCAGACGCAAGCCCAGGCGGCCGCCGAATCGATCGAGCCGGCCTTCAATTCGGCGCAATACGGCGCCACCGTGCCGCCCTGGTCGGCCGCGCACGCGTACACCAATCTCTTCCCGCCGAAGACGCCGACGACCGCCACCGTGGTCGGCAACTTCAATTGCACCGAGGCGGGCTTCGACAGCGAGACCCACCACATCGTGCTCGACTTCGGCGTGGTGCCGTTCCCGGTGCTCGAAGGCCAGTCGATCGGTATCGTGCCGCCGGGCGTTGACGCCATCGGCAAGCGCCACCATGCGCGCCAGTACTCGGTGGCCAGCCCGCGCAACGGCGAGCGGCCCGGCTACAACAACGTGTCGCTCACCGTGAAGCGTGTGACCGAGGACCACGAAGGCGACCCGGTGCGCGGCGTGTGCTCCAACTACGTGTGCGACCTGAAGGTGGGCGACACGGTGCAGGTGGTCGGGCCCTTCGGCTCGTCGTTCCTGATGCCGAACCACCCCAAGTCGCACATCGTGATGATCTGCACCGGCACCGGCAGCGCGCCGATGCGTGCCATGACCGAATGGCGCCGCCGCCTGCGCAAGAGCGGCAAGTTCGAGGGCGGCAAGCTGATGCTGTTCTTCGGCGCGCGCACGCAGCAGGAGCTGCCGTACTTCGGTCCGCTGCAGTCGCTGCCCAAGGACTTCATCGACATCAACCTCGCGTTCTCGCGCACGCCGGGAAGCCCCAAGCGCTACGTGCAGGACCTGATGCGCGAGCGTGCCGCCGACCTGGCCGCGCTGCTGAAAGATGGCGCGAGCCACTTTTATGTGTGCGGCCTGAAGAGCATGGAAGAGGGCGTGGTGCTCGCACTGCGCGACGTGGCGAAGGAAGCGGGGCTCGATTGGGACACGGTCGGCGCCGCCTTGAAGCGCGAAGGCCGCCTGCACCTCGAAACGTACTAGGCTGCGGCGGATGAAGTTCGCCGACTTCCATGTGGGCCAGGTCATCGAGGCCGGGCCCTATGTGCTCACCGAAACGGAGCTCCTGCAGTTCGCGCGGGCCTACGACCCGCAGTGGTTCCACACGGATGCCGAGGCGGCGGCCGGCAGCTCCTTCGGCGGGCTGATCGCCAGCGGCTGGCACACGTGCTCGATCGCGATGCGGCTGGCCGTCGACGCAGCGCTTGCCGGTTCCGAATCGTTCGCCTCGCCCGGGCTCGACCACGTGCGCTGGCCGAATCCCGTGCGGCCCGGCGATGCGCTGCGGCTGGTGGCCGACGTGGCCGAGGTGCGCCGCTCCGAAAAGCGCCCGACGCTCGGCATCCTGCGCTGGCGCTGGCGGCTCTTCAACCAGCGCGAGCTGATGGTGCTCGACGTGGCGGTCACCAGCCTGTTCAAGCTCAAGCCAGCCGACTGAGGCGTTTGCCCGAAAAAAAGCCCGCAACGCGCGAGCGCTGCGGGCTTTTGTCCGGCCTGGGCCGGCGGGCCGATTGATTACTTCTTGATGTCGACGGCGCCCGAGCCCTGGGCCTTGCCGCTCGCCTTCGCGCCAGCGCTCCCCGGCTTCACGGCATTGGTAGCCGAACCCACGGCGCCGGTTGCGCCATTCAGCGTGCTGCCTACGGTGTTCGTCACGCCGCCTGCCGCATTCGTAGCACCGCTGACCGCGCCAGTGGCACCGCCCAGCACGCCACCGACGGCGTTGCCCACACCGCCTGTCGCGCTGCCGGCCGTGTCGGACGTGGCAGCGCCGGCATTCGTGTTCGCGCCTGCGGCCGCACCTGTGCGTGCCGCGGCACCGCCATGGGTGGAGCCGGCGCCTGCAGCGCCCGAGGTGTTCACGTCTGCATTGACCCCCACGCCGACCCCGACGCCTTGCGCCTGGGCTGCGCCGCCGACGGCCAGGAGGCCTGCGAGCACGGCGCCGAGGAAGATGCGGTTGTGTTGCTGTTGCTTCATGGGTGACTTTTCCTTTCGTAGCTGGTCACGATTTCAAGAACCGACCGGGGTTCGGTCGGCTCGGGTGCAACCATGGCCGGGCCGGCCTTTGTCGCCATGTGCGCCACAGTCGCCCACGCGTGTGGGAACTGGCTGTCGGCGAAACAGGAGGCTCGAACGTTGGCCCCGCGGTGCGATTCATGGCAGCAGATGCGCGCTGAAGAAGGCCGTTGTCTTCCGGTTAACTTCCGGTAACAGGCTGGCGCGGTCGAAACCAGGCGGGTCGTTGAGCATGTCGCCGACCAGTCCCGTGAGGTCCGGCGGTAGCGGAGACAGCAGCGAGCCGTGCCCGCCGGTCGGCATGTCCGCGATCAGCTCGCAGCGCGGCAGGCAGGCCGCAAGCACCCGGTCGCTGTGGAAGCGCGGGATCAGCCAGCGGTCCTGCCTGGCGGTGATCAGGCCGAGCGGCACGCGCGGCGCCGCGAGCGAGGCCATGTCGAAATCGGCGGAAGAGGGCACGCCCGCCACGATGGCCGCGATGCGCGGATCGATGTGCTCGCGCGGCGCAGCGTCGTCGCCGAAGCGGTGGCGGATGACGAGCAATGCGGCCCATTTCCTGATGCCGTCGAGCGGCCCGCCGGTCAGCCGCGTGATGAGGCCTACGCAGGACTGGAAGTCGTTCACCAGGTCGGCTTCGCAGTGCCGCGCGAACGCGGCCGGCGACCAGCGCCCGCCCGCGAGGCTCAGGGCCGTATGGCCACCCGCCGACATGCCGTACATGCCGACCCTGTCGAGCCGCAGCAGCGGTGCGAAGCGCGGGTCGCGCGCCACCGCGTCGATGGCGCGCGACACCTCGGCGGGGCGCATGGTCCAGCTGTCGGGGCCGGGATCGCTGTCGTCCTTGTAGTTGTCGGCCTTGTGCTCGGGCATGGCGACGACGAAGCCGGCCTCGACCAGGCTGCGCGCGATGTCCGCATGCACCCACGGCGCGCCGCCCGAGCCGTGCGAGACGATCACCAGCCGGCCGTTGCCGGGTGCCGGCGTGCCTTGAACGGCGACGTCGAGCGTGAAGCGGGCCCGTTTGATCGGCTGCGCCGCATCGGCGGACGGATAGAACACCGTGACCGGGCCGTCGCCGGGCGCGGCGGGAAGTTCCACCATGCCCATCGAGGCTCGCGCCCAGCCGCAGCAAAGCGCGAGGAGCAGGAAGAAGAGAGAGGAAAAAGAAAAACGTCGCATCGGGTGGTTCCTTGCCTTTGGAGGTCCGCACGATGCCGGGGCGCCGCTGCCGCGTCTTGCCGAAAGCCGCAAGTGCGGGTTTCGGCGAGAGATTTTCAGGATTCGGCCAGCTTCTGCCTGCGGAATTCGGAGGGCGTGAGGCCCGTGGCGACCTTGAATGCGCGGTTGAACGGGCCGATGGACTGGAAGCCCGCGGTCAACGCGATGGTGAGCACCGGCAGTTCGCGCTTGGAAGGATCGGCCAGCGCCGCCATCGCTTCGGCCAGGCAGAGGCCGTTGACGAAGGCGTTGAAGTTGCGGTGGCCCAGCCGCTGGTTGATGAGGCGGCGCAGGCGGTACTCCGGCACCGACAGCCGGGCGGCCAGGTTGGCGATGCTCAGGTCTTCGCTGCGGTAGGCATGTTCGACCGCCATGGCGTGCCGCAAGGATTCCGCGAGGCGGTCCTCGGCGGGGTCGGGGGCTTGTTCGGGCTCGGGTTCCGCAGGCGCGACAGGGACTGGTGCGACGGCCTCGTGCGCGGGAATCGCAACGGGCGCCCGTGAAGCCGGAAACAGCTCCGATCCCGCCAGCCGCACCATCCGCCACGCCACCACGGCCACGATCAGCAGCAGCATCGCCACATCGGCCGTCGCCGACAGGCTCGACAGCCGGCCCTGCGGCGAGGCCAGCCGCACGGCCAGCATGCCGACGCTGTAGCCGACGCCCGCCACCACGATGAACACGCGCAGCCGACGCCGTCCCTCCACCAGGTCTGCCCGCCACTGCGAAGCCGCCGCCATCGCAGCCAGCACCGCGAACACCAGCGGCACCGCGCGCTGCAGGCCCATCGTCACCGGCGCGAGCACCGAGGCGCTGCCTGCCACGACCGCGCAATTGAGTGCCGCCAGCGCAGCCACCGCGAGCCACGCGGCGACGTGCAGCGGCCGCAGCCGGAAGTCGTCGTCGAACAGCGCTTGCACGAACACCCAGAACAGCACGGCATTGCCGACGGAGACCGCGACAAAGGGCGCTTGCCACCCGCGCGGCACGAGCGCTTCGAACAGCGGCGCGGAGCCGATGGCCTGCATGCACAGGCCGAGCGCGAGCAGTACGCCCGCCCGCGCGACCGTCAGGCGAGGGCGGTCGCGCCCGAGGACCAGCGCGAGCACGAGCAGCAGGGCCAGCAGCACGCCGCGCAGGACGGCGTCGAGCAGGGTGGTCGGTGTGGACGTCATGGCGGGGTCGATTCTCGTGCCTGTGCCGTGACAAACGATGCGGCATGCCGAACTCCCGAAGACCCTTCGGCATGCCATGGAAAACTTATGCAACTAATAATGTTGCATGAAACGAGACAGCAAGCTTTCAGGCGTTCTCCATGTGCTGCTGCACATGGCCGAGATGAACGCCCCCGTCACGTCCGAGTCGCTGGCGGCCGCGATGCACACCAACCCGGTTGTCGTGCGCCGCGTCATGGCCGGCCTGCGGCAGGCGGGGTTCGTCAGTTCGGCCAAGGGCCACGGCGGCGGCTGGGTGCTGTCGTGCTCGTTGGCGGCGGTGACGCTGGGCGACATCCACAACGCCGTCGGCGCGCCCGCGCTGCTGGCCATGGGCAACCGCACCGAGAGCCCGGGCTGCATCGTCGAGCAGGCCGTGAACGCGGCGCTCGACGGCGCCCTCCAGGACGCCGAGGCGCTGCTGCTGAAGCGCTTCAACAGCATCACGCTGGCCGATCTTTCCAGGGACTTCCACCGCCGCATGACAGGCGGCGGCTTCACGCAGAAGGACATTGAACATGCGCCATGACGCTTTGATCGTGGGCGGCAGTTTTGCCGGCCTTTCCGCTGCAATGCAGCTGGCTCGCGCGCGCAGGAACGTGTGCGTCGTCGACGCGGGCGCGCCGCGCAACCGCTTCGCCGCAGCGTCGCACGGCTTCTTCGGACAGGACGGCACGCCGCCGCTGAAGATGATTGCCGACGCGCGCGACAAGCTGCTCGCCTATCCGTCCGTCGAGTTCATCAAGGGCAGCGTGGTGGCCGCGAGCGCGGATGGCGCCGATGGCTTCACGGTGTCGCTGCACGGCGGGGAAAGGATCTCGACGCACAAGCTGCTGCTGTCGTTCGGCGTGCAGGACGGCCTGCCCGACATCGCCGGTATCGGCGAGCGTTGGGGCAAGAGCGTGCTGCACTGCCCCTACTGTCATGGCTACGAGTTCGGCGGCCGCTCGCTGGGCTTGCTTTTCCACAGCGGCGCGCCGGCGGACCATGCGCTGCTGATCGCCGAGTGGGGCCCGACCACGCTCTTCCTCAATGGCGGCGAAGGGCCCGACGCCGAAGTGCGTGCGAGGCTGCGGTCGCGCGGCGTGGCCATCGAGCCGGGACGCATCGCCGGCCTGGAAGGACAAGGGACGGACCTGGCCGGCGTGCGCATCGACGATGGCCGGCTCGTGCCGGTCGAGGCGATGTTCGTGGCGCCGCACACGCGCCCGGCCAGTCCGCTCGCCGAACAACTCGGCTGCGCCTTCGACGACGGCCCGATGGGCCGCGTGCTGCGCGTCGACGCGATGAAGATGACGACGGTGCCCGGCGTCTATGCGGCAGGCGACCTCGCCATGGCGTTCAGCAATGCCACGCTGGCCTCGGCCGATGGGTTGATGGCCGGCGTGTCGATGCATCGGTCGCTGGTATTCGGTGCTTGAACGAACTTTTTTCTCGGGCTCGGTAAAACCGATCTAAATTCACCCTATAATCGAGGGCTCCACGCGGGAGTAGCTCAGTTGGTAGAGCGCAACCTTGCCAAGGTTGAGGTCGAGAGTTCGAGACTCTTCTCCCGCTCCAAATTAAAGAAAAGGCCACCTCATCGGGTGGCCTTTTTCTTTGGTGCTTCTGCTCAACTCCTGGCCGGCAGCACCGTTCCACGGCTCTCCCCGAAACCGATGCGCGCATGCCCCGGCTTCTCGCACCAGCCGCGCAGCAGCACCGCATCGCCGTCTTCAAGAAAACCACGCTGCTCGCCATTGGCCAGCGTCACCGGGCTTTGCGCTGCGCGCGTCAGCTCGATGATCGCGCCAGCCTCGCCCGCGCCGGGCCCCGAGATCGTGCCGCTGCCGAACAGGTCGCCCGGGTTCAGGCTGCAGCCGCCCATCGTGTGGTGCGCCACCATCTGCGCGACGCTCCAATACTGGTGCCTGAAGCTCGTGGACGACAGGCGCGACGGCCCGGCCTTGTCCTTGCGCGCCTTCTCGCTTTCGAGCCAGACCTCCAGGCGGATGTCGAGCGCGCCGCTCTCGCGGTTCGCCGCACTTTCCAGATACGCGAGCGGCTGGGGCTCGTGGGCCGCCCGCGTCCAGGCCTGACGGTAGGGCGCGAGCGCTTCCATCGTCACGATCCACGGCGAGATCGTGGTCGCGAAGTTCTTCGCCAGGAACGGCCCGAGCGGCGCCATCTCCCAGAACTGGATGTCGCGCGCCGACCAGTCGTTGAGCAGGCAGATGCCGAAGATGTGTTCTTCCGCGCGTTCGAGCGGAATGGGCTCGCCCTGCGGGTTGCCGGTGCCGATCCACACGCCGAGCTCCAGCTCGTAGTCGAGCCGCGCGCAGGCCTGGTACGTGGGCGCCTTCGCGCCCGGAGCCATCGCCTGCCCCATCGGCCGGTGAAAGCGCTGGCCGCTCACGCCGATGGTCGACACCCGCCCGTGGTACGCGGTCGGAATCCAGCGGAAGTTGGGCGTCACGTCGCCGTCGGGGTTCATCAGGCGGCTGATGTTCAGTGCATGGTCGATCGATGTGTAGAAGTCGGTGTAGTCGCCGATGCGCGCGGGCACGGTGTATTCGACCTCGGCCTGCGGCACCAGGCATTCGCGCACGGCCTGCACCGTGGCCACGGGCGCGTCGTTCTTCAGCAGGTCGAACAGCGCGTGGCGCAGCGCCTTCCATGCGGAGCGGCCGAGCGCGAAGAAGTCGTTCAATGCCGGCAATGCGGCGGCGCGCGCCGCGTCGAGCGCCAGGCCGTCGAGCTGCTGGCGCGTGACCAGCGCGGCGAGGTCGAGCACCTCGCCGCCGATGGCGACGCCGCCGCGAAACGGCTCGGCGCTGCCGGCGCGGCGGAACACAGCGTGCGGCAGGTTCTGGATCGGGAAGTCGCCGCCCGCCGCATTGGCCGATTCGACCCAGCTGCGTGCGTGGACGTCGTGCGTGCGGTTGAGCGCGTTCATGAACCGGCCCTCACACCGACGCCATCAACGCATCGTCGAAGATCGCCACGGCGCGCGTCCACCCGGCCGACGCGCCGCGGATCTTGTGCGGGAAGCAGCTGATGAAGAAGCCCGTGGGCGGCAGCGCCTCGAGGTTGTGCAGCTTCTCGATGTGGCAATAGCCGATGTCGCGCCCGGCCTTGTGGCCTTCCCAGATCAGCGAGGCATCGTGCGTCTCGCCGTACTTCTTCGCGGTGTGCACGAAGGGCGCGTCCCAGCTCCATGCGTCGGTGCCCGTGAGGCGCACGCCGCGTTCCAGCAGGTACATCGTCGCCTCGTAGCCCATGCCTGCGCCGGCCGACACGTAGTCGGGATGGCCGTAGCGCGAACCGGCGCGTGTGTTGACCACCACGATCTCCAGCGGACTCAGCGTGTGGCCGATGCGCTTGAGTTCGGCCTCGACGTCGTCGGCCGTGACCACGTAGCCATCGGCGAAGTGCCGGAAGTCGAGCTTCACGCCCGGCTGGAAGCACCATTCGAGCGGCACGTCGTGGATGGCGATGGCGGGCTTCTTTTCGCCCAGCGCCTTGTCCATGGTCGAGTGGAAGTGATAGGGCGCGTCGAGGTGCGTGCCGTTGTGCGTCGACAGCTGCACCAGTTCCACGGCCCAGCCTTCGCCGTCGGGCAGGTCTTCCTTTTTCAAGCCGGGAAAGAAGGGTTCGATCTGCTCGTAGGTCTGCTCGTGCGTGAAGTACTGGATCTTCGGCGCGAAGGCCGGCGGGTCGGAGAGCACATCGTTCTCGAGAAAGATCGAGAGGTCGACGAATTTGCGTGGCATGAAGAGGCTCCTTGTGAGGTGTTCGTGTTTGGGGGAGAAGCAATCGGGGGAGTCAGGGGCGCTGCCAGCGCAGCAGCCGTTGCTCGGCAAGGGCCAGCAGCGCGTTGCTCACGAAGCCGATCAGCCCGAGCAGCACGATGCCGGCGAACAGGTCGCTGGCGCGGAAGGCGCGCGCAGCCAGCAGGATGGCCTGGCCCAGGCCGCTTTGCGAGGCGATCATTTCGCCCACCACCGCGACGATCAGCGCGATGGTCAGCGCGAGCCGCATGCCGGCCAGGATGTCGGGCATGGCGTTGGGCAGGCCCATCTTCCAGATATACGCCGCGCGCGACATCTGCAGACAGCGCGTCACTTCCGAAAGGCGTGGCTCCACGGCCGCGAAGCCGTGCACCGTGGCCAGCAGCACCGGCCACATCGCGCCGAATGCGACCACGAAGAGCACCATGCCGGGGTTCAGCCCGAAGATGGAGATGGCCAGCGGCAGCAGCGCCGAGGCGGGCAGCGGGCGGATGAATTCCAGCGTCGGCTGCACCCACGCGCGCACCTGGGGCGATACGCCGATGGCCGCGCCCAGCAGCACGCCGAAGAGCGACGCGAGCAGCCAGCCTTCGATCATGCGGCCCACCGTGGCCTGCGTGAAGCCGAGCAGTTCGCCGTTGCCATCGCCTCCCGCGAGATTCAGTCCTTCGAGAAGGCTCGCGAACGTGGCCTGCGGCGTCGGCAGGAACACGCGGCTGACCCAGCCCGCGTTGCTCGCGACCCACCACAGCGCGACGAGCGCCAGCAGAACGCCCAGCGAGCCGAGCCGGTTCAGGCCGATGCGGTCCTTGTTGCCGTTGCCGTTCATGGCTGCACCCCCATGCGCCGCGACACCACGCGCTGCAGCAGCACCATGCCGGCGTTCACCGCGAAGCCCACCACGCCGATCCACACCAGCCACGCGAGCATCAGCGCCGGGTCGAAGCTCTGCTGCGCGATCATCATTGCGTAGCCCATGCCGTTCGGATTGGCCGCGATCTCCACCGTCACGGCCACCACCAGCGCCACCGCCACGCCCAGCCGCAGCGCGACGAACAGGCGCGGCACGATGGCCGGCAGCACGATCTTGAAGGCCCGCTCGCGCGACGACAGGCCCAGCACGCGGCTCACCTCGAGCAGCCGCGGCTCGACTTGCTGCACCGCCGACTGCACCAACACCAGCAGCGGCCAGAAGGTGGCGAAAGCGACGATGGCCAGCTCCATGCGCACGCCGAAGCCGAAGGTCAGCATGGCGAGCGGAATCAGCGCGACCGAAGGCACGGGGCGCAGTACTTCGATGGAGACCGACCCCAACTGCGCCGCGCGGCGCGAGAGCCCGAGCACCACGCCCAATGCGATGCCGAGCACCGCGCCCAGCAGCAACCCAAGCGCGGCAGTGCCCAGCGTGAAGCCGGTGGCCGTCCAGAGCGAGCCGTCCGTCGCTGCGCCCATGAAGGCCTTGGCCGCAGCGCTGGGCGGTGCGAGCGCGTCGCTGCCCAGTGCGGCCGCGCGCCGCGCGTACCACTCGAAGGCGCCGACCAGCACGACGGGAAACACCCACGGCCGCAGCCAGCGGTAGAGGCGGCTGTCAGTCATGGCCCTGCTCGATGAAGGCGAAGAGTTCGCGCCGCAGGTGCAGGTACTCCGGATGCTCCTTGGTCGAGAGCTGGTCGCGCGGACGCGGGATCTTCACGTCGATCATCCGCGCGAGGCTCGGCCGACCGGGGCCAGGGTTGGCCTGCAGCGCGATCACGCGGTCGCCGAGGTAGATGGCCTCTTCCAGGTCGTGCGTCACGAACAGCACCGTGAGCCCGTCGTCGCGCACCAGCCGCGCCAGTTCGTCCTGCAGGCTCTGCCGCGTGAGTGCGTCGAGCGCGCCGAAGGGCTCGTCCATCATCATCAGTTCGGGCTTCTGCGCGAGGCAGCGGGCGATCTGTGCGCGCTGCTGCATGCCGCCTGAGAGCTGCACCGGAAACTTCTGCGCATGCTTCGCGAGGCCGACCTTGGCGAGCACATCGGCAATGCGCGGCGCGCGCTCCGCTGTCGGCACGCCGGCCGCTTCCAGTGCGAGGCTCACGTTGCCTTCCACCGTGCGCCAGGGCAGCAGCGCGCGACCGTAGTCCTGGAACACGAAAGCCACTTCGCGCGAAGGCTCGGTCATCTTCGCGCCGTTGCGCCGCACCTCGCCCGCGCTCGCGCTGACGAGCCCGCTGGCCGCACGCAGCAACGTGGTCTTGCCGCAGCCGCTGGGACCGACGATGCAGACGAACTCGCCGCGCGCCACGTCGAACGAGGTGGGCGACAGGATCTCGCGTCCGCCGAGGCGGATGGTCACGCCGTCGAAGCACAGGAAGGGGGTGGCTTGCATCGTGGGGACGGTCGGCGAACGAAAGGCACTCGCCGACAGTGCGGCGCGCGCGGTGACGGGGGCGGGTGCTGCGATCACTTCGCCACCAGCTTCGCCACGTCGATGCTCGTCTTGAGCATCTCCTGCTCCTTCATCAGCCCGGTCCAGTAGGCGAGCTGCTTTTCCGTCACCACGGGGCCGGGCGGCGAGATCTGCACCTTGGCCAGCACCTCGGACGGGAGCTTGATGTACTTGCCGATGGCCGCGCGCACCTTGGCGTCGTTCCTCGGCTGCTGCATGAAGGCGGCCGATTCGACCAGCGCCTCCCGGAACGCGCGCGCAACGGCCGGGTTCTTCGCCACCCACTCGCGCTTGGCCGCATGCACGATGGTCTGGTTGTTCTCCGGCAGGAAGGTCGAGTAGTACGAGGCCACGTAGCCCGCACCGCTCTCGGTGATGCGGCTCATGAACGGGTCGGCCGACACCACCGCATCGACCGAACCGCCGCGCAGCAGGTCGGCGTGTTGCGGGAACGCGGCCTCGACGAAGTTCACCTTGCGGTAGTCCACGCCGCTGTCCTTCAGCCACGCGCGGAAGGTCACGTGCAGGAAGGCACCGAGGCCCGGCACGCCGATCTTCTTGCCCACGCAGTCCTGCGGGCCCTTGATGCCCGAGCCCGCGCGCGCCACCAGGCCGAAGCCGGTGATCGTCTTCGAGGTGAGGCCGCCGCCGGCCACCAGCACGAGGTCGAGCCCGCCGTCCACCGCCTGCAGGAAGACCGAGGGCGTGGGCCCGCCAATCTGCAGCGAGTCGGACTGCAGCGCCGCCGGGATCGTCGAATTCAGCGGAATGAACTTGAGCTCGACATCGAGGTTGCGCTTCTTGAAGTAGCCCTCTTCGGCCGCGACGAACACCGAGGCGAAGTCGGTCACGGCCGTGTAGCCGAACACGATCTTCGGGTTGGACTGGGCGCGCGAAGGCAGTGCCGCGGCAGCCGATGCCGCGGCAAGCGCCGACAGCAGGGTGCGTCGTTTCATCATGTCTTTTGTCTCCTGGGGGTGGTTCTCGTGCGTGGGGTTCTGGGGGTCTTCGGGCGCGGCAGTGCGGCGCGCAGGCCGCCGACGATGAAGTTCACGAGCATCGGCGCCACGGCCGGGTCGGCGCGCCTGTTCTCGCCGCGCGTGAGGCGTTCGATGCGGCTGTCGTTCAGGTGGTGCAGCAGCGCGCCCAGCGCGAACTGGTAGCCCCAGGCCGCCTGGCTGCGCGTGGCGTGCGGCAGCGCGAGGTGCAGCGCGTCGATGTAGGCCTCGGCCAGCGGGTCGAAGTAGCTGCGCAGCACGCGGTCGGCTTCCTCGGTGGCGTGGTAGAGCTCGCGCGCCACCAGCAGCGCGTAGTACTCGCCCTCGGCGCTCGCTCGCAGCGCCAGCACGGGCGCGGTGAAGGCATCGATGATGCGCGGCAGCGTGCGCGCGTCGTCGGGGTCGACGTTCACCGCGGCCAGTCCTGCGAGCCGCGCCTCGATGGAATGGCTCCAGTGTTCGAAGATCGCGTGAAACAGCTCGTGCTTCTGGCCGTAGTAGTAGCCCACCAGCGCCAGCGGCACGCCGGCCTCTTCGGCGATCTGGCGGATCGTCACCACGTGGTAGCCGTGCTGCGCAAAAAGTTTCTCGGCCGCCAGCAGGATCGCCTGCTTGCGGTCGGGCCGCGCAGTCTCGGTGGTGACTGCGGCGGGGGCTGGCGTCGCGGCACGCGAGGTGCCGCGCCTTGCGGTGGGTGTGCGGGTGCTCATCGGGGCGTATTGAACACTTGTACAAAAACATTGAACACACGTACAAACCCTGAGGTCAACCCCCATTGAGCACGCTCGTTCGCGGCGCTACGCTCGTGCCATGCCCGCCCCCAACATCCCCCAGATCCGCCTCTATCAAGACTGGCTGCGCGAGACGCGCGGCCTTCGCTTCGACAGCTACGACGCCCTGTGGCGCTGGTCCGTCACCGAGCTCGACGCCTTCTGGCAGAGCATCTGGGACTACGCCCGCATCGAGTCGCCCACCCCGCACACGGCCGTGCTCGCCGAGTCGCGCATGCCCGGCGCGCGCTGGTTCCCCGGCGCACAGGTCAACTACGCCCGCGAGGTGCTGCGCCATGTCGACGCGGCGCACGCGGCCGGCATGCCTGCCATCGTGAGCGACAACGAGCGCGGCGAAGTGCGCGAGATGTCGTGGCCGGAGATGCGGCGCCAGGTCGCGTCGGTCGCGCTCATGCTCAAGTCCCTCGGCGTGCAGCGCGGCGACCGCATTGCGGCCTACATGCCCAACGTGCCCGAGACCATGGTCGCGTTCCTCGCGTGCTCCAGCATCGGCGCGATCTGGAGCGTGTGCGCGCCCGACATGGGCACGGCCGCCGTGGCCGACCGCTTTCGCCAGATCGAACCCAAGGTGCTGATCGCCGTCGACGGCGTGCACTATGGCGGCAAGCCGCTCGACCGCAGCGCCGTGCTGCAGGAGCTGCGCGGCCAGCTGCCCAGCGTGCAGAAGCTGTTGCTCGTGAAGTCGCCGTATGCCGCCAGCGCCGTGCCGCACGACGTCGAATGGACACAGGCCATCGCGCGCAACGACGCCGAGGTCGCCGCCTTCGAGCCCGAATGGCTGCCCTTCGACCATCCGATCTGGATCGTCTATTCGAGCGGCACCACCGGCCTGCCCAAGCCCATCGTGCACGGGCAGGGCGGCATCATCCTCACCATGCATGCCTGCGGCCTGCACAACGACGTAGGCGCGAGCTACGGCGCCAACAACTTCGGCGAGCGCTACCACTGGTACAGCTCCACGGGCTGGGTCATGTGGAACTCGCAGCTCTCGGGCATGGCCTTCGGTGCCACCATCTGCATCTACGACGGCAATCCGGCGGGCAGCAAGGAGAAGCCCGACTGGGGCGTGCTGTGGCGCTTCGTTGCGAAGCACCGCGTCACCTTCTTCGGCGCGGGCGCGGCCTACTTCACCAACTGCATGAAGTCGGGCCTCGTCGCAAAGGAGTGCGGCGATCTCTCGCGCGTGCGTGCGCTCGGCAGCACCGGCTCGCCGCTGCCCGAAGAGGTGCAGCGCTGGGGCTCGCAGCAGATCCTCGATGCGGGCTCGAAGGAGGTGTGGTGGTGCAACATCTCCGGCGGCACCGATTTCTGCGGCGCTTTTGTCGGCGGCAACCGCGACCTGCCCGAAGTGCCGGGCCAGATGCAATGCCGCGAGCTGGGCCATTCGGTCGAGGGCTGGAACGACAACGGGCAGCCCGTCGTCGGCGAGGTCGGCGAGCTGGTGTGCACCAAGCCGATTCCGTCGATGCCGCTCTACTTCTGGGGCGACGAGGGCAACGCGCGCTACCTGTCGAGCTACTTCGACACCTATCCCGGCGTCTGGCGCCACGGCGACTGGATCAAGATCGGCACCGACGGTGGCTGCATCATCTACGGCCGCAGCGACGCCACCATCAATCGACAGGGCCTGCGCATGGGCACCAGCGAGATCTACAGCGCGGTCGAGGGCCTGCCCGAGGTGCTCGACTCGATGGTGGTCGATCTCGAATACCTGGGCCGCGACAGCTACATGCCGCTGTTCGTGGTGCTGCGCCCCGGCGTGGCGCTCGACGACGCGATGCGCGCGAAGATCAACAACGCCATCAAGACTTCGCTGTCGCCTCGCTTCGCGCCCAACGACATCTTCCAGGTGGCCGAGATACCGCGCACGCTCTCGGGCAAGAAGCAGGAGCTGCCGATCAAGAAGCTGCTGCTGGGCCAGCCGATCGAGAAGGTGGTGAACCGCGAGGCGATGGCCAACCCCGGCAGCCTCGACTGGTTCGTGGCCTTTGCCGCGCAGCGTGCCTCCGCATGAGGGGCGCATGAGCTTTGCACCCACGAGCGAGCTCAGGCCGTGAGCTCATAGAGCACCATGCGCGTCTGCCGGCCGCGCAGCTCCACCAATTCTTCGATGCGGCGTGCGTGAAGCCGGCCGCCGAGCCCCGCGAAGGTGGCCTCGGAAATCAGCGTCTGCGTGCCGAGCTGTTTGTTTATGCCCTCGATGCGGCTCGCCACATTGATCGGGTCGCCGAACGCGGTGTACGACAGCCGGTCGTTCGAGCCGAGCACCCCCGCGATCACCATGCCGGTGTGGATGCCGATGCGGGTGCGGAACCTCGGCAGCCCCTGCTCGTGCCACTTGCGGTTGAGTTCGCCCATCTCCACGTGCAGCTCCAACGCGGCCACGCAGGCCTGGTATTCCGCGTCCTTCAGGTCGGAGGGCGCACCCCACAGCACCATGATGCCGTCGCCGATGAACTTGTCGACCACGCCGCCGTGCCGTGCGAACACGCCCGCCGCCAAGTTGAAGTACTCCGTCAGCATGCTCACCAGCACGTCGGTGTCCAGCGATTCCGAAATCGAGGTGAAGCCCTCCACGTCGGTGAACATCACCGTCACGCGGCGCGACGAACCGGAGGGCGCGAGCGCATGGCCCGCGTCGATCAGCTGGTTGATCACGTCCACCGGCACGAACTTGCTGAAGGCCTTCAGGCTGCGCGCCGAGTCGTCCAGGGCCTGGTCCAGGTGCTGGATCTCGAGCACGCGGCTCGGTTCGCGCGGCAGGTTGTCGAGCTCCAGCAGGCCGATGCTGCGCGCGATGTGCGAAAGATTCTCCACCGGCGAGGTCACCAGCTTCGACAGCTTCAGCGAGATGAACAGCGCGATCGCCAGGAAGGCCAGCGCCAGCAACAGGCCCCACAGCACCGCGCGGTGCAGCTCGCCCAGCAGCATGTCTTCGGGCACCCAGCTCACGAGCTGCCATCCGGTGCTGGGAATGCGCGAGGCCTGCACCAGGTAGCGGCGACCTTCGTAGGTGAAGGAGAACTTCCTGTTCGAGCCACTGCCCGCCGTGCCGCCGATCACCGTGTTCGCGTGCAAGGCGCCGAGCACGCCGGTCGGCGGCTCCAGCTGGTGCAGCACGCCCGGCATGTCGCTGCGCGCGAGCACGCGGGCGTCGGCGCTCAGCAGTGCGCTGTCGCCGTAGCCGTCGCTGCTGAACTGGCGCACGAATTCCGACAGCCGTCCCAGCGACACATCGCCCGCCACCACCATGGCCTGCGCTGCGTTGTCCGCATAGCTGCGCTGGCTCGGCAGCGCGTAGGTCACGCCCAGCTCCTGCGCGGCGGCGAATACGTACGGCTGCGTCCAGACCGGCCCCTGTGCCTTGCGGGCCTGCAAATACCAGCCGCGCTGCGTCGGGTCGTAGCTGCTGCGGAAGGATGCGACGCGCTGCGTGGCGTAGCGCTGCTGCACGTCGGCCTCGGCGTCCAGCGGCAGCATGTACTGCCACGTCTCGGTGGTGAACCTCGCGCCGCGCTCGATGTGGCGCATGGCCGGCACCGGGTAGCGCAGCGCCATCAGCATCTGGCCCTTCTCGTTGCTGACGTAGATGCTGTCGAGCTCGGGCGACTGCTGCAGCAGCGTCCACAGCAGCTCGGCCGTTCTTTCGGCGTGTTCGCCCGCTGGCCGCAGGCTGGGGGCGGTGCCCACGGCGTTGACGACCGACTCGGCCTTCTGCAGGAAGGCCAGCACCTTGTCCTCGGTGCGGTGGTGGTTGGCCCTGTGCGCGGACACGCCGATGCGCGACACCAGCCGCTGCGACCCCCAGTAACCCAGCGAGACCAGCAACAGCGACTGTGTCAGCGCCACGGCACTGACGATGGTGCCCACGTCCACCCTGAAGCGGCGCGAACGCCCGGGCGGTGCGGCCGGCGCGGCCGCGGATTCGATCGACGGCTTTCCCGCCGCTTCCGGATTCCCGGACGACTTCTTGTTCATACAGCTCCCTGACGACCACTCGAGCGCGCCCGCTGCATCGAGGCCGCGGGCCGGCTTCCGGCGGGCTCACGGCCCCGATCGTTGGTGTCGGGGATCCTGGTGGGCGCCGGAGGCGGGCGTGATTTTCGTCGACTTCGGCTTTCCGTGCGGCGTTGCACGGCGCCGCAGTGGCCGGGGAGCCGCCTTAGCGGGCGTCGTGAAAGATGATGCCCAGCGTATGCCGCCGCCCCGAGCGCACGCGGCTCACGCCGTGGCGCATCGTCACGCGGTAGCTGCCGCGCGTGCCCGCCACCGGCCGCTGGTTGACCGCGAAGATCACCGCCTCGCCCTGCGCGAGCGACACCACCTCGGCGCGCGACTGCATGCGCGGGCGCTGTTCGGTCAGCACGAACTCGCCGCCGGTGAAGTCTTCGCCGGGCCGGTTCAGCAGCACGGTGAGCTGCAGCGGGAACTGCAGGTCGCCGTACAGGTCCTGGTGCAGGCAGTTGTAGTCGCCCTCGTCGTAGCGCAGCAGCAGCGGGGTGGGGCGCAGCTGGCCCGCCGCGTGGCAGCGCGCGAGATAGGCGGCGTGGTCAGGCGGGTAGTCGGCCGGCAGGCCCATCGCCGCGGCCCATGCAGTGGCCAGCGGCGCGAGGCGTTCGTACAGCGCGCTGCGCCATGCCACGAGCTTTGGCGGCAGCGGGTTGGCGAAGTACTGGTACTCGCCTTGGCCGAAGCCGTGGCGCTGCATGACGACGCGGCTGCGGAAGTGGCGGGGCTGGTCGTACATGGCCGCGAGGGCGGCGCATTCCTTCGGGGTGAAGATCGCGGCGCCGGTGGTGGCGCAGCCGCGGGTGGCGAGGTCGTCTTCGATGCGGGGCCAGTCGAGGGCGTCGACCTGGGAGGCTGGGGCTGTCATGCGCGCAGTGTCTCGCCTGCGGGGCTGCAAGGCTCGCCGTTTCCGGACGCGGGTATGCGGCGGTGCGGGCTTTGGCGCAGCAGGTGGCGGGCGGCTTCCGTTTTGAGCGATCATCCGGCCATGGCAAGAGCAAAAACCATCGCACGCGAAGGCTCGGCAGGGCAAATGGTCCAGGGCCGATCGGTGGCGACCCTGGGGCGCGGCATGGCGCTGGTCAAGATCGGCAAGGCTCCACGCGCCGTGGTCCGCCCCGAGGACAACACGACGGAACTGTTGAAGAAGGCGGCCCGCGCACTCGACAAGCCCGGCATCGACAGGTCGGTCGTCTTCCGCGGACCCAACGCGGACCGGATATTCGCCTACTCCGCCTACCCGCAGGACCCGACCCAGGTCATTCGCGAAGCAGCCGACGGCACCAAGGTCATTGGCCGCCTGGTCGACGGCAGGTTCCGCGCGAGCAAGGCGTGAGCCGCCGCCCACCGAAGCTCGGGAAGCTCCTCGAGCAGACGCGCGGCCCGCGTCCGGTGGCCTTCGTCCTGGCGGGCCACAACGGCTCCGGAAAATCCACGCTCTGGTATTCGCGCCTGGCGGCATCGCTGCAGATGCCGCTGATCAACGCCGACCGGATGATGATGTCCATCCTGCCGGACGCCGACCCCGCCACTGGGCACATCCCCGCCTGGGCCCAGCGCCTGCGCGACGACGACGAGAAATGGCAAGTCCTGTCCCAGGAAGGCGTGCGCGCCTTCAAGAGCCTGGTGATGGACCAGCGCATGCCGTTTGCGTTCGAGACGGTGTTTTCCCACTGGAAGCCGCTGCCCGGCGGTGGCCATGCGTCGAAGGCGGACGACATCCGCGCGATGCAGGAGGCGGGGTATTTCGTCGTGCTGCTTTTCGTCGGCCTGGTCTCGGTGGACATGTCCATCTTTCGCGTGAGCACCCGCAAGCAGCAGGGCGGCCACGACGTGGACCGCAGGAAGCTGGTCGAGCGCTTTCCCCGCACGCAGGCGGCGGTCGGCCATGCGGCGCAGATCGCGAACATGACGCTGATGTTCGACAACAGCCGTTCCGGGAAGAGCGCTTTCGCGCTGGTGCGGGCGCAGGCGAAGAAATCGGTCCTGTTCGATGCGCGCGATCCCAAGTTCGACATGGACCCGGAACTGCGGGCCGTCTGCGATCCGTGGCTCGAGAAGGTCGCCGGCCCCTTCAAGCCGTCTCGCGCCCGGGCTCCTGCCGTGCCTGCGCCAGCAGCCAGTCGCTGAAGAACTTCAGCAGCGGCCGCTGGTCGGCGCGCTCCGGCGTCACGAGGTAGTAGTTGCGTTCGCCCGACAGCGGCCGCGCGCAGGCCACCACCAGTTCGCCGCGCGCCAGTTCGTCGGCCACCAGCATCGTCGGCATCAGCGCCACGCCGAGCCCGTGCGATGCGGCCGCGGCCAATATCGAGAACAGCTCGTAGCGCGGGCCGCCGCGCGCATTGGGCGCGTCGATCTGCTGCGCATCGAACCACTGGCGCCAGCCGTCGGGCCGGGTGCTCTGCTGCAGCAGCGGCATCTTCGCGATGGCTGCCGGCGCCACGGCCTTGCCTCGCGGCAGCAGGGAAGGGCTGCACACCGGCACCACGTCTTCATGCATCAGCAGCAGCGCGTGCGTGCCGGCCCAGTTCTCGACCTGCGCGGGCGTGCCGGCATACAGCGCCGCATCGAACTCCGCATCGGCGAACAGGAAGGGGCGGGTGCGCGTCTCGATGTGCACCACCACGTCGGGCTGCAGCGCCGCGAAGCCCTTCAGCCGCGGCATCAGCCAGCGGGTGGCGAAAGTGGGCACGGCCGCCAGCGAGAGCGAGCCGCCTTCGCCCTGGTGCGCCATCGCGTCGAGCGTGTCGCGCTCCATCGCCTCGAGCCGCTTGGTGATCTGCCGCGCATAGGCCGCACCGCTGGCCGTGAGCGCCACGCCGTGCCGCGTGCGGCGAAACAGCGCCACGCCCAGGAAGGCCTCGAGCGTGCCGATCTGGCGCGACACCGCGCTCTGGGTGAGGGCGAGTTCCTGCGCGGCGCGCGTGTAGCTCTCGTGGCGCGCGGCGGCGTCGAAGCACACGAGGGTTTGCAGGGGTGGGATCTTGCGGCGCATGTATGCCGGGAGTGTATGACTGGAATCAGGCCTTCTTCAATGAAGGTGCCTCGCCAACATCTTGCAAGACATTCTTTCACCGCATATCTGGGTGCGGATTCCTCGTTTGCGTCATGGCCCCTGCGTGGCTAGCATCGGCCTCATTCCCCCTTTTCTCTTTTCCTCTTCCGGAGACAGCACATGGCCGCCAAAGCGCAATTCCACTGGGACGACCCCCTTCTTCTCGACCAGCAACTGACCGACGAAGAACGCATGATCCGCGACGCGGCCAATGCCTACTGCCAGGAGCGCCTCGCGCCCCGCGTCATCGAGGGCTTCCGCACCGGCGAGACCGACCCCGCCATCTTTCGCGAAATGGGCGCGCTCGGCCTGCTCGGCCCCACGATTCCCGAGCAGTACGGCGGCCCCGGCCTCAACTACGTGGCCTACGGCCTGATCGCCCGCGAAGTCGAGCGCGTCGACTCCGGCTACCGCTCGATGGCCAGCGTGCAGAGCTCGCTGGTGATGGTGCCCATCTTCGAATTCGGCACCGAAGGCCAGAAGCAGAAGTACCTGCCCAAGCTCGCCACCGGCGAATGGATCGGCTGTTTCGGCCTGACCGAACCCGACCACGGCTCCGACCCCGGCAGCATGGCCACGCGCGCCAAGAAGGTGCCGGGCGGCTATTCGCTCAGCGGCTCGAAGATGTGGATCAGCAACTCGCCCATCGCCGACGTGTTCGTGGTGTGGGCCAAGGAAGTCAGCGAAAGCGGCACCGTCGGCCCGATCCGCGGCTTCGTGCTCGAGAAGGGCATGAAGGGCCTGAGCGCCCCCGCGATCCACGGCAAGGTCGGCCTGCGCGCCAGCATCACCGGCGAAATCGTCATGGATGGCGTGTTCTGCCCTGAAGAAAACGCCTTCCCTGAAGTGCAAGGCCTGAAGGGCCCGTTCACCTGCCTGAACAGCGCCCGCTACGGCATCTCGTGGGGGGCGCTCGGCGCCGCCGAAGACTGCTGGCACCGCGCCCGCCAGTACACGCTGGACCGCAAGCAGTTCGGCCGCCCGCTGGCCGCCAACCAGCTGATCCAGAAGAAGCTGGCCGACATGCAGACAGAGATCACGTTGGGCCTGCAAGGCAGCCTGCGCCTGGGCCGCATGAAGGACGAAGGCACGGCCTCGGTCGAGATCACCTCGATCATGAAGCGCAACAACTGCGGCAAGGCCCTGGACATCGCCCGCCTGGCGCGCGACATGATGGGCGGCAACGGCATCAGCGACGAGTTCGGCGTGGCACGCCACCTGGTGAACCTCGAAGTGGTCAACACCTATGAAGGCACGCACGACATCCACGCGCTCATCCTTGGCCGCGCCATCACCGGCATCGCAGCTTTCGCCAACTGACACGCATGACAACGAAGCCCGCAGCTCTCGACGGCATCAAGGTCCTCGATCTGTCCCGCGTGCTCGCGGGCCCGTGGTGCACGCAGATCCTCGCGGACCTGGGCGCCGACGTCGTCAAGATCGAACGGCCCGGCGTCGGCGACGACACGCGCACCTGGGGCCCGCCCTTCATCAAGGACGCGGACGGCAACGACACCGACCAGGCCAGCTACTTCACGTCCTGCAACCGCAACAAGCGCTCCGTCACCATCGACATGGCCACGCCCGACGGGCAGGCGCTGCTCAAGCAGATGGCGGCGCAGGCCGACATCGTGGTGGAGAACTTCAAGACCGGCGGCCTGAAGCAATACGGCCTCGACCACGAGAGCCTGCGCGCGGCCAACCCGCGCCTCATCTACTGCAGCGTGACCGGCTTCGGCCACGACGGCCCGTACGCCGAGCGCGCGGGCTACGACCTGATGATCCAGGCCATGACCGGCATGATGAGCATCACCGGCCGCCCCGACGACGTGCCCGGCGGCGGTCCGCTGCGCGTGGGCGTGGCGCTCACCGACCTGTTCACCGGCGTCTACGCCAGCACGGCCATCCTCGCGGCGCTGCAGGTGCGCGAACGCACCGGCGAAGGCCAGCACATCGACATGGCGCTGCTCGACGTGGGCATGGCCATCCTCGCCAACCAGGCCAGCGCCTTCCTCAACACCGGCAAGGCGCCCGGCCGCCAGGGCAACACGCACCCGAGCCTCGCGCCCTATCAAGACTTTCCGACGCAGGATGGTTCGATGCTGCTGGCCATCGGCAACAACGGGCAGTTCGCACGCTTCTGCGAAGCGGCAGGCCACGCGGAATGGGCGAGCGACGCGCGCTTCGCGACCAACACGCTGCGCGTGAAGCACCGCCTGGTGCTGATCCCCATGATGGAAGAACTCACGCGCACCCGCACCACGGCCGCATGGGTCACGCTGCTTGAAGACAAGGCCGTGCCCTGCGGCCCGATCAACGACATCGCGCAGGCCTTCGACGATGCGCAAGTCCAGGCGCGCGGCCTGAAGGTCACGCTGCCGCGCGACGCGGGCGACGGCATCGCCAGCATCACCGGCGTGGCGAGCCCGCTGCGGCTCACGGCCACGCCGCCGGTGCTGCGCCATGCGCCGCCGGCGCTGGGGCAGCACACGCAGGAAGTGCTGGCGGAAATGGGCATCGATGCGGCACGCTTCGATGCCCTGCGCTCAGCCGGCGTCGTCTGAAGAAGAGGCCGGCATGACGAACCCGGTGCGCCCGCCGTTCTCGGTGCTGCGCATCGACCACATCGTGCTGCGCGTGAAGGACATGGAACGCGCCGTCGCGTTCTATGTCGACGTGCTCGGCTGCACCGTCGAGAAGCGCCGCGACGACCTGGGCCTGGTGCACCTGCGCGCCGGCGCCAGCCTCATCGATCTCGTCACGCCCGACGGCCCGCTGGGCCGCCAGGGCGGTGCGTTGCCCGGCGCCGAGGGCCGCAACGTCGACCACCTCTGCCTGCGCGTCGAGCCCTTCGACGAAGCGGGCATCCGCGCGCTGATGGCGCGCCACGGCGTGGCCCTTCACGGCGACGTGCAGAACAACTTCGGCGCCGAGGGCTACGGCCCGTCGATCTACCTGAGCGACCCCGACGGCAACACCGTCGAGCTCAAGGGCCCGGCCGCCTAGCTGCAGCCCGGCCGGTCGGTTGCCCTCTGCGCGGCCGCCTTTCCCCGGCTTTCCTTTCCGATTTGTACGCCACTGTGTCTGGCCGGCGCGGCGTACACACGCGCATGCAAATCTGCCGGTGGCTCGACACATCGTGGATACAGCCCGCCGATGTAATTCATACATCGCCACCGACGACACATGCACCGAGGAGGCGATGGTGTTCAACCGACTCCTTCACCCTTCATCTTTGAAAGACATTGCCATGAAAACCACCAAGCTCCTGATCGCCGCCGCCGCTCTTTCCGCTTTCGCCATCGGCGCCAGCGCAGAGGACTACCAGGGCGTCCTGCAATTCCAGTCGTCCGCCAGCCGTACCGCCGTGCAGGCCGCGGGTGTGGTCGCCGCCCACGGTGCAGACCCGTACGCCGACGGCGCCACCGCAGGCGTGCCCGCCGTCGTGGCCGGCCTGAGCGACCGTGCCCAGGCCCGCGCCGGCGCCATCGCCGCGGCCCGCGCCGGCAACATCTACGCAGACGGTGCAGGCGCCGGCCCCGACGAGCGCTTCACCAGCACGCTGGACCGCGCCGCGGTGCGCGCCCAGGCTGTTGCCACGGCCCACGGCATCGACCGCCTGGCCCTCTGAGCCCGGCCCGCACAACGCCACCTTCACCGCGATCCCCTCTCATCCGAAGAAGCACCATGACCGACAAGCAAGTTCTCTACACCGGCAAGACCCACACCACCGGCGGCCGCCAGGGCGCATCGCGCAGCAGTGACGGCAACCTCGACATCCAGCTGTCGCCCCCCGGCGGCAACGGCACGGGCACCAACCCCGAGCAGCTGTTCGCGGCCGGCTGGTCGGCCTGCTTCATCGGTGCCATGGGCAAGGCCGCGGGCGGCTTGAAGGTCAAGCTGCCGGCCGACCTGGCGGTGGATGCCGAGGTCGACCTGGTGCTGCAGGAAGGCCAGTACGTGCTGCAGGCGCGCCTGAACGTGAGCCTGCCGGGCCTGGACCGCGAGACCGCGCGCGCCGTGGTCGACACCGCGCACCAGACCTGCCCGTACTCCAAGCTCACGCGCGGCAACATCCATGTCGAGCTGAACCTCGTCTGAGCCTCTGCGTCGACACGCGCGGCCCGCCCCCTGTTTGCAGCGGGCGGGCTCGCGCATAGACTCCGCCTTCTCTGCAACCCAGGCCGGCTTCGCCGCCGGAAAGCGACGTATGAGCAGCAAGGTCTTCTTCGACGTGGGCATCTCGCTCGACGGGTACATGGCGGGCCCGAACGCCAGCCCCGGCAATCCGATGGGCGACGGCGGCCGCGCCATGCACGGCTGGATCTTCCAGACCGCCACCTTCCGCGAAATCCTCGGCATTCCCGGCGGCGGTGGCGAGCAGGGCACGCCCGACGACGCGCGGGTCCAGCATGTGTTCGCACGCACCGGTGCCTACGTCATGGGCCGGCGCATGTTCGACGAAGGCGAGGTCGGCTGGCCCGAGAACCCGCCGTTCCGCGGGCCCGTGTACGTGCTCACGCATTCGCCGCGCGAACCCTGGGTGCGCCAGGGCGGCACCACCTTCCATTTCGTGACCGACGGCCTCGCGAGCGCGCTGGCGCAAGCCAAGGCCGCGGCCGGCGGCAAGGACGTGCGCATCTCCGGCGGCATCGACACCGTCCGCCAGGCCATCCGGGCGGGCTTGCTCGACGAATGCACGATCCACGTCGCGCCGAACCTGCTGGGCGCGGGAAAGCGGTTGCTCGACGGCCTCGCACCCGGCGAGATGAAGCTGGTGCCCGTGCGCGCCGACGGCTCGGCGCTGGTGACGCACCTGGACTACCGTTTCGTCCAGGCTTCGTGAGGTAGGGGGCGTGGCGGGCGCTGCCTACCCCGCCCGTCCTATGGTCGCAACCCCGAACACCACAACCCCCAGCGCCAGGTTCACGATCACCAGCTGGCGCACGGTGTTCAGCCGCGCGGCCGCCGCTGGCCATGCGCTTTCGTCCACCGCGCGCCGCAGCGCCCTGAACACCGACGCGCGGATGTAGATATAGATCGCGGCCATCACGATCGCGATGCTCATCATCGCCTCGATGCGCCAGTGCACGGCGCGGAAGCCGCCGGCCGCGAGGATCATCGTCACGCCGGTCACGAACAGCAGCGTGACCGATGCGTCCACCCCCACGAAGAAGCGCCGCAGCGTCGCGGCCATCATGCGCAGGCGCAATGGCGGCTCCAGCGTGGCGACAGCAGAAGGGCGCACTGCGAAGTGCATGGTGGCCATGCCGCCGACCCAGAAGGCGGCGCACAGCAGGTGGATGAAAAGCGCAATGACGTAGGACATGGGGCGCGATCAGACACCGAATTGCCGGACTGCGCAACGTCGTGACGTGCGGACAGGGCCGCGTCAGAATGCGGAGCTCGCCGTCGCGCATACCGAAAGAAAGCCCAGGTTCCCATGACCCGCACCATCGCCCAGAAACGCGCCGACTTCCGGGCGCTCCATGCACAAGGCTGTTTCGTCATTCCGAACCCGTGGGACACGGGCAGCGCGCGCTTCCTCGCGGGCATGGGCTTCAAGGCGCTCGCCACCACCAGCTCGGGCTTCGCGTGGTCGCACGGCCGGGCCGACGGCGCGATGTCGCGCGAATCGATCCTTGCCCATCTGCGTGAGCTGGTGGATGCCACCGACTTGCCCGTGAATGCCGACTTCGAGAACGGCTTTGCCGCCGACGCGCAAGGCGTGGCCGAGAGCGTGCGTCTGGCCATCGAGACCGGCGTGGCAGGCCTCTCGATCGAGGACTCAACGGGCAACGCCGCCGATCCGCTCTTCGCCATCGACATCGCGGTCGAACGCATGCGCGCCGCGCGCAAGGCCATCGATGCGTCGGGCGCCGACGTGCTGCTCGTCGGTCGCGCCGAGAACTTCTTCGCCGGCCGCCCGGACCTCGGCGACGCCATCGCGCGGCTCAAGGCGTACGCGGATGCAGGCGCCGACTGTCTCTATGCGCCCGGCATCAAGACCCGCGAGCAGATCGCGGCGGTGGTCGCGGCCGTGGCGCCCAAGCCGGTCAACCTGCTGGTCGGCGCGGCCAGCGAACTCACGATGCAGGACATCGCCGAACTCGGCGTGCGCCGCGTGAGCGTGGGCGGCGCGATGGCGCGCGCGGCCTGGGGCGGCTTCATGCGCGCCGCGCGCACGCTGGCCGAGCAGGGCCGCTTCGACGGTTTCGCGGACGCGGCGCAGGGCGCCGAACTCGACGCCTTCTTCCGCCCGTTCGCCGGCTGAGGCGCCGTGGATGTGCTGCTCGCCGAGATCCGCGCCTGCCGCGCGTGCGAGGCGCACCTGCCGCTGGGGCCGCGCCCAGTGGTGCAAGCGAGCGCAAGCGCCCGGCTGCTGATCGTCGGGCAGGCGCCCAGCCTCACCGTTCACAAGACCGGCGTGCCGTGGGATGACAAGAGCGGCGAGCAGCTGCGCCGCTGGCTCGGCGTCGACCGCGCCACCTTCTACGACGCGGCACGCATCGCGCTCATGCCGATGGGCTACTGCTACCCCGGCCGCGGCACCAGCGGCGACCTGCCGCCGCGCAAGGAATGCGCGCCGCTGTGGCAAGACAGGCTGCTCGCGCAGATGCCGCGCATCGAGTTGACGCTGCTCATCGGCCAGTACGCGCAGCGCCACTTCCTGGGCAAGACCGCGCGCGCCAACGTGACCGAGACGGTCGAGGCCTTTGCCGACTACGCACCGCGCTTTATTCCGCTGCCGCATCCTTCGCCGCGCAACACGGGCTGGTTCAAGCACCACCCGTGGTTCGAGAGCGAGGTGCTGCCGGTGCTGCGCGAGCGTGTGCGGCGGGCGCTTCAGCGCGCGCCGTCCGAGGCCGACTGAATCGCCGCCTGCAACCCCTGGGGTGCCCTGGCCATCGGAGTCGTCGCCGCATCGAAGGGCCGCGCTGCATACACCACGCGCCCGCCCACCACGGTCATCACCGAGGTGGTCTTGCCAATGCGCTCCAGCGGCACGGTGAAGAAGTCCTGGTCGAGCACCGCGAAGTCCGCGAGCTTGCCGACCTCCAGCGTGCCGCGCTTGCCCTCGTCGAAGCTGAACCACGCGCTGCCCGCCGTGTAGAGCCGCAGCGCCTGCTCGCGCGTGGGTGTCTCGTCGGGCCCGCGCATCATCTTGCCGCTCACGGTCTTGCCGTCGAGCATCCACTGCAGCGCGACGAAGGGGTTGTACGAGGCCACGCGATGCGCATCGGTGCCAGCGCCCACGTTCACGCCGGCGCGCAGGGCCGTGCCGACGGGCGGCATGCGGCGCGCCGCGTCGCCGCGCACGGCGAGCGCGCGGTCGCCCTGGAAGTACATCGCGTCCTGCATGGTCCAGCCGATGCCCAGCGCCTTCATGCGCGCGAGCGTCTCGGGCGAAGCATCGTCCAGGTGCGCGATGGACCAGCGCAGGCCGTTGATCGGCACCTCGGCGTTCAGCTTTTCGTACAGCCCGAGCAGATGATCGACCGAGCCGTTCTCCTGCCAATGGATGGTGACCGCGAGCTTCTTCGTGGCCGCCCATTTGATGAGCTCATAGAACTTCGCCTTCACCGCTTCGTCGGGGAAGTTGTTGTTGTACATCGCGAGCGTCACGCGTTCGCCCAGGCCGTTGAACTTCAGCATGTCGTCGCCGAAGCCCATGGGCAGCATCTGCGTGAGGTCACGAAACTCCTGCAGCTCGGCGCCGGGCTTCTGCGCGAACACGCTGTAGGCCACGCGCAGCGTCAGCGCCTTCTCGCGCCACAGCTCGAACAGCGCCGCGTACTGCGAGGGCGCAATGCTGAAGCCGCCCGGGTCCACCAGGCCGGTGATGCCGAGCCGGTTCAGCTCGCTGAAGAACGCGCGCGTGCCCGCTACGTTGTCGTCGTAGGTCGGCTTGGGCAGCTTGTCGAAAAGGGCCGAGATGCCGACGATGTCGCCGGTCATCCAGCCCGGCGCACCGTCGGGCGAGGGCTTCATGCCGGCAGGCAGGGTGCCGGGCGGAACAGCCAGTGCTTCGAGGGCCTTGGGCGTCATCACCACCGCTTCGTAGAAAAGCTGCACGTACACCGGGTGGTCCGGCGCGGCCTCCTGCAGCTCGGCCAGCGTTGGTCGTCGGCGCTCCGCGAACTGCTGTTCGGTCCAGCCGCCTGCAACGATCAGCCAGCCGCCGGGGCGGGCATTTGTAGCGGCGGTGCGGATGCGCGCCATGGCTTCGGTGATGGTGCCCGCGCCGATCCAGTTGACTTCGGTCGAATAGCTCAGCGCCGCGCGTACCGCGTGCATGTGCGAGTCGATGAGACCGGGAATGACGGTGCGTCCGCCCGCATCCACGGTGCGTGTCGCGGAGCCCGAGAGCGCGCGCATCTGTGCGGCATTGCCGACGGCCACGATGCGGCCGCCGCGCACGGCGAGCGCCTGCGCGGTGGTGCCGGCGGCATCGAGCGTGGCGATCTTCGCGTTGGTCACGACGAGGTCGGCCGGTTGCGCCTGCGCGGCACCGGGCATGAGAAAGCCGGCGGCGAGGGCCGCCGCCGTGAAGAGCGTGCGTGCCATGTCAGTCGACCTTGATGCTCGCTGCCTTCACCACCTGCTGCGCCTTGCCGGTCTCGTCCACGAGGAACTTGTTGAACTGCGCCGAAGGCATGGTGAACGGCTCGGCACCGAGCTTCTCCAGCCGTTCCTTCAGCTCGGGCGACACCATGATTTTCGCGACCTCGGCCTGCAGGCGATCGACCACCGGCTGCGGCGTCTTCGCGGGTGCGAACAGGCCGACCCAGAACAGGTACTCCGAGCCCGGCACGCCCGCTTCCACGGTGGTCGGCGCATCGGGCAGCGCCGACGAGCGCTTGCCCGTGCCCACGGCCAGTGCCTGCAGCCTGCCGGTCTTGATCAGCGGCAGGGCCGACACCATCGGCGCGAAGAACCAGTCGACGCGCCCGGCCATCACCTCGGTCATGGCCTCGGGCGTGCCACGGAACGGAACGTGCTGCGCGTCGATGCCGGCCGCGAGGCGGAACACCTCGGCGTTCATGTGCGTGGCCGAGCCGTTGCCCGCCGAGCCGTAGTTGAAGCCGCCGGGCTTGGCCTTGGCCTTCGCGACGAGGTCCTGCACGTTCGCGAAATGCGAGGGCGCGGTGACCAGCACGTTGGGCAGGCTCGCCATCGGCGTGATGCCGGTGAAGTCCTTGATCGTGTCGTACGACAGGCCCTTGTAGATCCACGGGTTCACAAGGTGGCCGGCCGAATGCACCAGCAGCGTGTAGCCATCGGCCGGCGACTTGGCCGCGATGGCCGCGCCCAGCGTGCCTCCGGCACCGGGCTTGTTGTCGACGATCACGCTGGTGCCCAGCGCGGGCCCGAGCTTCTCGGCCACGAGGCGTGCGACGATGTCGGTGCCGCTGCCTGCGGTGAAGGGCACGACCAGCTTGATCGGCTGCGTGCCCGGCCACGGACCCTGTGCGTGGGCGCCGGTCAGCGCGCAGGCCGCCAAGGCTGCTGCCGCCGCCAGTGTCTGCCTGCGGCTCCATTGGGATGTCTTCTTCATGCGTCTTGTCTCCGTTGATTTGTTCGATGAGCGATGAATGACTGAAAGAGGAGAGGCCGCTACGCCGGCGGCGCGTTCGGCATCACCAGCGCGACCAGCACCGGCCGGTTGCTCCGGTTCTCCAGCTGGCGCTTTTCGCCGGGCGCGAAGCGGCAGCTGTCGTAGGGCTCGAGCACGTCTTCCTGGTGCGCGCCGTCGATCTCGCCGACCACGTGCAGCTGGCCTTCGAGCACGAGATACAGCTTTTCCATCGGCGAGCCGTCGAGCCCGGTGTGGCCCCCGGGAAGGATCTGGCTCACGCCCATCCACATCTGCGTGGACGGCCCGGCCTCCTTGCCTTGAAGGCGCAGGCAGCGCATGTCGAAGTGGTTGGGCGCCTCGTAGTGCGGCGCTTCGTTGAAACGGGTGACGTGCATGGTCGGGTGCTCCAGGGTTCAGGGTCGCAGCACGACGCGGTCGGTGCTGCCCGAGAGCACCAGCCGGTAGGCGTCGATCGCATCGTCGAGCGTGAAGCTGCGTGCGACGGGAAAGGGCTTCAGCGTGCCGCGTTCGAAGCCTTCGCGCATGGCGTCGAGCTGCGCGGTGCTGGCGATGCAGTCCATGGCCAGCGAGTCGATGCCCACGTAGGTGTGCATGCCCCGGTAGAACGCGAAGATGTCGAAGGGCACCGCGCGCTCGTGCGTGGCGATGAAGATCTGCGTCGCGCCCTTGGCCATCGCCTTGTTGGCGGCCTCGAAGTAGGCGCTGCCGACGGTGTTGTAGACGATGTGCGCACCGCGCCCGTCGGTGAGTTCGCGCACCTGCGCGCCCACGTCGGCGTGGTGGCGCGCATCGATCACGTCCACCGGTCCGCTGGCAAAGCCCTCGAAGGGACCGGCACGCCGCTGCACCGCGATCACGCGCGCACCGGCCTGCGACGCCAGCTGCACCGCGGCCTGCCCGACCTTGCCGTTGGCGCCGAGCACCAACACTGTTTGGCCCGCCTGCGGCATGCCGCTGCGGCGAAAGCCTTCGTAGGCTGTGACGAAGGGCACGCCCACCGCGCCGGCCTCGTCCATCGAGATGCCGCGGGGTTTGGCGCGCAGTGCCTGCTCGGGCAGCACGAGGTAGCGCGCATGCGAGCCGTCGCGTGTGATGCCGATGTCACCGCCGGAGCCGTAGACCTCGCGGCCGATCCATTCGGAAGGACCGCTCACCACGGTGCCCGCGAAGTCGCGGCCGGGGGTGCGCGGCCACACGGCCTGCGGCATGAGGCCCAGCGTCGCCTTGACGTCGCTTGGGTTCACTGCAGCGGCGGCGATGCGGACGACGGCATGGCTTGGAGGCGGCGTGGGTTCGGCCTGCGGCGAGGCGTGCAGCTGCAGTGCGTCGAGGTTGGCGGCCTTCTCGTTCACGCGCAATGCGCGGGAGGTGTGGGTCGTGTGCATGGCAGCGACGTTCATTTTGGTATTTCCTGCGTGCTGTGTTGCTGGGTGCTTGTGTTCTTGGCGCTGTTGTTCGGGGTGCGTGCACAGGCCGCCGGGTACTCCCCTCCGCGAATGTCCCCCGCCTTCGGCTCCTCCTTTATTTCGCTGCGGGGAGCACCCGACGCCCTGTGCACAGTGCACGCTGCTGGTGAACCGCCGATCGACGACCGCGTCCATCGATCACGCTGGCGGGGTGCCTTGCGCAGCGAAATAAAGGAGGAGGCCGAAGGCCGGGGGACATTCGCGGAGCAAGGTACCCCGTCGGCGGGATCGCGCCCCGAACGACGCCGCGCACAAGATGGAGAGATGCAGGAGTCCACGCTAGCTCCGGGCATCCGGCAACCCCAGCATCGCGCGTGCCTCACGCGGATTCGCAACTTCACCGCCCAGGCTCACGAGGATGTCGCGTGCCTTCGCCACCAACTGCGCGTTGCTCTCGGCGAGCACGCCCTTCTCGAGGTAGATGTTGTCTTCCATGCCCACGCGCACATGCCCGCCCAGCAGCCACGACTGCGCGACGATCGGGAACTCCATGCGCCCGATGCCGAAAGCGCTCCAGAAGGCGCCGCGCGGCAGCATGTTGCGTGCATAGAGCAGCGTCTCGGGCGTGGGCGCGAAGCCGTACTTCACGCCGAGCACGAAGGTCCACATGGCCGGGCCGTCGAGCGTGCCGTCGGCGATCAGGTCGAGCGCGAGGTTGATGTCGCCGGAGTCGAAGATCTCCAACTCGGGCTTCACACCGGCCTCGCGCATCACCTTCGCCATGCGCCGCACGTTCTTCGGCGTGTTGATGACCACGTCGGGCCCCGAGTTCATGGTGTTGAGGTCGAGCGAGCACACGTCGGGCCTGATGAGTGCGATGTGTTCCACGCGCTTCTCGGGTGGCAGCAGCGTGGTGCCCGGTGCGGCGATCTTGGGGTCGTCCTCGCTCGGAATGAAGCGCCCGCCCGGCCCGGTCGTGAGGTTGACGATCAGCTCGCGGTTCCCGCGGCGGATGCGTTCGACCACCTCGCGGTACAGCTCGATCTCCATCGAAGGCTTGCCGGTTTCGGGATGGCGCACGTGGATGTGCACCTGCGCCGCGCCGGCCTCGGCCGCGGCGAGGCACTCGTCGGCGATCTGCACCGGCGTGATCGGCAGGTGCGGCGTCTGCTCCGGCTTCACGAGGTTGCCCGTGACCGCGCAGGTGATGAGTGTCTTGCCGGTGTTCACAGGTGGCGCCCTCCGTCGACCACGATGCGCGTGCCGGTCACGAAGCGCAGCGTGGTGGCCAGCGCTTCGACCGTGGCCGCCACGTCGTCGGGCAAGCCGATGCGGCCCAGCGGCGTGGTGCTGGCCATCTTGTTCGCGAACTCCGCGCCGCGCCCGGGCACGAAACCCGATTCGACCGCGCCCGGCGACACCGACACCACGCGCACCGATGGCGCGAGCGCCTTGGCCAGCGCGTCGCCCACCACGTCGAGCCCCGCCTTGGCGGCCACGTAGGCGAGGTTGCTGCCCACACCCGTGAAGCCGGCAATGGAAGAGATGTTGGCCACCAGCCCGTCGCCGCTGGCCTTCAGCATCGGCGCGAAGGCGCGGATGGTGGCGAACACGCCGCGGAAGTTGGCGCGCACGATGTCGTCGATGAGCTCGTCGGTCAGCGCGTCGAGGTCGGCGGCCGGCACCGGTTGCGTGTGACCCGCGCTGTTGACGAGGATGTCGCAGCGGCCATGCGTAGCCTTCACCTCCGCGGCGGCGGCATTCAGGCTCGCCGTGTCGACGATGTCGGCGCGGATCGCCGTGTGGCGCTGGCCGTTGGCTGAAGGCAGCGCGGCGGCGCGGGCGGCCGCATCGTCGCTCTTGCGGTGTAGCAGCACGCAGGTCGCGCCCAGCGCGGCAAGCCGCGTGGCCGTGGCGTAGCCGATGGCACCGAGGCCGCCGGTGATGACTGCGACCTTGCCGTCGAGTCTGGAAACGGGATCGAAGCTCATAAGTGTTGGAAGAAGTTGTTGATTCAGGGAATGGGCGGCCGTGGGAACTTCATTTCGCCGGGTTCGAGCTCGAAGTCGTGGTGCATCGATGCGCTCTTGCCGTCGGGTGCCAATGCAAAGCGGCCGATCAGTCGCCGCGTCACGCCGAAGGTCGGGTCGCTCTCGAGGTTCTCGTCGTCGTCCGCGAACACCTGCGTGATCAGCACCTTGTGCCCCGGTTTGCTGACCATGAAGTGCAGGTGCGCGGGTCGGTTCGGGTGGCGTTGCTGCGCGCGCAACAGCACGCCGCAGGGCCCGTCGGTCGGTACGGGGTAGCCGGCAGGGCGCACGCTGCGGAAGTGGAAGCGGCCCTCGGCGTCGGTGCTGAAACGGCCGCGCAGGTTCATGTCTTCCTGCGACGGGTCCTGGTTTTCGTAGAGACCGATGGGCGAGGCCTGCCACACGTCGACCGTGGCGCCGGCCACCGGCCGGCCCTTGCCGTCACGCACCGTGCCCGTCACTTCGAGTGGAATGCCCGGCGTGCCCGAGCGCGCGATGCTCTCGCCCATTGCGCAGTCCGGCGAGTTCGCGCGCCAGAACGGCCCGAGCAGCGCGGCCGGCGATTCGCCATGCGGGTCCTGGTTGTTCTGCAGCGCGACCACGGTCGACACACCCAGGATGTCCGCCGCCAGCACCACCTCGTTCTTGGTCTCGCCCGTGGCATGGCCGATGGCGACGATGAATTCGAGCGCCTGCTCGAACTCTTCTTCCGTCAGCTTCACTTCCTGCACCAGGGCATGCAGGTGGCGCGTGACGGCTTCCATCACGGTGCGCAACCGCGGGTCGGGCGTGCGTTTCATGGCATCGAGCGTGAAGCTCAGTACCGATTCGGGGGAGGTGGCGATGTTCATGGCGGATTTGTGCAATCGTTTGCACGATATTAGTCCAAATCGCTGAAAAGTAAAATGACCCCATTCGGCAGGTCAGGAATAGCAGAAAGCCTTGGCAGCCCTGATCGGCACGACAACCGTTTGCATCAATCCATGAGTACCAGCCCAACTTCCACGCCCGTGACCATCCGCGACGTCGCCCGCGCCGCCGGTGTGCACGTGTCGACCGTCTCCCGCGCGCTCAGCCCCGAGAAGCGCTCGCTGATCAGTGACGAGGTGCTGCGCGTGGTCGAGGAGGCGGCGCAGCGCCTGGGCTACCGGCCCAACCGCGCGGCCTCGGCGCTGCGAACGGGCCGCACCCACACCATCGGCGTGCTGGTGCCGGACATCACCAACGCGGTGTTCCCGCCCATCCTGCAGGGCATCGAGGCCAGCGCGGCGGCGCGCGGGTACTTCGTGTTCGTCACCAACGTTGTGGATCCCGCGCTCGCACGGCCCGTGCTGGAGCGCATGCTGGCGCAGCGGGTCGACGGGGTGGTCATGGCTACCGCCACGCGCGACGACCCGCTGATCGAGTTCGTCACCCAGGCCGGCATGACCGCGGTGCTGGTCAACCGGGCCGACGAAACCGGCCGTCTACCGGCCGTCGTCAGCGACGACCGGCTGGCGATGAAACTCGCGGTCGACCACCTCGTGGGTCTGGGCCACAAGCGCATCGCCCACCTCGCGGGCCCGCAGAACATTCCCACTGGCGTGGGCCGTCGGCTGGGCGTGGAGCAGGCCTTGAGGGACCACCGCATGAAGCCTTTCCGCGTGGTCGAGTGCGCGAGCTACAGCCGCGAGGCCGGCGCGGTGGCGATGAAGCAGATGCTCGAAGCCGGCGCCGCCCCGCAGGCCGTGGTGTGCTGCAACGACCTCGTGGCACTGGGCGCCTACGACGCGCTGCGCGAAGCCGGCCTGCGCGTGCCGAAGGACATTTCCATCACCGGCCACAACGACATGCCGCTGGTCGACATGGTCGACCCGCCGCTCACCACCATCCGCCTGCCGCACCGCGAGCTGGGCTGGCGCGCGGCCGAGATGCTGTTCGACGAGATCGACGGTCGTTCGATGTCGGCCTCGACCGTGGTGCTGCGGCCGGAGCTGGTGGTGCGCAAGTCGACTGCCAAGCCGTCCGCCGCGCGCTGAGCGCGGCAGGACTCACTTCATCCGCCACCACAGGGCCGCGATGTCATCGCTCAGGCCCGCGAGCAGAAGCGCCACGGCGACCAGCGTGACGAGCGCCTTCGCGCGCCGCGACAGACCTTCCTTCGGCGCGAAGTCTTCGGCGCGGCCGCTGAAATGCACGCCGCAATGGGGACAGCGCAGCGCGTAGCCGAAGACGGGCTCCTTGCAACGGATGCAGGGCACTTCGTCCGGCCCCGGCTCCGCCGGTGCATCGGCGCCGTGCGATGCCTGCGCTGCTGCGCGCAGCTTCTGCTGCCGCGCGCGGCGTTCGCGGTGGGCGGCCAGGTCGATGGGGTCGTTGGAGTTCTCGGGCATGCTGCTGAAACCAGTCTAGCTCGCGCGCGACGCAGCCTTCTTCCGCGCCGCCGGCCGACGCGGCGGCTTCGCCTCCAGCACCAGTTCAGCCGGCAGCGCGTCGTTCCACGATTCGGTGAAGTAGGCGCGATCGCTCGGCACCAGCTGCGGCAGCGCTTCGCGCAGCGAGGCCAGCGACTGCTCCGCCGCTTTCAGGTCGCCCGCGTGCGCCGCGTACCAGGCGTGCTCGAACAGCAGGCTGCAATGCTGCAGGCCCGGGTAGCGGCGCTGCCCGGCCCGGTGGTCGGCCAGCCGCGCCTGCGCGACCTGCACCCAGTGCGCCGGCCAATTCGCGGCGTCGAAAGCGTCGGCCAGCGGACCGGCCAGCGCCGAAACCGCGGCCGGGTCCAGCGGCTTCTGCGCGCGGAACTGCGCGAGCGTGGGCCGGGTCTCCGGCCTGCAGTGGCCGCGCGCGATGCGCATCAGGTAGATCGCGTTCCACGCCGAGCGGCCCTGCCCGTCGGTGTGGCTGCAGAGCCATTCGCTGAAGGCGATCCACTGCACGGCGCGGCGGGTGGTGTCGGCGTTGCCGTCGTGCGCGAGCGCGGGCAGGTCGGACAGCCCCACGCGGTCGAACAGCCATGCGGCCATGCCCATGTTGGCGGCCACGTGCTGCGCCGCGTCGAAGGAGTGCGACTCGAAGGCGGCCGCCAGCGCCTCGCCGAAGCGGCGCAGCGATTCCTCGGCGAGCGCGGCTGCCGCGGGCATGTCGTCGGCCGACAGCGCCAGCGCGCGCGAGCGGCACACCAGCGCCCACAGGTTGCACCACTCGAAGCGCACGTCGGGGTGGTGCCGCAGCACCAGCGCGCGCGCCGCGTCCTCGGCCATGCCGCCCAGCAGTGACTGCGCCAGTGGCAGGTCGCGCGCGGTGTAGGCGCACCACGCCGAGACGATGCACTCCATCGCGCCGAGGTAGTCGTTGCCCGCCACGTGGTGCGCGAGCCGCTGCTTCTTGAGCGCCTGCAGCCGGCGCCGCGCCTGCTCGTTGTCGCCGAGGCGGCGCCACAGCATGGCCTCGTTGAGCGTGACCAGTGCGCGCTGGAAGTCGGTGGCGGCCAGCGTGCCGGCGAGGCGGATGGATTCGAGGGCGCTCCCACCCGTGTTCTCGCCCGCCACGGGCGCCATCAGCCGGCCCTGCCGCGCCGCCTGCTGCGACGCGACCAGCTGCTTCCAGAAAGCCGCGTCCTGCAGGTGCACGGCATCGGGCGGCGGCGAGCCGGCGGTCCGGGCGGCCTGTGATCCACGCGAACGCAGCCCGAGGAACGACGCCACCTCGGCCGTCGTGGCCGCGCGGCCTTCGACCAGCACGCGCACGCGCTTCGCCTCGGCGGCCGGCAGCCAGAACGGGCCCTGGCTGCGCCGCTCTGCATTGAGGAAGCGGGGCTCGCGCTGCGTGTCCTCGCCCCAGCCGACCTCGATGCGCCAGGCCTTGAAGTCGCGGAACGCGCGGCTCACGACCATGCGCAGCGTGCTTGCGTCCGACACCTCGCCGCGCAGGTCCGCCAGCCGCACGACGCCGGCGGCATCGTGGGCATGCCGCATGCGCACCAGCAGCCAGAGCGACTGGAAAGCCGCGCGCCGGCCATTGACCGACTGCGGCGAAGTGAGTTCGATGGAAAGGAGGGCGGGAAGGACTGGCTTGGGCACGGCCCCGATTTGAACCTCAAATCCGGCGGTGTCAGTAACGGTCGCGGTCCAGCAGCTGCGGCACTTCACTGCGCCCGATGCCCAGGTCGCGCAGCTCGTGATCGCTCATGTGCGAAAGCTGCGATGCATCGGCGCGCATGCGGCGGCGATCCATCACGCGGCGGTGCCAGCCGCGCAGGGCATGGATCAGGCGTTGATGGAAGGACGATGGCTTTGGCGCGGTCACGATGGGCTCCTTGGTTGGGAGCGCTCATCTTCAGGTGCCGCATGCTATTGTGGAAGTTGAGATTCCTGACACTTGCCATCACCTTTCCTGATGTGAACCGATGCGACAACTCAACCTCGACCAGCTGCGCACCCTCATCGCCATCGTCGACCTGGGCACGTTCTCGGCGGCGGCCAGGGCGCTGCACCTCGCGCAGCCCACGGTGAGCCTGCACATCAGCGAACTCGAATCGCGCCTCGACGCGCCGCTGGTGGTGCGCGGCAACCGGCGCATCACGCCGACGGCGGCAGGCGCCGCGCTGGTGGAGCGCGGGCGCAAGCTGCTGCGCGACACCGACGACGCAGTCGAGGCGGTCAAGCGGCAGGCCGAGGGGCGGGTGGGGCGGGTGCGGCTGGGCACTTCCACCGGTGTGCTGGTCGACCTGCTGCCGCAGGTGCTGGAGGCGCTGGGCGCGGAGCACTCGGGCATCGACGTGGAGGTGAGCATCCGCGGCTCCTACGAGGCCATGGAGCGGCTGGCGGCGGGCACGCTCGACATCGGCCTGGTCGCCATTCCGCAGCCGCCGCTGCGGGGCATCGTCGTCACGCCATGGTGCGAGCAGCCCATGATGGCCTTCGTGCCGCGGCGCTGGAAGGCGCCGAAGCGCGTCACGCCGGCCTGGCTGGCGGCGCAGCCGCTGATCTTCAACGAGGCCACCACGCACATGTACCGCCTCACGATGGAATGGTTCGCCGCCGCCGGCTTCGCGCCGCGCGCGCGCATCGAGCTCAACTACGACGCCGCCATGCGCAGCCTCGTGGCGGCCGGCTACGGTGCCGCGCTCCTGCCGCTGCAGCAGTCCACCGACATCGTTCCGGGCAACGACCGCATGCAGATCCTGCCGGTGAGCCCGAAGCTCACGCGCCGCGTGGGCATCGCGCATCGCCAGCATGCACTGCTCGACGGCGCGACGCTGAGCGTGCTCGAGGTGCTGAAGACCTTCAGTCAGGCCTGAGCCATGTTCATCGGTCTTGCGCCGGCCCGTTCGGAATGCCCTCGATGGGGCACTCCGGCGTGCCCGCCGTGCTGCGCGTGAGCGCTTCCACCATCTCGCGCGTGCCTTCGGGGTCGTTGATCCACTTCGCGTAGAAGTCGTAGGGGCAGGCTGCCAGCCCCTTGTCGCCGTCGCCCGAGTTGATGGTGCCCGTGTAGCCGCGATGCAGCAGCTTGAACAGGTGGTTCTGCGACTGGCCGTTCCTGCGCGCGTCGCGGATCAGGCTCATCGACAGTTCGGCGTAGTTGATGCCCATCTCCTCCTCGCCGCACTCGCCCAGCGTGCGGCCGTCGAAGCCGATCAGCGCAGAGTGGCCGAAGTACGAGTACACGCCGTCGAAGCCCGCCGCGTTGGCCACCGCCACGTAGGTGTTGTTCATGAAGGCCATGGCCTTCGACACCAGGATCTGCTGCTCCTTGGCCGGGTACATGTAGCCCTGGCACCGCACGACGAGCTCGGCGCCGCGCATCGTGCAGTCGCGCCAGATCTCGGGGTAGTTGCCGTCGTCGCAGACGATCAGGCTGATCTTCATGCCCTTGGGGCCTTCGCTCACGTAGGTGCGGTCGCCCGGATACCAGCCCTCGATGGGCACCCACGGCATGATCTTGCGGTACTTCTGGACGATCTCGCCCTTGTTGTTCATGAGGATCAGCGTGTTGTAGGGCGCCTTGTGCGGATGCTCCTCGTGGCGCTCGCCGGTCAGCGAGAACACGCCCCACACGTTGGCGCGGCGGCAGGCGTCGGCGAAGATGGCCGTCTCGCCGCCCGGCACGGTGGCGGCCGTGTCGTACATCTCCTTCTCGTCGTACATGATCCCGTGCGTCGAGTACTCGGGAAAGATCACCAGGTCCATGCCCGGCAGGCCCTTCTTCATGCCGACCAGCATCTCGCCGATCTTGCGGGCGTTGTCCAGCACCTCGGCCCTGGTGTGCAGGCGGGGCATCTTGTAGTTGACGACCGCGACGCCCACGCAATCGCTGCTGCTCGAAATATCACCGTGTCTCATGACGCTGCTCCTGAAGGATGGTTGAGAAAGTAAACAAGAAAGCCCGGATCGGCGTTCAACCGATGCGGGCTTTCCGGTGGAGCAATGGGTTCGTGTCGTCGAAGCCGATTGTTCTCAACTCAGCGTGGGCTGCACATACGTCATTTCGCTGATTGCGTTGGTACCCGGTGCGTCAGCGCGGCCGCGCGTAGCCGGATTCGATCCATGCGCTCGCGCTGCTGGCCGTGAGCCTGAACGCGGGCGACACGTTCACGCTGGCGAGCTCGGAGTCGTCGGCATCGTCGTAGGCGCTGAGCGTGGCCGAGGGGTTGTCCTCGTCGGGCACGATGGCCAGCGCCACGCGCACGCGCCGGTCGTCGCGCGCGGTGACGGTCACGCTCTTGTTGAGCGTGGCGTGAAGCTGCTGCTCGTGGCGGCGGATGACTTCGGCGGCGGTCTTCACCAGCGTGGAGAAGGCGGGGCCGTCGAGCGGCTTCGGGTTCTTCTTGTCGCGGCCCATGGTCCAGGGGCCGACCAGTGCCGGCTCGGGGTCGCCGTGGCGGGTCATCTCGACGGCCCAGCCGTCGTCTTCCTCGTTCTTGATGATGCGGGCGGTCCAGCGGTCGTCGCGCCAGAGGCGGTCTTCCTGCAGGGGGAGGATGTCGGAGTCTGTGGTGGGTTCGGTCATTCGGTCGGTGTCGGTCTGGCGTGGTCCATTTTCGCCTCTGCCGCCGAGCTGCCGACGTACAGCGCGAGGCCTTCCACCAGCGCGTCGAAGGCGGCGCGGCAGCGCGGGCTGTGGCGCAGGTCCTCGTGCATGGTGACCCAGGTGTCGAGCTTCATCGAGAAGGTGCGCGGCATCAGCCGTACCAGCGCGGGGTTTCGGCCGGCCAGCGCCGCCTGGCAGATGCCGATGCCGGCACCGGCGCGGATCAGCGCCAGCTGGGTCAGGTCGCTGTCGGTGCGCAGCGAGAAAGTGTCGCGCGTGAAGCCCTTGAGCGACTTGCCAGCATTGCGCACGAAGGCCGTGGGCTGGTCGTAGCCGATCAGCGAGTGCCCGGCCAGTTCTTCCATCCTGCGCGGCGTGCCGTGGCGGGCGAGGTAGTCGCGATGCGCATGAAAGCCCAGCTCGATGTTGCCGATGCGGCGCGCCACCAGCTGCTCCTGCCTGGGGCGCACCATGCGCACGGCGATGTCGGCCTCGCGCCGCAGCAGGTCCTGCACGCGGTTGGTCGCCACCAGTTCGACCTTAAGCGTCGGGTGCGCCTCTCGAAGCCCCGCGACGATGGGCGGCAGCACTTCCGCGCAGACCACTTCGCTGCCTGACACGCGCACCACGCCGCGCACGCCTTCGCCCTGGCTGCTGGCGGCGCGCTCCAGCGAGGCGGCGGTGCTTTCCATGGCCTCGGCATGCGTGCGCAGCGCCAGCGCCACCTCGGTGGGCAGCAGCCCCGTCTGCGAGCGCGTGAAGAGCGCCGTGCCCAAGGCTTCCTCGAGCGCAGCCACATGGCGCCCGGTCGTGGGCTGGGTGATGCCCAGGGCGCGCGCGGCGCCCGAGAGCGAGCCCTCGCGCAGCACGCTCAGGAAGGTGCGGTAGAGCTCCCAGCCGATGTTCGATGTCATACATAAATGTATGGCCGATAGCTTATGTTCGGCAATTCCAATTGAACCCGGCCAGACCCAGAATTCCTCCATCGACAACTCTTCTGGAGCATTTCATGGCACGCAACGACACGGTTCTGGTTCTTGGCGCGACGGGCGGCATCGGCAGCGAAGCGGCTCGCCAGCTGCGCGATGCGGGCTGGGAGGTGCGCGCGCTCAAGCGCGGCGCGACCGAGGGAAAGAGCGAAGGCATCACCTGGCTGGCAGGCGACGCGATGGACGCGCAGGCCGTGCGGAGGGCGGCAAAGGGCTGCGCGGTCATCGTGCATGCCGTCAACCCGCCGGGCTACCGCCGCTGGTCGGAGCTGGTGCTGCCGATGCTCGACAACACCATCGCCGCAGCGAAGGCCGAAGGCGCGACCGTCGTGCTGCCCGGCACGGTCTACAACTTCGGCCCCGACGCTTTCCCGCTGCTGGCCGAAGACTCGCCGCAGCACCCGCTCACCCGCAAGGGCGCGATCCGCGTGGAGATGGAACGGCGCCTCGAAGACGCGAGCCGCCAGGGCGCCCGTGTGCTGATCGTGCGCGCCGGGGATTTCTTCGGCCCGAGGGCCGGCAACAACTGGTTCTCGCAGGGGCTGGTAAAGGCGGGGCAGCCGGTCAAGGCCGTGAGCTACCCGGGCCGCGCCGGTGTGGGCCACCAGTGGTCGTACCTGCCCGACGTGGCACGCACCATGGTCGAACTGCTGGCGCGGCGCGACCGGCTCGAACCCTTCGCCCGCTTCCACATGGCCGGCCACTGGGACGCCGACGGCACGCGCATGAGCGACGCCATCCGCAAGGTGGTGGCGCGCCGCACCGGCGCCAGGGTCGGCGTGTCGGCCTTCCCGTGGTGGCTGCTGACGCTGGCCTCGCCTTTCGTCGTCACGTTCCGGGAAATGCGCGAGATGCGCTACCTGTGGCGTACGCCCGTGGGCATGGACAACGCGAAGCTGGTGGCCCTTCTCGGCCGCGAGCCCCACACGCCGCTCGAAGAGGCTGTGGAAGCATCGCTCGACGGCATGGGCTGCCTGGCCACGGCGCCCGTGGCCGCGGCCGTGTGACTCGCGGCGCCGCTCAGAACACCGACAGCCCCGTGCGCGCCACGAACATCTCGAGCGCCTTCATGCCCAGCAGCGAATTGCCGGTGGCATCGAGCGCCGGCGACCAAACGCACAGCGTGAGCCGGTCAGGCACGACGGCCACGATGCCGCCGCCCACGCCGCTCTTGCACGGCAGGCCGATGGAAAAGGCCACGTCGCCCGCCGCGTCGTAGGTGCCACAGGTGAGCATCAGCGAGTTGATGCGGCGGGTCTGCCGCTCGCCGGTGATCGCGGGCTCGCCGGCGATCGGGTGGGCGCCGTCGCGGCTCAGGAAGGCGGCGGCGCGCGCGAGCTGGCGGCAGCTCATGCGCAGCGCGCATTGGTGGAAATAGGTATCGAGCACGGGCGCGACGTCATTGTCGATCTTGCCGAAGCTCTTCATGAAGTTGGCCAGCGCGATGTTGCGAAAGCCCGTGTCGGCCTCCGATTGCGCGACTTCGTCGTCGAAGCCGATGGGCTCGCCGCACAGGCTCGTCATGAGCGCCAGGATGTCGGCCTTGGCGCTGCCGCCGTTGGCCTTGGCGTGGCTCACCAGCCGGTCGGCCACCGCAATGGCGCCGGCATTGATGAAGGGGTTGCGCGGCTTGCCCTGTTCGTTCTCCAGCTGCACCAGCGAATTGAATGGGTTGCCCGAAGGCTCGCGGCCGATGCGCTCCCACAGCGCATCGCCCATGCGCTGCATGGCGAGCGTCAGCGTGAAGAGCTTGGACACGCTCTGGATCGAGAAGGGCGTCTCGAAGTCGCCCGCGCCGGCCTCTTCGCCGGCGCAGGTGCGCAGCGCGATGCCGAACTGCCGTGCGTCGATGCGCGCGAGCGCCGGGATGTAGCTGGCGACGGTGCCGCCCTGGCCGAGCTGCGGGCGCAGGGTGGCGACGATCTCGTCGAGTACCGGCTGGAAATTCGTGGTTGTCTTGCTCATGCGCTGCGTTGTACCGCAGGCCGCCGGTTCACCAGCACGATGCCCAGCGCCACGCCGACCAGCGCCACCATCAGCTGCGCCGTGAGCGGCTCCTTCAGCAGCACCACGCCGAACACCAGCGCGAACAGCGGCGTGAGAAAGGTGAAGGACGACATCTGCGTGGCCGGGTAGTGCCGCAGCAGCCACATCCAGGTGAGGTAGCTGGCGAAGGCGCCGATCACGGTCTGCAGGCCGATGGAGGTCCAGGCCCAGCTGGAGTACGAAAAACTCCAGTGCTCGCCGAGCGCCAGCGACACCACCGGGCACAACGCCGCCGTCACTGCCACCTGGTAGAACAGCGTCTTCTCCGCACTGGCCGTGGCCAGCCGCGTGGTGCGCAGCGTCAGCGTGGTCAGGCCCCAGAGCATGCCGGCGGCCAGGGCCATGCCGTCGCCGACGAGCTGCGACGAACTCATGTGGCCGAAGCCTTCGCTGAAGGCCAGCACCACGCCCGAGAACGCGATGAACAGGCCCAGCCACTGGAAGCCGCGCAGCCGTTCGGCGGGCACCCAGCGCGGCAGCAGCAGAGAGACCCAGAAAGGCGCGGTGTAGAGAAACACCGTGAGCCGCGAGGCGCTGGTGTGCTGCAGCCCCAGGTAGATGCCGGCGAACTCGCCAGAGAACAGCAGGCCGGCCAGCAGCCCCGGCCACAGCGTGCCGTCGCGCTCGAACAGCGGCACGCGCCGCCACACACACCACAGCCACAGCAGCACGACCGCGCCGCTCATGCGGATCGAGGCCTGCCACAGCGGCGGCACCTCGGTCACGGTGGTCTTGATGAGGATCTGCTGCAGGCCCCAGAAGGCGCAGCAGGCAATGAGCAGGCCGATGGCGAGGCTGTCGAGATGGGTCTTGCGCTGGATCATTCGCGGTCAGTCGGTCACGGCGGATTGCACGCCAGATTCATCCGATGATCGTACCGCGCCCGCGTGACCTGCGCGCAAGGCGCCTTTAGTTCGCGGCCGGCGGGTAGGGCGGCTTGCCGCGCGTGCCGACCATCAGGTCGGGCACCACGGTCTCGACGTCGGGCAGGGCGCGCGCGGCGCGTTCGAGCTTCTTCGCCAGCGCGGCATTGGGCACGCAGCCCTGCAGGTACACCCAGCGGCGCTGGATCATCACCCACACGCTGCCCTTGTTCACGCCCGGCACCGCCAGCAATGCGGCGCGCACCTTGGGCGCGAGCGGCTTGTCGTAGCGGTAGGCGTTGCTGTCGGTGCATTTGCCGGCCAGCCAGCAGCTGGTGCCGCGCTCCAGCCGCGAATGGGTCTGCAGGCGGCGTTCCTCGGCCGTGTAGAGCGGGCCTTCGGGCATTGCGCAGGCCGGCAGTCCCGCCGAGACCTGGAAGAACGGGTCGTCGAACCAGTTCTGCTTGAGCGGCCCCGCCGTTTCCTGCGCCATGCCGGTCTGCGCAGCGAGCAACAGGACGGACAGCAGCGCAGGGTGTTTCATCACAAGGGATGCTCGGTGTAGAAGCGCCCGCCGTGGAACAGCAGCGGCGAGGCGCCCGCATCGTGCGTGCAGCGCTCCACCTCGCCCACGAAGATCACGTGGTCGCCTTCGTCGTAGCGGCTGCGGTTGAAGCACTCGAAGCTGGCGGCCGCGCCCACCAGCACCGGCGCGCCGCCGAGGCCCTCGGTGAAGGCCACGTCGGCCCAGCGGTCGATGTTCTTGGCCGCGAAGCGTTCGGCCAGCGCCTTCTGATTGGCCGCCAGGATGTTCACCGCGTAGTGCGAGCCGGCGCTCAGCGCGGGCATCGAGCCGGCCGCGCGCGCCAAGCTCCACAGCACCAGCGGCGGTGCGAGCGACACCGAGTTGAAGGAGTTGGCCGTGAGGCCGACCAGCGTGCCGTCGGCCGCGCGTGCGGTGACGATGGTGACGCCGGTGGCGAACATGCCGAGCGCTTCACGAAACTCGTCGGGCGAAAAGGAGGGCGGCTGGGCCCGGCGGGAAGTGGTCACTGAAAAAGGCGGCAAGGCTTGGGGGGCGGAGGACCATTTTGGCTCAGCGCCTGTTCGGCTGCCTGGCCGGGCTCTTACCCGAAGAACCAGTAGCAAACAGCGACAGCGGCCACGACCCCCGCCACTTCGGCCAGCAACGCACACGCCACCGCATGCCGCGCGCGCTGGATGCCGACCGCACCGAAGTACACGGCCAGCACGTAGAAGGTGGTCTCGGTGCTGCCCTGGATGGTGGCGGCCACCAGCGCAGGGAAGCTGTCGACGCCCTGGCTCTTCATGGTCTCGATCAGCATCGCGCGCGCCGCGCTGCCCGAAAAGGGCTTGACCAGTGCGGTGGGCATGGCGTCGACGAAGCGGGCGTCGAAGCCGCCTGCGTGCACCAGCCAGCGCAGGCCGCCGAGCACGAAGTCCAGCGCGCCCGAGGCCCGCAGCACGCCGACCGCGCACAGCATCGCGACGAGGTACGGCAGCAGGTTCTTCGCGATGTCGAAGCCTTCCTTCGCGCCTTCGATGAAGCACTCGTACACCTTCACGCGGCGGATCGCCCCGGCCAGCAGGAACACCATGACCACGCCGAACAGCGTGAGGTTGCCCAGCAGCGACGACAGCGACGCGATGGCCGCCGCCGACAGCGTGCCCAGCAGCGCCATGAAGCCGCCCAGCAGCAGCGCGCCGGGCACGAGGTAGGCCAGCACCACCGGGTCCCACAGCCGCAGGCGCTGCGCCACCGCCACCGACAGCAGCCCGACCAGCGTTGAGGCGCTGGTGGCCAGCAGGATCGGCAGGAACACCAGCGTCGGGTCGCCCGCGCCCTGTTGCGCGCGGTACATGAAGATGGTGACCGGCAGCAGCGTCAGCGACGAAGCGTTGAGCACCAGAAACAGAATCTGCGCGTTGGTGGCCGTCACCGGGTCGGGGTTCAGCCGCTGCAGCTCGCGCATCGCCTTCAGGCCGATGGGCGTGGCAGCGTTGTCCAGCCCCAGCGCATTAGCCGCGAAGTTCATCGTGATGAGCCCGAGGGCGGGGTGCCCCGCCGGCACGCCCGGCATGAGGCGCCGGAACAGCGGGCCCAGCAGCCGCGCCAGCCAGCCGACCAGCCCCGCCGCCTCGGCGATGCGCAGGAAGCCCAGCCACAGCGTGAGCGTGCCGAACAGCAGCACCATCACCTCGACCGCCAGCCGCGCCATCGCGAACAGGCTTTCGACCAGGGCCGCGAACACGGTCGGGTCGCCCCCCACGAGCCACCGTCCCAGCGCCGCCAGCGCCGCCATCCCGAAGAAACCCAGCCACAAGCCGTTGAGCACGCTTTTCTTTCCTTTTTTTGCGGGTCGATCATAGGTCGCCGCTGTGGCCCGCCGCGAGCTACAGTTCGGGCCATGCGCGCTTTCATCGTTCGTCGTTTCGCCGCTTTCCTGGGGTTTGTTGCGGCCGCATGGCTGGCCGGCTGCGTCAGCCTGCCGCCGCCCGCGCCGCGCGCGAACGTCGCGGCGATCACCGACGTGGCGCAGACCGAACTCGGGCAGCTGGCGGCCAAGGGAATGCCGGGCGGTTCCGCCGCGCTCTCGGGCTTCCGCCTGCTGCCAGAGGCGGCGTTCGCCTTCGATGCCCGCATCTCGCTCGCGCGGCATGCCGAGAAATCGCTCGACGTGCAGTACTACCTGATCCAGAAGGACGACGTCGGCCTGCTGCTGCTCAAGGAGCTGCGCGAAGCCGCCGCGCGCGGCGTGCGCGTGCGCCTGCTGGTGGACGACCTCTACACGGCCGGCGAGGACGAGGTCTTCAGCACGCTGTCGGCCTTCCCGAACATCGAGGTGCGGCTGTTCAACCCGCTGCCCTCGCGCGCCAATTCGCTGTCGGCGCGGCTGCTGTTCTCGCTGACCGACTTCGGCCGCATCAACCACCGCATGCACAACAAGCTGCTGGTGGCCGACAACAGCTTCGCGGTGTCGGGCGGCAGAAATATCGCCAACGAATACTTCATGCGCAGCACGGCGGCGAACTTCATCGACATGGACGTGCTGTCCAGCGGCCCCGTGGTGCGCCAGATGTCCGAGGGCTTCGACCGCTACTGGAACAGCGAACACGTGCGTCCCATCGAGCAGATCGCGCCGCTGCGCATGCCGGTGGAAGAGGCGCAGAAGCGCTTCGACGCCATCGCGCGCACGGCGGTGCCCGACGTGGCGATACGCCCGCGCGACGTCCTCGACAAGCCGCCGGTGGGCCAGGAGCTGATCACCGGCGACATCAATCGCCACTGGGCGCCGTTCAAGCTGTTCGTGGACGACCCCGAGAAGATCACGCGCAAGCCCGAGGCGGCCTTCGAGGGCAGCGTGACCGAGGGCGCGCTTGGCGTCATCAATTCGGCGAAGCGCGAGGTGAAGATCGGCTCGCCGTACTTCATTCCCGGCGCGCGCGGCATGGCGATGATGAAGAAGGCCATCGAGCAGGGCGGACGCATCACCGTGGTCACCAATTCGCTCGGCGCGACCGACGAGCCGCTCGCCTACGCGGGCTACGAGCGCTACCGCGCCGACATGCTGAAGATCGGCGTCACCATCTACGAGATCGCGCCCACGCTCACGGGGCGCTCGGGCCGGTTCGGGGATTTCGGCAAGTCGATCAGCCGGCTGCACGCCAAGCTCGCAATCGTCGACGACGACCGCTTTTTCGTCGGCTCGATGAACCTCGACCACCGCTCGGCCGCCGTCAACACCGAAATGGGCCTCGTGATCGACAGCCCGGAACTGGTGAAGGACTACGACAAGCTCCTCGGCGGCGAGCGCCTCAACCTGGGCTACAGGCTGCGACTCGGGCCCGACGGCCGGCGCGTGCAGTGGCTCGAGTACGACGACGCCGGCGGCGACATCGTCCACGAGGACGAGCCCGGCGAATTCCTCTGGCTGCGCTTCAAGAACTGGCTGCTGCTGCCCATCGTGGGCGAGGAACTGTTGTAGCCAGCCGACTGGCTGGGTCCGAGCGTCCTTTCCAGGAGAAGGGAGTGCGTTACATTTCCAGTAGAAATGTAAATTTTTGTCACTGCCCATTGAAGGGCTCCTGGAGATTCCCCATGACCGTTCCTGTGCCGCGCGAATCGATTGCGCCGCTTTCCACCAGCCGTCGCCGTGCGCTGACCGGGCTGGCCGCAACCGCTGCAGCAGGCTTGGGATTTCCGGCGCTCGCGCAGACGCGGGCGGTGCGCGTAGGCGCCACCTTCGACAACAGCAGCGTCGAGAAGGCCAACGGGCAGGGGCTCTACCAGGGGTCGAGCGCGTTCTTCAACGCGCTGAACAAGGCGGGCGGCATCAACGGCACGAAGGTCGAGCTCGTGATTGCAGACGACACGTTCAAGCCCGAGGTGGCCAAGGCCAACGCGCTGGCCTTCGAGAAGGACAGCTCGGTGCTCGCGCTGGTGCATCCGCTGGGCACGCGCCAGACGGCCGCGGTGATGGATGCGGTCCCCGGCATCGCCGTGGTCGGCCCGATCACCGGCACCATCTCGCTGCGCAAGAAGGTCTCGCCGAACACCTTCTGGGTGCGCGCCAACTACGACCAGGAAGTCGACAAGCTCGTGAGCACGGCCATCGTGCTGGGCCAGAGCCGTATCGGCCTCGTGCATTCGGACGACCCGCTCGGCCAGTCGGTGCTGGGGGCGTTCAAGAATGCGCTGGTCAAGGCCAAGCTGGAGCCGGCGGTGATCGCGACCACCCCCAACACCACCAGCATGGAAGTCGGCCCCGCCGCCGAAGCCATCGCCAAGGCCAAGCCGCAAGTCATCGTGGTCGGCCTGGCCGGCACGGCACCGGTGTTCCTGAAGGCATTGCGCGAAGCGGGCAACAGCAGCTCGGCCTACGGCCTGTCGATCACGGCCAGCGCGCTCGCTGCCATGGGCGACCTGGCGCGCGGCCTGGGCTTCGTGATCGTGGTGCCGTCGCCGTACTCGACCAAGTACGAGATCGTGCGCCGCTACCAGGCCGACATGGTGGCCAGCGGCGTCAAGGAGTTCTCGCTCACGAGCCTCGAGGGCTACATGAACGCGGCCGTGCTGGCGGAAGGCATGCGCCGCGCCGGCGGCTCGCTGACGCGTGCGTCGGTGATGTCGGGGCTGGCGAGCATCGAGAACTTCGACCTGGGTGGGGTGAAGATCAACTACGGCCGCACGAACCGCGAAGGCGGCCAGTTCGTGGACGTGGCTGTCATCGGCAGCCGTGGGCAGATGCTCAGCTGAGCACTCGATCAGACGCCGACGCCCAGCAAGCCTTCCAGCAGTTCCTGATCCGAAGCCAGTTCGCTGCTGGGGCCCGCGTGCACGACGGTCCCGCGCTCCAGCACGATGGCCTTGTGGGTCATCTCCAGCGCCAGCACAGGGTGCTGCTCCACCACGATCGACGCCAGTCCTTCCGACTCGCACAAACGGCGAATGGCAGCAGCCAGCTCTTCCACGATGATCGGCGCGAGGCCCTCCATCGGCTCGTCGAGCAGCAACAGCTTGGGGTTGGTCATCAGCGCGCGGCCGATGGCCAGCATCTGCTGTTCTCCGCCCGAGAGCTGGTTGCCGTAGTTGCCGCGCCGCTCGCGCAGGCGCGGGAAGAAGTCGTAGACGCGCTGGAGGTTCCAGCCGCCGAGCCGCGAGATCACCGTGAGGTTTTCTTCCACCGTGAGCGACGGGAACACCTCGCGCTCCTGCGGCACCCAGCCCAGCCCCGCGCGCACGCGCTGGTGCGACGGCCAGCGCGAGATGTCGGCGCCCTGCCAACGGATCGCGCCCTGCATCACGCGGGTGTTGCCCATCAGCGTTTCCAGCAGCGTGGTCTTGCCCACGCCGTTGCGCCCGAGGATGGCGAGGCTCTCGCCCTGCTGCAGCGAAAAGTCGAGCCGGTCGAGCACGACGGCGTTGCCGTAGCCGGCGGTGACGCGGTCGAAGGCGAGTGCTTCAGGCATGGTGATGCGATGTTCCCAGGTAGACCTCGCGCACGCGCGGGTCGGCGCCGATGTCCGACGGCGTGCCTTCAGTGAGGATGCGTCCGCCGACCAGCACCGAGATGCGGCGCGAGAAGCGGAAGACGAGCTTCATGTCGTGCTCGATGAACAGCACGCTGATGTCCTGCGGCAGCGCCGCGATGGCCTCGAACAGCTCGCCGCTCTCGTCCTGCGGCACGCCGGCGGCCGGCTCGTCGAGCAGCAGGATGCGAGGCTTGGCCGCGAGCGCCAGCGCGATCTCGAGCAGGCGCTGCTTGCCGTAGGCCAGCTCGGCCACGGGCACGTCGGCCAGGCTGTCGAGCCTGAGCGTGCCGAGCAGCGCATGCGCTTCGTCGAACACCGCGGTACAGCCCTTGAGCGGCCGCCACCAGGTGGCGCCCAGCCCTTCGCGCTCGCTGATCGCCAGCACCACCGACAGCAGCGGCGTGAGGCTGGGGAACAGCGTGTTGATCTGGAACGTGCGCGCCAGGCCCATGCGCGCGCGCTTGTCGCACGACAGGCGCGTGATGTCGCGTTCGCCCATGTGGATCGAGCCGCTGGTGGGCTTGAACACGCCGGTGAGCAGATTGATGAGCGTGGTCTTGCCGGCGCCGTTGGGGCCGATCAGCGCTTGCCGCGCGCCGGGTTCGAGCGACAGGCTCACGTCGCTCACGGCCTGGAAGGCGCCGAAGCGGATGCCCAGGCCCTGGGTGCGCAAGGTGTGCGTGGTGGTCGAGCTCATTGCGCCTTCCCCGTGCGAACGAAGCGCGACAGCGCGCCCATGATGCCGCCGCGGCCCAGCATGACGGCCGCGATCAGGAAGATGCCGAGCCAGAACATCCAGTACTGGGGGTTCATGTCGGCGAACCAGTCGTGCACGAGCATGTAGACGATGGCGCCGATCATGCCGCCGTACAGCCGGCCGGTGCCGCCGAGCACGAGGATGATGAGCACTTCGGCCGAGCGATTGAAGCCGATCGACTCGATGCCGACGAACTGCGTGGTCTGCGCCAGCAGCGCTCCCGCCACGCCAGCCACAGCGGCCGAGAAGGCATAGGCCATGCGCAGCCGCGCCTCCACCGGCGAGCCGATGGCGAGCATGCGCTTGCGGCTGTCGTGGATGCCGCGCAGCGCCAGGCCGAAGGGTGAGCGCAGCACCAGCCGCACGAGCAGGAACATCGCGAGCACCACGCTGAAGGCATAGCCGAAGGCGGTCTTGCCGTAGAGGTCGAATTCGAAGAGCCCCAGCACCGGCGCGATGACCACGCCTTGCAGCCCATCGGTGCCGCCGGTGATGCCCGAGAGGCGGTTGGCCAGCTCGTAGAGCAGCACGCACACGCCGATGGTGATCATCAGCCGCGTGAGGTCGGCGCCGCGCACCACCAGGTAGCTCAGTGCGTAGCCCAGCGCGCCGCACACCGCCAGCGCGAACACGAGACCGCTGAAGGGCTCGCTCCAGCCGTACTTGGCGAGCAGCCCGGCCGCATAGGCGCCCGCGCCGAAGAAGGCCGCGTGGCCCACGGTGAGGATGCCCGCGTAGCCCAAGGCCATGTCGAGCGACACGGCGGAGAGGCCGAAGATCATGACCTGGCTCATCAGCGTGAGCTTGTCGGGCAGCAGGAAGAAGCTTGACGCGAGTGCCAGCCAGAAAGCGATTTCAGCAGCGCGCTGTTGCGTGGGGGACAGGGTGACCGGTTTCATGCGCGTTCTGTCGTTGGTTCTTGTTTCGAACGCTGTTGTTCGGGGCGCGTGCACAGGCCGCCGGGTACTCCCCTCCGCGAATGTCCCCCGCTTCGCTCCTCCTTTATTTCGCTGCGGGGAGCACCCGACGCCCTGTTCGCCGATCAACGACCGCTCCGGAAAACGCTCCCGCCGATGGGGTGCCTTGCGCAGCGAAATAAAGGAGGAGCCCGAAGGGCGGGGGACATTCGCGGAGCAAGGTACCCCGTCGGCGGGAGCGCGCCCTGAAGAAGAACCCGCGCAAGTCATGCAAGCCCCTTCTTCGCAACGATGCCGTTGGGTCGAACAAGCAGCATGACGATCATGAAGACGTAGATGAGAAATGCGCCTGCTTCCGGCAGGTAGTACTTGCCCGCCACGTCGACGATGCCGACCAGCAGCGCCGCAATGAACGGCCCCGTGACGGTGCCCGCACCGCCCACGCAGACCACCATCAGGAAGTAGACGAGGTACTTGAGCGGGAACGACGGCTCCAGCCCCAGCATGCCCAGGCTCAACGCACCGCCAAGACCGGCAAGGCCGCAGCCCAGGGAGAAGGTCAGGAAGAACAGGCGCTGCACGTGGATGCCGGTGCCGCCCGCCACGCGTTGGTTGTCCACCGCCGCACGCACCATCGCGCCATAACGCGTCTTGCCCAGGCCCAGCAGCAATGCAAGCAGCACGGCCACCCCGCAGACGATCAGGAACAGGCGGTAACGGCCCACCTCCAGACCCAGCAGCGACACCTGGCCGTCGAGTGCCGGCGGCAACGTGAAGGGCTGCATCGTCGGGCCGAAGAAGTACGTGAACGCGGCGATCGACACGAACACCACGCCGATCGACAGCAGCACCTGGTCCAGCGGGTGCGCGCGGTACAGCCGCCGGTAGAACACGAACTCCAGCACCGCGCCCACCACCGCCGCCGACACGAAGGCCGCTGCCAGCGAGAGGCCGAAGCCCAGGCCGAAGTGGTTCATCAGCACGCTGGCCGCGTAGCCGCCCACCATCGCGAAACTGCCGTGCGCGAGGTTGACGAAATTCATGAGCCCCATCGTGATGGACAGGCCCACGCCGATGAGGAAAAGGAGCATGCCGTAGGCCACTCCATCGAAGATCACGATGCCCATGAATTTCCTGCTGGCTTGCTTACTTGGCGGCGGCGGCTTCCTTCGCCGGGTCCTTCACGCGTTCGAACTTGTCGAACTCGACGTTCACCAGCTGGCCGTTCACGCGCTCGGTCTTGCGGATGTAGACGGTCTGCACGATGTCGCGCGTGGCTGTGTCTATCTCGATCGGGCCGCGCGGGCTCTCGAAGCTCAGGCCCTTGAGCGCGTCCATGAACTTGTCGCCGCCGGTGTCGCCCTTGGTCTTGGCAAGTGCCAGGTCGATGGCGGCCATGGCGTCGTAGGCGGTCACGGCGAAGTAGCTCGGGCGCAGCTTGGTGCCGTTGTCGGCGGCGAAGTCCTTCACGAACTTCTGATTCTTGGGCGAGGGGTGCGCGAACGAGTAGTGGTGGCTGGTGACCAGGCCCAGCGCCACGTCGCCGGTGGCGTCGAGGTAGCTGTCGTCGGTGGCTTCGCCGGTGGCGTAGAGCTTGATGCCGGCCTGCTCCATGCCGCGCTCCTTCCACACCTTCAGGAAGGCCGGCGGCATCACGCCCGAGGGGAAGAAGAAGAACACGGCCTGGGGCTTGGCATCCTTGATGCGCTGCACGTAGGCCGAGAAGTCGGGGTTGTTCATCGGCGTGCGCACTTCGCCCGAGACCTTGCCGCCGCCGGCGGTGAAGGTCTTCTTGAAGGCGGTTTCCGCATCGACGCCCGAGGCGTAGTCGGCGACCACGGTGTAGGCGTCCTTGATGCCTTCCTTGAGCATGTAGCGCGCCATCGGGTCGGTGACCTGCTGCACGGTGAACGACAGGCGCGCCACGTAGGGCGAGCTGGTGGTGATGGCCGAGGAGGCCGCGTTCATCACGATGGTCGGGATCTTCGCCTGCGTGGCGATGGCGCCCACGGCGTAGGCGTTGGGGCTGAAGTCCAGGCCGGTGAGCACGTTCACCTTGTCGCGCACGATCAGCTCCTGCGCGATGCGCTTGGCGGCGTCGGGCGCGGGGCCGGCGGTGTCCTTCTTGACGATCTCGACCGTGCGGCCACCCACCTTGCCGCCATGCTCCTTCAGGTAGAGCGCGATGCCGGCGTCGAACTGGCGGCCGTAGTCGGCGTAGGGGCCGGAGTAGGTGGCAATGAGGCCGATGCGCAGCGGCTCGTCGGCGGCCTGCGCTGTGGCACCGAGCAGGCCGAGGCCGGCCAGCAGCAGGGTCGAGAGGATGGTTCTCTTGGTCATCGTCATTGGAAAACGCCTTTCAGGTGGAATGGATGCGCCCGCTCGGGCGTCGCTGTCGTGTAACCGGATGTGCAAAGCGGGCGATGATGCCCGAGCCGCGCTTCAGATCTGGGTATCGGGCACGCGCACCGTGAGGCCATCGAAGGTCGCGGTGATGTTGAGCTGGCAGCTCAGCCGCGAGCCAGGCTTGCGCTCCGAGGCGACGGCGTCGAGCAGTGCGCTCTCCATGTCGTCGGGCGGCGGCAGCAGGTCGATGAAGGCGTCGTCCACGTAGACGTGGCAGGTGGCGCAGGAGCAGCAGCCGCCGCACTCGGCGTCGATGCCGCGCACGTTGCCGCGGATGGCGGTCTCCATCACGCTGGCGCCGACCTTGGCGTCGACCGCGCGCGTGGCGCCGTCCTTGAGGATGTAGTGGATCGTGGGCATGGGTCTCGGGGTCAGAACATGTCGAAATACTCTCGGTGCTCCCATTCCGAGACCTCGAGGTTGAAGCGGGCGATCTCCGCTTCCTTGATGTGGCAGAGGTAGTCGACGAAGGTCTTGCCCATCTGCACGTTGAGCATCTCGTCGCGGCGCAGGCAGGCCAGCGCCTCGCCCAACGAGCGCGGCAGTTGTTCGGCCGGTGTTTCGTAGGGCGCGTCGGCCGAAGGGCCGGGGTCGGTCTTGTGGTGGATGCCGTCCAGGCCCGAGAACAGCTGCGACGCGAGGTACAGGTACGGATTGGCCGTCGGCTCGCCCACGCGGTTCTCGATGCGCGAGGCGTTCTGCCCCACGCCGCCGAGTACGCGCAGCATCGCACCGCGGTTGTCGCGCGCCCAGATCGCGCGGTCGGGCGCGAGCGAGAAGGGGCGGTAGCGCCGGTAGCCGTTGATGGTGGGGCTCGCCAGCGCGGCCGCGCCGCAGGCGTGCGCCTTCAGGCCGCCGAGGTAGTGCATGCCGATCTCGCTCAGGGTCTGGCCCTCGGCCTGCGGCATGAACGCGTTCACGCCGTCGCTCTTGCGGCGCAGCGACTGGTGCAGGTGCCAGCCGCTGGACATCACGTTCGGGATCTTCGGGCGGCACATGAAGGTGGCATGCAGGCCGGCGCGCTGGCAGATCTGCTTGATGGCGCTGCGCAGCAGCACCATGGTGTCGGCGGGCATCACGCCGGCGGTGGGGCCGAAGGTCAGCTCGAACTGGCTCGGGCCGAACTCGATCTCGAGCGAACGCAGCGGCAGGCCGAGCGCGATGAGGTTCGAGCGCAGCAGCTCCATCAGCGTGTCGACGCGGTCGTAGCGCAGCTCGGTCAGGTACTGGTGGCCGTGCGACAGCAGCGAGACGCGCGGCGGCTCGCCGGGCTGGCCCGAATCGGCCAGGCCCATGCGCGCGTCGTCCAGCTTGAAGACGTGGAACTCGACTTCGAGGCCGGCGATGAAATCGAGCCCCAGCGTGTCGAGCTGGCGCACTGCGCGCTGCAGGATCTGCCGCGTCGCGAAGGGGCAGGGCATGCCGTCGGCCATGTAGGCGTCGCACATCACCCAGCCGGTGCGCGGCGACCACGGCAGGATCTTGAAGGTGGCGGGGTCGGCCACGATGGTGAAGTCGGCGCCGCCCTGCAGGCCTTCGATGGCGAAGCCGCCGCCCTGGGTGAACACCGGGAACACGGTCTTATGCGAGGTGTCCTTGGCCAGCAGCGTGGAGGTGAGGTTCACGCCTTCCCACAGGGCCGAGCGGGCCTCGGTGGCCACCAGCGTCTTGCCGCGCAGGATGCCGTGCTGGTCGGGCCAGGCGAAGCGGACGAGGTCCACCTCGCCGCTGTCGATGCGGCGCACCAGTTCCCTGGCCTGCGCGTGCTGGTCGTCGGACCAGAGACCGAAGCGGTCGACGAATGTGTGGCTGGTCATGGCGCGTGCTCAGGCAGCGAGCCGTGCAGAGGCCCAGTCGGACTTCAGGCGGCGCGCGCGGTCGGCCTCCTGCCAGTAGGCCTCGGTGGCGGCTTCGTCGCCGACGTTGCGGCCGATGCCGTCGATGGAAGGCGGCCCGGTCATCGCGCTGGCCTGTGCGGCGTCGATGAGCATCGGCGCGGTCTCGCCGGCGAGCGTGGCCTCGATGGCCTTCACCAGCACACGGCGGTAGGCAATGATGCCCTTGTCGGTGCTGCCCAGGTGCTCGCGCGTGCGGTCCTGGATGGCGCCCTGCGACTCCACCGCCCACTGGTCGTGCACGTTGATGTCGTCGCCCATGCCGGTGTAGGTTTCGGTCAGCTGCTCTTCGATGCTGAAGCCGTAGTTGTTGCGCTTGTTCTTGCGCGAGGTGTAGTCGGGCAGCTCGTAGAGCTTCAGGCGCTGGTCGCGCATCTGCTGCTTGTCGACCGGGCCGGTGAAGCTCGTGAAGATGGCGTACCAGTAGCAGTGCGTGTCGTCCACGGGCACGTGCCATTGCGAGATGGTCATCTCGGCGCTCATCGGGATCACGAAGGCCTGCGGGAACACCACGTTGGTCACGCGCACGTGGGTGGTGTCTTCGGTCAGCTTGCGCAGCGCCTTGAGGCGCAAACCGTAGTCGGTGGGCTCGACGCTGATGTCGGGCCGGTCGTACTCGCGCAGCACCTTGGTGATGGGCATGTCGGAGTCGGCCGAGGCGCCGCGGAACTGCTTGCCGTAGCTTTCCGACGTGTCCTCGTCCTCGAAGAAGCGGTGCAGGTACGAGGCGTGCGCGGGGTCGATGCCCACTTCGAGCGCCTGCAGCCAGTTGCACTCGAACAGGCCCTTGAAAGCGAAGGTGTGGCTGTCGGGCGCGACGAAGCAGTCGAAGTCGGGGAGGGCCGGGGGCTCGCCCTGGCCGATGTATGCGAAGACCACGCCGGCCTTCTCGACCACCGGGTAGGCCGACTGCTTGATGCGGCTGCACAGCTTGCTGGTGGCGGGCTCGGCGGGGGTCTCGAGGCAGTTGCCCTTGGCGTCGAACAGCCAGCCGTGGAAGGCGCAGCGCAGGCCGCCGTTCTCGAGGCGGCCGAAGGCAAGGTCGGCGCCGCGGTGCGGGCAGTCGCGGTCGAGCATGCCGAGCTGGCCGCTCTCGTCACGGAACAGGACGAAGTCCTGCCCCATGAGCTTCACCGGCTTGACCGGGCGCGGGCCCGCCAGCTCGTCGGCCAGGGCCACCGGCTGCCAGTAGCGGCGCAGCAGCTGGCCGGCGGGCGCGCCGGGTCCGACGCGGGTGATGAAATCGTTCTGCTCGGCGCTGATCATCGTGCGGGCTCCATCGTGGGTTCTGTGGAAAGAGGTCTGCAGGCATTGCATGCAACTGTATGCATTGTCTTGGTGATTCTCGCTCCAGGTCAAACTTTCATCCGCGATTCAGTCCTTATTCGGGGCTTGAGATGGCAAAAATCAGGGTAAACGCTGAGCGTATCTTTGGTTTTTGACACTTGCTTCTTGTGAATGCATGCAACATCCGAGCCAAGGTAAATACGCTGCGTGCAATAGCGGGCGCGTCTCCTAGAATCCGCCGATGGACTCCCAACAATCCCGCGTGCTCGTGCAGCTGCGCGACATGATTCTCAAGGGCGAATTCGTGCCCGGAGAGCGGCTGGCCGAGATCCCGCTGGCCGAGAAACTCGAAGCTTCGCGCACCCCGGTGCGCCTCGCGCTGGCCAGCCTGGAGCACGAAGGGCTGATCGAGCAGTCGCCTTCGGGCGGCTACCAGATGCGGCGCTTCACCTCGCAGGAAGTGGCCGACGCCATTCGCGTGCGCGGCGTGATCGAAGGCTTCGCGGCGCGCCTGCTGGCCGAGGACGGTGCGCCGCGCCAGCTGCTGCGCGACCTGAAGGATTGCCTGGAAGTCGGCGACCGCGCGGTGAACAAGCCCAGCATGGAGATCGACGACTACGCGGCCTACGTCGAGATGAACGACCGCTTCCACAAGCTGATCGTCGACGGATGCGGCAACCTCGCGCTCAAGCGCGTGATGGACATGCTGGGCGGCCAGCCTTTTGCCGCGCCGAGCGCGATGCTGCCGATGCAGTCGTCCATGGAAGAGGGCCAGCAGTGGATGCGCCAGGCGCACCGCACGCACCACGCGATGGTGCAGGCCATCGAGCGCGGCCAGGGCTCGCGGGCGCAGGCGCTGGGCGAAGAGCACGTCGAGATCGCGCGCATGAACCTCGACTACGCGCTGGAGCGGCCGGAGCTGGCGGCCGAACTGATGCCCGGCATTCGCCTGGTGTCCAAGGGCCGCGGCGGCGCTTGAACGAGCAAGGGCTGTTTCGTCGATCCGTCGGCATCCGCCGTGCAGGCGGGTGCCGTATCAGCTGCTGAGCGCGCGCCGCGGCGTCACCACGGCTTCCACCGCCGCGCCGACCGCGAGCAGCCGGTGGTCGGTGTTGCCGATGCCGGCCACCATCAGCCCGACCGGCGCCGTGCCGACGTCGTGGCAGGGCACCGAGAGCGCGCAGCCGTCGAACAGGTTCACCACGGAGGGGTTGCGCAGCATGCGGGCATTGATGCGGTAGTAGGTGTCGTCGTCCTTCAGCACCTCGGCGATCGGCGGTGCGATGTCGGGCGTGGTGGGCATCAGCATGGCGTCGTAGCCCGCGGCGGCCGTGTTGATCGAGCGGATGAACTGGCGGCGCAGCGCCTGCAACTGCAGGTAGTCGGGCGCGGTGATGGTTTCGCCGGTCTTGATGCGGGCGAGCACGCGCGGGTCGTACTTGGCGGCGGCGCTCTTGATGAAGTCGCGGTGCCAGGCGAAGGCCTCGGCGGCGGTGATCATGCCGCGCGGGTTGATGGTCGGCGCCTTCGCGAACTCGGCCATGGGCAGTTCGGTGACCGTGGCGCCGGCGGCCGAGAGCTTGGCCAGCGCCGATGCGAAGGCCGCGGCCACGGGCGGCGACAGGTCGTCCTGGAAAAAAGTCTTGGGCACCGCGAAACGCAGGCCGCGCAGCGGCAGCACGCGCAGCGGGCGCGGCAGTTCGGCGGCCAGCACGGAGTCGAGCAGGGCGCAGTCTTCCACCGTCCAGGCCATCGGCCCGGCCGAGTCGAAGGAGGTCGACAACGGCATCACGCCGTCCAGCGGAATGCGCCGCTGCGTCGGCTTGAAGCCCACCAGCCCGTTGAGGGCGGCTGGAATGCGCAGCGAGCCGCCCGTGTCGGTGCCGATGGCGCCGGCTGCCATGCCGTCGGCCACCGAGATCGCGCCGCCCGAAGTCGAGCCGCCCGGAATGCGGCCGGTCGCGCGGTCGTAGACGTTCTTCGGTGTGCCGTAGTTCGGGTTGATGCCGAGGCCGGTGTAGGCGAACTCGACTGTATTGGTGCGCCCGATGATGATCGCGCCGGCGCGCCGCAGCCGCTCGACCACGAGGGCATCGCGCGCCGCCGGCGGCTGGCCGGCCAGCACTGTCGAGCCGCCGAGCGTGGTGATGCCGGCTTCGTCGAACAAGTCCTTGAGCGAGATCGGGATGCCGGCGATCGGCGAAGCGGCCGCGCGGCCGCTCTTGCGTTCGGTGTCGAGCTGCGCCGCGGCGGCGCGGGCCGAGTCGGCGTGCACGCGTATGAAGGTTCGAGCCCCTTCGCCGGCCGGGTTCTGGATGGCGGCCAGCGCTTCCTCCACCAGTTGACTGCTGCTGAGGGAGCCGGCGGCGAGGCGGCGCGACATCTCGGCCATCGACAGCTGGCCCATGGCCTTGCCCGCGCCTTCGCCCGGACCCTGGGCGAAAGCCCGTGGCCAGACACCCAGCAAGCCGGTGGCAGCGGCGGCGCCCGCGGTCTGTTTCAGGAAAGTGCGTCGTTGTTCTTGCTGTTGCGTCATGGCGCTCTCCTCCATCGGTGAGATGGGCTCGAATCAGTCTACACAGCGGCAGTGGCGCGTACGTTGCCGGCCGTTACCGTGTTACGGCGCGTGACGCCGTTCTTTCAGCGCACCTCGATCAGCAGGTTGGGCTTGAAGCCCTCCTGCTCGCCATTTCGCGCGTAGCCCAGCGGATTGGCTACCACACGGCAACCATTCTTTACATAGTCGGAAGGGCAATGCAGATGACCGTGCAGCCACAGCTTGGCGTGGGGCAGCAGTTCGTCGAGCGCATTGCAGAAACCGGCCGTGCCGGGCGTCAGGCCGTAGCGCGGGTCGCCGCTCTCGAGACTGGGTGCGAAGTGGGTGATGGCCACCGTGGTGCCGTCGAAAGGCTCGGCCAGCGCCTCGGTGAGCCAGGCCTGGCAGGCCAGCGCCTGGTCGCGCAGCTGCGGGGCGAGGAAGAGTTCGCCGTTACGCATGGTGGCCGCTTTTTCAAGGTAGAAATCGGCCGCGCGCATTGCCTTGCCGCGTTTCTTGAGCGCCTCGGCCAGGCTGTCGGTGGGTTCGGCCAGCGCGTCGAAGTCGGCCCACAGTGTGGTGCCGACGAAGCGGATGCCGTCGATGACACGGGTTTCGCGCTCGAGCCAGAGGATGTCGAGCTCCTCGCAGAGTGCGCGCAGGCGGCCGTGGGTCTCGTCGAAATCGAGGTTGTCGTATTCGTGGTTGCCTGGCACATAGACCACCGGCACCGGCCAGCCGTTGCGGGGCGAAAAGCGGCCCAGGCCGAAGTCGCCATCGGTCAGGCGGGAGCCCTGCTGGTAGGAGCCGATGTCGCCAGCAAGGATCAGCATGTCGGCACCCGGCACGGGCTCGGCATGGAAGCGGGGATGGGACTCCAGGTGCAGGTCGGAGAGCAGTTGAAGCTTCATCGTCGGGGCAGTCTAGGTGAATTGCCCCATGCATGAAACGCATAAGGCTTGGCTTGAATTACTAGGGATAACCCTTATTCTTGAACCATCAACCACTCCAGCGCCGCCACGAGCCGCGCACCGTCATGTTCAGCCTCATTGCCCAAGTGGCCCGTTTCTTTCGTTCCTCCGCTGCCAACGCCCCGGCCAGCCATGCCGCCGCGCTGATGGAAAGCGCCGACATGCGCGCCGGTCGTGGAGCCCATCACGCGCAGGAACTGCGCGCCGCCGCCTCGGCCTGGCTCAGCGTCGTTCGCTGATCCCTCCGGTCAGCCGGGCACCTTCTGCCCGAGGACCGACCCGGCGAAAGCCGCGGCTGCCGAGCGCAACAACGCCGTTCGCAGCCATTCGTGCGCATGCCCGTGCTGGGCGCGCCGGTGCCAGATGGCATCCACATGCACCGGCGGCTGGTCGAAGGGCAGGTCGCGTAGCACCAACTGGTCGTCGATGCCGGTCACGGTCACGAAGTGACGCGGCAGCACTGTCAGCAGGTCTGAGTTGGCAACCACCCGTCCCGCCGTGAAGAACTGGTTCACCGTCACCACGATGCGCCGCTCGCGGCCCAGGGCGCCCAGCGTCTGGTCGATGAAGCCGTATGGCCGCCCCGAAAAACTCACCAGCAGGTGCCGCGCCGCGCAATAGTCGTCGAGCGTAAGGGGCGCGTTGGCCAGGGGGTGCCCGCGCCGCATCACGCATACATACTGGCCCAGGTAGAGCCGCTGGGTTTCGAACGCGACCCCCACGCCCGATTGCCCGCGCGCCGCCAGGCTCGCGATCACCGCCGGAAAGTAGCCGACGGCCATATCGACCTCTTCTTGTTCCAGCATGCGGCGCGGGTCGCGCGTGGTCAGCGGGAGCACGCGCAGCGAGATGGCGGGTGCCTCCTTTTCGGCGATCTGTACCAGTCCGGGGATCAGTTCGGCCGCGGTGGCATCGGCCATCGCTAATAGGAAGGTGGTGTCGGCAACCCCCGCATCGAACTCGCCGGGAGCCAGGGTGTGCTGCAGCTGGCGCAGAGCGTCGCGCACCGTCGGCCACAGGGCCAGCGCGCGCGGCGTGGGTTCGACGCCGGCGCCGGAGCGGCGCACCAGCTCGTCTCCCAGCACTTCGCGCAGGCGCCTCAGCGCGTTGCTCACCGCCGGTTGCGTGATCGAGAGGTTGCGGGCGGCGCGCGTGAGGTTGCGCTCCGCCATCACTTCGTCGAAGACGCGAAGCAGGTTGAGGTCGAGCGTGCGAAAGTTGACGTCCATCAATCTCGTGAATGATAAACATCAGAAAGATAAAGTTGATACGCACTAGGGTAAGCCCTAATATCACTGCATCGGCCTTGTTCGCCACCACTGATTACCACTGTCCCAGGAGGGATGCATCATGACCAGCTTCGTTCACGTTGACCAACCTACTGTCCACCCCGGCGTGCGTCGCGCCGAAGTCCTGTTCGGCCAGATCCAGGCCGCCCGCGCCGGCGCCAACGGCGCCCGCCCGCTCGTCGCGCTGCTGATCGTCGCCATCGCGGCGGCGGTACTGGTGGTGACCGACTCCCTCGTTTCCAATTGGAACGAAGGCGGCTTGCTTGCTGCCTGGACCGTGTTCTGCATCACCGCCATCGCCTTGTTCGCGCTGTTCGCAGGCTCGGTGCGCCAAAGCAGCATCGCCGGTGCCTGGCGCGCTGCCGCCGAGCGCCGCGCTTCTGCCCGTGCCGACGCCCGCTTCTTGGAAACCGCCCAGAACGATCCGCGCATCATGCAAGAGCTGCAGGCTGCGATGTGGCGTCAGCAATCGGAAGGCACAGTGCCTGCCGCCGAAGCTGCCAAGATCGACGCACTGGCCCGCACGAGCGCCCGCTCGCAGCAAGTGCGCATGCCCACGCTGTATGAAGCGATGCGCCGCATGAACAGCTCGCGCTATTACTAAGCAACTAAGCAGTAGCCCGCCGAATGTGAAAGCCGCTCTTGAGCGGCTTTTTTCTTGTCTGTATGGAAAGAGGTGGGCTCGTTCACCTGAAGAGTGAAGAGGAGGAGGCCCTCGATGACTTCCAGTGGCTTCTTTGGAGGCTGGGCGAAAAAAGTCCTCGGAAGTTGACGATGCGGACGAAAACGATGCATAATCGAAGGCTGCGCTGACAACGCCTTCGGGTGTTCAAAGCAAGCAGTTCTCCCCGGAGCCCTGCTTGCGAGTCAGCAAAGAAAGTCTTCAAAAAGTTTGACTGGTGTTAAAAAACCGGTGCATAATCGAAGGCTTCGCTGAAACGGCTTCAGCGGCTTGCAGTGAAAGTTGTGGG